>JAEWBG010000042.1 GCA_023391335.1 Pseudomonadota bacterium | reverse complement strand
AACGAACCCCGCCCCACGACCCCCCACCCACGACTCTGCTCCCCGTTCCCCGTTCCCCTCTTCTCTTCCCTATTCACCAGTCCCTAGTCACGAGTCACTATCCTCATGTTCCCTGCAGCGCCCGGCTGATCCCCCCGACGGATGCCAACAGCGCCGAATAGAGATCGCGATCCGTACGTCCCGTGTCCCGCCACCGGCTCAACAAATCGACTTGCATCAAGTGCATCGGATCGATGTACGGATTGCGCAGACGAATGGAGCGCTGAACCGTCGGCTCACTATCCAGCAAGCGCGCGCAGCCCCGTAATTTCAACACGAGTTGTTGCGTCAGTTCGTATTCTGCTCGCAGCACGGGAATGAAGCGGCGGTAGGGCTCCTCCACCAAAGTGTCGTATGCGGCTGCGATACCTAAATCTGCGCGCGCCAGCGACAGCTCGATGTCGTCGATTAGATTGGCGAAGAAAAACCACTTGGCGAACATATCCGCGAGCAGCGTCTCGCCAAACTGCTCGGTCACACGCTGCAGCGCGGTTCCAGCGCCGAACCATCGCGGCGTCATATAGCGGCATTGGGACCACGCGTGAGCCCAGGGAATCGATCGCAAGGCGGCAACCCCCTGGGCTTGCGAACGCATGGTCGGACGCGAGCCGATCTGCATTCGTTCGATCACATCGATGGGTGTGACCTGGCGAAAGAACTCGTAAAACTCCGGATCTTCGAACACAACACTTCGATACACGCGAGAACTTTCCGCGCTCAAGGCGCCCATTGCCTCACGCCAGCTTGCCTCCACTTTCTCCGGCGGCATCACGCCGGTATTCGCAAGCGAGAGAGCATTGAAGGCTTGTTCGAAGACTCGTAGCGCAATGGGCTTGAGACCGTACTTTTCGTTGATCAACTCGCCTTGTTCGGTGATTCGCAAGCGGCCTCGCCGGGCGCCATCCGGGCCGCTTCTTACGATCACTTCCGCTCGCCCGCCGCCGCGATCGAGTCCCCCGCCCTGACCATGAAACAGCGTCATGTCGATGCCCGCTTGGTCGGCGGTTGCGAACAGCCGCTCTTGCGCATTTCTGATCAGCCAGCGTGAGGTCGCATAACCGCTCTCCTTGGTGCTCGCCGAATAGCCGATCATCACGTACTGGTGATTGCCGCGCCCGAGCAAGTGACGCCGATACACTGGCTCGGCAAACAGTTGTGCCATCACGTCGCCGCATCCTGTGAGCGCCGCAGCCGATTCGAACAAGGGCGCGACATCGGTCGGCACGTCGCCCGAGCGGCTATCGGCGGTGTCGGCCCATCGCGCAATCAAAAGGACCGAAAGAATGTCGTCCACGCCACCTGCAGTACTCACGACATAGGGACCGATCGCATCAGGACCGTATCGATGTCTGCAGTGCGCGATCGTCTGCATGACCCACAGACTGCGTTTGCCATTCGCATCTAATACGTTGGTCGGGCCTTCATCGCGAACGAGCGCCTCGCGCAACCGCGCTGTACGCTCCTCGACGGTGCGCTCGGTCCACTGCGGATCCGCTAAACCCTGCGCAATCACGTGCCGATGTGCTTCGGCGTTCTGCCTGACATCGAGCGTCGCTAGATGGAATCCGAACGTGCGCGCGCGGCGAATCAGGCGCCGCACTTGAAACAACCCTGCGTGCTCGCCCTTGTTCGCCTGCAGACTGTCCGCCATCAGATTCAGGTCGGATAGAAAGTCGTTAGCGTGCTCGTAATGATTCGCACGGCCTTCGTATGTCGCGCGCAGCCGCTCCATGATTTGGCTTAGAAAGACGCGATAGGGCATGCGATCGTGACGTGCCGGCGCCAGCGTTTGTGCGGACTGCAGCAGCAATCCGTAGTACTCGATGCGATTGGCCAACTCCGGCGAAATGCTAACGCGCGTCGCGCTTTGCGATAGCGATTCCGCGAGCCCTTGGCATTCGAGAAAGTATCGGTTCACGATGATTTGCTGGTGCCGCGTCAACGTCTCTCGGATCGTCTTTGCGTGCACATCGGGATTGCCGTCCATGTCGCCGCCAACCCACGACCCAAACCGAATGATCTCCGGCAATTCGATGCCGCGCGCATCCGGGCCGTAAACTTGAATCAATGCCGCTTCGATTTCTTCGTAGAAGATCGGCACGATGTGGAACAGCACTTCCGCGATAAAGAACAACACGTGCTCACGTTCATCCGCGACGGTGAGTCGTTCACGCGAGTTGTCCGCCGTCTGCCACCCGGACGTAATTTCGCCGCGTATGCGATCCCAGATCACTCGCGTTTCGGCGGCGGTGCGCGCAAGCCCAATGCGGCTCAGAAGCAACTGCGCAATCTTCTGCTGCTTGCGCAAGATCGTGCGGCGCGTGGACTCGGTCGGATGCGCAGTGAAGACCGGCTCGATCCACATTCCCAGCATCAAGCGTCGAATCTCCCCGAGCTCGATACCTTTGGCCTTCAGCTTTGTGATCGCTTCGAGAATGCCCCCAGGCTGCGTCGCGCCCTCGTTCATGTACTGACGGCGCCGTCGGATGCGATGCACCTTTTCCGCCATGTTCACCATTTCGAACCATGCGGAAAATGCGCGCACCAAGTCACGCGCTTCGTTGGCGGGGACATTGCGCGTGCGAACGGCCAATAGCTTTTCGCACTCATGATCGCCGGCACGACGGGCAATCGCCGCTTGCCGATCGCCTTCGACGGCCTCGAAGAGTGCATCCCCGCCCTGCTCGCGAATCACCTCTCCCACTGTGGCGCCCAGCATGTGGACGTCTTCGCGCAGTTCAGCGTCTTTGAGCGGGAAGGAAATGTCGGGACGGGGCATGGGCACGCGGCGCAAAGCGAAGCAGGCCGCGGAGTTTAGCAGAGCGCTCGCTGGCAGCGCGCCGCCGGTGAGGGGTGATGGCGTGATGGGCAAGTGCGCCGTGTGTATCGTCGCCGCGAACTTCTCCGCTCACTTCATCACCACATCACTGCATCACGATGCCTTCAGGCGACCCTCGCCGGAAACGTCTTGAGCAGCGATTGCTTACATGTGGTGCAAACGTCCGCGACGAGCTTCGGCAAAGTCGGAGCCGGCTCGATGCCGAGCAAGAGTTGAGCGTCTTCGATTTCTTCCCAGCGGCCGATGCGAACTTGCACGCGTTTACACCACGCGCAGCAGCGGAGGTCGCGATCGTCGCGCGGATGCGCGGGATCTAAGAGTGCAACCGACTTACGCACTTCGGTCCACACGCGTTCGCAGACATGCTGGATCGCGCCATCGAACTGCGGTTGCAGTTCGATGTCGATGAGACGGCGCTGCGTGGGAGTATCCGCCCGCATCGGCACGAACACCGGCGCCGCAATCCCGCGAACGCGTTGATGCAGTAACGCCCAGAGCTGGCGCACCTGTCCGCGTTCTACAAACTCCCACCACGAACGCCCCACGAACGATGCCGGGTCGGCAAGCAGCGGCTGATCCGGATGCATAAATTCCACCCAAGCAGCATTGACGAAGAGCAGCCGGTCTCGGGCGTCAATACGGAAAATGGGACGACGGTCGACAACGAGATTGAGCATGAGGCGACGTAAGAGTGACGTCCTGCGTTCCCGTGCTCATCGGCCACGACGCTCGCTCGCCTCATGAGTTCGCCCCTGAATGCTCGCGCAGCGCAGCGCGCAAGACTAAGCTTCGCGACTCGCATCACACAGCGCCAATCTGTTGGCGCACGGCCATCTCTGTGGAGCTTGCATGTCCCTACTCGCACAAGTTGCGGTGTTTCTCGCAGCGTCGGTTGTCGCTATCCCGCTGTTCAGAAAATTACGTCTCAGCTCGATCCTCGGCTACTTGGCCGCGGGCGTCTGTATCGGGCCATGGGGTTTGCGTTTCGTGAACGACACCGAAGGCGTGATGCACATCGCGGAGTTCGGCGTCGTTCTTCTGCTCTTTGTCATTGGCCTGGAATTGCAGCCCTCGCGCTTACGAGCGATGCGCAAAGCGGTCTTCGGACTTGGACTCCTGCAGGTGGTCGCAACGACAATCGTCTTGGCGCTCATCGCCCGTTCATTCGGCCTCACCGACGGTGCGGCGTTCGTCACAGCATTTGCGCTTTCGCTGTCCTCGACTCCACTCGTATTGCAGTTACTTGCAGAGCGTCAACAACTCAATACGCAACACGGACGTTCTGGCTTCGCCATCCTACTGTTCCAAGATATTGCAGTAATGCCGGTATTGGCGATCTTGCCGCTACTCGCCACCAATACCCCCGATCACGCGTCACTGAGTGCCACGCTCTTAGGGATGGCAAAAGCGCTCGCGGTGTTGTTGGCACTTGCGTTCGGCGGCCCCTATCTCTTGCGCCCTCTGCTTCGCATCATCGCCCAAACTAAAGTGGGCGAAGCATTCACGGCGGCCGCGCTGTTGGTCGTCATCGGAACAGCTCTGCTGGCAAGCAGTGTGGGACTGTCCATGGCGCTAGGTGCTTTCGTTGCAGGACTGCTTCTTGCGGATAGCGAGTATCGTCACGAGCTCGAAGCGGATATCGAGCCCTTCAAAGGGCTGCTGCTGGGCTTGTTCTTCATGTCTGTCGGGATGACAGCCAATATCGGCCTGCTGCTCAATCACCCACTACGCATCATCTTGCTCGTCCTAGGTCTGATGGCGGTGAAAGCGTTGGTGCTGTGGGGAATCGCGAGATTCACGAGACACTCCGCCGACGCTTCGCGTGGACTCGCGTTCGCATTGCCTCAAGCAGGTGAATTCGGATTCGTGTTGTTTTCGCTCGGTGTCAGTTACGGACTGTTGGAGCAAGCGCTCGCCGACGAACTGGTCATCGTCGTTACCTTATCCATGATCGCGAGCCCATTCTTCATGCTCATCCAGAACAAGCTCATCGAACCGCACTTCGCGAAACCGACGCGACCGTTCGATGAAATTAAAACCGACGGCAGCAGAGTATTAATCGCAGGATTCGGGCGATTCGGGCAAATAGTCGGCCGAATTCTCACCATGCGCAAAGTGCAGTTCACTGCACTCGAGGCTTCCGTGGATCAAGTGGACTTCGTGCGCCGGTTCGGCAACAAGGTGTACTACGGCGATGCGTCGCGTCTTGAATTACTGCAGGCCGCGGGCGCGGCGCACGCCGAGGTGTTCGTGTTGGCCATCGATGATATCGAAGCGTCGATTCGTACCGCGGAGATGGTCCGCAAGCACTTCCCGCATCTGAAGATCCTCGCTCGCGCGCGCAATCGCCAACATGCGATCCGCCTCATGGATTTGGACGTTCGATACGTGATTCGCGAGACCTATTTGTCGAGCCTGGACATGGCGCAGAAGGCGCTCGAGAAATTGGGGATGCCGCACCACGAAGCGGTCGAAAGCATTCGGCGCTTCGACGAGCACGATACTCGCCGCTTGCGGATCCAACGCGAAATTGGCGGCGATGAACAGAAACTCATCCAATCCGCTCGCGATGCCGCGGTCGAATTGGAAAAATTATTCGAGGCGGATGAAGGCAGTCCTGAGGCGGAGCGGAAGACCGCTTGATGGTGATGAGGTGATGGGGTGATGAGGTGAAGGCACTATCGCCCGTCCGCTGAGCTCAGCAGTTCACACTTCCTTTTCGCATCCGCTTCATCACTTCATCACATACAGCATGCCATTAGGCGACAGCCTGTATGGTTCGCACATACGCATTATGAACCAGCGCTTCGATGGTCTTTTCCGCGCGCGGAGCCAACAGCAACTTGAGTGTGACCTCATTTGATGGACGCGCCGGGTCGTCGATGAGAATTTGTTCGATAAAGCGCGTGACGCGATGTTGGATCTCATTCACGAAGCGCAGCTTGTTCGCATCGATCGCCTGCTCGCCGCCCGGACCATAGAAGTTGCGGGCTTCCAGTGTGAGTTCGTACATGAACCGAGCTAGGAATCGACCTTGATCGACGGCGGAGAGATCAGAGAAGTGGCGAATTTCCGATTCGATGTTCATGGCTCCTCCCTGATCGCATATTCATACGGCACCCCGCGAGACTGCAACTCCGAACGGCAAGCGGTGCGTTGCGGCGGATGGACGGTCGTCGATGCACAAGACGTAACACAGAGAGCACAAAGAGAAACAAAGATCTTTTCTGAAAGCATGCACGTGAGCCAGAGCCCATCGCCCTGAAACGCCGCATCCTCTCTGCATCCATCTATTTGCTCTGTTTTGTGGTCTTTCTGATTCTCTGTGATCTTTGTGTTGCTCTTCTCTTTGATCTACGCCGGGAAGAAGTCGATCGGCTTCGTCACTTTGATCGTGCCGACATCGCGGGCCTCGAAGCGGAACAGCTTGATACGGGCGACGAGCTTGCGCTCGAGTTCCGGATCCTTCAGTTCACTGGAAACCACGTCGCACTGAGTGACTTGGCCCTCGGGAGAGATGGTGAGCTCGAGTACCAGTTTGCCTTGAAGATCGGGATTGTCACGCAAGGCCCGCGTGTAGATCGCATAGATGGCGCCCTTGTTGCGGTCGAACACCATCGCAATCTCTTCTTCGCTACGCGATGCCTTCCCGGTACCCGCACGTTGCACGCTGTCCTTCTGCGCGGTCAGCACCGCCGAAGTGACCTGCGTCGTGGTGTGCCCAGTCAATGCACCGGTGCCGCCACCGTAACCGCGGCTCAAACTCGCTGTGTTGATACCGCCGCTGCTCGCACCGACTTTCGATGTGATCATCGAACGTTCCGAGCGCGTCTGCTCATTCACCTTTCCGGTAAGGTTCTGCGTTTGCGCTGCCTTCTCCAAAATGGAGTTGTCGCGCAACTCGGCCAGCTGATCCTGCAGTCGCAAGAGTCCTGATTTCTGCGCTTGCTCGCGAGCGTCGGGCTTGGGCTTCGGCTGCTCGGGTTTCTTGATCGGCTCCGGCTTCTTCTCTTCCACTTTCGGTGGCGGCGGAGGCGGGGGCGGCGGCGCCTTCTGCTCGATCACGAGCTTGACGATGCGATCAGGAATCTCCGGTGCTTTGATTTGCGTCTGGTCGCGGACCGGCAGCAACGGAATCACCACCGCGAGGATCGCGAACACGATGAACGCGTTGCGCAGTACTTTGCGAAAACGACGCTCGACGTCCTCGGTCGGCGACCAAGGCAGTTCATACAATCTGTAATACGGCGCGAGTGCCATGAATACCTACCTGCTAAGTCGCGGCGCTGACGGGCCGAGCACCGCTTTCGCGCTGAATCACCGCGAGCGAAACCTTGCCGTAGTCCGCATCCGTGCACGTCGCCATCACTTTGCGCAACACGCTATATGGGGTGTTGCGATCGCCAAGGATCGTCACCTCACGTTCGGCAATGTCGTCTTTCGCAGCTTGCGCCAGGATTCGATCGGCTTGCGCTTGCAGCGCAGCTTTGAGCGGTTGGATCACCGCGTCCTTTGCATCGATCACGCTCTGCACACTTGCAATCGAGCGTCCATCCACGAGCAAGTCTTCTTTGGTGATCATCACCACGACGGTCGGCCGCGGCTTCTTTTCCGAAACCGATTCGGGAATCGAAATGCTCTTCGTGTTCGGCAGCACATCGACATCCGATGTGTGCACGAGTAAGAACACCACCAGAATCGTCAGCATGTCGATGAACGGCACCAGCATCATGTGGCTGTCGCCGTGCGAGCGATTACGATGTCGCTTGATGCGAGTCGGGGTCATGTTGGCGCATCTCCGACGGAGACATCAGGAAAGAGCTCGGCCATATCCCACTGCGAGTTCGGCACCTGGAACACGCGAACCGTGTCCATCACGTGCACGAGCGTGTCGTAAGAGATGTCCTGCTCCAAAAGAATCGTCGCGTTCTGCTTGTCCGGATACTTGGATTTCACGAGCTGCAGATAATCGGACAAAGCTTTCAAATCATAGTCGTTACCAGTGCGCGGCAGGCTCTTCAACAAGCCCGTGCCGCGATCGGCCACCTCGATACCCGCTTTGCGAACGATGACTTCCAAGTTCAACCCTTCCGGCAGGTCAGGTACGGCACTGTCCGCACCGGGAAGATTGAGCTCCAGCACGTTGGTCTTGGTAAAGACCGCGGTGAAGATCAGGAAGAACACCAGAATGACCATCATGTCGATCATCGGGACGACATTGAGCTCGTGTCGTCCTCGATATCGAGCGTGATTGCGCATCACGCGTCGTGTCACTTTGGACTGTGCCATGACTCTCTCTTAAGCAGGTTGGCGCTGCAGACTGTCGATTACGCCAAGCCGCGTGCGGCGTGCATTCCGCGAGTCGGAGCAGGCTCACCCGCATCCGGTTCGGCGCGACGCTCCACGACAGAGTTCAAGAACTTCACCGCGGCGATTTCCAAGCTGTCGATGAGCTTGGTCGTCTTCGCTTCCAAGAACATGTGACTGAGCAACAGCGTGATCGCAACGATCAAACCCGATGCCGTGTTGTTCATTGCGACCGAGATACTCGCCGACAACAGGCTGGCCTTCTCTGCCGGGTTCGCGGTCGCAATCGATGCGAATGCCGAGATCAGGCCGATGATCGTGCCCAAAAGGCCGGTCAACATGCCGATATTCGCGAGTGCCGACAGATAGTGAGTGCGCTTCTCCATCCGCGGGATGATTTCGAGCAAGCTCTCGTCCATCGCCTTCTCGACATCGTCGCGGCGGCGCGCGCTCGCGAGACGGGCGATGCCGTAGTTGAGGACCGTCGCAATGGCAGCCTTGGACTTGGAGGTGATCGCGATCACCTGCTTGAAGTTGCCCGAGCTGATCAACGGGACGACTTCATTCCAAACACGGCGGCTGTTGGTCGCCTCGATGGTCAAATAGATCGCGCGCTCGATCGCGATCGCCACGCCCACGACGAAGATCGCGGCGAGCGGGTACAAGAAGAATCCTCCCTTACGGAAGAACTCCACAACAAAGTGATAAAACTCCATCGACAGTCACTCCTCTGCGGTGCCGTAGCCAGATGCGGGTTGCAAACTTGCGTTAGGTAAAACTCTATTGCTGCGACCTACTTCTCAGTGCCAGGAGCCGGCGCTTGAGCTGCGGGACTGCCCGCGTTTGCGCCCGACGACACTGCACCGTAGTAGGTCACTTCTCGACGAAAAACGTCACGATCAACCGGCGTCAAGACTTCATCGAGCAGCGTGTTGAATGGCTGCGCGGGCAGATCGCCGATATCCGATTTCTTCCAAGGGACGATGTAGAGCACCTTGGGCAACTCGCGATTGCCGGTGACCACTGTCGTTTCCAAATCCAATCGATCCGAACGTTTGGGATTCGCGGCGGTGCCTGAGGACGGCTTTGCACTCGAAGCCGCCGTTGCCGGCGTTGATTTCTGCGGCGCACTGTTTGCGTTGGTTGGGACACCTGGCGAGGTATTCACAGCCGGGCCTTCAGTGGCGGCAGACGAAGTGGCAGCGGCCGATGTTGTGGGTTCGGCCGCAAAGCTTGCACCGACGGCGCAGAGTGCAGCCATGGCAATCAGATATTGAATGCGCATATCAGCCCTCGCTACCGCTGTGCTGCTCGACAACGCCCGCGCGCTTCTTCAGTTCGCTCACCCAAGTCGAAACTTTTTTGTCTGGGCTCGCCGCAAGCGACAGATAGTGCTCGTACGCTTCGAGCGCTCGCTGCGGCTGTTGCAGATACAAGTCGCACAGCACGCCCAGATTCAGATATGCGTTTGCGTAGTTCGGATCTGCCTGAATCGCGTGCTGATACGCTTCGTCCGCTTCTTTGAAGCGACCCAATTTCCGATACACGATGCCTAGCTGGTTGTAGGCCGTCGCATTGTTCGAGTTACGCTCGATCGCAGTCTGTAGCGATTTTTCCGCATCCTCGAGCCGCCCTGCTTTGGCCTGCAGAATTCCCAAATTGATCCACGGACCGGCGAATGTGGGGTAGGTAGCAGCCAAGGTCTTGAACGCCTGCTCTGCCGCTGCCGTGTCCCCAGCGCTCATGTGGACCACTGCCTGATCGAATTTCTGTACCGCCTCGGGCGGCAATGCAGGCTCGGGAGCGGCTGGCGCTGCCGCAGATGCCGATTCGCTTTTGTTCGGCTTTGCCTCGCTCGCGCCACTCTCCTTCAATGGAGCCGTGGTGACAGCTTGAGACTTCGCTTCTTGCGGCGTTTCAGGCTGAGCGGCAGTCGCAGTCGCGGTGGAAGGCAGGCTCTGGGTTGGCGAGGAACCGCATGCGGAAAGCAGCATCGCTGCACATGCAAGCAGCGCCGCTACAGATTGTCGGCTCGGGTTAGCGCAATGACGGAGCATAGTCCTCACTCACTTCGCTTTTCGCATAACGGGCCGGCTTCAATTGTGCGAGCACATCGAAGCTGCGCTGCACCGATTCGTCGTAGATTCCTTCGCTAGCGCGCTTCGCGTTCGCTTCATGCAATTCGATGGCCTTCTCCTCGAAGGGGAACGCCTGTTCTTCGAGGAGCACGTTGTACTGTTCCAGCGCATCCGCATCGAGATTCTTCGGCCGTTCAGAGGCAAGCAAGTCGGCCGCGAGTTGCCGATACAGCTCGCCCATTCCGTACGTCGCTGCCGTCGTGACTTCTGCCACTCGGTAATCGAGTGCCTGACTGTAAATCGTCATCACCTTTTCCATGGCATTGCGTTTCGCTTTGAGCGATTTCGCGAGCGGTGCAACCAGCTTGATGCTCTTGAACATCGCGACTTGCGGCTCGGCGGTCTCCAGCGTGGCTTTTGCCGCCAGATATTTACTGCGGTCGGTGCGAGCAGCACCCGCTGCTTTGTCGGCGCGAATGATGTCTTCGATCCATTGCGAGCGCGCCTTCACGTCGCTGCGATCCTTTGCCATGTCCGCGAGCTTCTGGCGCGCATCCATCGCGGGATCAAGAGGCGTCGGATACTGCTGAACGTAGCTGGCGTACAGCCGCGCCGCGTTTGTCGGCGATGCGGATTTCTCGTAGAGCTCAGCCGCCTGCCACAGCGCCGCGCGACGCACATCGGCCGACTCTTCTTGTCGAGCAGCAATGCGTTCGAATTCGGCTGCAGCTTGCGTCGAGCGGCCGGTTTCCAAATACGCAACGGCAAGGGACCGCGTCGCCTCGGGCACGAGCTGATGATTCGGATAGTTGCGCCGGAACGCTTCCAACACTTGCGCTGCGCGATCCCAATCCTTGTTCTTGATCAGGATGCTCGCTGCATCGTATTCGGCATTCGCGCGCACTTTCGAGTTGGGTGCCAGTGTGCCGACACGCAGGAAGTCATTCACTGCGCCATTCGCATCGCCGGCATTCTGCTTGGCTTCGGCTTGCTTGTAGATCGACGCTGCAATGCGCTCTTCGATAGCAGGTCGATCCGGATCGTTCGCGGCCAAATAACCTTGCACGCGCACATACGCTGCCTCGGCTTCGTTGAAGCGGCCGCGATCGAACAGCGAATGTGCCATCAAGGTGGCAGCGGTGCGTTGCTGTTTGAGATCGGCAGGCGGCTTACGCTCCAGAATCTGTTTGGATACTTCGATGACACGGTCGAACTCGTTCAACGCAAACAGCTCTTCGTCAGCCTTCGTCATCACGCGAGCTGCTTCGGCGTGTTCCGGGAAGCTGTTCGCGAACATCAGCGAGCTTTCGATGTACTGACGATGCCAGAGCGCCTTGGATTCGCCGCTAATCGTCGCCTCATGCTTCTGATATGCGACCAGAGCGGCGTAACCTGCATCCGCTGATTTGGCATGCAGTGGGTAGTCGTAGGCAGTGCGTTCATATTCGCGCGCTGCATCGGCGAAGTGACCGGACTCGAACAGCACTTCGCCGAGCAAGTAACGAGTAGCCGGCGCCTGTGCATCCTGCGGGAACGAGTCGAGCATGGCTCGATAGAACTTGGCGGCGGCCTCGTAGTCTTCAGCCTTCTTCGTTTTCTGTGCCTCGGCGTGGTAATACTCAGCCAAGTCCTTCTGATTGGCCTTCAGCTGAGCAGCCACTTCTGGTGCATCCGTAATGGAACGGTTCTTCCAGAACGCGGAACCGAACGCATAGCGCTCGACGAACGATTGCTTTCCCTCCAGCACCAACGAAGCGAAGCCGCCTTTCTGATACGCCTCGATCGTCTTCACCTGGAGCGATGGCGCAAAGCGATCGTCCGGTCGGCGCTTCGCAAAGGCTTCGTACGCCAATGCAGCGTCCTGGTAACGCTGCTTATCGAGGTACAGATTGCCGAGGCCTTCATATAAGAGATGCGCATAGAGCGGATCGCCGCGTTCTTTGAGTGCGGCATCGAGCGACTCGGGACCATCCATATCCGCATAGGTGATGGCGATGGCACGCAGCGCATCGTCGGTCAGCTCGCGTTCTGGCCGCGACAGGGCGTCGCGCTCGCGCAGCTTGCCATCCGCGATCAGCACGCGATCCAGCAGCTTCAGGAACGATTCGACACTTTCCTCGCCGCGGCTTTGCTTGAAGAGAGACCAGCCTTGTTTGTACAAACCTTGTTCGTAAAACCCGCTGTCCTTACCGGCCGCAACGACTGCGGCATAGGCGTGCTCTGCATCCTTGTAACGACCTGAACTGAACAGGATTTCGCCACGGCGAAACTGCGACTCGGTGACCTTGGTGCTGTTGGGATATTTCGCGACGAGTTGATCGAGAACGGCGAGCGCTTTCTCCGGCTGCGCTTCCGCTTCGTACGCCCGCGCGAGCTGATACATAACGGCATCGTTGCGCTCGTAGTCTGGGTAGGCCTTCAACAAGCCTTCGTATAACTTCACCGCCTCCTGCAGCTGCATTCCGTCGATCGTCGCATCGCCACTGGCGCGCGAAGCTTCATCCACCTCGACTTGCAGATCGCCCAGGCGGCGCATCGCCTCGGCGCGGAGCTTTTGGTTGTCCGATTGCAGTTCGAGAAATCGCTTGTACTGCTCGATCGCTTGTTGATGCGTAACGTCGGTCGGCGGGTCGCGCTGAACCTGCACTTCGCGATTCTCTAGATCTTTAATTGTGCCGGTGGGCTTCGGTTTCTTCTCCGCGTGCACGGGCGTCGCAATGACGGCGAATGCGCACAGCACAGCAATCACGTGCCGCAACGTCGAATTGGGAAGGCTCATTGTCCGCCCCCCGATTCTCCGGCACCGCTTGCACTTGAAGCACGATCGAAGATCGATGCCAACGCATAACGAGCCTGCAGCGAATATGCAGCGAGGCGTTCTTTTTGCGACTGCAGCTCCTTGATCGCAATGGCGGCCAGATAGCGATTTTGCTGATCCGCTGCCGCTGCGAGCCGGGTATTCAGTGTCGCCATGCGCGGCTCCAACGCCGCAACTTTCTGCGCGAACTCCTCAGTGCGCGTTGGATAGTCTTCGCGCGCGCGATCGACGAGTACGGCTCGACGGCGCGCCTCTTTGAAAGCGACATCCAATTCGCGCAGTTCTTTCTTCTCCCGCCACAGTCGCGCTTTGAAACTTGAATTGAAGTCCCACAGCAGCCGGCCGCGAATGAGGCGCGCCTTTTCCTGCATCTCTTGGACGAGCGGATCGGACTGATCAGCGGCAGCCAGCACGGTTTGGATACGCTGCACTTTATTCCATTGATCTAGCTCGCGAGCCGTGGCGAGGCCAGCAATGTCGTTGTCGCGCTCGACTGCACCAAGCCGTGACTCGAGATCGTTCTTATGCGCTTCGATTGCATCCAGATCGACGGTATCGAGCGTGCTCTGCAACATCGGCAGACGCTGCTCGTACGCCTTGCGCCGCGTATCGACCATGTCGTGAAATGCCTCCATGCTCAGCGACCAGCGTGCGAGATTCCGCTGCATCAGGCGCAGGTCGCGATAGTTTTTCAAGCCTTCCTGAAATTCGTTGGTCGCCATCAGGTGATAGAGATAGCGAGTCTCCGGCGCGTCGGGCAGATGCTGCAATTGCCAATACCAACCGACTTTTTCATCGCCCTTGTCGTTGGCGACAATCGCTTCTAACAAGCGCCCGCTGCGAAT
Organism: Pseudomonadota bacterium; assembly: GCA_023391335.1. Taxonomy (GTDB): domain Bacteria; phylum Pseudomonadota; class Gammaproteobacteria; order Steroidobacterales; family Steroidobacteraceae; genus Steroidobacter. The sequence goes on along the minus strand of JAEWBG010000042.1, from coordinate 9,566 downwards.
GGAGGCGATCGACTCGTCGATACGTCGCGTCTCGTCGTCGAAGGCCTGTACCGCAACCGTGTACTGCTCAGCGGCTTGGCGATCGGCCGAGAGCTTGGAATACGCATACGGCACCGCGAGATAGGACTCTTGCACGGCTGCATCCAACAGATTTCTGCCGCGCAATTCGAGCCATGGAGCCAATGCCTTGGTGTATTGCTCTTCGGCCGAATCCGCCCAACCGACACCAAGCAGTGCCTTGTTCGATTGCGGCCCCACCAGTCGAACTCGTTGCAACGCGTTCTTCGCCTCGCCGGGACGATTCGCCTTGAGCAGCGCATATCCGAGCGCGAGATTGGACTTGTCACGCAACGCGGCAAGCTCTTCAGTGGGTGCATCGATTTCACCAACCGCGCTGAGCAACTTCGTCGCGTCATCGATCCGCCCCTGCCGGACGAGCGCGACGCCGATATTGAAACGTGCGTACGCAGACCAGACGTCGTTGCCACTGCCCACCGGCTGCCAACGTTCGAGCGCGCGAATTGCCTCGTCATAGCGATTCAAATACATCAGCACTTGCGCTTCGAGCAGATGACGCTCCGGCTCGAGATCTCCGGGCAATGCACCGCGAATCGAGGCGAGCGCTTCGGCGGACTGGTCCAGGTAGTTGCGTTGATACCAAACCTTCGCCAGATAGAACCAAGCGCGGTTGCGCACATCGAGCGGTACGTTGTCGTTCAATAAGGCTTTGAAGATGCGCCCCGCTTCCTCGTGCTGACCGAGCGAGAGATATAGCCCGCCCTTCAATAGCTCCGCTTCGACGGTGTGGTGCTGCAGCCGCCCGAAATCCTGGGAGGCGCCTAAGCGAGTGAGCGCTTCGAGATAGTCGCCTTGATAGAAGTAGAACAGCACATCGCCCCAGTGCAGATCCTTCACTTCCTGAGGCATGCCGACGAGCGGCTTGTCGGCCACTTTCTTTTTGGCCTTCGCATGCGCAGGTGCAATCGCGAGTGCAGTTGCCACTACACTCGTCGATAACCACACCGCAAGCTTGCTTTGGATTCTCATCGGCTCAAATCTTCAACCCGACAGACCTGCAATTCGCATCATTCCCACTGCTTCACGATGAATTCGGGCTGCGCCTTCGACGCGCGATCGCTGATCTTCAGCTCGATGTACTTCGCACCGACGCCCTTCTCCAATTTCACCGTTGCGCCGCGGCGATAGTCGCGTGCGTGAGGCCCCTGTCCGGTGAACAGTGCAAGCAACTCGTGTTCGCCCGTTTTCAGATTGCCGATATAGACGCGATGCACGCCGCCTTTGAGCAAAGCTTGAGCTTCGCGCTCGGTGTAGAGGTAGTTGGCGACTTCCTTGTTGTCGAGCTTGATGGTCACCGAATCCAACGCAAAAAATTCGCCCACATCCATGGATACGAATACTGCGACCTGAGTGTTGGCAGGAAAGAGCAAATCTTCTTCGAGCACGAACAATTCGCGATTCAGGTCCAACACGTCTTTCTTAAGCGACTGCACCTCTTGATCCATGCTCTTGAAGTCCTCGGGCGGCGCCGAGGCCGGTGCCGGAGCCTCGCTCGTAGCGGTAGCCACAGGGGCAGAGTCGGCGGCTGGAGCATTGGGCTCCTGTGCCGAAAGCGATAGGCTCGCGCTCGCCAAGGCAATCAACAGAATCAGCTTGCGAAACATGGCATGCACCCGATCGAAATAATGTTCATTGCTATCGGAAGTTATTCGTTGAGCAGTTCGCGAAGCTTGTCGGTATAGCGCTTCTCGTAACCAGCCTTATATCCGTCGGACACATACCGGATGACTCCGGAGCGATCGATCAGGATCGTTGCCGGCATGGTGCCGACCTGAAATGCCTTCGCGACTTCCTTTTTGGAATCGACCAGCACGGGATAGGAAATTTTCAACGTACGTGCGAATTCTTCGGCGCGCTGCTGGTCTTCATCCAGATTGATACTCATCAGTACCAAGCCCGCGCGGTGATACTTGTCCTGAATCTCATCGAGCAGTGGCATCTCCTGGCGGCACGGCCCACACCAAGTTGCCCAAAAATTGAGGATGACGACCTCGCCGAGATGCTCAGAGAGCCGCAAGTTCTCCCCGCCAAACGTCCGCAAAGCAAAATCGGGAGCAGGCTGGCCGATCAAAGCAGTCGGCGACGCACTTGCGACGGCCGCGAGGGTGCCGATGAACAGCAGTCTCGCGAAAGCTCGAAGGACGTGTGCAATGCGCTGCTGAGCTGATAACCGCTGTGATGACATTAAATAGGTAGCCGCGTCTCGCCAGAACTCACGCAAGCAAACTGCGGACGCGCACGCACGATGGAAATCACCAGAAGGCAGATGCGATTGCAGCCCGAATTTTCGAGCTTTGCGTCCTCACCTTTCGATGAGTTTGCCCAAGCGAGCGCAACACGTGATCACTCACCGTTGCACCCTGACAACGGCGGCTAGGGTGCTATACGGGCTGCAAATATGTCAACGAACCAAATGTGAACTCAGCGGCGTCAGAGGCGCACTCGCGTGTGACACGCCGCACACTTCGTTCTCGTGTCGGCAGTGGACGACACATGCGGACGGCCGACGCGCGAAATCCCACGGGTGACCGTCCCGTGGGAGTTGTCCGCCGCTCGCGAATCAAAGCGGAGCTTTGGGCGCGATGTAGTCCGTTGTGGTCGCCGTCGCTTTCCATGCGGCGATTTGTTCAGGCGTAGGCAGTGCTGCCACGGAGCCTGTCGAGTTTTGCACCTCGGCCGTATCGACCCGATCCCGTACGAGTGTCGTGCCGAGCGAAGTGCCCAACGTCATGATCATCAAACTGGTGAATGCAAAACGTTTCATGTGAATGCTCCGCTCAAGATTAGACGAGTGCCACGCGCGGACGATCCGGGGTCGTTTGGTTTTCATCAGCCAGACGTGGGCGATCAGGCGTCGTTTGGTTTTCGTCGGCGAGGCGCAGCTGCAGCAACTCGATCGGTTCTATGGTCGCGTGCTTCTGCTGGAGTAATCCGGCACTGGCCAGGCAGAAGTTGCCCATCAAGGTGGTGGAGGCAATCAACACTGACGCAAGGATTTTGTTACGCATGACAAGGTCTCTCCCAGTAAAAGTTGCTAAGCAGTGGCCGATTCGCGGTCGGTTCACTGACAAAAGCGACGGGGACCTGTGATTGCCGTCACAGCGGAACGCTGTTTGCGGGGCGGCAGATCGAGATTCAGCGCAAGGCGCATGCGTGATCGCGGAAAACCGTGCAGCGCATACGTAGGTGTGTCATTGAGGCGGGGCCGCAAGAACCCTAAGTGGCGCCTCCTGCCGATTTCGGGGCTTCGCACATGAAACAATCGCACCAGCCCAGCTAAGATGGGCTCGCGAACAGTCCAACCGCGGAGACCAGGCTTCTGAGCAACACGATCGCAGCGGCAATCCCGCCCGCCGACCGGCAGGCGGTTACGAGGCTTCTCTCTGCTTGGCGCTCAGGAGACAGCCGCGCGCTCGAGCGTCTTACCCCGTTGATCTACGAAGAACTGCGTAGCCGCGCACGTCGGTACATGCGCCGAGAGCGTGCGGGACACACGCTGCAGGCCACGGCAGTCGTGCACGAAGCCTTCGTCAAGCTCGTCGAGATGAATGTTTCATGGCAGGACCGAGCGCACTTCTTTGCTGTTGCGGCGCGGCAAATGCGCCGCATCCTGGTGGATCACGCAAAGTCCAGGTTGCGTGAAAAGCGCGGTGGCACGACCACCGGCGCACTCGATGACCTCGACACATTGGATTCAGGCCCCATTACCCAAGGCGAGATCGACGTCTTGGAGATCGACGAAGCGCTCGGCAGGCTTGCGGTCGAGAACTCACGTCTCGCCGAACTCGTCGAGCTTCACTACTTCGGTGGACTCACCTATCAAGAACTCTCCGAGACCCTGAAGATCTCGGAAGCGACCGTGGATCGCGAACTGCGCCTCGCAAAAGCATGGGTGCTGAGGCAAATCAAACCGCATCGCGCTCGCACCCCCGAGTCCGAATGACCTCAGACGAGACAGGGAAGATGGAATCCGTCAAATGGGAGCGATTGCAGGATTTGTTTTCTCGCGCCGTTGATCTGTCCACCAGCGAGCGCGATGCATTCGTTGCGCGCGAGACCGACGGCGATCCCGAACTTCGCAAAGAACTACTCGAGCTACTGGCGTGCGACTCCGGCAATTCGACCGGACCGCTGACTCACGCTTTGGGCGCAGCCCTTGATGCGACGAGTCGGGAACGACGACGAGCCTTGGTCGGCAAGATCATCGGCAACTATCGGCTGGTATCGGTTCTCGGACACGGCGGCACCGGCACCGTTTATCTCGCCGAGCGAGCCGATCGCCAATATTCAGCCCAAGTCGCGATCAAGATCGTCGACACCGCGACCGTGCACGGCGATCTCGGCGCCCGTTTTCGCGCCGAGCGTCAGATTCTCGCGAGTCTGAATCACCCGAACATCGGCCGTCTGCTCGATGCGGGAGAAACCGAGGACGGTCAGCCTTATCTCGTCATGGAATACATTCATGGCGAGCCGCTGGATCGATTCTGCGATCGCCAAGCACTCGATTTGCGCGCGCGTTTGCAGCTCTTTCTCGATATTTGCGGCGCGGTTCAGTACGCACACCAAAACCTCGTCGTCCATCGTGACCTGAAACCGGCCAACATCCTGGTCACGTCGGATGGCACTCCCAAGCTACTGGACTTTGGCATTGCCAAGCTCCTCGATACGGGCGATGCGGCAGCAGTGCTGGCGCTCACTCGTATGAACGATCGGTTGCTCACGCCCGAGTATGCGAGTCCCGAACAAATCCTCGGCAAACCGGTTACGACGGCCAGCGATGTTTATGCGCTCGGCGTGGTCCTCTACGAGCTGATGACGGGCATGCGGCCGTATGTCGTTCCCGGTTCAGCCAGTCAGCTAGAACTTGAGCGGTTGATTTGCATCAGCGATCCCGAACGCCCGAGCGCAGCGGTGCGGGGCGCCATCTCGCGCAACCGAACCGACGGTGGATCCGACGTGCTTGCGGTCGCCGCAGCACGTGGCTTGACGGCGGAGAAGTTGCACAAGCGTCTTCAAGGAGACCTTGATGCAATCGTCATGCGGGCTCTGCGCAAAGAGCCGCAGCATCGCTACACGTCGGTCGAACAATTTGCAGCAGACGTTCGTAGGCATCTCGACCGCGAGCCGGTGCAGGCGCGGCAGGGCAACTGGGTCTATTACTCGCAGCGGTTCATTCGGCGGCACGCATTCGGTGTCGGCGTGGGTGCGACCTTCGTCGGGGTCGGCATCGCGTTCATGGTCATGATGTCGATTCAGACCCAACGGATTGCCAGTGAACGCGACCGCGCGACGCAGGAGAGCACTCGTGCCGAAACAGTTTCCGAGTTCATGTTGGAGGTGTTCTCCGCCTCCGATCCATTCACTTCACAAGGACACGAAACGACGGCGCGTGAACTGCTCGATAATGCAGGCAAGCGAATCGAAGGAGACTTAAGTCAGCAACCAGAAGTGCGCGCCCGTCTACTCGAGGCGATCGGAAAAACGTACCGGCGCCAAAACCAATACGATCGTGCGGCCGGATTCTTGGAAGAGGCGTTGCACCTTCGCAAGCAACTACCCGATCCGGACGGCTCGAAAACCGCCGGCGTCTTGCTAGAGCTTGCAGTAGTGCAGCGCCAGGTCGGCGATATCGATGCATCACGCAAGACCTTGCAGGAAGCCGCTACGCTTGCACGCAGGGGCCGCAACGAACATTCCCTGATCTATGCCGGGGTGCTGCGAGATCTGGGGCGCATCGAACAACTGAATGGCAATCTGACCGCCGCGCGTCGGTATCTCGAAAGCAGCCTCGCTTTACACCGCGAACTTCTGGGCCCGATTCACAGGGAAGTGGCCAGCGTTTTGCTGGACTTGGAAACGGTGGCCATGTGGAACGACGATTTGAAAACGGCCGAGAAGCTGGTGCGCCAAGCCCTGGATATTTACGCTCAATGCGTCCCCGATCTCTATCCGGATCGCGTGTCCGCCGAAGGTCACCTAGGATCGATTCTGCTGGCTGAAGGCCGCGCCAACGAGGCAGCTCCGGTATTCGATCGCGTTCTAGAGCACAACAAATTGCTATACGGAGAGACCAGCCGCCAAGTCGCCTCCATTTACAGCTCACTAGCTGATGTCAGGGTGGCGCAGGGACTGTTAGCCGATGCGGAAACCTACTCGCGACAAGGCCTGAATCTCATCGCCGACAGCCTTGGCGAGGAGCACTACCAATCCGCGTACGCGCGCACATCGCTCGCCACGATCCTTATCAAGCGCGGCAAGTTGAAGGAAGCAGAGGCGCAACTGCGCCATTCGCTGGAGACCTACGCCAAGACTCTGCCTCCAGATCACCAATACGTTGCCTCGTCAGAATATCTGCTGGGTGAACTGCTGCTGCAGAAGGGTCAGTTGACGGATGCCGAAGCCCTGCTCGCCGCATCGATGAACCGTTGGAAACGTTCGGACGCGGCGGCTTGGCGATCCTTCCGCTCCGAAAGCGCTTTGGGCGAAGTGCTGTATCGCCAAGGTCGTTACAAAGAAGCGGAACGGTATTTGGCGGACTCTTACCAACATTTGGCGGCCGACGAGAAATCCGATCGCGATGCCCGTGTTCAAGCGCGTGCGCGCATCGCGCAGTTTTATCAGGACCGCGGCGAACTCGAAAAACTCCAAGCGCTCGTGCCTCAGACCACAGCCACACCCAGCGTCGCAGCGAATGAATGAACGTCGCGGCTTAGCGACTCGTAATGCTTCGCGTGCCACTGGAACCACTCCCATCTGCTAGAGTCTTACGCATTCGCACCGATCCGCCGGTGCAAGTCGATCATGAGGAGCAAGACTCGAGATGCGATTTCCCAAATTGTGGCTGCAGCTGTTCGCATTAGTACTCGCTAGCGCCGTCGCGCAGTCGTCGATAGCAGCAGAACGCCAAGACGCGCGCCTGCTGACTTCCACCAAGGTGCTCGAAGAGCTGATGCAGATGCCGGAACAGAACATTCCGGTGTGGCTGTTGGAGCGCGCATACGCAATCGCGATCGTGCCGGATGTCATCAAAGTCGGACTGGGTATTGGCGGGCGTCGCGGGAAAGGCGTGCTCGTGATTCGTAAGGACAACGGATCGTGGAGCAATCCGATTTTTGTAAACCTGACAGGCGGCAGCTTCGGTTTCCAAGTGGGCGTGCAATCCACCGATGTCGTTCTCGTGTTCACCTCTCGCCAAGGCGTAGAAGGAATCGTCGGCGGCAAAGTCACGCTGGGCGCGGACGCCGCAGTCGCCGCCGGTCCGGTCGGTCGTCAAAGCTCTGCGGCCACTGACATCGGGCTGAACGCGCAGGTCTATTCCTATTCGCGTTCAAGTGGATTGTTCGCCGGCGTCGCGCTCGATGGTTCAGCCCTGACGATTGATCATCGCTCGAACGAGTTGTTCTACGGACGCCCAGGCGTTCTGCCGAGCGAGATTATTCGCAGCGATGCGCCCGCCGCTCCGCCGCCTGCGGACAAACTGCTCGCCGCCATCGAGAATTCAGTACACGGACCCGCGGCCTCGCATGTGGCCTCGCAATCGAACCCGCCGCCTGCGGCGCCGACCACCAACACGAGCACGTCTGCGCAACCGTCACGCGAAGGTGCGCTGACGACGTATCCGATGGAAGACCCGCAGCCCGGTGGAGAGCCGCCGCAATAACTTAGCGGCCCTCCTCTACTTCAAGGCAGTGAAGATCTAAGCGGGGACGGCAACGCCGATCGGACAGCTCACGCCGGTACCGCCGAGGCCGCAATATCCGTTGGGATTCTTCGCCAAGTACTGCTGGTGATAGTCCTCGGCGTAGTAGAACTCAGGAGCGTCCACGATCTCGGTCGTGATCGCACCGTAGCCCGCCTGCTGTAAGCGATGTGCATAAGCGTCGCGGCTTTCAATTGCCTGCGCCCGCTGCTCGGGGTCGTACACGTAAATTCCCGAGCGATATTGGGTACCCACGTCGTTGCCTTGGCGCATTCCCTGCGTGGGATCGTGAGACTCCCAGAATGTCTTCAGCAGATCTCCATACCTAATCGTCTGCGGATCGAAGACCACGCGGACCACTTCATTGTGGCCTGTCATGCCCGTGCAGACTTCTTCGTACGTAGGATTGGGCGTGTAGCCGCCGGCATAGCCGACGGCTGTGCTGTACACGCCACGCAGCTGCCAAAACTTCCGCTCCGCCCCCCAAAAGCAACCCAGCCCGAACATCGCCGTGCGCGTGCCGGCAGGAAATGGGGGCACAATTCGATGACCGTTGACGTCGTGAAACTCTGGCACTCGCAGCGGCGAACTGCGGCCTGGCAACGCCTCTGAAGGCTGCGGCATCACGCCTTTCTTACGAAACGAAAACATAGGCTCACCCAGCGTCCGAGAGGGACAGCCAGGATGGGGAGCCGTCGGGCAGATTACAAGACGCTGAGCCTCTGCTTTGCTTAAGCGACCGCCGATTCCGACATCAGCGCGAACGTCTCGCCGGTGTGCCGACACTCACGCGGTGTCACCCCATGAAAACGGCGCATGGCCCGAAACAGCGTCGATCTCGAATCGAATCCGACCTGCCGGACCACATCCTCGACACTCAACGCGCTGTCGCGCAGCAGGCGCGCCGCGACGCTGGTGCGTTTGCGCTGCAAATACTCGTGCGGCGTGATTTCGTGAACGTGCTTGAACAATCGCAGGAAATGATGCCGCGACAGGAATGCCGCTCTAGCCATATCGCCGAGCATCAGCGGTTTTTCGTAACTCGAGTGAATGAAGTCTGTGGCGAGACTAATGCGTCGCAGGATTTCGCGGCGCGTCGTGGAGCGGCGGACCGGAACGCTGCGAGCGCGCTGCACGACATGGCGATGGCGCGTGAGCATCCGTTCGAGCAAGAACGCCAACTGTTCTTCATACCAAAGCGGATCTTGCAACCCCATGTCGCGATGACGGCGAATGAAGAGCAGTACCGGCGTTACGCTTCGATCATGAGGCTGCAAATGCGGTAAGAACGGTACTGCGGCCGTTTCTTCAAATTCCGCCACGTCGAGCATCCGGTCATCTGGTGTCAACAGCGCGCCGAGCACTTCTTGCGGCAATCCGGGGCGAAATAGCACGGTCAAGGCTTGCGTCGTTTCCGATCCACGGACGCGAACACTTGGAGACCCTGCTGGCACGGCAAGCCAGGTGTCGTCGTCCACAACAACGCGGCGGCCATCGATTAGGACTTCTTGCCTACCACCCCAGGCGCATAGGACCGCCAGTCGCTCGGGTCCTAGTGCGTAGTCGGCTGCCGCCGTGCACACGCTAATGACCGCATTTCCCGTGTCTTTCTGGTCCGACAAGCTGACGCTCAGGTCAGTGCGAACTCCATCCTGAATTTGGCGGACGATCATCGGCCGGCTGCTCCCATGTTGTGCGGCGGAGCATCCACCGCCCCACTCGCGCCTGCTGGCCCTCCTTCAGATGGGAACTTGCGTACAAAGGTTGCACTCATGTGGTGGCCAAAACG
>JAEWBG010000089.1 GCA_023391335.1 Pseudomonadota bacterium | reverse complement strand
TTTCCCGTTTCCCGTTTCCCGTTTCCTAACCCGCCGCCTTCACCGGCATCGGTACGCCCTTGTTGTGCCATTTGAAAACGAAGAATCGCAGCGGCTTGTCGCTGGAGTTGCGGATCCCGTGCCAATCCCAGGGCTTGGCGTACATGAGATCGCCGGGGCGCAGCGGATAGTCTTGACCATTCAACGACCAAGTCCCGGTCCCCTCGATGACGTATTGGAATTCTTCCTCCGCGTGTTGATGCGGGGGCTGCAACTGATGGTGAGGAAGAAATTCCAGCTCTGCCGTGAGCATGCTGCTGTGGCCATAGGTGGGCGTGCCATCCTCGGTATAGATATGAATGGCGCCCCAATCGCCCGCAGCATTACGCGCATCTGCCGCTCTGTAGATGTGGCTATCCAAATCCGGCTGCTGCGTTTTACCGGCCCAGAGCGCACCCGTGAAGAAAGAGGCGCAAGCTGTGACCGCCATGCAAGCGAGGACGCGTAAGCTCATGAACGCTCCTGATCGAGTGATTCGTTCTCGCACACTACGCCGATCGTTCTCGCCAGACCAACACGCACGATTCGCTCCTGCTGCACGGCAATTCTTATTTGACGCGGCGAAAAGTTAAGGGCATTAACGGCATCGATGCGACAACTGGCCATAAAAAAGACCATCGAACGAATTCCCGGCGGAATGATGGTCGTGCCGCTGGTGTTGGGCGCTTTGATCGCGACGTTCGCGCCGCGGGCGCCGATGTTCTTCGGTTCATTCACAGGCGCGCTGTTTTCGGGGGCGCTCACGATTCTCGCGGTGTTCTACGTGTGCATGGGCGCGAGTATCGACTTCCGCGCAACGCCCTACATATTGAAGAAGGGCGGCACACTCTTCGGCGTCAAGGTGACGATCGCCGTTGCGCTCGGAATCGTATTCGGCCATTGGCTCGGAGAGGCCCCTATCGATTCGGGTGCATTTGCAGGAATCTCGACACTCGCAATCGTCGCCGCAATGAATGACACCAACGGCGGCTTATACATGGCGCTGATGGGTCAGTACGGCAAGCCGGGCGATGTGGGCGCCTACACGATCATGTCGCTGGAATCCGGTCCCTTTCTGACAATGGTGACGCTCGGTGTCGCGGGACTTTCGGCGTTTCCGTGGCCGACCCTGCTAGGCAGCGTCCTGCCGCTGCTCGCCGGCATGCTGCTGGGCAATCTCGATCGAGACATGCGTTCCTTCTTGAGCGGCGCGATTCCGGTGATGATTCCGTTCTTCGCCTTTGCATTGGGCACGGGCCTGGACTTGAGCAAGGTGTGGCAGGCGGGCCTCTTAGGGATCGCGTTGGGGTTGGCCGTCGTCATCGTCACGGGCATTCCTTTGTTTTTTGCCGATCGGCTAACGGGTGGCACGGGCGTCGCTGGTGTTGCAGCGGCCTCGACGGCTGGAAATGCAGCCGCAGTACCTGCCATCGTCGCAGCCGCGAATCCCGTTTATGCAGAGGCTGCCCCCTCCGCCACCGTCTTGGTTGCCGCCGCAGTCGTGGTGACGGCGATTCTCGTGCCGCTTGCAACCGCATGGACATCGCGACGCTTTGGATCACCTCAGCTTGCCGAAGTGAATATTCCCCCTGACGAAGCTGAAACTCGGCGGGAACGTCGGTGACTTCGAGTTGGCTCATCCTTGCAGACGATTTGACGGGCGCTGCGGATGCTGCGATTCCGTTCGCCAAGCGCGGGCTTGCGACAAGAGTCATTTGGGACCTCAACGCGATTGACTCATGTCGCGAAGCACAGGTGCTTTCGTTCAACACTGCAAGCCGCTCTTTGTCGAGTGAGCAAGCTGCGGCGATTCATAGCGACGTGCTCGAACGAGCACAGTATCGCGACGCGCATCTATTCAAGAAAATAGATTCGACTTTGCGCGGCCATCCTGCCGTGGAGATCCGCTCGATTCGAGAGAGCTCGAGTGCGACAGGCAATTCCCCGTTCGCCATTCTGGCGCCAGCGTTTCCTGCTGCCGGACGCACGACGCAAGATTCTCGCGTACTTGTGGACGGCAAGCCGCTCGAGCTATCCGAGCTGTGGCAACGTGAGCACAGCTATCCAAGCGCGGATCTCACCGCAATCCTTGCGTCGGCGAGCATCCCGTGCGAGGCAGTGTCGTTGGGAGTTATGCGGGGCGAATGTGGCGAACTTAATAACGTGTTGCGGAACATCGCCGGCCGCGGCGCAGTCGCTGTGTGCGACGCAATCACTGATAACGACCTAGATCGCATCGCGGCCGCTGGTCTGCAACTCGATCGCAAGGCATTCTTCATCGGCAGTGCGGGACTGACGCATGCGTTGGCTCGCACCTGCGATGCGGCGATGCAGGCGAGTGAAGACTACCGACTCGTCGAAGCCAGCAAGCGCGGCGCACTGATCGTTGTCGGATCAGTGGCGAAGGCTTCGCGGATTGCCGCACGCGAACTCGCGCGCATACCTGGCGTGGCGCACTTTCCGATCGAGCACCAGCGTTTGCTGAGCAGTGGCGGTCGAGGTGACGCGGAGGCTTTCGCTGAAGACGTGATTGCATGCCTCGATCGGGGCAATGACGCGTTGATCGAGATCATGTTCGAAGGTTCGCCGGATTTGTCTCTGACGGATCAGCTCACGCAAGCAGTGGGGAAGTGGCTACATCCGGTCTACTCGCACATGAGCGCGATGATTGCGACGGGCGGCGAAACCGCCGCAGCACTACTCACTCATTTCGGTAGCTCAGGAATGCGTCTCCTCGATGAAATCGAACCGGGAATCTGTTTGGGTGTGTCGTTGGGCAAGGTTGCGACTCCCGTGGTGACAAAGGCGGGAGCGTTCGGCAACGAACGCAGTTTGATCCGTTGTGTAGAGCGCCTGCGCAGGATTCGAGAAACGGGAAAGCTGATATGACGCTGCCAGTCATTGCGATCACCATGGGCGATCCTTCGGGAATCGGCCCAGAGATCATCATGAAGGCACTGGCCCGAGCGGAAGTGCATGCATTGTGTCGCCCTCTCGTCGTTGGCGATGCGGGTCGGCTGCGCGAAGCTGCGCACATCGTTGGCTCAGACCTCGTTGTCGATAGTTTGGCTTCCCCTGCAGAGGCTCAGTATTCGAACGGTCGCGTTCAATGCATCGACTTGCGCCTGACTCCAGCGAATCAGCCATTCGGACAAGTCTCAGCTATGTCCGGCGAGGCGGCATATCGCTACATCGAACGTGCAGTGCGCATCGTGCAGGATGGGGATGCACAAGCTATCTGCACTGCGCCCTTGAGCAAGGAAGCATTGCACGCCGCCGGCCACAAGTATCCAGGGCACACCGAATTGCTCGCCGCTCTGACCAGCACGCCGGAAGTGTCGATGATGTTGGTCGCACCCAAGCTGCGCGTCATTCACGTCACGACGCACATTGGCCTGCTCGATGCGATCGAGAAAATCGATGCGCCTCTAGTGGAGCGAGTCATCGCTCGCGCGCACCACACATTAATGAAGGCGGGAATCGCGTCACCTCGCATCGGGGTGTGCGGCATCAACCCTCACGCAGGAGAAAACGGGCTCTTCGGTCGCGGCGAAGAAGCAGAAAAAATCGAGCCTGCCGTGGCCGCATGTCGCGTGAAGGGATGGGATGTGCGCGGTCCGCTTCCCGCTGATACATTGTTCTTCCTCGCCGCTCGCGGCGACTACGACATCGTTGTGGCGATGTATCACGACCAGGGGCACGGGCCGATCAAAGTACTCGGCTTGGAGTCAGGCGTGAACATTACGATCGGCTTGCCCGTCGTTCGAACGTCGGTCGATCACGGCACGGCATTCGACATCGCCGGTAAAGGCATCGCGGATGAAGGCAGTCTCATTGAGGCCTTGAAACAAGCTGCGAGTCTCGCGGCACGCAATTGAGCCTTGCAGGATGTAAAACGATCTGCATTTGCTGACTTCGCTCGCGATTTCGTGACGCCAAGATCTGCCCTCTGAGACGCGTGCTCAAGATTGAGATGTCATTTCGCCTTGGTTCGCGAGCGGGCAGTCTTGCTCTTGAGATCGGCGCGTTCGACAGTTCCTGCCAGCAACGCATCGATGCCGTAATCGAACGTGGCATCCCAGTGCTTCTCCTGAAAAAAAGGCGCGGCCGCGATGAGATTGGGGCACTCACGAGCGACGAAATCGTCACTGACGGGTTCAGCTGCCGATGGTCCTCGTGCGTAGCCAGCCGTCTCGTCGAGGCAGGCGCCGATCAGGTAGTAACCCAGTGCGCGAAATTGACGCGCGGCCTTCTCCGCATTGGGTTCGATCCGACGAATCAATCGCAACACTGAATCGATAAAGCGAACGCCCGTCGGTGTGTTCAGTCGGTGCGTGGCGACCAGAGGAAATAGGCCTGGCCAGCGCCGCGCCATGTCGCGATACGAATGCAAGCACCGCCGCAGATCTTGCTCTGCATCGTCACCCTCGACGGGCACGTCGACCGATGCGATCGCATGGTCGACTAACGCATCCAGTAAATGCTGCTTGCTCTTGAAGTGATGATAGATGCTCATCGCCTCGCAACCGAGACGCTCGCCGAGCTGCCGGGTGCTGAACGCGGCCAGACCGTGCTTGTTGATGAGTTCCAAGGCCGCCATCACGATCCTCTCGGGCGTGAGCGGTGCAACATCGCCTGATTTTGCCTTCTTGGATCTGACTTTCTTGAGCATGGGCTTGACACCTTACGCTGTAAGGACAATAGTTCCCTCGACCCTTACACCGTAAGGTAGCAGAAAGCATTGGGAGATCGCCATGCAATCCGTCGACATCGTCGGGCTCCTCGTCCCTTCCACCTATTTGCTCATGCTCGCCATCGAATGGCGATTTCCGGCCCGTCATTTTCCCGCGCGGCAAGGTTGGCGGGTCTTGGGTGTCGGCTTTCTATTGTTGATGGGCACGCTGTCTACGCTCGTCCCGCTTCTCGTCGATCCTACTTGGCTCAAACAACATCGTTGGCTGGACGGCCGCGGGCTCGGGATCGTCGGTGGGATGCTGGTTGGTTACTTCGTTCTGTCCGGGCTCGCGTATGCGTTTCATCGCACGGCTCACACCGTTCCTTGGCTGTGGAGAATGACGCATCAGCTTCACCACAGCCCGCAACGAGTGGACATCTCGGGATCCGTGCTTTTCCATCCAATCGAAATGGTCGTGCAGATCCTGATGCAGTTGTTCGTGACGGTGATCGTGCTCGGCCTCGATCCGTTAGCCGCGGCACTCACAAGTTACATGGCTGCGTTCTACGGACTGTTCCAGCATTGGAACGTTCACACTCCGCAGTGGCTCGGCTATTTGATTCAGCGTCCCGAAGCACACTGTGAACATCACCGGCTTGGTGTGCATGCCGACAATTACGGTGACCTTCCGATTTGGGATCTGTTGTTCGGAACGTTCCGCAATCCAAAACGCTTTGAAGGCCAGTGCGGCTTTGAATCTCCGGCCGATCGAAAGCTTTTCTCGATCCTCGCGCTGCGGGACGTCAACCGGCAAACGTACGGCAATAGCAGTCGCGGCAGAGTGAGAGCTGCCGTGTAGATCGATACGCGTTAGTTCGGCACGCATATCGATCGCGACATCACGGTCGAGAAATGTCGACGCGTGTGGCCTAGCGCGTGAATGCGGCAGAGAATGTGGATGGCTCTCTTGCTGCTTCAGCCCGCCGCTCGCCACACATCGAGGATGTTCATGTCAGCCGAATCAACTCACGCGAACCGTCGCTGCGCCGGCGCGCTTGGCTGGATGGCATGCTTACTTGTTTGCCTCATCAGTCCATCGGCTGGCGCAAGCGAGGCTCGTCTCCCCGACGGCACCAACTTCGTATTTTGGGAGCAGCCGCTTAAGTTTTCGAAGACGTACTACGTCGATGCAAATTCGTCCGCGAGTAGCGATGAAGGCGCGGGAACTCAGGAGCACCCATTTCGCACCATCAGCAAAGCAGCGGAGATTCTGCAGCCCGGCGAGCGTGTGGTGATTGCCTCCGGTGAATATCGCGAATGCATTCGTCCGGCGCGCGGCGGCACGGGACCGGACAAGATGATCAGTTACGAAGCTGCTCCAGGTGCGACCGTCGTCGTAAAGGCATCTGAAGTGCTGCGCAATTGGGAGCCGAGTGTTCGCACCGTGCGCGGCAACGATCAAGGCAACGTGAAGATTTGGGAGCATGCGCTTTCAGGCGCAATGTTTCCCGATGCGTACAACCCATTCGCGTTGGCGAATGTGCCTGGCGATTGGATTTGGCTGAACACGAAGAGCGTCGACATGGGCCCCTACTTCCGTCGCCGCGGAATGATCTTCGTCGATGGCCGGCCGCTCGAGCCCGTCGAACAATATCGCGAGCTGTTAAGCACAGCGTTGCCTGGCTCGCCTGACGCGCCCACACCGCCGACGCGCAGCGGGTTACCTTCGCGCGCGCGAGGCGCGCCGATCATGCAGGAAGTGGGTGGCTCGCCAGAAGGCAGATTCTGGATCGAGCATCAGGGCAATGTGTTGCACATACGTGTTGCCTCTGGCGATCCGAACACCTCGCTGGTTGAAGTGACAACGCGCGAACAAGCCTTCGTTCCTCAAGTAGCAGGCCTCGGTTACATCCGCATCAAGGGCATCACGTTCCAACATGCCGGCAACGCATTCCCGCCGCCGCAGCGGGGACTTGTGTCCACGAATGGCGGCAATCACTGGATCATCGAAGGCAACACCATCGAATGGGCGAATGGCGTGGGTCTGGATATCGGCAACAAGGATTGGAATTTCGCACCGGCGCCAATGGCGGGCGAATCTCACATCGTTCGCGGCAACACGATTCGTTATATCGGCGTCGAGGGTCTCGGCGGCATGGGCACGAAGGACACGCTGATCGAAGACAACTTGATCGAATGGGTGGGCTGGCAAGACGCGGAACGCGCATGGGAAGCGGCGGGCGCCAAGTTTCATTTCTCGCGCAATCTGCTGTTTCGTCGCAACGTGATTCGTCACATTCGGCATGCGAACGCGTTATGGCTGGATAGCGGCAACCAAAATAGTCGCGTGACCGGCAATGTCTTTGCTGACGTTGTCAGCGTCAGTGCCGCGATCCACATGGAAATGAATCGCGCCGAGAATCAAATCGACAACAACATCATCTGGGATGTGCGCAATGCGGAACCGGGCACGCCAGGTCAGCGTGGTGCGGCGGGCTCCGGCATTTTCTTGCACGCGTCAGAAAAACAAATCGTCGCGCAGAATCTCATCGGCCGCTGCGACAACGTCGGTGTCTATTCGGTACTGCGTCCGGAACGAAATGGCGCCGGCAATGGGCGCGATCACCAGATCGACAACAACATTTTCGCCGGCTGCAACAATGGCGGTGTTGTATTCGTCGATGAGCAAAACCAATCGGACGGCAACACGTATGCCGGCTCGCCACAACGCGTCGGAGGTCTCGGCACGACCGATGCCGTGCGGTGGTTTGATTTCACTGCCTGGCAGTCGCATGGATGGGATCGCCATGGGAGCGTTTCCGATCTCGAAGTTCAGGTCGATCCCGATCGCCTAGAACTCACGGTCAACCACGATTCAAAGTTCAATAAGGTCCCCGTGTTCGATCACATCGACAGCGATTTATTTGGCAACAGAACGCGCTCGAAGCGATACCCAGGCCCACTCTCTGATTTCGGCCGCTCACGCGTGATCTCGATTGATCCACGGCATCAGACGCAGCAGTAGGTTCTACAGCCGGAGTCCAAGTCGACGTCGCGCAGCGATTCGAAGATTGGGATCCCTGTGCAGTGCATCCATTGATGCGTTCGCGATCCCCTCTCTTCATCGTTGGACACCCACCTTCATCCTTGGACACCCATGATCCTTCATGCTTGGACACCCATGCATTGCCCCGTTCTTGGACATCCACCAATAACATCGAGCCACCCTTGCTGTCCTCTCTACGTTGGACACCCACAGATTGAGTGAGTCGAAGCCCGTCGGCTCCAGGGGTTGAATTGTGCCGCTCTTGGACATCCACCAATTACATCGAGCCACCCTTGCTGTCCTCTCTATGTTGGACACCCACAGATTGCGTGAGTCGAAGCCCGTCGGCTCCAGGGTTTGAATGGACGCCACACCCTCAGGTCAGTATCTGGAGATTCGCGACAAAGATTCGGATTAGCCCGGGAGGAATCCGCGTTCGCAGAAGAACTGGACGACCTCGCATAGCAGGTACCCGACTGGAACGGGTGGTGCAGAAGTTAGCGCGCGTACATGCGCTCAGATCGTTTCATTCCACGTACCCACGCCTGACCGAGGGTGGCGGCGTGTAGTCGCATCACATCGAGCTTGCCCATCGCTCGGCCCAGAACAGTGCCCTTGCGAGCCATCGCGAGCTGCCAGATCTCCGGGTCGATGCTCAGGCGTGAAAGGATCGGCGGGAGGGTTGCATCGATGTGTCCGTGCTTGCCTTCCCGAATGGAGCGTCCGCTCCAGTCAACAAGCTGCAGATAGTCCAAAGAGGTGTAGGGAATCCCGGACTTGGTGCTTTGAGTTTGATCAGCAAATCGCCGCAGTCGTATGCGACGTTCATCGGTCGGTTTCGGTGAGCTTCTGGCAGTGGTTTGGCGGATGCGCTGGTAGATGGAGGTGAATTCAGAGTCTTCGGGTGTCTTGGCAATGCCAGCACGGATCGGATTGAGATCCACGTAAGCCATGGCCGTGAGGATGCCTGCGTCATCCAGCAGTGC
>JAEWBG010000056.1 GCA_023391335.1 Pseudomonadota bacterium | reverse complement strand
TCCACGATCCACGATCCACGATCCACAGCTCCCTCCCTACTCACACCCCGCAAGAAACGCCTCTATCGCCTCAACACATACCGGCTCGTCCAACTGCGGCGGATGTCCGCGGTTCGGCACTGTCACTCTGATCAGGCCCGGCACTTCGCGCTGCATACGATCGAATGTGGCCGCGGACAATAGATCCGACCGCTCCCCGCGGAACGCGAGCATGGGCATTCCGCGCAGCGATGCGAATGCAAACCACATGGCTTGCGTCGCACCGGGCGGCATGGGGATCGCGCGCATTGCATCGCCAATCGCCGGATCGGAAGAAGGTCTGGGTAAGCCGTTTTCGTCTTCGGCGAAGGTGCGCCGGGCAAATTGCATCCAGCTCGCATCGTCGAAGTCGGGGAACGCGGTGGCGAACATTTCGCGCAACTGTTGCGACGCTTGTTCCCAAGTGCACACTTCGGGAAATCGCCCCACGTAAGAACGAATGCGTGCCAACCCGTCGGGATCGATCTCGGGACCCACGTCGTTGAGGACCAACGCAGCGATCGCCGTCCGCCGCAGCGACGCCATGGCAATCCCCATGAGACCGCCCAGCGACGTGCCGATGATGATCACGCGCGCGAGTTTCAGTTCATTCAGCAGCGTCCACATGTCGTCGATGTAGACCGCAGGTTGGTAGTTGTACCAGCGACGATCGTGCTGCGAGCGGCCTCGGCCGCGCTGATCCGGAACGATCAGCCGCCGCTGCGGGGCCAAACGCTGGGCGAGAAAATCAAAATCGCGACTGTCGCGCGTGAGCCCGTGCAAACACAGCACCGGCAGCTTGTCCTGCGCACCGGCGTAGTCGCGGTAGTACAGCTTCAGGCCGTCTCGCGATTGGAAGAAGTGTTCGGCGTAGCTGGGCTGATTCACGACAAAGAAGAAGGTCTCACACGGACGACACGGAGATCACGGAGGGTTCAAGGACAATATAAAGAATTCCGCAGCCGACGTTTGCATCGAAACGCGCAGAGCGATATTTCAACACTCCGCGGACTGGGCGCCGATGGGGCAGGATGCCGCCCTGACTGATCTGATCTGTTTTAGAAGATGCTGCGTTTTAGAACGTCCTGCTGGAGTTCTTTCGGTGATTCCCTCCGTGCTCTCCGTGTCGTCCGTGGAGACTTCTTGTTCCCAAATCGCAGGCAAAAAAAACCCCGAGCTTATGACTCGGGGCAGAGAAGCGGACTTTCTGAAGGGTAGTAAAGCCCGCTAGGGGACCGGATGAACAGCGCGAATCAATGCAACCTCGACCACTGAAGGACCTTGATATCCTTCGTCTCACACTCGAAATTTTTCGCCAGTACCGATGCCGCTTCCTTCAGGTCGCCGCGGGCCAGCACTCGGCTGACTTCAACGACGCCCCTGAACTCGCTCATACCCTTCGGAGAGCGTTCTTGTAGTAGGAAGTGCGTGTAGTACTTGATGCTCATGGGACGGCAGCGTAGAGAGCGCAGACTGTACGTACCGTGAAGAACTCCACAAAATTCCGCGCACCGCACGGGTTCAGGCGAAGTCTTAGCCCGCATTAGCAAACCGGATCACAACCCCCTTGCCCTATCGATGACCCGCTACCGTCCACCGCAGCCAAAAGGCTCGAAATTCATCACACCTGAAGGTGCACAACGATTGCGCAGTGAACTGGATCACTTGTGGCGCGTCCTGCGTCCACAGGTCACGCAAGCGGTACAAGAGGCCGCCGCCCAGGGCGATCGTTCTGAGAATGCCGAGTACATCTACGGCAAGCGACAGCTCCGTGAAATAGATCGGCGTGTTCGCTTTCTGCGACAGCGGCTGGATGGAATGGTCGTCGTCGACAAGCCGCCATCCGATCCTCGCAAGGTGTTCTTCGGCGCTTGGGTGACGCTCGAAGACGATCAAGGCGCAGAAGTCGAATACCGAATCGTCGGTCCCGATGAGTTCGATGCGAAACCGGGTTACATCAGCATGGACTCGCCGCTCGGGCGCGCCTTGCTACGCAAAGCCATAGACGACGAGGTGAAAGTCGAAGTGCCGGGCGGGACGAAGGAGTATGTGGTGGTGGATGTGAGATATGAGAACGGATGAGAGAACGACGACGGATCACTTCGTGATCAAGTAGGCCTGCGGCAGGAAGGATCCTCTCGGATCAAGAAGGCCTTTCGGCAAGTCGGAAGCAGAAATCTTTTTTCCGGTTCTGACCTGACGCCAGTCCTTCCTGACGCTGCAAGCGTCCTCACTGACGTGAGTCCTTCTTGACGCGCAGCGTCCGTCCTTGAAGCTATAGGCCAAACAGCGAGAAGAGCTTCCTGACCGCACTGTCGGATTTATCGAGATCGCGCCGACGTCGTTCGTGCATTCTCTTCTGCAAGTGCTCGCGTTTTTCGGCGAGTGCACGTTCGCGATCGTCGGGTTGAATGTTGCGCTTGCGGCGCGGTTTGTAAGTTTCGCGATACGTGCAGAACTCGCGATAGGCATCGATATCATGGTGCAAGTCGCGCCCGACGAGTTCGATCATGATCGCGTGATCGAGCAACGTGTCGGTTTGCGCCGATGAGGGTGAGCTAAAACAAGCAAGCGCATTGATCACGCGCTGGCGATCGTCGGCACTCAACGCCCAGTCCGCGTCGCAAGCCATGTCGATCATGCTGCGCAGGCGCGCGTAGCGATCTTTCACAAAATCGGCGAGCTGCGACTGCGCTCCTTTTTGCAGCACTTCGCGCGCGGTGGCAATGATGGCGTCGGGCGAAGTGGTGCGAGCGATGGCTTGAGTTTGCTGAGCGATCTGCTCGAAATGCTGCAGATCGCCATCGCCGAGTTCGAAGCTGACACGAAGCGGCATAGAGATTCGATATGACGCGAGGGTTCGCGAATTCTCGCACCCTACGCCGCTTCGTTAGGTCATCCCAGTTACACGATCACGTTCTTGAACTGCCATGGATCGGACGTGTCGAGATCTTCAGGGAAGAGCCGACCGCGATCGAATAGCGGTGTCCAGTCCGAGTACGCGCCCACGACGGGACCGAGATACGGCGAGCAGATTTCCAGGTTGCGGCGGAAATCGATTTCATCCGGCTCGACGATGCCCGCATTCGGGTTTTCCATGGCCCAAATCGCACCCGAGAGCACTGCAACACAAACCTGCAAGCTCGTTGCGCTGTTGTATGGCACGAGCTGACGCGCTTCTTGAATCGAGAGCTGCGAGCCATACCAATACGCGTTCTTGCCGTGTCCGGCGAGCAGCACGCCCAACTCATCGATGCCTTCGATGATTTCCTCGCCCAAAATTCGTTTCGAATCTTGTAGCCGCCAATTGCGCCCAGCGAATTCATGCACGGAAAGCACAGCGTCATCGCACGGGTGATACGCATAGTGAACGGTCGGCCGGTACACGACGCGATCGCCCTCGCGATGCGAGAGAAAATCGGAAATGGAGATCGACTCGCCGTGCGTGATCAAGAAGCCGTGGAATGCTCCGGCTTTGGGCGTCCACGTGCGCACGCGCGTGCCCGCACCGGGCTGCATCAGGTAGATCGCGCTTTGGCGTCCGAAGTCGTGACGACGACCTTGCGGCGGCAACGCTTTTTCGTGCGTGCCCCAGCCCAATTCGGCAGGCTGCGCACCTTCGCTGACGAAACCATCCACCGACCACGTATTCACAAACTCATTCGGGCGCTTCGGTCGATTTGCGACCTGCGTATCGCGCTCAGCGATGTGAATGACTTTCACACCGAGCTTGTGCGCGAGTGCGGCCCAATCTTCGCGGCTGCGCGGCGACGTCGAGACGCCGACATCCGAAGCGATGTTGAGCAACGCTTGCTTGACGAAGTGCGAGACGAGGCCCGGATTCGCACCGTGCGTAATCACCGCTGTAGGGCCGTTCGGATGCGACTTGCGCAGCGCGAGCGCTTCCTCACGCAAGGCGTAGTTAGTGCGCAGCGACGGCGATAACGAAGGATCCGTGTAACCACCTGGCCATGGCTCGATACACGTATCGAGATACAGAGCGCCTCTCTCGTGCGCAAATTTGATCAGCGCAATGCTCGAAACGTCCACCGAGAGATTGAGCAAGAAGTCGCCGCGCCCGACCAAGGGAGCGAGCACTTGCTGATAGTTCTCGCGTGTGAGCGGCTGCTTGATGAACTTGATGCCGTAGTCATTCGCTTCCTTTCTGCCGGCATCATCTGCGGTGACGATCGTGATGCGATCGGGCGTAATGCCGATGTGACGCAACACGAGCGGCAAAACACCCTGGCCGATACTGCCGAATCCGACGAAGACGAGGCGGCCAGGGAAGTTCACGTGGACAGGATGGGTCATGATGTTTTCGCGACTCCTAAGTGGATAGTGAATAGCTCCGATAAGTGGAGGATTAATTTCGCACGCCGCGTTGCAGGCCTCCCGCCTGCTCCCTCACAGCTTGCGAATTCGAATCGAAGCGTTCCGTGCCTCGTGGACATGCCGCCCGAAGTTTACCCGGCTCGGGCCTCAGATTCTCTCCAATGCGGCGGATACGTTTTTTCGTACCCGGGCAGCGCCTCGATGCGCCGAATCCACGCTGCAATCGCCGGATAACCCGTTTCCAACGGCAGCAGCCGGGCGCGCAAATCTTCTGCCTCGCGCCGCTCCAGCCCCCGCAACAACATCTGTATACCTGGGAACACCACAATGTCGGCCGCTGAGAACGACTTGCCGACGAGCCACTGCGCATCGGTGAGTTTGGACTCGATTGTCTTCGCCTCTGCCGTAACGAACTGCAGCGCACGCTCAACCTCTTCCATGTGACCCTCCATGCCCTGGAACAAGATGGCGTAGATAATTTTCATGATGTGATCTTCGACGTACGACTGGTACTCGCAGATCACCCGCGTGATCGTGCCGGCCTCCTCAGGGCTCGCACCGAAAATCGAACGCTCGGGATACTTGCGATCCAAGTATTCGAGAATGGCGAGCGATTCGTAGCACACGTAATCGCCATCCTTCAGCACCGGAACCCGCCCCCGAGGGTTCATTTGCAGCATTTGCGGCGATTTGTGTTCTTGCTTCGCGAATTGCACCTGATGCGAGATATAGGGCAACTGCTTGTATTCGAGCGCGAGCAGAGCTCGCCACGAATACGGGCTGCCGCTTCCCCACCATAGTTCGAGGGCCATAATTCGCTCCATTCAAAAGAGCGCGCATTGTAGGACGCGCGAGCGGGCAGCGCAGTAATTCAACAGTGACGGCCAACACGCGAATCGTGGTTGACAGTTGACGGTTGAGAGTTGACGGTAAGAAGAACCCGCTCTTCAGACCTCTGACCGCCAACTGCCAACCGTCAACCGCCAACCATGTTCACCACCCTCATTTCCGCCGCCGAACTCGCGCGTCATCTCGACGATCCGAACTGGGTCATCATCGACACGCGCTTCGATCTCGCGACGCCCGATGCCGGCGAGCAAGCGTATCGAGCCGGCCACATCCGCAACGCTATCTACGCGCATTTGGATCGCGACTTGTCATCGCCGCGCACAGCGCGATCAGGTCGCCACCCACTGCCCGCACCGCAAGATCTCGAGGCTACGCTGCGTACGTGGGGCTTAACGCCTACGACTCAGGTAATCGTTTACGACGCTGATAACGGAGCTTTCGCGGCACGGCTGTGGTGGCTGCTGCGTTGGGTTGGACACAGTGCCGTCGCAGTTCTCGACGGTGGAATGAAAGCGTGGCGCGAGGCTGGACTGCCCGAATCGCAAGACGTGCCGAAGCGATCTGCGTCGCAGTTCGTCGTCCGTCCTGATGATTCGCTATGGCTGCGCGCAGAGGATGTGCAGGGAAAACTCACCGACGCACGGTGGCGCCTGCTAGACGCACGCGCTCCTGAGCGTTATGCAGGAAAAGTGGAGCCGATCGATCCTGTCGCCGGGCATGTCCCGGGCGCGGTGAATCATCCATTTGGCCGCAATCTCGACAGCAATACTCGGTTTCTCTCTCCCAGCGAACTCGCGCGGCGCTATTTAGCTTCGCAAGGCGGTGCGAACGATGAGCACACGATCGTGATGTGCGGCTCCGGCGTCACTGCGTGCCACTTGCTCCTTGCAATGGAAGTCGCCGGCAAGCCGGGCGCAAAACTGTATGCAGGATCGTGGAGCGAATGGATTCGCGATCCGGCGCGTCCCGTCGCAACGGGCGAGCAGTAGATTTCGCATCTGGGTAAGGGATCCGCGCGGCGGTTCAGCCGTTCTTTTCTGCTATCTTCGCCACCTCTTTTTTCGGAGCCGCGCGCATCGTGGACACCGCTGCCAATAAGTTCACGCCGTCCTCGCATTGGAAGATCGAAGACTCCCTCGATCTCTATCAAGTACCGGCGTGGGGTAAGGGCTACTTCAGCATCAACGAAGCGGGCCATGTGGTCGTGCGACCCGACGGCTCGCCCGAGCGCGAAATCGATTTGTTCGAAGTCGTGCAGGGACTGAAAGCCCGCGATCTCACCACGCCGGTGGTGATTCGCTTCTCGGACATCCTGCGGCATCGCCTGGTCCGCTTGCACAAGGCCTTCGCCCAGGCCATTGCAGAAAACGATTACAAGAATCGCTACTGTGCGGTGTTCCCCATCAAAGTGAATCAGCAGCGCTTGGTCGTCGAAGAGGTATATCGCTACGGCAAGGAATTCGGATTCGGATTGGAAGCCGGTTCGAAGCCGGAGTTACTCGCGGTCATGGCGCTCACCGAAGACGCACCCGATCGCATGATCGTCTGCAACGGCTTCAAGGACGACAGTTATATCGAAGCCGTGATCCTCGCCACCAAGCTCGGACGCACGATCATTCCGGTCATCGAGAATTTCGAAGAATTAAAATTGGTGCTCAAGCACGCGGACAAGTACCAGGTGCGTCCACGCATCGGCGTGCGCGTGAAGCTCGCGAGCGAAGGCGCGGGCCGGTGGCGCGACTCCGCGGGCGAGAAGTCAAAGTTCGGTTTGTTCGTAAGCGAGATTCTCGAGCTGGTTGAAACGCTGCGCAAACACCAGATGCTCGACTGCTTGGAACTCGTGCACTGTCATCCCGGCAGCCAACTGCAGGACATCCGTCGCGTCAAAGACGCGATCAACGAGCTCGCGCACGTCTACGCGGAGCTGAAGCTCATGGGCGCGGGGCTCAAGTACATCGATGTGGGCGGCGGCCTTGGCGTCGACTACGACGGCAGCGGCACCAACTACGAATCATCGATGAACTACACGATGAACGAATACGCGAGCGATGTCGTTTACCGAATCGCAAGCGTCTGCAATGCACGCGAGATCGAACATCCCATCATCGTGAGCGAATCGGGCCGCGCGACGGCGGCGCATCACAGCGTGCTCATATTCAATGCGCTCGGTTCATCTGCGCTCGATCAATTTCGCGTCGCGGGACAAATCGATCAGGACTATCAAGGCGACAAAGAACTGCCGCAGCCGGTGCTGGATTTGTTCGAGGCCTTCAAGTCTGTTTCGCCGCGACGACTGGTTGAGTGTTATCACGACGCACTGCAGTCGCGCGAACAAGTGCTGCAGATGTTCAATCTCGGCTTGTTGAGTCTGGAATTCCGCGGCCTCGCTGAACGTCTTTACTGGGCAACGTGCGCAAAGATCCGCGACTTCTGCCGCAAGGTGGAACATGTCCCGGAAGAACTCGAAGGCTTGGAGCTGATTCTCTCCGACACCTACTTCTGTAACTTCTCGGTGTTCCAGTCGCTGCCGGATAGTTGGGCGATCGGCCAGTTATTTCCGATCATGCCGATCCATCGGCTGGAGGAGAAACCGGTCCGCAACGCGGTGCTCGCGGACATCACCTGCGATTCGGACGGCAAGATCGATCGCTTCGTAAGCCAACGCGAGGTGAAACGCACCCTAGAAGTGCACGAACTGCGGTCCGACGAGGAATATTACTTGGCCGCGTTTCTGGTCGGCGCGTACCAAGAAACGCTCGGCGACTTACACAATCTCTTCGGCGATACACACGTCGTGCACATCCGCTTGCACGATGAAGGCGGCTGGTGGATCGAAGAGATCGTCAAAGGCGACACCGCCGGCAAAGTATTGAGCTACATGCAATACGACGTCGACCGCCTCTTCCCTCAATTCGCCCGCGATTGCGAACGCGCCGTTCGCGAAGGCCGCATGACCCTCGCCGAAAGCCAGGCCCTGCGGCGCTTCTATGAGTGGGAGTTGAACGGGTATACGTATTTGGAGCCGGATTGAATGCGGCAGCGCGAAGCGGTAAATCCGCGATGCCTTCAAATTACGAGCTCGGTCTCTTCCTCGGCGTCTCGTGACGAGTCACGGGTCACGGGTGACGAAACGAGAAGGAAGGATCGCTGTGCGATCAGGAAGGACCGTCGTCAGGAAGGATGCTTACGCTTCAGGAAGGCCTGGCGGCAGGTCAGAATTCAGAAGGAAGGACGCTGCGCGTCGGGAATGACGGACGTCGCAGTTTCGAAGCTCGTACACCACAGCTGTTGTCGGTTGACCGGTGTCGGTTGGCAGTCACTCCCGCGTCGCGCTCTTCACTTCACTCGACGGTCTTCAGGTGAGGCAACAGCGCCTCGCGAACCCCCGAATCCCGAACCACGTTCGTGTTCCCCATTCCCCGTTCCCCGCCGCACATGGACGTGCTAGTGCCGCGAAAGGCAGGACGCCGAGAGCGGCCGATCCCCGTTCCCCGCCGCACATGGACGTGCTAGTGCCGCGAAGGCAGGACGCCGAGAGCGGCCGTTCCTCGTTTCTCGATTCTCGATTCTAGTTTCTCGATCCCCGGCCCACGAACCCCGATCCACGTTCTTGCTTCCCGTTTCCGTTCCTCTCTTCCCTATCCCCTAGTCACTAGTCACCAGTCACTTCTCTGCGTTGACATATCCCCGCCCGTTGCACCGTCAAAAGGGCTGACGTACTATCGATTCAGGTCCGCGCTCTCAAATCAACTTCTATAGCGACCGCTTAAGCCAAGCAGTTCTATCGCCCCGCCGGGTTCCTCTTCCTTGGAATAGTTGATTGCACGCGACCCATCCGCAGCAAGCCCTAGCTCTTTTCGCGAGATCGCTCGATCCGTGGAACGGGCGGCTATGGCTGCAATCTTGTCTGGCCTCAAGAGTGACGCATCGATGACGACGATCTACGTTGGAAATCTGCCTTTCAGCGCAACTGAAGCTGAAGTACGAAACCTGTTCGAACAACACGGCACAGTGCAGTCGGTGAAGTTGGTGAACGACCGCGAGACCGGCCGCCCGCGCGGCTTCGGCTTCGTGGAAATGGCTGCCGGGGAAGCCCAAACAGCCATTCAACACACCAACGGCTTTCAGATGGGCGGACGCCCGCTGCGAGTCAATGAAGCACGCGAGCGCGAAGCACGCCCGCCGCGTCAGCAAGGACGCTGGTAATCGCCAGTCGTCATCGAGTGCCGCAACGAGGCGGCACTCGATTCTGATCCTCCCCACGTCGGGGATACGGTTCGGCTAGCGCCCTTGCGGCGCTTGCACTATCGTGCGGCTTCGTTTCGATCGTGCCGACTACAAGCGCGGTCAACTCTGTCACGGAGCCTTTGATGAATCTGCGATGTGCCCGGGTTCCGCTGGGCTTCCTGATCGTTTCCTTGCTTGTCAGCTGCGCGTCCCCACCCACTCGTCTCGATCCCGCCACCGCCGCCGCGTTAGATCGGATCCTGGCATCCAGCGATCGCTCTGCCGCAGATAAATCGCGAGATTCCTTTCGGCACCCGAAAGAGACGTTGCAGTTTTTTGGCATCCGCCGCGATATGACCGTGGTGGAAGTCTGGCCGGGTGGCGGCTGGTATACGGAAGTCCTTGCGCCACTCCTGAAGGATAACGGCCGGCTCTATGCCGCCCAGATGGATCCCGCCTCCGGCGACTACGTCCGCAATACCGTCGATGCCTATCGCGCAAAGCTCGGCGCACGCCCCGACCTATACGGAAAGGTGATCGTCACGACGCTGGGGGCTCCAGCCAAAGACGGGAAAATGCAGCCGATCGCGCCGGCCGGCAGTGCAGACATGGTTGTAACGTTTCGCAATCTGCACAACTGGATGATGCTGGGTTGGGAAGCGCAGGCGCTGGCAGCGATGCACGATGCCCTGAAGCCGGGCGGTGTCCTGGGAATCGTAGAACATCGCGGCGATCCCAACATCCCGCAGGACCCCAAGGCGGCGAGCGGCTACGTCAACGAGCAATATGCGATCGAGCTGATCGAAAAAGCCGGATTCAAGTTGGTCGCGCGCTCGGACATCAATGCGAACCCTCGCGACACCAAGGACTATGAGCAAGGCGTGTGGACGTTACCGCCCACGTACGCACTCGGCGACAAAGATCGCCCGCGCTACACCGCGATCGGCGAAAGCGACCGCTTCACATTGAAGTTCGTGAAGGTTGCTCGATGAAGAGGTTTTGCTTCGCGCATTTCCTAGCGGTGGCACTCCTGATCTCGCCCATTGCTGCGCACGCGCAGATCACGACCGATGAGGCCCAGAAGGAAGCGGCAGGCGCAACCGCACTGAAACCAAAAGGCAAACTCAAGGTATTGGGAACGGAGGTGGCGCCCGGCACGACGAAGCGACTTTCCTGGACCAACGGCATGGCGATGGAAGGATTCGTCACGCCTGCGCCCGTGGTCGTCGTCAACGGCTCAGGGCCGGGCCCGGTGCTTTGCCTCACCGCTGCCATCCACGGCGATGAATTGAACGGCATCGAAGTCGTGCGTCGCGTTCTGAACGACGTCGATGCTGAAGATCTCAATGGCGCAATCATTGGCGTACCCATCGTCAACATCCAAGGGTTCTACCGCGGCACGCGCTATCTGCCGGATCGGCGCGATCTCAACCGCAGCTTTCCGGGCAACGCCAAAGGCAGTGCGGCCACCCGTATTGCACACGCGTTCTTCACCGACATCGTGAGTCATTGCTCGGCGCTGATCGATCTACACACCGGTTCGCTCGATCGCACCAACCTTCCACAGGTAAGGGCGAACCTGCGGTTGCCGGAAATCGCGCGCTTGACGCGAGCGTTCGGTGCGACGGTTGTGCTCCACAGCGTGGGTGAAAAGGGCTCACTGCGTCGCGCCGCAACTGAAGCGGGCATCCCAGCTGTTACCTTCGAGATGGGCGAGCCATTTCGCGTGCAGCCAGAGCAAGTCGAGCATGGTGCGAAGGCCGTGGAGACATTGATGTATGCGCTTGGAATGACGCACCAACGCCGTTACTGGGGCGATCCCGAGCCGGTGTACTACGCCTCCAAGTGGGTGCGCGTCGATAACGGCGGAATTTTGTTCTCCGACGTCGCGCTCGGCGAGCGCGTCAGCAAAGGCGAGTTGCTCGGCGTCGTTACCGATCCGGTTTCGAATCAGCAATATCGGATCTTTGCGCCGGTCAGCGGGCGCGTGCTCGGCATGGCACTCAATCAAGTCGTTCTGCCCGGCTTCGCGGCGTATCGAATCGGAACTGAAACGAAGAGCACCGCGGCGACGGAACAATCTGACGAGACGAACGATGAGGCTCCCGAAGAGGAAGATCGCGGCGAAGACTCCGCGCCGAATTCGGAAGGATAGGAAGCTTTAACGGTGAAGACGAACGAATTTACGATCGGCAGTTTTGGCATTCGCGCGTTGTTCGCACTGATTCTCGTGCTACTGACGTTCAATCCTACCGGACATTCGTTCGTGCACATGATCGCGGGCAGCTTCCCGCACATCACGCCCCTTGAGGCGGTCCTGGGCGTCGCGCTGCTGATCGGCTGGTTCGTATTCTTGAGCGCGACGCTTCGATCCATCGGCTTTATCGGGATGGTGCTCGCCGTGGCACTGTTCGCCGCATTGATTTGGCTGATCGTTTCCTGGGGATGGATCAAGCTCGACAACACGAACGCGATCGCGTGGATCTCGCTCGTCATCGCTGCGTTGATTCTGGCGGTTGGAATGTCTTGGTCGCACCTCTACCAACGCTGGTCAGGACAAGCGACAGTCGATGAGATCAACGAAGACTAATTGAGAAGCCGATGCCGAACGATTCTTCCAGTGAACTGCTCAACGTTCGTCCCGTTTTCACCGGCCGCGTCATTCAAGTGAATGTCGAAACCGTGCGACTGCCGAACGGCAATGTCGCTGATCTCGACATGATTCATCATCCAGGCGGTGCGGCCGTCGCAGCGATCGACGACGAAAATAATATCTGTTTACTGCGCCAGTTTCGTCACGCCGCGAATGGATGGTTGTGGGAGCTTCCGGCCGGCAAGATCGACAACCGCGAACCGCCGATCGAAACTGCACACCGCGAGCTGGAAGAAGAAGCAGGAAAGAAAGCGGCGCACTGGCAAAGCCTCGGGGAGTACTGCAGTTCACCTGGCGTCTTCGACGAAGTCGTTCATTTGTTTCTCGCCACTGGACTTAATGCAGTAGACATAAATCAAGAAGAGCATGAAGTCATCGAGATTCACTGGAAGCCGCTGCATGAAGCGATTCGCATGGCGCACAACGGCGAGATTCGCGACGGCAAATCGATCGTAGGAATTTTCCGTGCGGCGATGACACTAAACGCGATCAAGTAAATTCATTCGACGGTTTTCTTGTTGTGTCGAGCGCGCTGACAAATTCATGCTGCAGCGCGTGAAGCGCGACACAGCGTTCGAGAATCTGCAGCGCTACTCTGTCACCGAAAAAGTTGAGGTGTCGGAGTTCACTAAGTTGGAAGACGAGTTGAAGAAGCTGGGTCTGCGCGTACGTCCGCGCAAGGTCGAGCGTCGGGCTGAGCCTCGCGGCAAGCCTGGACAGATTTCTTTCGATGACCGCGGCAATGCCGTGTACGAGTGGTCGAACGATCGACTGGCTGAAGAAAGCGAACAAGGCGAGGAAGCCCGCGATCGCGCGCTCACCTATCACGGGTTGTCCATCGTCGAAGACGACGAGCCGAAGAACGCACCCATCCGCAACAACACGAAAGGTTTGCGCGTGGGCTACAACCCGTACGAAAGCGGATTACTTCCGCATCGCGAACAACCCAAGAAGAAGCGCGATTTACGCGAGCTGTCGAAATGGCTCGAGATGAAGAAGCGGGTTAACGACAAGCAAGACGAGTGAGGCCGTGAGAAAGTGAAGCGTGAGACGCGGGGTGTCGAGCTTTAGGTTACCTACGTCGCAGCATTGAATGCTCAAGAGACGTGGCTCCGTTCACGTTCTCACGTTCTCACTTTCTCACGTTCTCGGCGCTAGCCACTCGCCCTCAACTTCTCCTGCTGTCCCGCGCGGAAGAACTTCCGCAGCTCGCCCAGCCATCGTTCAGGACGCGAGTGGCGTGTGCGCAAAAATCTTTCTTCGAGCGCGCGGCAGTAGCGCGCTGCATGGCGATTCGCTTCTTCGTAGCGGTGTCGTGACTGCGGATCGAGGGACGGCGCGAACGCAACGTGATGAAACAATCGCGGATGCAGCGCGTGTGGGAATCGTCCGTCGCGTTGCCGCGTCATGAGCGCCAGCGCGGCGGCGTACTTGTCGACCTCCGCTTGAAGCTCCAACTCGAGCAGCGAAACCTTGCGCCCACGGCCGACATTCCACATCAAATAATGGAAGTGGCTGACGCCTTCCAACGCGGTGCAGAAATCGGCGAGATTGTCGTCGTCGAGCAGATGCATCGGATCATGCTTGCTCAGCCGCTCGAGCACCTCTGAGCTGATGTAGACCCCGACTCGCACCGAATCGCGATCTTCGACGACGAACACTTGCTCGTCGGTTTGCGCATCGATGCCGATCAGAGCGCGCACGCGATTCGCATTGTGCAGCACGAAGTCGCTCACCTCATGCTCTACTGGTGCGTCATACAAACGCGCCAGCAACGATTGCATCTCTTTTAGGAAGACCAATCAGTGTTCGCGGCGCGCATCTGCGCTCACCGGCTCCACGCCTAAGCGACGCAGAATTCCATACGCGCGCGGGCTGCCTGTCTTCAACCATATCTCGTACAGCCGCAAGACGTCTTTGTCGCTATGGGTATGCGCCATCTCGGCGACGTCGTTCAGCACATCTACGACACGTTGGAATTTTTGTGCGAGCTCCATGAATACGGCAGCGAATGCCTGGCCACGAAGCGTGCCCCGCATGCTGTCTGCGAGCGTACCGTACGCACGGCCGCCCATTGCGATGTGATAGTCGATATCGATGAGCTTGCGCGCGAAACTTTGCGCAAAGAAGCCAGCGATGAACAATGACACGTCGCCCAGCCGGCGCAATGCCTCATCGCGTTGTTGATGGGTGGGCGCTTCGCTCGCCTCCGCGAGCATGTGCGCCAAAGGCTTTAGCCGTACACCTTCGGACGTCTTCTCGTAGAGGTGATCCGATCTTGCGAACATCGTGAGCACGTTCACCACGTAGTGCTCGGTGTGTTCGTCGATGGCCACTCGCTGCTGACGCAAAGCTGTCTGCACCGAGTCGTGAAAGAACTCTCGCAAGTTGGCAACGGCAACCAGCGACTTGGATCCAGCATCCTCCATCATTCGCTACCTCGCTCGACTAGATCGATGTGCGTGAAAGAGCCTCCGTCACTACATCGACCGATCGCTCTGCAAATTGAATTCCACCCAAATTCAATCCCAATCGGGCGTCGCGAGTTCCGCAACGCGTCATGGTCATAATGAGGCGCGCTCTGGCGGGGAAAATTCCGTGAAAGAGATCGCGGTTTCCCGCAGTCGTTGACTTAGCAGCAGCAGGAGTGGAGTGCTACGCACTGCAGTGAAGGGTCACAGGTCACGAGTCACGGGCCGGATGATGAGCGCAGTGGTACTTGCTTGCGTTGCGCTGAACGTATCGCCTGCTCTGTGAATCGCGGTGCGCGGAAGCAGGCATTGGAACGAGGATCAAGATACCGCAGGACAACTAAGTTTAGGATCCATCCGCAGAGTTGATTGTGGAGCATGAGCGATGCGGTCTGCACCACGCTCTGCCCTGAGCTTTATCCGAGGGCGAAGAGAACATTTTTTCGATGGCGCTGCAGTTCTGCTCTCTGGCCCGTGACTCGTGACCTGTGACTCATGACGTGCAGAGCGCGCGACTTCGTCGCGCAAAAGAAAAACCCCGCGGCACTTACGCACCGCGGGGTCTTCTTACATCGCTTAGGAAGCGATTGGCTTACCAGCGGCCACCACCGCCGCCGCCACCACCACCGCCACCGCGAGGACCACGGCCACCGCCGCCGCCACCGCCTTGACGCTACTGCGCTTCGTTAACACGCAGTGGACGGCCGCCCATGTCCTTGCCATTCAAGGACTGGATGGCGCGCTGCGCGTCTGCACGCGGCATTTCCACGAAGCCGAAGCCACGTGGACGACCGGTTTCGCGATCGTTGATCAGTGCAACTGATTCGACCGTGCCGTGCTGTTCGAACAGCTGGCGCACTTGCGTCTCGTCCGCCGAGAACGGCAGGTTACCAACATAGATTTTCGTCATAAAACTACAGTCTCTCTCTGAAAAAGCCTCGAGCGCGTCCGTCGCTACGACGAATCACATCAGCGAGGCCTGGTTACAAACGGGCAGCTCTGGCGTGAGACGACGTTCCACGTCGGCATCACGTTGAGCCCCCAGGCCTAACGTTCGCGGTCTCGTCGGATTTTTCAGAAGTTGGCCGGAGAATGGGTCTTCAATGACCCGGCTGGCCAAGCCAGAGAAAAAGCGGGCAAAGGCACAACGAACGGCGCGGAATGTAGCCCAAACCAAAATGGCTGGCAATCCGCAGGTCGTTGAATCGACAAAAGAAGGTGACCCGGCTCCCATCGGCCCTCGGCGTACTCCCGACGACCCAAATCCACTTCAAGTCTTTGACGGATCAGACAGATTGAGGAGGTGCACCGTTTGGGTGCTGTGATGACAGCGTTGGATCTGATTCCAGCAATTCGACCAGCTCGGTCAATGTGGACACTCGATGAGAGGGCGGATCGATGCCTACCGGCCAAGCCGACTGCAGCCGATCGAGCCAAATGGCTCGCATGCCCGCCCGCCTTGCTCCCTCAACATCCAAGGCAGGGTCATCGCCGATGTAGGCCACTTCCCGTGGCGCAAGGTCTGTGCCTTCGATGGCGCGATGGAACATCGCCGGCGCCGGTTTTAGCGCCCCCACTTCGCGCGCGTTGACGGTGCGCTCGAAAAAATGCGCGAGGCCGATGCGATTTAGATCCGCGTTACCGTTGCTCGCCGTGAACAACCTAAACCGTCCCCGCAACCGCTCCAGTCCGGGAAGCACATCGGGATACAACTCGACTTCGTTGCGAGCTCGAATGAACTCATCGAATGCTTCTTCGACCAGGCTTTCCTCGTAGCCACAATGCAATGCGTGATCGCGCAACGCTTGTTTCCGCAAGAAGGTGAAGTCGTGCTGCATTTGCGGAAACCGTTCGGCGACGCGCTCACGCGCCTCGCGCATGGCTTCGAGCGTGACCAACGCAACGACGCGTGGATAGCGCTCAGCCAAAAAATCGTACATGCGTTGTTCGGCGCGACGAATGACCGGCCACACATCCCAGAGTGTGTTGTCCAGATCGAAACAAAGCGCGCGGATGTGGGGCATCGAACGGCTTTAGCGCACGGCCGCGACGGCAGCCAGGCCGCGCTGCAGGTCTTGCTGCAAGTCTCTCGGATCCTCGAGTCCAACCGAAATGCGGATCAAACCTTCCGTGATCCCAGCTCGCTCGCGCTCCTCGGGCGTGATGCGGAAGTGAGTTGTCGTCGCCGGATGGGTGATGGTCGTCTTCGCATCGCCGAGGTTGGCAGTGATCGACATGATCTTGGTGGCATCGATGAATGCCCATGCGCCCGCCCGCTCGCCCTTCACCTCGAAAGCCAGAATGCCGCCGAATGCCGACTGCTGACGCTTGGCGAGTTCATGCTGAGGATGGCTCGCAAGGCCAGCGTAATGCACCTTGCGGACGTCGGACTGCTGTTCCAGCCACTGCGCCAGCTGGAGCGCAGCAGCAGAATGCGCTCGCATGCGCAGATCGAGGGTTTCCAAGCCCTTCAGAAATACCCACGCATTGAACGGGCTCATGCTTGGGCCTGCGGACCGCAAGAACGCGAACACCTCCTTGCCGACCATCTGTTCGTTCCCAACGATCGCTCCACCGACGCAGCGACCTTGACCATCCAGGAACTTGGTCGCCGAATGGATCACGAGATCGGCGCCCATTTCAATCGGCCGCTGCAATGCCGAGGTACAAAAGCAGTTGTCGACCGCCAGGATGATGTCGCTCGCGTGCGCGACTTCAGCAATGGCTCGAATATCGCCGATGACGCAAAGCGGGTTCGAGGGCGTCTCCATGAAAAACAATCGAGTGTTCGGCCGCACGGCCGTGCGCCAGGCATCGACATCATCCAGACGCACGTAGCTCACTTCGACGCCGAACTTCACCAAGTAGCGATTGATGAGTCCGATCGTCGAGCCGAACACGCTCTCGGAACATACGATGTGGTCACCGGCTTTCAACAGAGCCATACACATCGAGAGGATCGCAGCCATGCCGGAAGCCGTTGCCACGCAGGCGGCGCCTCCTTCCAACGCTGCGAGCCTCTCTTCAAAGCAGCGAACCGTCGGATTGGTGAATCGAGAATAGATGTTGCCCTTCTCGGAATCGGAGAAGCGGGCAGCAGCTTCAGCGGCGCTGCGAAAGACGTAGCTCGAGGTGGTGAAGATCGGTTCTGAATGCTCGCCTTCCGCAGTTCTAACTTGACCCGCGCGAACAGCAAGCGTGGCGAGGTGGAGATCGGACATGAGTTCGGAAGCAACCGTGAGGGGCGCTTAGTGTAAGGAAAATGATGCACCGATGGCTCGCCATGTTTGAGTGCGATGGTCTCGGGCACGCAATCGCTGCGTCCGTCCTCCAAGTTCCTACCTAGGACGCCCGTACATCGCGCAACGGACACTCCTTCACAACGCCGTTAGAATCGTTCAGCCAAAAATTTGGAATCCAGACACATGCGTTGGGCATCCGCCGTCGATACCGATAAATCACTGTCTTCCTCGGTCCAGCGTGCGGCTGAATCCGTGTTTGCGGGGCTGGGGCGGCAAGAGCCCGACCTGGTGATCGCCTTTATCAGCGCGCACCACGCGCCTCGATATGAGGCTCTAACTGAACTGATCCGTCGCGAATTCGATGGCGCGTTCTTGTTCGGCTGTTGTGCAGAAGGCGTGATCGGCGGTGGTCGCGAAATCGAAGATCACGCATCGGTGTCGCTGACCGGTGCGCTGCTGCCGGGCGTGCGACTTAAAGGGACGCATCTCGATGCCGCGCAAGTGCCGCCCGTCTATGCAGAACCGCGCGTCTGGGAAGAGACCTTGCGTATGACAGCCAACCAGCAGCCGTCTTTTCTGGTGCTCGCCGATCCGTTTAGCTTCGAAACCGAAATGTATTTGCGCGGCCTCGATCGCGTCTTTCCGCGTGCACCGAAAATCGGTGGCCTCGCCAGCGGCGCGCGCCAAGTCGGAGGATCGATCCTGTACTTGGGCGACCAGATCCATCGCTCGGGCTGCATCACGCTGGCCTTAACCGGCAACATCGAAATCGACGCCGTGGTCGCGCAAGGATGCAGGCCGATCGGCGATCCACTATTCGTCACGGCAGCGCATGAGAATCTAATTCGCGAACTCGACGGCCGCACGCCACGCGATGTCATGGCCGAGTTGTTCGAGAAACTACCGATCGCGGATCGCGAGGTATTCAGCCAGTCGCTCTTCATCGGCCTTGCGATGAAGACGGACGCAAGCGAATACGTCTCCGGCGACTTCTTGATCCGCAACATCATGGGCATGGACCCGCAATCCGGGGCGTTGTGGGTGAACGCAGAAATTCCGCCCAAGAGCGTCGTGCAGTTTCATTTACGTGATGCAACCACCTCCGCGTTCGATTTGGAGCGCACGCTCACCGCATATCGAGCATCGCAGATGATCGATTCGGATTGCGGGGCGCTGTTGTTCTCCTGTGAAGGCCGCGGGGCCAGCCTGTATGGCCAAAGCGATCACGACAGCAATGCCTTCCGGCGCCTGGTCGCGGACGTGCCGATCGGCGGCTTTTTTTGCAGCGGGGAGATCGGTCCGGTCGCGGATGCCACTTATCTGCATGGGTATACAAGTGCGTTCGCGGTGTTCCGGGAAAGAAAGTGAGGAAGTGAAGGCGAGCTTCGCTCGCGTGAGGGCTGCGCGTGAGAGTTCGGCGCTCTCGGCGCAGGAGTGCCTCGAGGCCAACAACGGCCGCAGCGGTGCAATCGCATTTAGACCTACGCTGTTTACGCGCGCAGCGTTCTCACTCCCTCACTCCCTCACTCCCTCACTCCCTCACCTTGTGAATTCTTCTCCTCGAGCTGATGACTCTGCCAATCCGACGGACGATACTTCGCGCTCCTTGAAGGTTGCTCGAATCCAGGAGCCCGCATGATCCGTGTTCTCTCAGCAGCTGCCGTGCTGCTGACGACTTCCGTTCTCGCGCAAGACATTCATCCCTTCTCCGTCGATGATTTGGTGCGATTGAATCGCGTCGAAGCGCCGAGCATCTCGCCTGACGGTAAGACCGTCGCGTTCCAGATGCGCGAGACCGATATGGCCGCGAACCGCGGGCGTTACGACTTATGGTCGCTCGATCTCACTAAGCCGGATGCACAACCGCGGCGACTGACTTCCGATCCTGAGAATGACACCGACGCCGAGTGGTCGCACGATGGAGCATTCGTTTACTTCCTGTCTTCGCGCAGCGGCTCGAGCCAGATTTGGCGGCTGCCGATTGCAGGAGGCGATGCAGAGCAAGTCACGAACTATCCGCTCGATGTGAGTTCCTTCAAGCTGGCGCCCAATGACAAACTCATTGCGCTCTCGATCGACGTGTTCGCCGATTGTCCGGACCTCGAATGCACCTCAGATCGACTCCATCAACGCAGCGAATCCAAAACGACGGGGCGCACTTTCGATCGGCTATTCGTCCGTCACTGGGACGCGTGGGACGACCATCGCATCTCGCAGCTCTTCGTCGCCGACCTGCACGAGGGCAAGGCGTCGGCGCCGCAAACGTTGAGCGGTTTGCTCGACGCCGATGTGCCATCGAAGCCATTCGGCGACCGCAGTGAATACACCTTCTCGCCGGACAGCACCCGTGTCGTGTTCAGCGCACGCATCAAAGGCAAGTCCGAGCCCTGGTCGACGAATTTCGATCTGTTCGAAGTGCCAGTGCAAGGCGGCGAGCCGCACAATCTGACTTCCGACAATCCAGCGTGGGATACCCAGCCGGTGTTCTCGCCGGACGGCTCTCAACTTGCGTGGCGTGCAATGAGCCGCCCGGGATTCGAATCCGATCGCTTCCGGATCGTGATTCAAGATTTGAAGTCGTCGCAACGCCGCGTGTTGGCCAAAGCGTGGGATCGATCCGCAGACTTCATCGCCTTCGCAGCAAACGGCAAGACGATTTACGCGACCGCCGATCACTTCGGACAGCATCCGCTCTGGGCCATCGACGTGAAGAGCGGCAAACAGACACTGTTAACCGGCCCGGGGCACGTCGACTCGTTCAGCGTCGGCCCACGTGAAATCGTATTCGCGCTGTCGTCGTTGAACTCACCGGCGGAGCTCTACTCGTTTACCATTCGCGGCGGCGGATTACGCGAACTCCCGAAGATGAACACCGCCAAGCTCGCGCAAACCAAAATGGGCGAGCCCGAACAGTTCACGTTCATCGGAGCCAATAACGAAACCGTCTATGGCTTCGTGATGCGGCCTGCCAACTTCGATGCGCGTAAACGCTATCCCGTCGCCTTCATCGTGCACGGTGGACCTCAAGTCTCTTTCAGCAACGCTTGGAGCTATCGCTGGAATCCGCAAACCTATGCGGGCTTGGGTTACGCAAGCATCTTCATCGACTTTCACGGCTCGCCGGGCTATGGGCAAGCGTTCACCGATTCGATCAGCGGCGATTGGGGTGGCAAGCCACTCGAAGATTTGCAGAAAGGGCTGGCGGCCGCACAAGCGAAATTCCCGTGGTTGAACACCGATCGCATGTGCGCACTCGGCGCTTCCTACGGCGGTTACATGGTGAATTGGATGGCGGGCAATTGGTCCGAGCCGTTCAAGTGTTTCGTCACCCATGACGGCGTGTTCGACAGCCGCGCGATGGCGTACGCCACTGACGAACTCTGGTTCGATGAGTGGGAACACGGCGGCCCGCAATTCGAAGTGCCGCAGAACTTTGAGAAGTTCAATCCCGTTAACCACGTTGCGGATTTCAAAGTGCCGATGCTCGTGATCCATGGCGAGCAGGATTTCCGCATTCCCTATTCGCAAGGCATCGGATTGTTCACCGCGTTACAGCGACGTGGCATCCCGAGCCGTTTGCTCGTATACCCCAACGAAAATCACTGGGTATTGAAGCCCGCGAACAGCATTCAGTGGCATCACGAAGTTGAGAAGTGGTTAGGAAGATGGACGGGGAAGTAGTGATGGAACGATGAGGCGCTTTGCGCGAGCAGATCATCGAAACAAGAGTTTCACACGGAGGACACGGAGTGTGAAATTCTGCTCTTGCTCTTTAGCTCACACCCGCAGGCTGCTCGCAGTTGATCTCCCACGGAATCCCAAACCGATCGATCAGCATCCCGAACCCGCCTGACCAAAACGTCCGCTGCAGCGGCAGCAAGATGCGGCCGGCATCGGACAGTGCATCGAAGACCTTCTTGGTCTGGTCAAAGCCATCCACCCCTAACGTCACCGAAAAACCACGTGGCGATACATAGCCATCTGGAAAGGCATCGGATCCAAACAAGGTGAACGATCCGCGTTCCAGGGTGGCATGCAAAATTCTGGGCTGCCATTCCGGCGGGACCTTTTCAGCGAGCGGCGACTCGCCAAATTTCAGCATCGTTACGATCTTTGCATCGAGCAATGGCGCGTAGAACTCGAACGCCTCGCGGCATTGCCCATCGAAGATCAAGTGAGTTGAGAAGCGCATGCGTCTGTACCTGATCAGCGGGTGACACTGACTACGATCGCTTGGATTTTTCCTTCAATTGCACCGGATCCGAATCGCGCCACAAGCGCTTCTTCGGCGGCCCGACTCGCTTCCTGCAATTTTGATGCATCGCGCGCTTCGATCTCGTTGCGCAAGGGCGTGCCTTGGCACAAGGCATTCGCCACGACGCGCGTGGATTCCGCACGACTTATCTTCGTCACCGTCTCAAACCTCGCATCGTCTGCAAAGTGAGCCGCGCGCAAATCGCGCTGAATCACATTGGCTTCGTAATACCCGTGAGGAGTTCGACTCATAAATCGAGGCGGATCGTCAGGAAAGATGTGCCCTAGAGTTTCTTGCACGACATGCGTGAATTCATTGTCCTCGAGCCGATCCCATACATTGAATATGAACAGGCCGCCTGGGTTGAGAACTCGCCGCACTTCTCGATAACCCTGCACGCGATCGGGGAAGAACATCACCCCGAACTGACACACCACAACGTCGAAGCTTTCGTCATCGAATGGAAGCTGAAGCGCATCCGCCCTCTTCCACGTAACCGGACGTGACGTTCCCCTGCGCTGCCCCACATCCAACATAGGTTGGTTCAAATCCGTCGCCGTGATTGCGCAGTCGAGTGGTAGATGCGACGCAAGCTCCCGAGTGACGGCACCCGTGCCCGCTGCGATCTCCAGCACACGTTTGGGCTTCGCCGGAATGACGCGTTTAGCAAGATCGACTGCATATGGCTCGAAGATAAGCGGCACCAGCGTGCGCTCGTAGAGTTCTGGAATGCCGCCGCTGAAATCTTTGTCCCGTTCCATTGCCGAACCCTCAGCGCTGTTATGGGTTTGCAGTTTACCGTCTACGGTTGACTGACAACCGACAATTCAGGAGAAGATCTCCACGGGAAACATTGGGGCAAGAGCCGGAAGCCGGATTTCACACGGAGGACACGGAGCACAGGGAGTTCAAATGCTGTCGCACCCGCGGAGGCGGGTGACCATCTGACTGGACCGCTCACACCACACACTTCACACCTCACACCTCACACAGTTCCTTTGCACGTTCTCTGCGGCTTATGCTTCTTTGTGCTCCTTGGTTTCTCTTTGTGCGCTTTGTGTTGCTCTTACTCCAAGGTCCATGCGACGCGCCTCACACCCTCTTCACGTCTCATCAATCCGCCACGCCGCTTGATAGTTGCAGCCAAGCCGAATGATTTGTTCGAGGAGTGCGGGATACTGCATGCCAGCAGCTTGCGCTGAATCGGCGAAGTCTTCGTGATCGCTGATGTTGGGATTCGCGTTCGCTTCCAGTACGAACACGCTGCCGTCCGGACGCATACGAAAGTCCATGCGGGCATAGCCGCTCAGATTCAGTGCACGGAAGATTCGCTTGGACAGCTTATCGAGATAAGCGCCGCAACCTTCAGGCAGGTTTTGAGCCGCACCGGTCCGAATGCCGTGTTTCGTTTGGTAACGCTTATCCCACTTCACCTTACGCGTCGCGATGCCTGCCATGACATCGGGAAGCGTACCGAAGTCCATTTCCCAAACAGGAAACGTGCGGAGCCGATCGTTTCCCAGCACACCGACGTACAACTCGCGACCTTCGATGTATTCCTCGACGAG
Organism: Pseudomonadota bacterium; assembly: GCA_023391335.1. Taxonomy (GTDB): domain Bacteria; phylum Pseudomonadota; class Gammaproteobacteria; order Steroidobacterales; family Steroidobacteraceae; genus Steroidobacter. Next base: position 17,755 of record JAEWBG010000056.1, on the reverse strand, counting down.
CGCATCCGAATTCGTTTGTTCGTGGATGAATTGAATGCGTTCTCGCAAACGGTCGGCATCGGCGACGATTGATGCCTGCGAAATGCCCAGCGACGCATCTTCTGTCACCGATTTGACGAACAGGGGAAACTTCATCTTGCGAGGAATGCGATAGCGCTGTCCGCGCCGGAACACCGCAAAGCCCGGCGTGGGGATGCGGTGATACGCGAGAATCTGCTTCGAGAGCGCCTTGTCGCGCGAAATCATCATGCCGCGCGGATTGCATCCGGTGTACGGCTGTTTCATCAGCTCCAAGAATGCGACGACGTACTGGTCGTACGTGACGATGCCTTGGAATTCTTCGAGAAGGTTGAATGCGATATCGGGCTTCCAATCCGTGATCGCAGCGCGCAGGTCGCCGAGATTATCGCCAAGACCCAACGCGCGAACCGTGTGCCCGGCTTTTTCCAGTGTGGCGGTGACGTCGTATTCGGTGCGAAATTCCGCGATCTCTTTGTCGCTATAGCCTTTTAAGCTGGTCGGAGGCACCAAGCTCTCATGCATGAGCACCAGCACGCGCAGTGGCTTCATAAGACGCTGAGCTCCGCCTTTTATAAAGTGTATCGCTCGCGATCTCGTCGCAGCGTATCGATCATGATGCGTTCAAGCAAACCCAATGCTGCGCGCTTCGTTTCGCGCTTGGACATATTCAAGACCAAATCCAAATCCCGACAACGCTGAATGACCGTGCGAATCACATGATGAACTAGGTATGGATACAAACGCGACCGTCGCATCAGCGCACGTTCAAAAACGGGGCGGCATTGTCTTAGGAATGTGCTTGCCCGCAAGCGCCGCTGGCCTTCCAGGTGCGGGCCAAATACGCGCTTCAAACGCAAATCGTAAGCGGCGGGTCGATCGACTTCATAACGAGCATGTTTGTGCTCGTAGTGTTCGCGCAAGGTGCGAGTGTCTTCGTACAGGGGTTCGATGCGCTCTTTGTTCTTGACCACGGGCCGCTCGCCGCGAATCTCATTCATCAGTTCATCGACATACTCGAGCTTCGCAAGCGCAGGCCAGCCCTCGTATTCGCGTCGCCAGCGTGCGCGCGGCTGTAACCACACAGCAAAGGTTTCGGCGAAGTCCTCAGTTGGATGGCTCTGTGCGTACCAGTGCCCAAGATGCAGGACATATTTGCGGCTCGCAGGCCGCGGCGAGTAGACGTCGGGATAGGGACGCGACGCCTTGCCGAATGCCTTGCGCCATCCTTTGCGCCGTCGCAATCGAAATGCGTTGTCTAGCGCGTGACCGACTTCATGGCGCAGTATGCGTGCGAGCCAATTGGCATTGCCGCCCTCCACCTCGCCCATCATGCTGCGCTCCAGGCGCATCAATCGCGGGTGCGCCATATAAAACGGGACCGCCACACCCGGAACACCGTCCGGCGAAAACCATTCTTCCGATAGCCAAATGTGAGGTTTGAAGCGAATGCCGCGCTGCTCCAATCGGTGCTGAATTTCGCGCATCGCCGTCTCGACCTCCGCGCCGGGCAACCGAATCCGCAAATCGCAAAAGCGCTTGTCGAGCAACTCTTCATCGCTCAGGTCTACCCACGCTGGGGCGCGCTTGCGCGATCGGCGAAGTTTGCTTTTCTTGCCCTGCTTCGCCATGCGTCAGCCGAATCGCCTTACAAGCATTGCGATTTGCGCGTGCTCTGCCAGCATGAAATTCCATTCGCGCGGCAATGCATCCACACCGTAGTGAGCACCCGCGAGCGCACCGCACAGTGCGACCGCGGTAGATGAAGGGTGAGCATGTTCGAGTGCGTGCTCAATCGCGCCACGAAAGTTGGCGCTGCCGCCAAACGCTCGCAATGCGAACACCGTTACACCCACCGCGTCCGCGGTCAGCTCCATCGAACCTGTCGCGTGGTCGAGTATCGCGCGCACGGCGGGCTTTAGATTCCGCGTGCGCAGTTTCGTGAGCGCCGGGGTGCGCAGTTGCGAAAGGTGCGCTCGATCGTGACCGGACATTGCATCGCTCAGCAATGCACTCCAGAACCGGCATAGATCCAGAACCACAGGAGACTGCTGCGTGGTACGCGAGACTTCCGGCGCCAAGTGCACGGCTTCATCCGCGTTCTCTCCTGCAAACAGCACCACGGCAAGCGTTCTCGCCAAGGAGTGCGGATCGAGATTGCGCGGATCGTGCGAGCCTGCGTTGGGCTTGCGCGACCATTGCCACGCTCCCAGTGCGCGCTTCAATTCAGGCGGGATGCGTGCCGGTGCCGTGCTGCGAGTCCATTCCAAATAGCGCTGCAGCTGATCGCGAGGATCGTGCTGACCGAGTTTCAGCAAGCTCTCGGCCACACTCAATGTCATCGCAGCATTCGCGCCGAGGACGACAGCACCGCTCGCGGGACCTTCGGTCGCACGCAACGCGACCGCTTCTGCAACGGCAAGTCCAAGTAGCGAGCCTTCCTTGCGTTGCCCACCGGCAAGCAGCGCGGAGCCGAGCTTCGCGTCGCGCCATTCGCGCACAAAATCGATCTGTTCCTGGGTTTCAGGCACGAATGGCCACTGCAGCGAACGGCCGCATGCTTTCCACAGCACCTGCAGGCGCTCCAACGCCGCTTCGTTCGAAAAACCGCTGCGGATGAGATGGCACGCGATGGTCGTACCGGTGCGCCCAATGCCCGCGCGGCAATGAACGTATACACAGCGGCCTGCCGAGAGTTCCTCTTGCAACACGTCCAGAATCTGACCCATGCGCGCGGCGGACTCTGGAATGCTGTGGTCGGTGATGGAAACGCGGCGGTGACGGATCGGTTGCTCAGTCAAATCCATGAACAGTCGATCGTATGCCGGTAACTCGTGATCTTCGGTAAGGTCGAGGAAACTGGTCACCCCCGCAGCCAACAAGCGTTGCAATTTGGTCATCGCCTCGCTGCGAGAACTCGCCCCGGGATACTCGCCCGCAAGCAAGCGCCCGGGAATCACCCAGTAGCTATTTGCGATTGGCGTAGGCGGGAATTTCGATATCCCAGGCGAGTCGAAGTCCATGCGTACGGAATGATACATGTCGCGTGCCCAACACTGTGGAACCCAGCTCGCGGATCGGCGATAGTCGCGACGCCAGCGCTTACTGGCACGCCCATTGAAGGCCGCGAAGCATCATGTCTGTATTGAAACGGCTGTTCGCAGTCCGCTCGGTCGAGTCGATCGTCAAAGAACTAGAGTCGGCCCCAAAACTCAACCGCGTCCTCACAGTTCCCGCTTTGATCGCGATCGGGCTCGGATCCACGATCGGCACGGGAATCTTCATCCAAACTGGCATCGTCGCTGCCGAAAACGCGGGCCCGGCGTTGACGCTCGCTTTGTTGATCGCGGCAATCGGCTCGGCGTTTGCGGCCATCTGCTACGCGGAGTTCGCCGCCATGATCCCCGTCTCCGGCAGTGCATATACGTATTCATATGCGACGCTCGGGGAAGCGGTCGCTTGGTTCATCGGCTGGAACCTGTCGCTCGAATACATGATGTCCGCATCCGCGGTGGCAGTCGGGTGGTCAGAATACGTGGTCAATATCCTCAACGAGTGGGGAGTCCACTTGCCCGTTGCACTCATCAATGCACCGTTTGGCAAAGCACATGCGGGCGATCCAACGCTCGCGGCCTCCATGATCGCAGCCCTGCATAACGTTGGGATCGATCTGCCGGCCGCCATGGTGCGTTCGATGTCGCTGAAGGCAGCGGAAGGCGACGTCGCACTCACCGGCGCGCTGATCAACTTGCCAGCGATGCTGATCATCGGGGCGATGGGCTGGGTGTGTTATGTCGGGGTGCGCGAGTCGTCTACTGCAAACTCGATCATGGTCGTAATCAAAGTTGCGGTGATCGTGCTGTTCATCCTTGCCGGGCTCGTCTTCATCGATACGGCGAACTGGCACCCGTACATTCCGGCGAACACGGGCAAATTCGGCCAATTCGGCTGGAGCGGCGTCTTGCAAGGCGCGGGCATCATCTTCTTCTCGTACATCGGCTTCGATGCGGCCTCGACCACTGCGCGCGAAGCACGCAACCCGCAACGGACGGTGCCGCTCGGCATCTTGGGAGCACTGTTGATCTCGGCCGTGCTGTACATCGGCATGGGGGCTGTCATGACCGGCATGGTTCCCTATCCCAAGCTCAATGCAGCGGCGCCCGTCGCAGTGGCCCTGGATGCTCATCCTGAATTGTTGTGGCTAGGAGATCTCGTGAAGCTCGGTGCGATCGCGGGCATGACTTCAGTGATCCTCATGTCGCTACTCGGTCAGCCGCGTATTTTCCTAGCGATGGCCAATGACGGCCTGCTGCCGCCGGCGGTAAGCAAAGTGCATCCGGTTTATCGCACGCCGCACGTCGCGACGATGTGGACAGTGATCTTTGCTGCCGTCGTTGCAGGACTGTTCCCACTGAATATCCTCGGCGAGCTCATCTCGATCGGCATCCTGTTCGCGTTCACTGTCGTGTGCATCGGTGTGCTGGTGTTGCGCTACACCAAGCCCAACGTCGAGCGTCCCTTTAGGGTCCCATTCGCGCCGGTCACATGCGTTCTGGGTGCGGCGATCTGCTTGAGCCTGACCGCATTCCTGCCCGAGGGCACCTGGGAACGGCTGCTTGTCTGGACCATTCTGGGATTTGCGATTTATGCCCTCTATGGATACCGCCACAGCAGGCTGCGCACCGAAGAACATTCGTGACTAGAGTTCGCGAGTGTATTGAAGGCATTCTGCGGATTGAAAATGCTCGCGCCGGGGCAAAATCATGACTCGCCAATACGCCCCTGAGTTGGGCCAGAGGAGCGCCATGATTACCGAACTCGACACCGCATCATTCGAATCCGCCATCAAAGACGAAAAGCCCGTCCTCGTGGATTTTTGGGCACCGTGGTGCGGACCGTGCCGCGTGCAGCTCCCGATCCTGGATCGGCTTGCAAGCACGGCGGGCGATGATTACCGCCTCTATAAGGTCAACGTGGACGATCACGCGAATCTCGCGCAACGATTCCGGATTTCGTCGATCCCAACGTTGCTGCTATTTCGTGGCGGCGAACTCGTCCGGCAATTCCGCGGCTTGCAGAATGAGGAAACGCTGCGTCGGGCATTGCAGGACGCCGCGGCACCCAAGGCCGGCGCTGCCTAAACACTTCCATCAGAGAGACCGCTATGCATCCACTGAAAGCTCGCATGGCTCCGAAGCCCGCTCGCTCCGAGAGCGGGTACGACTTGCGCCAACTATCGGCGGCCGAGCGCGAAGCCGCGGCGAAGTCGCTTACGCCCGAAGAGCGCTATGTAATCCTGAATCAAGGGACCGAGCGCCCCTTCTGCGGAACGCTGCTCAACAACAAGCAAGCCGGCTTGTATGCATGCCGGCTGTGCGGTCTGCCTTTGTTTCGGGCGAATGCCAAGTTCGAATCGGGAACCGGCTGGCCGAGCTTCTATGAGCCCTTCGACAAGGATCACGTTGCCGACATCCTCGATGAGAGCCACGGCATGATCCGCGTTGAAATCCGCTGTCAGCGCTGCGATGCCCATCTGGGTCACGTGTTCGATGATGGCCCGCCGCCGACCCGCAAACGCTACTGCTTGAACTCCGTCTCGATGAAGTTCTACCCCGATGGAGAAGAACCGCAGCAGGTCATTGCTGCCTCAACTGCATAAGAGCGGAACCGGACGCAACACAAAGAACGCAAAGGACGCTGTAGAGTTGCCGGATAGAACGCTACTAACGTTACTGCGAGATCGTGCCTGCCCCGCGCGTCGCAAACCAGTATTTTGATTCTTCAATTTGGATCTCTGCGCGCTTTGTGTTGCGTCCGATCTTCGCCTCACACCTCGCCCTTATGGCTTGCATGACTGGCGGCAGTGATGCGTTCCAAGACGCCCATCAGCACCGCTGAGACGACGAAGGTGAGATGGATGATCACGTACCACTTGAGTGCGGCCTCGCTGTATTCCTTGGCATTCATAAACACCCGCAGCAGATGAATGGACGAAATCGCGACAATGGACGCCGCCACCTTGAGTTTTAAGCTGTTCGCATCGAGTTTCCCGAGCCAGCCGAGACTGCGATCGGTTCCCTCGACGTCCAACTGCGACACGAAGTTCTCATAACCCGAGAACATCACCATAACCATCAGGCTGCCCACCAGAACCAAATCCACCAGCGCCAAGAGCCTCAGGACGAGATCGGCCTCTTCAATCGCGACGACATGCGTCAGCAGGTGGTACAGCTCGATGAAAAACTTGATGCCCAGCGCGAACAGCGCCAGGGACATTGCCAGGTACACCGGAGCCAGCACCCAGCGGCTCGCAAACAACAATCGCTCCAGTCCCACTTCCAACCGTTTCATCCAGCCACTCCAAATCTGGTCCAACGCTCAGTTTAACTTTCGGCCTGCAAAACGGCGATGACTCCCTCGCGCGCGGCTACCGCCTATTGGCTGGCACAGCCCGCGGGGCGTAGAGTCGAACGCGCTCAGCAAATCGCCGGCGAGATTCTCGCCTGGACAGCGCGATTCAGTGCACACGACAACAGTGCTTTGGACGAGCCTATGACGCAACAGTGGTCTCGCGACTTCGATAACGCACGGCTCGAGCTAGCCAAGTTGCATGCGACGACGGAACGCCCTCTCGCAGACGTGTGGAGTCAGGTGGCACAGATCGCGAGCGACACGCTCAAGGTGGAGCGAGTCGGGGCCTGGATTCTCGTGGACGGCGGCAAGGCGCTTCGTTGTCGATATCTCCAACAGCTTTCGGATCGCCAAATCTTCCACGGCGCAGTGTTGCGATCCCGAGACTTCCCCTCGTATTTCGACGCACTGAGCCAGCAGCGCACGATCGCGGCGCACGATGCACTCGAAGCCACCACCACCGGCGAATTGCGCGAGGCGTATCTGCGGCCGCTCGGCATTGGGGCGCTGATCGATGCGCCGATCTACTTGAGCGGCAAGGTCGTGGGCGTCGTATGCCACGAACACGTCGGTGGACCGCGAGCGTGGGACGACACCGAAGCCGCTTTTGCGGCCTGCGTTGCGGACAATGTCGCGCGGATCTACGAAGAGCACGAGCGCCAAAACGCACAGTCAGCTCTGCGCCAGTACCGCAAGCACTTGATGGAACTGCATCGCATGGAAGCGCTAGGCCGGATGGCGGCAGGCGTCGCTCATGACTTTCGCGGCATCGTCAGCGCAGCACTCGGCTTCGCAGAATTGCTTCAACGCACGCCAGCGCTGCCGACCAAAGCCGAGCAATATTGCCGCCGCATCATCGAGTCGCTGAATCGCGGCCAGCAGCTATGCAAACAGGTGATGGAATTCGGCCAAGACGAACCGATGTTTCCGCGTGTGCTGGACGTAAAGAACGTGCTCGCCGAGATGCGCGACATGTTCAAAATCTTGCTCGGCGAGACCATCGAACTGTCGATGCAATTCATCGATCCAGTCAGCCGCGTGTTCATGGACCCATCGCAATTGGAACGCACGCTGTTGAACATCGTCCTGAACGCGCGCGATGCCATGCCTGCCGGCGGCCGAATTTCGATCCGCGTACAGGAACGCCATGTCGAGGAAGATGGCGCGAGTGCTGCATATGTGGCGATCACAATTTCTGATACGGGCGTCGGCATGGACGAGCAAACACGCGCGCGTGCCTTTACGCCATTCTTCACCACGAAGGGCGATCACGGCACGGGACTGGGACTCGTCATCGTCCATCAAATCGTCGCGCGTGCCGGCGGGCGAGTAACGATCGACAGCGAAGTCGGCCGAGGCACGGATGTCCACATTTATCTGCCCAGAATCGCGGGCGCCGCCTAATGGCCTGAGGGCTTCGGGCGCGCAGTGTCGTTGTCGGAAACGAAGTATTGCGGGAAACGTTTACGAAACTCGCGCCATTGCCGATCGGCATCTTCGATCCGACCGTCTGCACGCAGTTTGCGAATATCGCGCAACCATCGTTCGGCAACTCGCGTCGCATCGGTTTCTCCGACTGCCTTCTTGAACTCCGCTTCTGCGGGAGCGGATCGCAGCGCACTTGGCGTTGCGATGACAGGCGACGTTCCTTCCTGAGCTCGATCGAGTGCGGAATCGGCACGAGCCGGCGGTTCGCTTTCCATTGCGGCGGTTTGCGCGATCGCGGGCGAACTCGGTACGGCTTCCTCGATCTTTTCGCGAGTCGGTTTAGCAAGTGCCCTGGATTCAGGGCGGGCAATGGTGCTTGGAGCAACAGAAGGCGCTGGAGCCACAACGGGCGGAGGCGCCGGAACCCGAACTTTCGGTGCCATGGCAGGCTCGTTTGCGACGTTCCCTGCCGCGGGCTCAGCCTCAGAACTGCCACTTACACCGCGAGACGTATCGGCACCACTCGCGGCGATCTGCGGCTGCGCTTCGGGTTCGAGCTGAACCTGCTGCATGGACACAGTCGCAGGCACTTCGCGTTCGCCGCCGGAGCGAAACAGAATCAACAACGCCAGCACGGCCGATGCAGCCAACGCAAATGGCGGCGTCCATTTACGCCAGCGCCGCGTGCGCGCCGATTCTTCAATGCTCTTGCGCGCCTCATCGAGCACGGCGTTGTCCAATTCGGCTGGCACGTCATCGCTTGGGAGCTCTCGATACTGCCGAGAAAGCTCAGAGTCGCCGCGCAAATAGTCATCGAGCAGCTTGTCATCAGGAGTATTCATGCCGTTTCTCCTGTTGCGTGCAGCCGCAACGCGGCGCGCAATTTACCGATGGCATATCGCAAGCGGCTCTTGGCCGTTTCCATCGCGACACCCGTAATGCGTCCGATGTCTTCCACGCTCAAGCCCGATTCTTCGTACAGAACGAACACGTCGCGCTGTTCAACCGGAAGCGCATCGATCGCGCGTCGCAGGTGCCCTTGAACTTCAGCGTGCGACACTGCTTCGTCCGGCCGTGGCTGCCTTGAAGGGATCTCCTCGGCAAATTGGTCGATATCGCGCATCTGCGACTCTCGCTGCTGCGCTGACCGCCGGAAATGATCCATAGCGCAGTTGTGTGCGATGCGATACAGGAATGTGTTGAATTGCGCTCGCGGCTCATAGTTCACCCTGCTCGCGATAACTTTGCTCCACACTTCCTGAAACACATCGTTCGCTGCCTCACGACTGCGAAGCGTGCGTTGCAAGTAGCGATACAACCCAGCTTTGTGACGCTCATACAGCGTCCGGAATGACGCAAGATCGCCATCGCGATAGCGCATCATCAGTCGCGCGTCATCATCGATGTCAGCGACACCACCGGCGGCGGTTGCGCCGCCGGCAGAACGCTTCAGTGCGCCCGTCATATTGGTGACCGTGCCCGATTCCATGCGTGCAAGCGTACTGCATTCCCCCGCATGCGTCGTGAACGGTTCAGGTTGCAATCGCCTCACTCTTCGATGCGGCCCACTTGTTGCACCGGTTGCGGCGACAACGCTTGCGCCCGCTCGACGAGAGAAACAAACTCCTGCCGGTAGCCTTGCCGATCCGCACCGCGGCCATCGCGGGCGAGCGCGATGATGTCCTGATAACCGTAGTTGCCGATGAACTGACCTCCGCGTAGCAGTTGTCCAAACGCCGCGACGCTCGCCGCAAACTTGAAATCGGCCGGCAACTGACTTGGTGCAATCTGTGAACTTCTCTGCACAGGAAATTCCAGCAACTCGCTGTTGTCACGATTCGGTCGCTTGAAGCGCAGGCGCACGTTGGCGAGTTCACCGGTACGATCCTTGAGGCGCGGCTCGTCGCTATACCGCAGAGGATCGATACGCCCGTGTGCACCGACCGGGATCACCTCATAGAGCGCCGTTACGCGATGGCCAGCGCCAATTTCACCCGCGTCGACTTTGTCGTTGTTGAAATCCTCGCGCGCAAGCATGCGATTCTCGTAGCCGATCAGCCGATACTCGAGCACTTGCGCCGGATTGAACTCCACTTGGATCTTCACGTCCTTCGCGATCGTGAGCAGCGTGCCCGAAAGTTGCGAGACGAGGACTTTGCGTGCTTCGGATTCGTTGTCCACGTACGCATAGTTGCCGTTGCCTGCGTCTGCCAATCGCTCCATGAGTTGATCGTTGTAGTTGCCAGTCCCAAATCCGAGCGTGGTCAATGCGACACCGGAAGCGCGCTCGCGCTCAGCCATATCGATTAAAGCCTCGTAGTTCACGACACCGACATTGAAATCGCCGTCGGTAGCGAGCACGACGCGATTGATACCGTTCTTGATGAAGTTCGAGCGAGCGAGTTGATAGGCGCGCTGGATTCCTTCCGCCCCATTCGTAGAACCTCCCGCTTCCAACCGATCGAGCGCGGCCAGAATCTCCCGTTTGCGATCTCCCGCGGTTGGAGGGAGCACCACACCGGAGTTGCCCGCGTACACAACCATCGAAACGCGATCGCGAGCATTGAGCTGCTCGGTGAGCAAGTGAAACGCGTTCTTGAGCAGCGGCAGCTTGTCCGGATCCTCCATCGAGCCGGAAACATCGATCAAGAAGACGAGATTGGCTGGCGGACGCTCTGCGTTGGAGACCTCGAAACCCTTGATCCCGATCTTGAGCAACAGCGCCTCTGCATTCCAAGGTGCCGCCGCCAATTGCGTTGAGACCTGGAAAGGCTTGTTGCGATCGCTCGGCGGTGTGTACTCGTAGTCGAAGTAGTTGATCATCTCTTCGACTCTGACGGCATCTTGAGGCGGCAATTGACCGGCGGTCAGATAACGGCGCACGTTCGTGTATGAACCGGTGTCGACGTCGATCGAAAAGGTCGAGACGGGATCTTCAGCCGCGAGATGCACGGGATTGTTGTCGAGGTGCTGATATTTTTCTGTGTTCACGGTCGAGGGCGCCACGACGCAGCAGACCTGAGTTGCCTGCTTGGTCACTCCCACGGCGCTCATCATCCGCGCCTCCATGGTTGCGGGCGGCTGCGGTGCTGCCGCGTCCAATGCAACCCTTTCGCGTGCAATCGCGGGCTCGAGCTCCGCTTTATCCGATCGCCCCGGCACTATGGGCGGCGGCGTAGCAGGATCAGATGCGGCGGTCGAGTTCGCGGCAGTCTGCGTTTGCGAAGACGATTCGACCGGATTGTCGCGTTGTGCAACGCAGGCGGTGAGTATCGCCGCAGCCAGGAGCGTGGAGCTTCGTGTGACGATCGCGTTCATGTGCTTCTCCGAAGGACGCCCCAGTGCGTCCGCTGAGCTTATGAACGGAAGCCACGTCGGATTCGGGTTACCAATGTGCGAAATTGTTGTGAACCCCGCCCTCCAGGGAATCTGAGATAGGTTTCTACATGCCACGCACCAACGAACAGGCGATTTCGTCTACCTTGGCTACAGCCGATCGCATCCTGGATGCCGTTCGCAAAATCCCGCGCGGCAAGGTGAGTAGCTATGGCCAGGTCGCCGCATTGGCGGGACTGCCGCGTCGGGCACGGCTCGTGGGTACGGTGCTGCGAACGCATCCGAACATGCGCGGGCTACCCTGGCATCGGGTGATCAACTCAGGCGGACGCATCTCTTTTCCGCTCGGCAGCGAAGCCTATGATCGGCAACGACAACGACTCGAGCGCGAAGGCGTGGTGTTCGTGGGCCAACGCATCGACATGCAGCGATTTGGCTGGCCGGCGACCGATGATTTGGACGAGGTACTCTGGCGCGTTCGCTGAATTCGTCGCCGATTGGCGCCAGAATCTTTCGGAACCGAACACCTCTCGCAGCGGTTTAACCCCAACACCTATTCGAGAAGCGTGTTCGGGAGTAAAGACCGTCGTTATGCGTTCGCCATCCGATTCCAAATCAGCATCGTGGGGTCATCTGCTCAGATCGGATGCAATGGCCAGTCAATTGCTCGGGGAACTGCAAATCGCATCCAAGTTGTTGGACGCTGCGATTCGCAATCAGAAAGGCGAACGAGCCGAGCGCTATTACAAACTCGCACAAAGCGCGTGGCTGCAAGTAAGTGCGGAGTTGCAGGATGAAGATCCTGCTGAGCAGCGCTACCACGATGTGCGCAGCGCGCTGAATTCGCTAGCGGCGCAACTGGCGGAATGCTCGTCCTGGTTCAACGTCAACCGCGCCGATACCAATTAGTCACCCACTCCTTTGGGGAGCTGCGTGGGTGCAGCTCGCATGCGAGTTACGCCACCAGCCGCAACTGACGCATATTCTCGAGGAAATCAGCCGTATCGAACGGCTTGCTCAACACGCGAATATTGTCGAGATTCGGCAATCGCTCATGCAGCGTGCGCACGTCGTGACCGGTGGAGACCAGTATGGGCAGCCAGGGATAGGCGGAAGCAAACGCCTTCACGACTTCCTCTCCCGAGATGTCCGGCAATCCGAGATCGACGATCGCCGCGCTGAAGCTTGAAAGTTGTGCGGCGGCGATAGCAGCCTCGCCTTCGCTGAACAGACACGCATCGAAACCGTGCTGTTGCAGCAGATCCTGCAAGTAAAGCGCGATCGGACCTTCATCTTCGAGAACCATCACTGGCTTGCGATTGTTCATTGTGCTCTCCGCTGCTTGTTTGAGAGCGAGCCTCGACGAATCGGCGAAGGTTGTCCAGACGTCGCCGTGAGGACACGTCGGGTAACTCCTACTTGATTTCCCTATGCAAGTTTCTAAGTGCGCCGCTCGGCTTCCACCGAACGTACTTGCAGCGGCAATGCCTCGGTGAGCTCCGTCAATTCAGCGGTGCCCGTGGCCGCGCTTGCGTGCAGCCTGGCCGTGATTTCCAGAAGCATTTCGCCAATTTGCTCGCGCGTGACACTGGTCGCGCCATCGATCTCCAAGCGCACTTCATCGAAGTAGCTTTGCCGGTAGAGTCGAGGCCCGTGACCGCCCGACCGCACGTAGCTCACGCGCAATGAGCCGAAACACAATTCGATGCGACCGATAACATCCAAGTCCGCATCGAGCAGTCTGGCAATGGCTCCTCTCGGCTCCGCCGCATCGAAGTTCGGGGTGAGCGGCACATTGCCCTCGATAAGCAGCGCCTGCCCTGTGACGTGCGCCGACCACCGCTGCATTAGACGCTGAAAACAGCGATAGACCGCGCCATCGGTCGGCGCGGGAATTAGCAGCAAGCAATGGCCAGCCGAAGTTAGCTCATGGTGCACGGGTGACTGCCCCCTGACCCGTAGAAGAACAACAACGCTTCGCAACCGGTTCCCCAACCGGTCGCACTGTTTTAGGTACCCGAATGTGCAATCTCGCGCAAGCCGTTAGTGAGTTCGGTCTCGCAAGCCCTCACGCGGCTTGATCATCTCCGCTATTTTTTTGCGCGCTGTCGCCGCCGGATCTGTGGTGTCCTCCAGAGGGACGCGCTCCAAGCGCGCGCGACTCAACACCTCGATCTCACTCGCGTCGATTTCGCGATACCAGCCGCCGCCTGTCTCGTTTTCGATTTGCACTTCAACGAACTTGAGCTCTCCGGAGTGATCGTCCGAATGCTCGGGCTGAACAGATCGACGCGTCCGTGTGCGTACTCGATTCTCAGTCGCCATTCACGCATTCTCTGCGGCGCTAAAGCTCTGTTACGCCAGCATTACGTTTTTGTTCCCCCTCCGGAGCTTTTTGTACGTATGACACGGACCGGGCGACTCGCTTGCAAGGCTTTTACCGGCAACAAACAGCTAAATGGGAACGCGGTCGTGCACCGTCTCTTGTGATCGATCCGCACGATCGGGATTGCGGCGCCGCTCGCCTCCGGTGAGGGCAATGCCCAGCGCCGCGAGGAATGGCAATACGCGCTCCATGAAATCCCCAGGTGAGTCCGGTAACAAATGAAATAGAGCGGTCAATAAGAAACCCGACCACATCGCACCGAGAATGCATGCGGGCCGTATGCGTTTGCCGCTCAATCGCACCAGGAGCACCGGCCCAAACGTAGCGCCCACTGCAGTGAAGGCGAACACCGCCTGGTCCAAGCCGACTGTAGGAATGGCTAATGCCGCTGCGACCACCACGATTGACACGATGATCAACGCGAGTCGCGTCCACCCTTCGGAAAGTGGGGAAGCCGAGCGCTTTAGATCCACGGAAAATTGCGTCGCCAATGTCAGCAGAGGACCGGCGGTGGCACAGAACAGAGCGCTCACGCCCACCACTGCGAACACAGCGGACACCCATGGCGGCAACAATCGCTCGCTCAACGCGAAGACACTGCGCTCAGAAAACTCCAGCCCCGCGTAGAGCACACGCGCCGTCCATCCGCACACCAATGCCACCGCGAGAGTGGTGGTGATCCACGCCAGCGCGATCCCTTTTGCGGTTTTGAGCGCATGCTCATCTCGAACGGCGAGAAAGCGCACGAGAGCAGCCGGTTGACCGAACAACGCGGCCCCGAAGCCTACGAGCCCGCCTAAGAAAGCGACGGTCACGACGCCGGACGTAGCAGCATCCCAATCGAAAACGGCAGGCTCAAAAACCTTCAACCCCGCCACCAGGGTGTTGGGGCCACCGAGCAGTACGAGACCCGCAACCGTCGAGACAACGATGATGAATAGCATCGCAATGGACTGAGCAGCATCGAACACCGCGGCGGCGCGCATTCCGCCCGCAAACAGCGCAATTGCGATCAGAATCAGAGGAATCAGCGTGGCACGCCCAACATCGAATCCCAAGTCTGTGCCGAGATAGGCGGCGCCGAAGTGCAACAGAACCGCCGTTTGTAGCGCCAATGCGAACAGCACGATGAGTGCGGCGGATCGTACGAGGACCGGCTGGAGACGATCGCCCGCGTCGCTACAGATGACTTGAGTGACCGTGACATTTCCCGTTCCGAGCACGCGCAAGCGCGGCCCGACGAACCAGAGATTCAATATCGAACCCAGCCCTATTCCGCACGCCATCCACACGGCTGAACGTCCCATGCGAAACGCGGCAGCGACGAGCGCTACCACCAGCCATGAACTGAAGACGTTGCCGATGTAGCCAAACGCGGTGAGCCAGGCGCCCAGACGCCGGTTTGCGATCAAAAAATCCGCCGTATTGTGCGTGCGGCGTGCAGCCCACGCAGCAATGACAAACAAACCGGCCACGGCGCACAAGCTTGCAAGCAACGCGACGATCGAGCGGGTCACGATGCGTGTTCTCGCACGTTCGAATGCTCGCGTGCCTTGTCCATCGTGTCGCACAACGACTGAATCCCAGCGACCAAGCGCAATGTTGGGCGGGCCAAGTCATCTGCAGGCAATGCAAAGACGTTGTCGTTACGCACGGCACGAAGCTGTTTCCATCGCTGCCATTGGGCGCGCGGATTCGGCACGGTATCGTCTATCGAGATGATGACATCAGGGTCTGCAGCGATCACGGACTCGACTCCCACCGCGGGCGCCAATTCGCTCAAGCCGGCAAAAACATTGCGACCGCCGCAGAGCTCGAGGGCCTGAGTCATGATCTGCTTGCCGTTCACCGTGTAGAGCGGTTGATCGTTTACTTGTAGAAAAGCGGAGAGCACCGGTCGGTCTCGATAACGTTTACGCAGCTCATCTAGCGCCTGCTCATAACGCGAAGCGGCTGCATCTGCGGTTTGCGCGGTGCCTGCCAAACGTCCGATTGTGCGAACCGCCTCCGCGACATCAGCAAGCTTGTAAGTGGCGACTTCCACGACGGGAATCTTTAGCGCGCGCACCCGATCGATCGTTTGTTGCGGCGTACCGGACTGCCACACGAGGACGGCATCTGGCTTGAGCGCCATCAGCCGTTCGAAATCGACGCGAAAAGCGTTGCCCACTCTAGGAATGCGCCGTGCGGCGGGCGGATGGTCGCTGTACTCGTCAGCCGCGACGACGTATTCGCCCGCGCCGGCATCGAACGCCAGCTCAGTCAAGTGCGGCGCGAGGCTGACGATGCGATGCGCCACCGGCTGGTCCGCTCGCAGCGTCGCCACTGATCCGACCACCACCATCGCGAATGCACATGCTGAACGCGCGAGTCTCACCGCTTAGCTTCCTGCGATCGAAGCATGGCGCGAAAGCGAACCCAGTCGAAACTGGCACCCGGATCGGTCTTGCGGCCCGGCGAAATGTCGCTATGTCCAGCGATGCGCTCCAGCGACAAAGACGCGTACGCATCACACAGTGCGATCACGGCATCCGTTAACGATCGATACTGCTCCGGCTCGTAAGCCACATCGTCAGCGCCTTCCAACTCGATACCGATCGAGAAATCGTTGCACCGCTCTCGGCCCTCGTAGCTCGACTGACCCGCATGCCATGCCCGCTGCGAGAACGGTACGAACTGCACGATCTCGCCACTACGGCGAATCAACAAATGCGACGACACTTGCAATGAGGCGATGGTGGCGAAATACGGATGCACGTCCGCGGGCAGGCGATTGGAAAACAGAGCCTCGATCCACGGACCACCGAACTCGCCAGGCGGTAGGCTGATTCCGTGCACGACGATGAGTTCTGGCCGCATGCCCTCGGGCCGCGCATCGTAGTTCGGCGAAGGAATGTACAGCGCATCGAGCAACAATCCGCGCGCGAGATCGATACGCTCGAACAGGCCGCGAGCCATTCGCTGATGAGGTTGGCTAGTCATGGGGTGCGCATCATGGGGCGCACATCATGCCGGGCACGAAGCCGGCTCACAACGCGACGGTTCAAGTTTGTGAGCGACCGGCATGCGACTTGCTTGTACACGGCCATTGTTCATTCAGCCCGGGCTAGCGGTACAGTGCAGGCCGCAAGACACTGAACTCTCGCAATGAGGCGAGCATGAGACTGAATCGGATCCACACACCCGGCCCGCTCGCCACCGGAATTGAAATCGCTTTGCCGCCGGCAGGGGCATATCACATCGCACGCGTGCTACGAATGCGCGAGGGCGCGCCGCTGGCCTTGTTCGATGGCGAAGGACACGAATTCCAAGCCGAGATCGTCCGTGTCGACGGCGATAAGGTGTTCGCTAAGGTCGGTAATGCGGTACCGGTCACGACCGAGTCGCCGTTGCGCATCACCTTGATCCAGGGCGTCTCTCGCAGCGAACGTATGGATTGGACGCTGCAAAAGGCCACCGAACTCGGCGTTACGTCGATTGCTCCTGTACTCACCTCTCGCAGCGTGGTGCGTTTGGACGAGAAGCAAGCGGCAAAAAAACAGCAGCACTGGCAAGGCATCGTGAGCGGTGCCTGCGAGCAATGCGGCCGTGCCCGCATCCCGCAAATTCATGCGCCCACATCGCTGCGCAACTATTTCGCAAACGTCCGCAAAGAAGGTCTGCGACTGGTATTGAGCCCGTCGGCTCCCGGGTCACTAGCTGGCCTCGCCAGTCTGCCAACGAAAGTTGAACTCCTGATCGGCCCTGAAGGCGGGTTGGATGATGAAGAACTCACTAGCGCGCAAAAGGCAGGCTTCATGCCGGTGCGTCTCGGCCCTCGTGTGCTCCGAACTGAGACAGCGGGCGTGGTCGCCCTTACCGTGTTACAGGCGCTGTGGGGCGATCTGCAGTAGCTTCCGAGAGAAGAGCCGGACGGAACACAAGGAACACAAAGATAGACAAGGAGTACAAAGAAGACCAAGGCTTTGAGCTGAAGCAGTACGGCGGACAAAGACGAAGTCGTTCTTAGCCGTGCATTCTTTTTTGCTCTTTGTGTTCCGTTTTTGTGTTCTTTGTGTGGCGGTTTAAAGGGGTCAGTGCAACACCCATCTTAAGCGATAGAGCTGGAGGGTGAAGCATGAGCAGAAGAGCATGGCGTAAGTTGAGCGCGCAGGAGCATCAAGACCTGTGGTGCAA
>JAEWBG010000037.1 GCA_023391335.1 Pseudomonadota bacterium | reverse complement strand
GCGGGTACTTGTTGGTGCAGGGGGGCCACCTGTTTGTGCGGGGGGCGGCGCGTCAGATCCCAGAGCTCTTTATATAAAGTAGAGTACGCCGCCATCCCTGACTCCCCGCCGCTCTTTCATATTGGTGTGAGGGCACCCGCTGTTGTAGTGAGCTCACTTTAAGCAGAACTCGGCTAGAAGAAAGTGAGCGCTTCAACGCTTAACCATTACGGCGGCGGCTGAATGCGTAGCGGCGATGTGGAATGTGTGAAGTGGATCGTGGTCGTGCGGCAAGCACGCTTCGGCGATTTGAAGCGCGTGTAATTCGATTGAGGACAACGGCAGTCGCCATCGCTGTTAATGACGGACGGACGACTGCGTCGTCAGGTAGGCCTGCGGCAGGAAGGATCCTCTCGGATCACGATGGCCTCACGGCAGGACAGAAGGAGATGCGGCAGACGACTGCATCGTCGACTATTCACGTGAAGTGTCTGGTGAGTTCGTCATTCCCACGAAGGTGGGAGCCCATCCGCACGCTAGCAGCTCTTTGGATTCATGCCGGCATTGGCCGAGTTTTTGGAACTCAGATGGATCCCCACCTGCGTGGACCTGTGTGGGGATGACGGAGTAATTGGGCGCTTCCGCCACGGTCGGATTTCTGGCCTGCGCGAAGCGCTTGCCTGCCAGTGGCTCGCTTGCCGTTAGGCTTCCTTGCCGACGAAGTCGGCTTGCCTCTTTCGTTCCGACCTGACGTCGTCCTTCCCGACGCGAAGGGTCCAGAGTTTCTCCTTTTTCGATTCTGGCCTGCGCGAAGCGCTTGCCTGCCAGTGGCTCGCTTGCCGTTAGGCTTCCTTGCCGACGAAGTCGGCTTGCCTCTTTCGTTCCGACCCGACGTCAGTCCTTCCCCATCGCGAAGCGATCCGCCTTTCGATTCGTTCTGACCTGACGCTAGTCCTTCCTGACGCATCGCGTCCTTCCTGCCGAAGGCCCACCTGACGACAATGTCGTCCTTCGTTTATCCGATCCGCTTCTCTGCCCTAATCGCGTACGTCGCCAGACGAGTGAGCGTGGGATGCGTGTTGATGTTCGCCCTCGAAGTCGAATAGCTGTTCGCAACTTTCAGCGCAGCGAATACAAGCATCGACGCATTCGCGCATGTCTTCGCCGATCTGTTCGCAGCTTGCAGCACACGCACGACAAATCTCCGCACTCGCGGCGCACAGCTGTGCGTGCATCTCGAAGCCGGACAGCAAGGCATTTGCGGTCGTACTGCACACTTCGGCGCAGCCAAGCATGAGGCGGAAGTGCAACGGTTCGGTGTGTTGTCCGCCTTGCTCCAGACAGTGGGTCATCGCCATGTGCAGGCAGACACGATGGCAATACTCGCAATCCTCCATGCACGCCCGCATCTCTTCGTGCATCGGATCGTCCGCCATGAGTTGCTGTTCCACGGCCTCTCCTACGACAGGAATGCGCTCCGCGCGCAGATCTGACTTCGAACCGGCATCGAGCCGATGCAAGTAGCGCGCAATCGTCACTGAACTCATGCGGCTGCAATGCGCATGCCAAATCAGTGTAGGCAGCAAATGGCGTAATTGCGCCGTGAACGCAGTAGCGATGCGGGAGAGGTAACTAGAAGCAGTTCTTTTTGACAGTGGACTCTACAAAGGGCGCGTTCGTTACAACCCTACAAACGAAAGCGCCGCCCGAAGGCGGCGCTCACTAGGATCGCACAGCTCGTTCACCGATAAGATCCATCCGAGTCCGAATCGGAAGACTGGCTATCGGATGAACTCTCAGACGAGACGCCGTCGTGATTACGATCGTTCGCGCCCGATGCCGACGACTCGGTCGGATGAGTTCCCGCATCCGGTTTCACAGGGCTAGTGTCTCCATCGCCGCTCCCGGTCGCAGTCGGTTCACGATCGGAAATCTGGCCTCGCGACCACGAATCGTTCTTCCCTCCACGAACACTAGGGTTCGTCGTCGAGGGCTGAGTCCCATTGGCTCCTTGACTATCGGACTGTGAGCGCGAGTGCTCCGTATCCGAGCTATCCCGATCGTACGGTGTGCGCTGACTTACGCGCGTCCGCGTACGGGAATCCATAGTCGATCCTGTATCCGAATCGGTGCTCGTGGCAGAACTCGACGTACTGTCGTTGTGCATCGAACCGCTATGAGTGGAACCGTTCATAGAGCTGTCGGAGCTGCTGTTACCGGAATTCCAATCCGATGAGCTCGAGCCGCGGTTGGTTTTGCCCGACGCCGCTGCGCCCGTGGAGTTGCGGGTTCTGCTCGAGGTGCTGGTGCCGCTGTCGTTTGTGTCGCTCGGATACGTGCTGCTCGAGTCCGACATGCCCTCGGAACGCGAGCCTGTACTCGACGAGGACGAAGATGAAGACGGAGTGGGAGATGTCGTATTCGCCTTCGGATTACCGACCTGCGAAGTGGTCGATTGAGCACCCGCGGAGCCTGCAACCAGCGCGCCCGCAAGTAAGATGGCCGAACAGGCCTGACGGAGAATTAGAGATCGAGTACGCATTGGAGCCTCCTTCATGGGATATCGACGTGCTCGTAACGCGTCAGGATCGCAAATGGCGTCGCGCATTTTTTCATTTACACGAAAAACCCAAACGACCTTTTTGCCGCATCGGATATCGCGCCGGAGGCGCGTGCTCATCGAGCCGACAGGCAGGCCGCAGTTGTCCGGCAGTGCGCGGCAACTCATCGGTTCGCTCATGCATTGGCCCCCATGAGCAACAACACACCGATCACGCAAATCGTCGCCCGCAACATTGAAGCCCTGTTGGAAAGACAACGGCGCCAGAACGAACGACGTCCAGTAAGAGAACGAGTGGCGGTGGCGGTCACGAGATTTGCGGGCAGCCTCGCCTTCGTTTATCTACACCTTGTAGCCGTCATCTCATGGGTGTTGATCAACGTGGGAGTCACATCCCTACCGAAGTTCGATCCTACGTTCGTGCTGCTTGCAACGATTGCATCGGTCGAAGCGATCTTCGTCACGGCGTTCGTGCTCATCACACAGAACCGAATGCAGGCGGAGGCGGATCGACGCGCGGAACTCGATCTGCAGATCAGCTTGCTAACAGAGCACGAGCTCACCCGCTTGCTGACTCTGATGCGCCGGCTCGCGGAGCATTCCGGACTCCCGCTGCCCGATGACGAAGAGCTTCGAGAGCTGCAACGCGACGTCGCCCCGGAGCAAATTCTCGACGCACTGGAAGAAAAGCAGCACGACCGTGGCGATTTGTGACTGTTGCGGAATTGTGATCTCTATCGCCGCGGCTTATCGAGCTGGAACTGCAGATGGGTTTTAACCGCCGGCCACTCGCATCGAATGATGCTGTACACGCAAGTATCCCGTAGCGATCCATCCTTCATGAGGCGGTGACTCCTGAGCACGCCATCGAGCTTGGCCCCAAGCCGCTCTATCGCCTTGCGGCTTTGATGATTGAAGAAGCTCGTGCGGAACTCTACCGCGATGCAGTCGAGCGCCTCAAACGCATGCGCGAGCAACAACAATTTGCATTCGGTGTTCAGCGCGGTGCGTTGCACTTGCGCGCGGTACCACGTCGAGCCGATTTCGAGGCGCCGATGCTCGGCTTCAATGTTCATATAGGTGGTCATGCCCACCGCTCGGCCCGACGAGGTCTCGAGAATGGCAAACGGCAGCATGGATCCCTTGCGCTGCAACGCCAATCGGCGCTCGATCTCCGCCTCCATCTCGTTTGGCGACGGGACCGACGTGTACCACAGCTTCCACAACTCGCCGTCACGCGTCGCCTCCTCCAAATCCCCTCGGTGCTCGCGCCGCAAAGGCTCGAGCGTTGCGTATTTGCCGCTCAACACGATCGATTCAGGCCAGCTCATCTCTTAAGCACCTATTTGAGCACTCAGGCTCATCATTTTTAGTACGACGGCGCGCCGCAGGTGCAGTTATTACGTGGCACGGCGATGCCGTCAAGAGCATTCGCGGATGCGTCCACATCGATGCGCGCATGATGCGTACACGCGTGCAACTTTCTAAGCGCGACTTTCGTTGTGTGAACCTCAGCAGATCGAATCTCTGCGTCTTGATCCACTTGGCACTGTGCGCACGAGCACTGCAACGAAAGGAGCAACTCCATGGCAAGCGAATTCGAATCCACCTCGAGCGGCCGCAAGAGCGGCGTCACCGAACGCATCAAGGAAGATGGCAAGCAGCGCATCGAAACGACGAAACGCAGTGCGGCGGATCAGATCGAACAGGTCGCGAGTGTCATCGGACGCGCTGGATCGGAATTGGGAGACGGTCAACCGCGGCTTGCGAACTATGCCAATCAAGCTGCGGACCGAGTGAACGCACTGGCGACGCGGTTGCGGGAAGCGAGCATCGAGGAATTGATCGAAGACACCCGCGATTTGGCTCGGCGCAATCCTGGGCTCTTCATTCTTGGCGGTGTTGCACTAGGTGTGGTGGTGTCGCGATTCTTAAAGGCGTCCGCGTCCAACGTGCATAGCGCCGAAGATTGGGAGTACGGCACAGAGACCTACGCAGGAGATTTAACGGGCTCGGCGTATTCAGATCAAGCCAGCGCCGGAACCTATTCAACAGGTTCAACCGGAAGCACGGGGCCCGGTTTCTCCGAGCAAGACACGATCGACATCGAGGCGACTCGCTCTGCCGCTTCGACACGTCAAGCGCAAGCGTCTAAGTCGAATGGAGGGTTGCCATGATGAACGGCAATGTAGGCGCGCGTGGCGCGCCATCGGATCAAGAATCCGCGACCGGACTGCTGAGCCGGCTGATGAGCGATGCGACTGCGCTGTTGCGTAACGAGGTTGCTCTGGCCAAATCGGAGTTCCGCGAAACCGTCAACACGATCAAGCTTGCGGTCGGCAGCATGGCCACTGGCGCTGCGGTACTCATCGCAGGATTGCTGTCGCTTACCGCTGCCGCGATTCTGGCACTGGCCGAGGTGATCGCGCCTTGGGCCGCGGCCCTCATCGTAGGCATCGTGCTCGCAGTCGTCGGACTGATCCTTCTACAAGCAGGCAAGAAGAAACTTGAACCCTCCGCGTTGAGCATGGATCGCACGCAGGACTCGCTGCGGCGCGACGCGGAAGTGATCGCGAGGAGAACTTAATGAGCAGCACCATCGATGATCGCAACGACAGTGCGCAAGACCCTGCCGATCTGGAGCGCGAGGCTGAGGCGATTCGCGCCGACATGGATCGGACGTTGAGCGCGCTCGAACGCAAGTTCTCGCCCGAGCAATTGCTCGATCGATCGCTGGGAATGTTGCGCGAGCGAGGTCCAGATCTCGTAAGAACAGTAGGAGATACCGTGAAGAGAAATCCCATACCGGTGCTGTTGACGCTCACCGGGGCCGCTTGGCTTATCGCGTCAGCAATGCGTTCCGACTCCAGCGGACCCTCGCGGATCCGGCAGCGGCTCGGCAACTCACGTCTGGGCTCGAAGTTGCAAGACACGGCAAGTTCGGTCCGCGATCGTGCGGCGTCCGCGACTCAGACCGTGCGCGATCGCGCGTACTCAGCGACGGAATCCACGCGCAATCGAGCCTCTGAATCGTGGCGCACCGCCCGCGATGCGACTCGCGAGCGTGCCCGGCAAGCACAAGCTCAAGTCCAAAACTTCGTGCAGGAACAACCTCTAGTGGTCGGCGCGATTGCAGTCGCCGTTGGCGCCGCTATCGGCGCAGCGCTGCCGACCACCGAATACGAGAATCGCACCTTGGGCGATTTGCGCGATCGAACCGTCGAGAAAGCTAGGCAAGTAGGCCAGGAGCAATATCAGAGCCTGCGTGCATCGTTGAGTTCGGGTAAAGGCGGCGATGGTCAGCGCACCGGAGCGCAAGCTCAACCGCAAGCTGGCGGAACGATGGGCGGCGCATAGCCGTTCGAAAGAACCTTGGTGCTCGCCGCCAACGTATCGCGCGCATTGAGTCGAAGGCCCCGTTCTCCTGTGGAGGATGGGGTCTTTTTTATGGGAGGCCCGGTGATGAGGTGATGAGGTGAAAGCGCAAGGCGCGTGAAGGGTGCACGCTGCGAGGTCTGCGCGCGTTTTCCCCGCCCTGCGCGCGCTGCGTTACCTCACCACCCATCGTCTGCTGACATCCACTTCACAATGAGGCAGTGAACTTGACGTAAGCAGTTTCACGCCACGTTCACGCGCTTTGCGCGTTCACTGCATCACGTCCTCACACCGTCTTCGGCTTTGAACTTCTTCCCACATTGCGCAGTCCCTTCCAGGTACGATTCGTCGGGGGACGATTCTTTCCATGAGCGAGCAAAATGCGATCACTCTGCGCGTTATTGATTTGCGCGGCGCCACTCGGCATCGCTGCGGCTGACGATTCCTATCAACTCAACGATCAAGGATATTTCGAAAAACCGGGCGTCAGTGTGATGCTCGGGCAAGACTATTATCCGGAAGGTCATCAAGGTGGCTTGAGCATCATCATGCATGATGAGCGAGTCGCATCGAACGGCGATGTGCGGTTAGAGCCTGCTCCGGGGCAGTGGTCGCCGATTCCAAAACCAGGCGATCGCAAGGTCGATCACGACGCCAATCGGATCGATGTGCATCTCGCGTATCCTGATCCCGCGCGCAATCGCAAAGGGTTCAATCCGATCGAGTATCCGGACCTGAATTTCGGATACAGCATGCATGCGCGGCCGGACGGCAACGCAATCATCCTTACCGTCGATTTGGATCAGCCGCTGCCGGACGCATGGATCGGCAAGGTGGGTTTCAACTTGGAGTTGTTTCCGGGTTTGCTGTTCGGTAAGTCCTTCCAGCTTGGCGAAACGCAAGCAGTGTTTCCGCGGCAACCCAGCGGGCCAGGCAGCACTGACGCATCCGGCCAATACGAACTCGCAGCGCTTGCTCACGGTCCGCGCTTAGAGATTGCGCCGGAAACGGACTTGCAGCATCTCACTATCGAAGCCGTCAAAGGCGGCGAACTCGAACTGCATGACGGCCGCGGGAATCACAACAATGGCTGGTTCGTCGTGCGTTCCCTGGTTCCGAAAGGCGCGACGACATCCGCAATCGAATGGCGCATTACTCCGCACGCAGTGCCCGGCTGGATGCGCAAACCGGTGATTCAAGTTTCGCAAATCGGTTATCACCCAGCACAACCGAAGCAAGTCGTCGTCGAACTCGATACGCGCGACACCAAACGCCACAACATCGTCTTGGAACGACTTGGCGATGGCGGCGTTCGCGAGACCGTGCTCGACAGCAAGCCTGAGGAATGGGGCCGTTTCTTGCGCTATCAGTATGTGCGGCTGGATTTTTCGAACGTCAAAGAGCCAGGCCTCTATATCGCACGCTATGGCGATCTGGAATCGCAACCATTTCGCATCAGTGCCGATGTGTTTCAACGCAGCGTTTGGCAGCCGACACTCGAATACTTCTTGCCGGTGCAGATGTGCCACATGCGCGTGAACGAGAAATATCGCGTATGGCATGACGCCTGCCATCTGGACGACGCACGCATGTCGCCCGTGAATCACAATCACTTCGACGGCTATTTGCAGGGCCCTTCCACGCTGACGAAGTTCCAACCCGGCGAGCCTGTGCCTGGTCTGAATCGCGGCGGTTGGCACGATGCGGGCGATTGGGATCTGCGGGTCGAATCGCAAGCGGAGACGATTCACGGCCTGGCGCTCGCGTGGGAACTGTTCCACGTCGACTATGACAACACATCGATCGACGAGAAGAATCTCGTCACCGAGATCCACCAGCCCGACGGCAAGCCGGACATCTTGCAGCAGATCGAACACGGCATGCTGACGGTGGTCGGCGGCTATCGCTCGATGGGCCGGCTCTATCGCGGCATCATTGAACCCACGCTGCGTCAGTACGTGCACCTCGGCGAAGGCGCGAGTGTCACCGACAACAAGGTGTTCGATCCCGCGAAGCAGGATGAGAAGACTGCACCGCCGGTGGGAGTGCCGGGGTCGCCCGACGATCGTTGGGTCTTCACCGAAAACAATCCGCCCCGCGAGTTGCAGGTCTCGGCATCGCTCGCTGCCGGCGCGCGCGCACTGCGCGGGTACAACGACGAATTGAGTCGCGAAGCGTTGGAAGCAGCCGAGCAACTCTATGACCGCGCGACGCCGAAGGATCCGCTCATGCGAGTCGGTGCAGCGGCGGAACTGTTGATTGCTACGAACGACCGCAAGTACGCGCAGTTCCTCATCGACAACCAACAAGGCATCGCCGATCACATCGATCGCATCGGCTGGATTGTCGGCCGGACGCTGCCGCTGGTGAAGAATGCGAAGTACACCAAGACGCTGCGTGATGCCGTCAAGGCCTATCGCGTCAAGGTCGATGAACTCGCAAAGCAAACACCATACGGCGTGCCGTACAAGCCGGATGTCTGGGGTGCGGGCTGGACGATTCAGGAACTCGGCGTCGATCAGTGGATGTTGAACCTCGCGTTCCCCGATCTGTTCCCGCGCACGTATGCGCTACAGGCGCTAAGTTTCGTGTTCGGCGTGCATCCGGGCTCGAACAACGCATCGTTTGTGTCGGGCGTCGGTGCGAATTCGATGACGACCGCCTATGGATTCAATCGTGCGGATTGGTCGTACATCCCTGGCGGAATTGCATCGGGCACGGCATTGATCCGCCCGGATTTCCCGGAACTCAAGGTTTGGCCATACTTCTGGCAGCAGGGCGAGTACGTGCTGGGACGCGGCACGACGGACTACTTGCTACTGGTGCTCGCGGCCGACCACGAGCTGAACAAGACCTCCACAAAGAAGCGGAAGTAACGTCGAGCGAGGGCAGGCCGCTGGCCTGCCCTCTTGTTTTCCCGGCAAGGATCCTCATCTTCGCGGCATGACAGATGCCGTTCACATCGTTTGCGGTCAGTGCAACTCGGTCGTCCGAGTGCCTGCGGATCGACTGCAGCAGTCTCCTAAGTGTGCGAAGTGCCATTCGCCGCTGTTCTCGGGCAAACCGCTCACGCTCACGACAGCCGCGTTCGACCAGCATGTCTCCCGCAACGATCTGCCGCTGGTCGTGGACTTTTGGGCACCGTGGTGCGGACCATGCCGGATGATGGAACCTCACTACGAACGTGTCGCTGCACGGCTCGAGCAGCAGGCTAGATTCGCCAAGGTCAATTCAGATGATGAGCCGCAGCTTTCGGCCCGATTTCAAATTCGCGGCATTCCGACACTGATTGTGTTCAAGGGCGGCCGCGAAATCGCGCGCCAATCCGGTGCGATGGATGGCAACGCGCTGACTCGCTGGCTACAAACGAGCGTTCCGCTCGCAACTTAAGACCCCGCATCGTTACAATCGCCGCCCATGACTGTATACGTGATCATGGGCGTTTCGGGCGCCGGCAAAACCACCGTCGGTACCGAAGTCTCGCAACGGCTCCGCCTGCCCTTTTTCGAGGGCGATAATTTCCATCCGCAAGCGAACATCGACAAGATGTCCTCCGGCATTCCGCTGACGGACACGGATCGAATCCCCTGGATCGACGCCCTTGCGGAAGGCGTGAACCATCGAGCTGAACCGGATCGCGATGCAATCGTCGCCTGTTCGGCGCTTTCGCGATTCGTGCGCCAGCGCATTCGCGAACGGATGAACGACGAGGTCGATTTCATCCTGCTGACCGCCGATCCGTGCTTGATCCAAGAGCGCTTGAGCAAGCGTCCGAAGCACTACATGAAAGCCGGCATGTTGAATTCACAACTTGCAGCGCTGCAAATGCCGAGCACCGCGCTCACTGTCGATGTGTCGCGCCCGCTCGAGCAGGTGGTGCAAGAGGTGATCGATCACATCGAGCGGAAGCGCAGTTAGAACTTAGAAGAGCAAGAATTCCACTGGGAACACGGAGGGGCGGACGCAACACAGAGCGCGCATAAACAGTGAGTAAGTGAGAGCGAGCGTTGCTCGTGTTAGAGCTTCGCGCTCGGATCGGACAGGAAGCATCTCACTCACAGTCCAAGTGCCCCGAGATGGGCATGTCCGCCTTCTGGCCTGCGCGTAGCGCTTGCCCGCCAGTGGCTTGCTTGCCGAAAGTCGGGTTGCGGCCTCACTTCGGAGAAGATTTCACTCGGGGGGTTTGGACGCAACACAAAGAACGTATGGAACAACTGAAGGCGCAGGTTACTGGCCGGGGTTTCGGGCTCGAGTCCCTGACGAAAAGAACCTCACATAGCGCAACTTCCTCTGTGTTCGCCGCCCTTTGTGCTCTTTGTGTGGCGTCTTCTTCCGACCGAGGAGGCGCGGCCTAGCGCTCGCCGCTCGCAAGACCGCCTGCTGCAACGAGCCTAACGACATCCCCGACTCGGATCGTGGCTTCGGTCAGAACGCGAGCAGTGATGCCGCCGTGCCCACGCATCGCGTTGTATCCGCCTTCTCCCAGCACTTCTTCCATTCGCGAGCAGGGATGACACTGCCCTGTGCCTTCGAGCTGCAATTCACCGATCGAGAAGTGAGAGCGCTGTAGCGCAAGCAGGTTTATTCCGGAGATCACCAGATTGCGCCGCAGAAGGGCGGGATCTACAGATGACCGGCCAAGGAGCTTTGCAATGACATCCAAGTGCTCAGCCTGGATCAGCGTGACCTGCCGCTTGCTGTCGGCGTTCCCGCGATAACGATCGCCCACCAGACCCGAACCGATCTTTACCTGGGCGATCGTTGTGTGCTGAACCTGCTCACGACGCGCTGGCCGCACTCCGATCCATTCGAGGCGACCCTGTTGCGGCAGTGTGGAGAGGAGATCGGACAGCAGAGTCACGGAGCTGGTGATAACGTGATGAGTGAAAGCGCGGAGCGCGTGAACGGCGCAGAATCGGTTCGAGATCGAGGCTGCGCATCTGACGAGCCAGCGTATCAATATCCACACCAAGATGCCTGTTCGATATGAGTCAGGCTCACCTCTACTCGACTTTC
This sequence comes from Pseudomonadota bacterium, assembly GCA_023391335.1. Lineage (GTDB taxonomy): Bacteria > Pseudomonadota > Gammaproteobacteria > Steroidobacterales > Steroidobacteraceae > Steroidobacter. The sequence continues at coordinate 1,160 of JAEWBG010000037.1, read as the reverse complement.
GTTCACCTCATCACTTCATCACCCCATCACGAGCATCACAACGTCCACATCGCCGTAAACACCGTCGAGCGAATTCGTCCGAACTCGTAGTCGTTCTCTTTGTGCGAAATGCCAAGCGAGAAGCGCTCGCTGATGCGTTTCATCGCGGAGACTTCCCAGTAGTTCTCGTAACCGCGCGTCTTTGGGTGATTGTCTTCGTTGTCGTCGAAGAACCAATTATTGTCGGCCTCTAAGGTCCAGCGAGTGCGGCCCACACGTGGCGTGATCGTGAAGCCATGTCCCAGCGGGATTTCATAGCCGACCGAGCCGAAATACTCGTTGAATTGATAGTCCGTATCGTCGAACCAATCGGTCGTGCCGGTACCGAACAACCCGGCTTCGATCACCAAGCCGAACGGGGCGTGATATTCAAGCGTGGCGCCCAATCCGAAACTTTTTTCTGAAACCAGCTCATCGGTGACGTCATTGCCGAGCACAGTTCCGGGCTGAATACGAATCTCACCGGGACCGCCGCGTGGTCCTAAGCGGAACTCGCCTTGGTCTGCCGCCACTGCGGATCCCGTGCTCGCAAGCAGCGCGACCGCTGCAAAAATGACACTGCGCTTCATCATTCCTCCAACGTGCCGCACCATGCGGGCGGGCGTACAGTGCGTTTCCAGTGCTGAATGCGCACTGAAGAGGGAAAGTTCGTATGTCGGTTGTCGGTTGACCGTTGACTGTTGGCAGCACGGAACGGATTTGATCTGTGTGCTGCCCGGTGTGAAGTGTAAGACCTGGAATCGGACCGATCCATCGATCACGACCCGCGATCCCATGCCTGGCACCGTTCGCAATTGTCCGTTGGCAAGAAAACCCATTCTGGCCTGCTGACGCAAGTCAGCTTGCTTGCCGCGCTCTTGCGTTCCGCGCGGCTCGCCTGCCGAAGGCTCGCCTGCGCGAGAGCGCTCGCCATCCCTCGGTTCTCGGTTGACAGTTGAGAGTTGGCGGTAAAGACGGTTCGAATTTCGAATCCACCCTCTCCCGGACTTTATCCGACCTCTCCCATCGAGGGCGAGGTGATCGAACGAGGTTTCACGGTTGTCAGTTGACCGTTGACCGTTGACGGTTGGCAGCGCGGTTTCTGCCTCACGCTTCACGCCTCACGCCTCACGCCTCACGCC
>JAEWBG010000020.1 GCA_023391335.1 Pseudomonadota bacterium | reverse complement strand
AGCAGAGCTTTCGTGACTTGAAGTGCGATCGGTTTGGATGCGCGTTCGAGCACAGTCTCACGCGTCAACCAAAACGCATCGCGGTGCTTCTGCTACTTCATGCGCTCGCCACTTTCATCTCCTGGGTCCAGGGCTGCGCTCAAAGCCTGAACGATCGCATCCTGCACTGTGCGGTTCGAGTTCATCGAGATCGTCCACGTTATTCCCTCGTGCGCATCGGTTGGGAAAGCGTACGACGCGGCCATCCACCTCCGCCCAATCTCAGCTGCAAAGCCATACCCGTGTGGCTGCTTAGATTTCTATCCCAATCGTGAAATTTGTGGGGATACGTCAGGTTCGCGTCCTAGCCCCGGGGCCAAAACAAAAAGGCCCGCATAAGCGGCCCGATTCTCGTTTCTGGGGGACTAGGATTACTCCGCACATCCATGTGCTCCGCCCCACTGGGGCCACCGCACGATCTCTTCTAAGCGAGATCGTGCGATGTTCAAAATTGCTCCAGGCAATTTTGTCGAACGCTAGGTGCCCTAGGTTCTCAAACTCCTAGTCCTGAAGCCAAAATGAAAAGGGCCCGATAAATCGGGCCCTCTCCCAATTATTGATATGCGGCTGGGGGACTAGGATTACTTCGTGCATCCCTGCACTCCGCCCCGCTGGGGCCATCACTGCATCGCTTCACGAGCAGTGATGTTCAAATTCGAGTCCGATCGAATTTAATCGAACCTAGGATCCCTAGGTTCTCAATCCTAGTCGGACTGGCCAAACGAAAAAGGCCCGGAGGAACCGGGCCTTTTTGCGTTTGGCTGGGGGACTAGGATTCGAACCTAGGTTGACGGAGTCAGAGTCCGTAGTCCTACCGCTAGACGATCCCCCAAGTCTGATCGCGGTTGGCGGTTGGCGGTGAACAGCTTGCAGAGAATCTGTTTCGGACCGTTGCCTGTCAACGGTCCGCCGCCAACCCCGTGTGCGCTTAGCGCTTCGAGAACTGAGTTCCGCGACGTGCCTTGCGGAAGCCGACCTTCTTACGCTCGACTTCGCGAGCATCGCGAGTCACGTAACCGGCATCGCGCAGAGGTTTGCGAAGCGTTTCATCGTATTCGATCAACGCACGAGTGAGGCCGTGGCGAATTGCACCGGCTTGACCTGTGATGCCGCCGCCGTGCACGGTGACGCTTACGTCGAACTTGCCTTCCATGCTCACCAGTTCGAGCGGTTGACGCACGATCATGCGCGCCGTCTTGCGACCGAAGAATTCGTCGAGCGTACGGTCATTGACAGTGATGTTGCCGCTGCCCGGACGAATGTACACGCGAGCGGTCGAGGTCTTGCGGCGTCCGGTTCCGTAATTAGCTGAAGTGGGCATTTTCGATTGCCTGGTTGCGTTGTAAAAGTTCGCTTAGATCTGCAGCGCTTTCGGCTGCTGTGCGCTGTGCGGATGCTCAGCACCGGCGAACACATGGAGTTTCTTGAACATCTTCCGGCCCAGCGGGTTCTTCGGAAGCATGCCCTTCACTGCGAATTCGATGGCGCGCTCGGGGTGTTGGTCGAGCAGCTTTTCCAAGCTGGTCGTCTTCAAGTTGCCGAGATAGCCAGTGTGGTGGTGGTAGAACTTGTCGGTGAGCTTTCGGCCCGTTACGCGGACCTTTCTCGCGTTGACGATCACGATGTGATCGCCGGTATCCACATTGGGCGTGTATGCGGCCTTGTGCTTGCCGCGCAAACGCATAGCAACTTTGGAGGCCAAACGACCCAGGGTTTGGTCCGTGGCGTCCACCACGTACCAATCGCGGCGCACCGTGGCCGTATTGGCGAAGACGGTTCTCATTGAATTCTCCGGGAAAATCTCTTGCCGGGGGGCTAAAAGGCCGGCAAGTCTAAAGGAGGGACTTTGTCAATGCAAACCGCCGTTTGCTTAACCCCGGAGCTGCCCAGGAGCGGTCCGGCAGGCACATATATAATGTAGGCGACCAGCATCCGGGAAATTCCGTGTCCGTACCCAATTCGAACGACCGACAGCTCTCTCCCATCGACCGCCTTCTCGCCCCAGTCGAACGGGCACTCCGGGTCTTGGCGGGAGTCTACGACTCCGCTCGCCCCTCCCCGGCATTGCCGATCCCGGATTCCCTGCCAGCCGAACATCACCAGGAAGTGGCGGCTTTGATGCGAGTAAATCATTCAGGCGAGATCGCCGCCCAGGCCCTCTACCAAGGGCAGGCATTCGTGGCGAAGTCCGACGTGACCAGGGAATCGCTGATGGAAGCAGGTCGCGAGGAATCGGATCATCTGGCCTGGTGCGCGGCCCGCATCGATGAGTTGGGAGGCCGGCGCAGCGTGCTTGATCCGCTCTGGTATGCCGGATCTTTCGCGATTGGCGCACTGGCCGGTTTGGCTGGGGATCGCACTTCGCTGGGTTTCGTTGCAGAAACCGAACGACAAGTCGTCCAGCATCTGCAGTCGCATCTGCAGAGATTGCCGGTCGAGGACCGCCGCACGCGAGCGATTCTCGAACAGATGAGCGCGGACGAAGAGCGTCACGGCGCAGCCGCTAAGAGCGCAGGAGGCGCCGATTTGCCCGCCCCAGCGCGCGCGCTGATGAAGCTCACCGGACGCATCATGACTCGAACGGCGTTCTGGTTGTGATGATGTAATTGCTTGAACGCTTGCGGTTTTAGCGCAGAGTGTATTAAAAGGCGCGCGAGGCCTCAGAAGGTTGGTTGAGCGAGTTGCGGTTGTCGTTCGCATGATCGAATCGCGATCGATACGCAGCCAGACCAAGCGATAGGGTCTTCGCCGTTTAGTCAACAATGCAGAACACCAGTCAGGGGTGAGTATGGAAGAAGGCGCAAGGCCACTGAGCGACATTCCGGCAATCAACCGATTCCTGAGTTATTGCCGCATCCGCACCGTGCCCTCCAAAACGGTTGTCATCCACGCAGGCGATCTGCCGGATGTCCTGTATTACATCGTCAGCGGTTCAGTCGAAGTGATGATCGAAGACGAGGAAGGCAACGAAATGGTGCTTGCCTACCTCAACAAGGGACAGTTCTTCGGTGAAATGGGCCTGTTCTACGAACAACCCACGCGCAGCGCATGGGTGAGAACGCGCCAGCAATGCGAACTGGCTGAAATGACCTATCCCCGCTTCCGCCAACTCGCTGCCGAAAGCCCAGGACTGGTATTCGAACTCGCAACTCAGCTTGCCACACGCCTCGATCGCACCAATCGCAAGTTAGGCGATCTCGCGTTTGTGGATGTCACCGGGCGTGTCGCGCACGCGATCATGGATCTGTGCAGCGAACCGGACGCCATGACCCACCCCGAAGGCATGCAAATCAAAGTGAGCCGTCAGGAGCTTTCGCGACTTGTCGGTTGCTCTCGTGAAATGGCGGGTCGCGTGCTCAAGGTCCTCGAAGATCAGGGCTTACTGCGGGCGACCGGCAAGACCATCGTCGTGTTTGGTGCTCGGCCGAAGATGAAGACCAAGCCGCCATTAGCTGCCGCGGCCGGACGAGCTGCTCCGCAAGGTGCCGGCGGTCGTCACGTCGAAGATGACGAAGATGACGATGATGATGATTTCGACGACGAAGACGAAGAATAGAGAATAGATAAGTGTGCCACTGCATCGCCCGATGCAGTGGCTTGCGAGCGCTCAGGTCGCTTTGGTGTTCGCAGTCTCGATACGGTCCCGCATCGTCGCGATCGTTTCCCGATAGTTCTTCGAACCGAAAATCGCAGATCCGGCTACGAATGTGTCTGCGCCGGCGCGCGCGATCTCCGCGATGTTGTCCACCTTCACTCCGCCATCGATCTCCAGACGGATCTCCCGTCCGCTTTGATCGATCAACGTCCGCGCTTCGCGTAGCTTCGGCAAAACGGAAGGGATGAATTTCTGTCCGCCGAAACCGGGGTTTACAGACATCAACAGCACCATGTCGACCTTGTCGATGACGTGCTTGAGATACACGAGCGGCGTCGCGGGGTTGAACACCAATCCCGCTCGACAGCCGTGCTCGCGAATCAGTCCCAGCGTGCGGTCGAGGTGCTCAGTTGCCTCAGGATGGACGCTGATAAACGTGGCGCCGGCTTGAGCGAAGTCCGGGATGATGCGATCGACGGGCTTCACCATCAGATGAACGTCAATAGGAACGCTGATCCCGTACTCACGCAGCGCCTTGCACACCATCGGTCCAATGGTGAGATTCGGCACATAATGGTTGTCCATCACGTCGAAATGGATGGCATCGGCTCCGGCAGCGACCACGGCAGATGCTTCTTCGCCGAGACGCGCGAAATCCGCAGAGAGGATGGAAGGCAGGATCCAGGGCTTGACCATAGGTGAGGACGATCGCTTGAGGAGCCACTACTGTCCGCGCTGATCAACTCAGCGTCAACATGCGCGTCATTTCATGCCGCGAGCTTCGCGCAGCACTTCATACGCAGCCCGAATTTGGCGAGTCTTCTCCTCCGCGACTTTCATCATCGATTCGGGTAAGCCGCGCGCCACCAACTTGTCGGGGTGATTCTGATTCATCAAGCGTCGATAAGCTTTGGTGATCTCGGCGTTACTCGCCGCATCCGTCAGCCCGAGCACCTTGTACGCCTCCGCCACCTTGTCGATCCTCCTAGCCGAGCTGCTCGCTTCTCTTGAAGCTTGCTGCATGCGCAGGACAGCTTCCATTTGCACCAACTCGTAGGCGGAGATTCCCAACGTCGCACATACGCGACCGAGAATCCGTCTGGCGAGCGGCTCGAGATTGCCCGCCCAGAGCGCAGCTTGCAGTTGTATCTGCACGAACATGCGATGCAGGTCCGGCCGATTGCGGCTCACGCGATACAACTGCTGCAGCGTCGACTCGAGCGGGAAATCGCTTTCCTTTCCCTGTGTGAACAAATCGATCGCAAAGCGGATTTCGCGCTCGCCGAGCCGGAACTCATTCATGATTGCGCGGGCTGCGCGGATCTCTTCTTCCGACACGCGCCCGTCCGCTTTTGCGATGTGCCCCATCACCTGAAAGGTCGCGCGGAAAAATGCTTCCTGCACGCTCGCACCCGAAGGCGGTGGCTCCGAAGAAGCGCGTGCACCTTGCAACCGAGCACTTTCGGCTTGCACATCGAACAAGTGTCCGAGAAATGCACCAATGAGCGCGCCGACAATGCTGCGCGTCAACAATAGTCCGATCAGTGCGCCAATCGCTTTACCGTGCCAAAACATCGACCTTGAAGCTCGTTAGACTCATTGCCACAATCGCGGCGCCCATGGTAACAGTGCGCCGCTGCCCCACTGAGTAATTTGCGGTCACATTGAAGTCGAGCTCAGCATGCCCTCCACGCCCCCGTCGCCTCCGATGCTTGAATCGCAGTTGAGCTTGAAGCGACTGCATCAAGGCAAAGTCCGCGACATTTACGAAGTCGATTCTGAACACATGCTGATCGTCACTACCGATCGCCTGAGCGCTTTCGACGTCGTGTTACCCGATCCCATTCCAGGCAAAGGACGCGTGCTGACCAGCATCTCGGAATTCTGGTTTCAACGTACGACTCATATCGTCCCCAATCACACGAGCGACTATCCGCTCGAGCGCGCTGTTCCGAACGACGCCGAGCGCGCGAGGATCGCCGACCGCGCAATGGTCGTGCGCCGCCTCAAGGCATTGCCGATTGAGGCAGTGGTCCGGGGCTACCTGATCGGCTCTGGATGGCGCGATTACCAGCAGACAGGCATGGTGTGCGGAATCGAATTGCCGCTGGGGTTGAAGCAAGCAGATCGCCTTCCCGCCCCGCTCTTTACGCCGGCAACAAAGGCCGAGCTTGGGGCACACGATGAGAATATCGCGTACGACCAAGTCGTCACGCTGATTGGCCGTGGACTCGCAGAGCAGGTGCGTGCGACGGCCCTGGCTTTGTATTCCTTTGCAGCAGCACATGCGCTCGCACGCGGCATCATCATTGCCGACACCAAGTTCGAATTCGGCGTCGACGAAGCCGGCCGCCTCACGTTGATCGATGAAGCACTCACGCCCGATTCATCGCGTTTTTGGCCTGTAGACACATACAAGCCAGGCATGAGCCCACCCAGCTTCGACAAGCAGTTCGTTCGCGACTATCTCGAAACCTTGGACTGGAACAAGAAGGCGCCGGGGCCGCACTTGCCGGCCGAGATCATCGACAAGACGTCGCAGAAATACGCAGAAGCGCTGCGGCGACTCACCGCTGCATAGTCCGTGGTCGATAGCTCACCGCGCGAGACTGCCGAACGTCCCACCACGCGGTGGATGCCGGCAAAAGTTGCGGTCGTCTACTTGGTTGCCGGTTTGGTCTGGATATTCGTAACGGACCGATTTCTGTTCTGGTTGCACCTGGATTCCGCCACGGTCCTCAAGTTTCAAACGGCGAAGGGCTGGCTGTTCGTCGTCGGATCGGCGCTGCTGCTGTATCTACTCTTGCGCAACTACCAAGCGCGAAACGAAGGCGCCATCCGCGCGGAACAAGTTGCTCGTGACGAAGTGCGAAGCATGAACGAGCAATTGGAGCGGCGTGTCGCAGAGCGCACGCGCCAGCTCGAGGCGGCCAATCGAGAGCTCGAGTCGTTTGCCTATGCCGTATCGCACGACCTGCGTGCGCCTCTGCGCAGTCTTTCCGGATTTAGCCAGATATTGCTGGACAGCGCCGCCGACCAACTCGACGAGGGGTCTCGCAAACACTTGCATCGCATTCAAGAAGCCGGTCAGAAAATGGCGGCGCTCATCGACGATCTTTTGAAGCTCTCGCGGTTGAGCCGCAGCGAATTCAACCCGCGTCCGACGAATCTGAGCCAGCTTGCTGCCGAAGCCGCAGCCGCAGTTCGAGAGCGCAATGCAGATCGCGTCATTCGACTGGAAATTCAGCCTGATCTTGTCGCGACTGCGGATGCGCGACTGCTGCGCATCGCATTCGAAAATTTGCTCGACAACGCGTGGAAGTACACCGCTAAGACGTCCGATGCGCGCGTGCAAGTTGGCGCTGAGAACCAGGCAGGGCAAATGGTGTACTACGTGCGCGATAACGGCGTCGGGTTCGACATGGCCTATGCACCGAAGCTGTTCGTCCCGTTTCAGCGTCTGCACACGGAAGCACAATTCGCCGGCACCGGCATCGGCCTGGTGACTGTGCAACGAATCATCGCACGACACGGCGGACGCATTTGGGCGCAGGCACAACCAGATCACGGGGCGACGTTTTACTTCACGCTCAGTGTTGAGCCAGTCACTCCAACAACGCGGCCTACTGAAGATTTTTCCTGAAGCTTTTCTGGGCGGCATTGCAGAGCGCCGACTCATCAGCCGCGGGAGCCGACACAAGCGCACCTTGCCCGCCCAGGGCCGCCGTGTCAGGCTCGCTTTCGCATGATTGCATCGCTCATCACGCGCCTTGAGCATTGGCTTTTCGAGCCTCCCGAATCCCTCGCGGGTAAGCCGCTTTGGTGGACCGCGCACATCCTGCGCTACCCATATGCCTTGCTTCGCGACGTATTGCGCGGCGATCTCACATTGCGGGCCGTAAGTCTTGTCTATACGACGCTGCTTTCGATCGTGCCTCTCATTGCGTTGTCATTCTCCGTGTTGAAAGGTTTGGGGTTCCACCGTGACTTGGAACCCGTGCTCTACAACTTCCTACAGCCACTAGGAGACCGCGCTTACGATTTGACGGCGCAAGTGATGGGCTTCGTCGATAACGTGCGTGGCGGAGTGCTGGGCTCCCTCGGCCTGGTCTTCTTGATCTACAGCGCGATCTCGATGGTGCAAAAGGTCGAAGAAAGCTTCAACTTCGTATGGCGCGTGGAACAGCCGCGCAGCTTCGGTCGGCGCTTCAGCGAGTACTTGAGCGTGATGATCGTCGGGCCTGCCGTGATCGTCGCAGCGCTGGGGTTGATCGCCGCGTTCGGCAGCAGCTCGGTGATGCGTTGGATCGGCCACTACCAGCCTTTCGGCTCGATCTTGTTGATACTCGGTAAGCTCACTCCGTATCTGCTCGTCACATCGGTGTTCACGTTCATGTACGGATTCGTCCCGAACACGCGCGTGCGGTTCACCGCAGCCGCGATCGGGGGGTTGTTCGGGGGCGTGCTGTGGGCAGCCTCGGGCGTGATCTTCACCTCGTTCGTCGCGAGTTCCTCGAACACGATGGTGATCTATGCCGGATTCGCGATCGTCATCGTCGCGCTGATCTGGCTTTATTGGTCTTGGCTGATCTTGTTACTTGGCGCGCAGCTCGCGTTCTACGTTCAGCAACCTCAATACCTGCGACCGGGCCGCGGCGAAATTCATCTCAATTCGTCTTTGCGCGAGCGGGTCGCGCTTTCGATCATGTACTTGATCGTTTGCGACTTCCGCGATTCGAAGCATCGTTGGACGATCAACAAGCTCGCTGAGCACCTTGAGATTCCCGGTGCCGCAGTGGGCCCAGTGGTGACTGCGTTAGAACGCAAACACCTCCTGCTGCTAGCTGATGATGACACGTGGGTGCCTGGCCGCGATCCGCAGGCAATCGAACTAGCCGAGGTGCTCGATGCGGTACGCAACGATCTTGCCGGTCCGCGATTTGGGCGAGTACGCGATGTAGCACCGGCGGTCGCTGCCGCACGTCTTGCGGAACACGCGTTGCGCGAGGCTCTCAAGGGCAAGACGGTGAACGATCTGGTGGAGCGCTCGGAGTCGAAGTAGGACCCATGTCAAATCCGCTTTTGAGCCGCGTGGCTCAACGGCGCCCTCCTTCGATTATCGCTCTGACGGTTCGACGAGAAGCGTTTCCCTACTCGCCCGCTATCGTCATTTGTTCGATCAGAATAGAGCCAGTGCGAACGCTACCGCGCAGATCTACGTCGTTACCGACTGCGACGATTTGTTGGTACATCTGCTTCAAGTTGCCCGCGATCGTGATCTCGTGCACGGGATACGCGAGCTGGCCGTTCTCGACCCAAAACCCGGCAGCGCCGCGCGAATAGTCGCCGGTCACTCCATTGACCCCCTGTCCCATTAGCTCGGTGACAATGAGGCCTCGATGCATTTTCTTCAGCAACGCATCGAATCCGTCGCTACCCGGAGCAACGATGACATTGTGGACCCCACCGGCATTGCCTGTCGTTTTCAAACCCAGCTTGCGCGCTGAATAGGTGCTCAGCACGTAACCTTGCAGAACGCCATCCGTCACCAACTCGCGATCGTTCGTTGCGACACCTTCACTGTCGAAGGGCGCACTACCGAGTGCTTTGCGAATGTGTGGGCGCTCTGAGATCTTCATCCATGACGGAAACACCTTTTGACCGGCAGCATCGAGCAAGAATGAAGACCGCCGATATTGGCTGCCCCCGCGGATCGCGCCGAGGAAGTGGCCTACTAGACCGCGTGCGAGTTCAGGCACGAACAGCACCGGTGCATTCGTCGTCGCCATCTTGCGCGCATTGAGCCTGCGCAGGGCTCGTTGCGCAGCTTGGCGTCCGATGCTGTCTCCCGCTTCGAGGTCGCGCCAGTCGCGCACCGAGCTGTACCAGTAATCGCGTTGCATGTCTTCGTTCTGCTGCGCGATCACGACGCAGCTAAGACTGTGGACGGTACTGGCGAATCCGCCGATAAAACCCAGCGAATTGCCGAACACTCGCAGGCCGTAGTGAGTTGAAAGCGTCGCACCTTCTGAATTGGTGATGCGCGGATCGAGCCCGAGCGCCACCGCTTCGCATGCAATCGCCTGGTCGCGCGCGGTGTCCGGATCGATCGACCACGGATGGCTCAGGGCGAGATCCGGAATGTTGCGTGCCAATTCATCGGCATTCGGTAGACCGGCGCATTCATCTTCCGCAGTGAAGCCTGCAATGCTGAAGGCCTTCGCCACCGTGTCGCGAATGGCTTTAGCCGATAAGTCGCCGGTGCTCGCCGTGCCCTTGCGTTTGCCGCGATAAATCGTCAACCCCATTCCACGATCCCGCTGGTATTCGAGAGTCTCGACCTCGCCCAAGCGTGCGGTTACGGAGAGGCCGGTATCGACGCTCACCGCCGCTTCCGCATCGGTTGCACCCAGTGCCCTCGCTTCCTGCAAAGCCAGGACAACTAAATTTTGCAGGTCGGCTTGAGAGTGACTGAGCGTAGGCGCGGCGTGCACAGAGGTGGGTGTAGTCATAAGAGAATCTTAGCAGCGTTGAAGATGCATTCCGCACGCGAGTAGGCGCTCATGGCAGCTCTGGGTGACAATGCGCGCCCCCGCTCAAACGTTGCGTTTGTCATGACTGAAGAACTGGAACCTCCAAGTAAGAGCGAACGCAAGCGCCAAAGCAGCGAGTTGCAGGATTTGGGCGAAGCGCTCATCGAGCTGTCGCAAGCCGAACTCGACGCTTTGCCTCTGCCGGACGTCTTGCGCGATGCAGTCATGCTGGCCCGCCGCATCACGGCGCATGGCGGCCTCTATCGCCAAAAACAGTACATCGGCAAGCTGATGCGCAAGATCGACGCTGAGCCGATTCGCGCGGCACTCGCAGCAAGACGAGAGCGGGAGCGCGTCGCCGCGGTACGCTTCCGCCGCATCGAATCGTGGCGCGATCGACTGCTGCGGGAAGGGTCTCAGGCCCTCGACCAGCTGAAGATTGAGCTGGGTGACAATACAGACATGACGTCGCTGACAAGCCTAGTGGACAAAGCTCGCAGCGAGCAGCAGCTCAAGTCTCCGCCGCATGCCTCGCGTGAATTGTTCCGGGCGTTGAAAGAACTCTTCGAGCGCGCCCAGAGCACAGGCGAGTCCACCTAACTACCGAGCCGCGCAGCACGGCCTGATACAATTCGCGCCCTATGCAACCACGCGTCGGAATCATCATGGGCTCCAAGTCCGACTGGGAGACCCTACAGGCTGCAGCGCAGATGCTCGAACGGCTTCACATCCCGTTCGAAACACGCGTTGTTTCGGCTCATCGGACCCCGGACCTGCTGTTCGAATACGCCTCGTCGGCACGATCCCGCGGTATCCAGGTCATCATTGCGGGCGCGGGCGGCGCCGCTCACCTTCCGGGCATGACTGCCGCCAAAACCACCCTTCCCGTACTCGGCGTTCCGGTGCAATCCAAGGCGCTCAACGGCATGGATTCATTGCTGTCGATCGTGCAAATGCCGGCAGGCATTCCAGTTGGCACACTGGCGATCGGCACCGCAGGTGCGACGAATGCGGCGCTCCTTGCAGCGTCTATCCTGTCGAATAACGACCCCGCGATTCTGCAAGCGCTGGAGCGTTTTCGGGCAGATCAAACCTCTACGGTGCTTGCACAGCCCGATCCCAGCGTCGGTACCGCACACGCATGAAGATCGGCATCATCGGTGCCGGCCAGCTCGGACGAATGCTGGCCTTGGCAGGCTACCCGCTCGGATTGCGCTTCGTTTTCTTGGACCAAAGTGCGGATGCGCCGGGTGCGCAGGTTGGCAAGATCGTCCGCGGCGCGTTTGACGATCCTAAGGGCCTGCAAGCACTAGCGCTGGAGACGGATCTCATCACCTTCGACGTCGAGAACGTTCCGGTCGATGCAGTCCGCGGGATTGCCCAAGAAAAGCCTTTCTGGCCGCCTGTCGATGCACTCGGCACTTCGCAGGATCGACTCTTCGAAAAGACGCTGTTCCGCAAATTGGGAATTCCTACAGCGCCCTTCGCACCGGTCGATTCGTTCGAGGATCTCAAGGCTGCCGCTCATGAGATCGGCATTCCTGGCGTTCTCAAAACGCGGCGGCTTGGCTATGACGGCCGCGGGCAGTTCTACATCAAACGCGCGGACGAGTTGGAAGCGGCTTGGGATGCACTTGGGAAAGTCCCGCTCATTTACGAGGGTTTCGTCGACTTCTCGCGCGAGGTTTCGTTGATTGCCGTCCGCAGCACTCGCGGGGAGATCAAGTTCTACCCTTTGTCCGCAAACACACATCGCGAGGGGATTCTGCGATACACCGTCGCACCTTATCGAAATGCCTCGTTACAGCGCCAAGCAGAGCGGCATCTGAAACGAGTGATGAAGCACTTCGACTACGCCGGTGTGCTAACCATTGAGTTCTTCGTGAAGCGCGGTCAGCTCATCGCCAACGAGATGGCGCCGCGCGTCCACAATTCCGGCCACTGGACCATCGAAGGCGCACAAACCAGCCAGTTCGAAAATCACATTCGCGCCATTGTCGGATTACCGCTCGGGAGTACCGATCCCGTCGGTCACTCTGCGATGCTTAACTTCATCGGCACGATCCCGGAGCCCGGGAACATTCTGCGCATGTCGGGCGTACACTTTCACAGCTACGGGAAAGAACCCAGGCCCAACCGCAAGTTGGGTCACTGCACGGTCACCGCAGCGTCTGCGGCGATGCGGGACCGAGCTCTGAAGCAACTGTTAAGACTCAAGGTGGATTGAGATCGACGTACGCAGGTCCAGCGCCGTACCGGCTCTCTGCTGTCGACGGCGCGCTGCGTTGTTGTCTTAATCTGGCCTTTTTGTATCCGCCGACGGGGTTCCGTAAACTTGCCTGGCATAGTTGGCCAGTGCGTACGCCTCCTGCGGTATTCAAGCGCGTCGCGCTGAGCCAGTGCTCGCTTGAGTCGGGCGGACCGTAACTGAAGATTTCGTATCGGTCCGCGAAGGACGCTCGTAGTTTAATGCCGGTAGCAATGCTTATCCGTGTGAGCGCCTTAGCACTCGAGACTGCCCTCATCGCAAACCGCAGGGGTTGCATTTCAGCCGAGACGCAGCAGCTTCTGACTTAACCAGCGCTTATAAGGTCTCAAACTCGACATGTATCTCGATCTATTCAAGTTGCATGAACTGCCCTTCCGGCTCACCCCGGACCCGCAGTTCTTGTACCTGTCCAAACACCATGCACGCGCCAAAGCGTACATGGAGTCGACGATCTGGTTCACGGACGGCTTTGTCGTGATCACGGGCGAAATCGGATCGGGCAAGACGACCTTGATCGAGACGTTCCTCAAAGAATTAGAGAAGGATGTCGTCGTCGCGCAGATCAATCAGACGCAAGTGACGGCCGTCGAATTCCTGCAAAGCGTGCTAGTTCAGTTCGGCTTTCAACCGTTCAAGATGAAGAAGGCTGAACTATTGGCGACGCTCAATGAATTTTTGGTCGAGCAATATTCGAACGGCCGACGGGTGCTGCTCATCGTCGACGAAGCGCAAAACCTCTCGAATAAAGTGCTCGAAGAGATTCGCTTGCTCTCGGGTGTCGAAACGACGAAAGAAAAAGTCCTGCGCATCATCCTCGCAGGCCAGCCCGAGCTGAATGACAAGCTCAATTCCCCGATGCTGATCCAGCTCGCTCAGCGTATTCGCTTGCGGTTCCATCTCACGCCGCTATCGAAGAACGACACGGCCGCGTACATTCAACATCGATTGGAAGTTGCGGGATCGCAGGGCCGACAGATTTTCGAGCCCGATACGTTCGCGCTCGTCTATCGCTATACCGGCGGCATTCCGCGCCTCGTGAACACCCTGTGCGATACCTCGCTGATGGCTGCGTTTGCTCGCGACAAAGAGACTGTCGGGGTCGATGAAGTTCGAGCTGCCATCGAAGAACTGCAGTGGACCGAGTACGCCGAACGCTCCGTAAAGCTCCATGCATTGAATGCGATCGGCACGATGGGCCCGCTCAACTCGTTCAACACCGACGTGCAGGGCGATCGCAAAGTCATCTTGGGCCGCATCCTGGTCGCCGTGAACGGTCAGACGGTAGCCGAGCGGGAGCTAACCGCAGGTCGCTTCATCATCGGGCGCACGCCGGACAATGACCTGCAAATCGACAGCAAGTACATCAGCCGGCATCACGCACAGATCGTCAGCTCTCCACAGACCTCAGTGCTGGAGGATTTGAACAGCACCAATGGAATTTATGTGCGAGCGAAGCGCGTACGCCGGCGCATGTTGAACGACGGCGATGTGATCCAGATCGGCCAGCACGAAATCATGTTTTTCGACGAGCGCATGGCTCGTACTCGCACCTCGCTGCAGGAGGGCGAAGATGATGCGGTGCCGCTGCTTCATGAGCCGGCAGCAGATCGCATGCACGCCGCGACGCATGTGGAAGACGACGATCCGGAGCTGTCGGTCCTCGCACGCGAGAACCAAGCACCGTGAGCGTGGTCACTCGTCCAGCGAGTGACTGTTGTACTCAGCTTGCTTTTGGCGGTAGTCGCGTCGGTGCATCCACAGCACCAAGCCGCCGATTACGCTCAAGCCGCCTGCTAGCATCAAAACGCTCGGCAGCGCTTTTGCATCGACCCACCACGCCGCGGCGATGAGCACAACGCCGATCACCATATAGGCGTACGGCAGCGATTCGTAGACCGGTCGTGCGAGCCACATAGTTGTATCCCAGGAGAAGGGCTACGCAGCCGTTCCGCCGACGGTCAACCCATCGACCCGCAGCGTTGGCTGCCCGACGCCCACCGGCACATCCTGCCCTTCCTTGCCGCAAGTACCCACGCCCTCGTCCAACTTCAAATCGTTACCGACCATCGAGACGCGCCGAAGCACATCCGGCCCGTTACCGATCAACGTCGCGCCACGAACAGGGGAAGTGAGCTTGCCATCCTCGATCAAATACGCCTCGCTCGCAGAAAACACGAACTTGCCTGAGGTGATGTCGAGCTGGCCGGCGCCGAAATTTTTGCAGTACAGCCCCTTCTTCACCGAAGCAAGAATCTCTTGAGGATCATGCTGGCCTGCAAGCATGTACGTGTTCGTCATACGCGGCAGCGTCATGTGGGCAAACGATTCGCGTCGCCCATTGCCGGTGGGTTTCACGCCCATCAAGCGCGCATTCAACTTGTCCTGGAGATAGCCGCGCAACACGCCATTCTCGATCAGCGTGGTGCATTGAGTGGGAGTACCTTCGTCGTCGATATTCAATGAACCGCGACGCGAGCCAAGCGTGCCATCGTCGACAACGGTGCACTGCTCGGACGCTACCTTCTCGCCGATCCGACCCGAGAATGCCGACGTGCCTTTGCGATTGAAATCGCCTTCGAGTCCGTGACCGATTGCTTCGTGGAGCAGAATTCCGGGCCAACCGGGCCCGAGCACGACCGTCATCGTGCCCGCAGGCGCAGGACCGGCATCGAGATTGATGATGGCCGTACGTACCGCCTCGGCAACCAACTCCTTCCAACGATCATTCTCGAGGAACTTCGTGAATTCGTAGCGTCCTCCGCTACCGCAATAACCTTGTTCGCGGCGGCCGTGCTGCTCGACGATCACAGACACATTCATGCGCACGAGCGGACGCACGTCGGCGCCGACGGTACCGTCGCTGGCCATCACCAACACTACCTCATGCGAAGCAGAGAGGCTTGCCATCACCTGGGTCACACGAGGATCGATCCGCCGAGCTTCGACATCGATCTTCTCGAGCAGCTTCACCTTCGCTGCATCGCTCATCCCCTCCAGCGGATCGGCCGCCATGTACAACTGGTGCCCCGCCGACGCACGCCACGCTTGCACCGATGTATTCGCGCCGGACCGCGCGATCGCACGCGCAGCCTGCGAGGCTTCCGTCAGTGCCGGCAGGACGATTTCATCCGAGTATGCAAACCCGGTCTTCTCCCCGGCCAGCGCACGCACGCCCACACCTTGCTCGATGCTGTGCGTTCCATCTTTGACGATGCCGTCTTCGAGCGACCACGACTCATCGCGGCTGAGTTGAAAATACAGATCCGCGTAGTCGACGCTGTAGCCCATTACGGTGCCTAGCACGTTAGCGACACGGTCCTCGTCGAGCCCTGAAGGGGCGAGAATCGTTCTGCGAGCGATGTCCAATGATTCGGTCGTAATCGTCACGTCGTAAGTTCCGTATGTTTGGATGGCTATGTCCGCATCTTCACGCCAGACAGGTCGAAGCGTCGATGCGTCAAAGCCGGAAAGCGCGCCCGTATCTCTTGCTGGACAGTGCGGTCGATTTCGGCGACTGCAACCCCCGGCCCGGGGCCCGCGACACGATCCAGCACTACGCCCCAGGGATCCACGATCATGGAATCGCCCCACGTCTCCCGTCCATTCGCGTGTGTGCCGCTCTGCGCGGGCGAAATGACGTAGCAAAGATTTTCAATTGCGCGGGCGCGCATCAAGACTTCCCAGTGCGCCTTACCTGTGGGTGCCGTGAACGCGGCGGGCACGCTCAAGATCTCCGCGCCCTGCATTTGCAGCAGTCGAAAGAGTTCTGGAAAGCGCACGTCATAACACACTGCGAGCCCCACCTTGCCGACCGGCGTATCGACGACGACCGGATGCTGCCCCGGAGCGATCGAGGCCGATTCGCGATAGCGCTCGTTGCGATCCGGCAAATCGACATCGAACAAATGCATTTTGTCGTAGCGTGCGACGCGCTCGCCGCGAGCGTCGAATACCAGACATGCTGCAGCCACTCGAGTGGGTTCGCTCGGCATTCTTAACGGGATCGTGCCACCGATGATCCACAAACCGAGCTCACGCGCCGTGGAACTGAGGAACGTTTGAATGGGACCGACCCCAAGATCTTCTGCGACGGCTAGCTTGTCCGTCTCTTTGCGACCCATGATGGGGAAGTTCTCGGGAAGCGATGCAAGCGTGGCACCTCGCTCCTTCGCCTGCAGCAGCAACGAGCGCGCAGCCGCGAGATTGACATCGACCTCAGCTGCCGAGGTCATTTGAATGGCGGCGACTCGCACGTACGAACCTCCTGATGATCGAAATGCAATGGACTTAGTTGGAGGAGTTGGCGGATTTCGCCTGCTCAGCCTCGATCCGTTCCACCACCGGATTGTCCCACGGCCCTGTAATCCGATAGTAACCGCGAGTGATTCCCTTCAAAGGTTCTTTGAACACTTGCGAGAACAGCAGCAGCGCAGCACCTACTGCGGGGCCGCCGACGACAGCCCCCGCCACGGGCAAAGAAGCACCGAGATTTCCGGTGACAACCGCGGTTTGGTCATAGTCGCGCGCACCGAAACCGGTCCGGCCCGCGATGCCTATTTCCGCAGCGGGTCCACTCAGCAGCAGGTTGTTGGTGAATGCGTTGCCGTCCCGCAATTCGAAATCGCCGTGGATGGAATCGAAAGCCAAGCCCTTGTCGGTCAAATCCTTGAAGTCCAGCGCCAACCGCCTCGGCAGGGCCGCAATACTGAACAATCCCAACACTCGTCCGGCGCCGGGCTGCAGATTGACGATTTGCCCGCTTTCAGCATCGACGGACAACATCCCCGAGGCGTGATCGAGCAAGTCTGTGTCGAAACCGCCAGGCCAAGAAAAATCTGCCTGGATGGCGCCCCGTTTGGCTTCGATGAAGGGCGTGTAGTTCAGATCGCGCAGCGTCGCACCGACATCGTTGCTGACCACGTTCGCTACCAATTTCGAATGCGCCTTACCGTCGATCCAGTACCACTGTCCCTGCCCTTCGGCGCGCACTGACGGACTCAATACAGTCGCCGAGTCGATGCGCATACCTTGAGCCACGCGAGCGGTCGTCAAATCGACTGCTCCGATCTTGCGCGGACCCATTTGGAAATCGTCCACATGAATCTGCAGCGCTGGAAAGTTGCGAGGATCGGTGGCGCTCTCTTTATCGTGATCCGAAGCCTCATCGATCGGTACCAGTGCGAGCCGCTCCATCGAGGCGCGCAGTGGCGCCGCGCCTGTGAAACTCTCCGGAATCGTAAGTTGACCTTCTGCTTGCGGACCGTTCACATCGACACGCCATCCTGAATCAGTGGCCTGCAAAATTCCGCGCACATCCTTCCAGCGATATCCGAATAGTTCGAAGCTGCCGATGCGAACGTTCGCTGCGCGCAAGTAATCGGAGAGCTTCTTCGTGCCATCGCCGGTGCCTTTCAGCGCAAGCCAATCATCGAGAACGAAGCGCTCGATGTTGCCTTCGATGCGCAGACCGCGGTGATCAGGCAACGAGGGTGCGATTCCGTCGGCACGCACTCCGCCGCGATCGAGCTCCCATCCTGCATCGCTGCGGCGCACTCGCGCCAACGCACGAATCGAAGCCATTGAAGTGCGTGCCAACACGCCGTCATCGCTGAAGTCGAGATCTAACGCGAGTTGACGAGGTTCGCCGATTTGCTTCCCGACTGGCTCCGGCAAATGCAATCCGAAGTCCGCGAGGTTCGCATCGACGTGAACGCTTTGCTGCTTGGCGTCCGGGTCTTCTTGCGTCATGAGCGTGGAAGAAACATTCCATTGCAAGGATCCTTCGGTACCGATGGATGCAGGTATCTTCCCTGCCGTTCGTAACGGACCGGACTCCGCGCGGCCCGACGCAGTTAGAGCCGACGAAGTGCGATTGATTTGTTGGATTCGCATCTGAGCTGCACCGCCCAACCACTGCCCTTTCAATGCGGCAGCCGCGAGCAACGTATTGCGGACCGTCAGCGATCCCGCCAAATTTTGAACGGGTGCCTCGAGCCCATCGAGCGCGACCTTGGCTCCTTTCACGTTCGCGACGACTTGAATGCGACGGTCATCGAGATGTTTGATCGGTAAGAACAAATCGACGCGAGCGGTCATCGGCCCTGAGCCGCTAAGCCGCGCAAACGCGTCGCCCAGCTTCGGCCCAATAGGACTCTGCTTTAGGAAGTCGATCCCCTGCGCCACATCGCCGCTGCTCTCGGCTTTGATGACGAGGTTGTTCTGTTTGAAGTCCTTGATCTCGGCTGTGGCGTTGTGCACCTCCAGCTCGCCCACTTTCGCGCTACTTGCAAGAATTTTCATGCCCGCATTGCGAAACTCAACGTGCGCGGCGATGTTGGACGCAGGCGCCCATCCCTCCTGGTAGTTAAGCGCGCCATCCTCCACGTCCGCCTGAACGTGGAAGTCACCTTCACCGCCGCGGAATGGGAATGCGCGGGTGGGACCCGTGAACGTCACGTGTGCGTTCGTCACACGGCCACCCATAAAGGCGTGATCGAACCACTCGAGCGTCTTCGCCCCGAGTTTATCGGCCGGCATGTACTTGCCCGTGGCGCGCGCCTGCAAGTTCTCGCCCTGTGCATCCAGATCGAGAATCGGGGAACTGCCATCCTTCGGCACTTCGACGCGAATTTTCGCGGTGCCGCGACCATCCTCGGCTTGCACGTGCAACTCGTCGGAACCCACCGTCCAGCGATCCGCATCGACAGTCCATCGCACCAGCCCATCTACACTGTGGGCCGCAAGTTCATCGCGGAACATGCGCGGGAGCGTGAATTTCACATCGCGCCCTGCAAGTTGAAACGTCCCCTCGCGCTCGGTGGTTTGAACCTTGCCGCTCAGTCCGCTGACGCCGGGAGCACGTGCCACAGGTTCAACGCCCAAATCGTGCACATTCGCCGCAAGCACGAATTGCGGATGCGAATCCGCACTGTCCTTGGCAAGATCGAACTGGACGTCGTCGACTGTTCCTCGCGGATTGAGCGCGCGCAGTTTCGCGAGCGCAGGGCTTTCATGTGCATACGCTAGAAGCGGCCAAACATTCTGCAGTACGACGCGGTCGGCCTCCGCGTGCAAATTCAAAGGTCCCGAAGGGCTGCGACGCCACCGAGCCGCCACCTTCTTTGCCTGCCAGGGCGAGTCTTTGCGCGAGAGCTCCAGATGACTGACGTCCACGCGCCACTCATCGCCGTGACGCTGTGCGCGCAACTGCAAGCCGAAGCGTTGGAAGCTAACGATCTCCGGCGTGCTTGGACCTGCAGCGTCGGTGTTGGCGGCAATAGCCTCGGCGCTTTCTGCGTCGGCTGAATCGGCATCTTGCTCATCCTCAGCGGCGTCCTCGTTGAAAGGATGCAGGGGTTCGGCGGTTGGCAGTGGGATGCTCCATGCCGGAGCCGCAGCGGTCAGATTGACGAAATGAACTTCAGCGGAAATCTCGCTGAGATTCTTACCTTCGCTGCCGCCGCTGATCTTGATCGATCCTTGACCGGTTTCCGGTGCGAGCCACTCATCGGGTAACACATCAGCCCACCCGGCCAGATCCAGTTTCTCGCCGTGCATCGCAAAGCTGGTTTTCAGATCTTGAACGTTCTCGAGCACACCAGTCGCCTCAGCGGTGAACTGCAGGCGCCCACCCAACGCGCTCGGCAACGATGCGTCGCCGTCGATGCGCATGGTGTCGCGCGTACGATGCAAGTCGAAGCTGATGCCCGACAAAGACCATGGACCGCGCCCCGTAATCGCATCGCGAAAACTGACCCGAGCGTTGTGGACGCGAAATTCGCCGGTCGGCAGATTTTCGATCGCGAAGGGTTTCGCATCAGGCCGCTCAGGAATACCGCTCTGCCCCAGCAACTGGATGCGACCCTCTTCGGTTCGGATCAGGCCGAATTGCGGCGACTCGAGCGTGAAGCGTCCGCTCTTGAGGCTCAGCCCAAGTAGCGAGTGCCACAAGTCGAAACCTACACTGCCCCACTTTGCAGTCGCGATCACTCGCGTTCGATCAGGCGTTCTAACCACTGCATCGTCAAAGACCAGCTCTGGACCGTACAACCGCATTCGCGATCGGAGCGCTCGGAACTCGACCACGACGCCCGTGCGATCCGAGAGCCACTTCTGCACCTGTACGCGATACTCGGGCACACGCCCGACGACGAATCCGAACAGCGCCATAACGATGCCGAGCAGCACGATCAGACTCAGCGCCGAGCCGACCGTCCACTTGAGCACTCGATAGCGACGCGGTTGGTTCACATCAACACCACGTCGTACTGATCTTGCTGATACAGCGCTTCGGTCTGTAGGCGAATGGGTTTACCGGTATGCACTTCCAACTCTGCCAGCGCGGCGGATTCCTCATCGAGCAGGCGCTCGATGACATCCTGGTGCGCCAGGATCATCAATTCCTGGAAGGAAAATTGGCGCGACTGGCGCAGGATCTCTCGAAAAATTTCGTAGCACACGGTCTCGGTCGTTTTCACGAAGCCGCGGCCTTCGCAGGTTGGACACGACATACACAGCATGTGTTCCAAACTCTCGCGCGTGCGTTTGCGCGTCATCTCGACCAATCCGAGCGGCGAGACGGACGAGATGTGATTCTTCGCATGATCGCTGGCCAGCGCTTTTTCCAGCGCTTGCAGCACCTGTTTGCGGTGCTCTTCCTCTTCCATGTCGATGAAATCGATGATGATGATGCCGCCCAAATTACGCAGTCGTAATTGACGTGCGATCGCCACGGCCGCTTCCAAGTTGGTGCGAAAGATCGTCTCTTCCAAGGTGCGATGCCCGACGTAGGCGCCGGTGTTCACATCGATGGTCGTCATCGATTCGGTTTGATCGAACATCAAATATCCGCCCGATTTCAGCGGCACTTTGCGGTCGAGGGATTTTTCGATCTCTTCCTCGACTGCGTACAAATCGAATATGGGCCGTTCGCCGGTGTAATGACTAATACGTTCGGCGAGCTCCGGCATGAAGGTCCGCGTGAAGTCGGTCATCTGCTGGAATGTGTCGGCGTGATCGACGCTCACCTTCTCGACGCCGCTGGATACGACATCGCGCAGGACACGAATCGCTAACGGCAAATCCTCGTGGACCAGATTGCCCGGACGCGCGCGGGCGGCCTTTTCGCTCACGACGCTCCATAGCTTCTGGAGAAACATCATGTCGGCGCGCAATGCCTCAGGGCTGGCGCCTTCCGCTGCCGTGCGCACGATGTATCCACCTGGCTCGTCCGGATGCAGGAACAAAGCGGCGGCTTCGCGCAGCCGCTGACGTTCCGCTTCGTCCTCGATGCGCGCTGAGATGCCGATTCCGCGACCTTTGGGCATATACACGAGATATCGCGATGGCAAGGTGATGAAAGTGGTGAGACGAGCTCCCTTGGTTCCCAGCGGATCCTTCAACACCTGCACGAGGATCTCGCCGCCCTCGGTGACGAGCGATTGGATATCGGCGGTCTGGCCTTCATCGACCGGCTTGTCCGGTTGCCCGTTTTCGCCCACAGCGGGGTGGACAATATCGGAAGCGTGCAGAAAGGCCGTGCGTTCCAACCCGATATCAATAAAAGCCGCTTGCATGCCCGGCAGGACCCGCGAGACCCGACCTTTGTAGATGTTGCTGATCAGCCCGCGCCGATTCGCACGCTCGAGGAACATCTCCTGCAGCACACCATTTTCGACGAGCGCTGCACGGACTTCCCGCGGGCTCACATTGACGAGAATCTCGGCCGTCATTGCTGCACCTCAGCGGCCGGCGCGACATCGCTCACGATGTTGCAGCCGATTCCGGCCAGGAGCTCGGCGGTCTCGAACAACGGCAGTCCCATGATTCCCGAGTAACTGCCCGCGATACGTTCGATGAACGCCGCTGCCAAGCCTTGAACCGCATAAGCACCCGCCTTATCCGCGGGTTCGCCGGTGCGCCAATACGCCCGCATTTCATCCGCACTCAGAGTCCGAAACTGCACTTCGCTCACGCTGACGCGGTCGTTAGAGCCAGAACTCGCGAGCAGCGCGACGCCCGTGTAGACCTGGTGGGTCCGGCCCGATAGCCGCGACAACATGCGGACTGCATCTCGCTCATCGCTGGGCTTGCCCAGAATTTCATCTTCGAGTGCCACTGTCGTATCGGCCGCCAACACCGGAAGTCGCTCCGAAGTCGGCAAGGACGCCCACAACGCGGCCGCCTTCTCGCGAGCCAGCCGCTGCACGTATTGCTGCGGGTGTTCGCCGACTCGGCGACTTTCGTCGAGGTCGACGGGACGGACGCGATGGCGAATGCCTATCTGGGTGAGCAATGCGCTGCGACGAGGCGATGCCGAAGCTAGGTAGATCAAAGAGTTGGGAGGATTTTGCATCGGCGGAAGGATACAGCTCCGCGCGCGAGGATGGCATTGTTTAACTGCAGAAATTAACTACGACTGAACCCATGCGAGGCCTTCTGAGCGAGGTGCAAGCCCGATATGATTGCGGCGCCAGCGGCGGTGCTCGCATCGCTGAACTCGCCGGTATCCGTGACACAGTGCGTGGTGCAAGCCCGCGAACACGTCTACCGTATGCCCCGCACGGTTTTAGTCCCGATTATCGAACTCGAAAGGATGGGCTGCCGCGCACGATCTCGCTTCGAGAAGCCCTAAGCGCACGAGCGATGGTCCTTGCAACGCTGCGTCAGAGACGATGCCACAGGCCGACGACAAACGAACGATCACCGGACGCAATGTCCACTTTCCAGTGATTCCGGGCTATCGCTTCCTGCAAACGATAGCGCGCTCGCCGAAATCCGAAATTCACGTCGCGTATTCGATCGAACTCGGCCATAACGTTGCCGTGAAAGTCTTGCGCACCGGCGCACTGTCGAGCGCCGATGCCGGCGAGGAAGAACGCTTCGAACGCGAACGCGAACTCCTGATGCGCATCAAGCATCCCGCGATCGTGGATTTGTACGACTGGGGCCAAGGCGACGACTTCCGCTACATCGTCACCGAATATTTTCCCAGCGGAAGCTTGGAACTTCGCATCCGCAATCTGATGACGGTGCGCGACAGCGTGGATATTTTTCTACAGATCGCCGCCGCTTTGGGCGCAGTCCATAGTGCCGGCCTCTGTCATCGCGACTTGAAGCCCGCCAACGTGATGATGCGCGAGGATGGCCGTATCGTATTGATCGACTTTGGCTTGGCAAAGCGCGTCGACAACGCGAACCAGTTGACGATCGCCGGCGAAGTGCGCGGCTCGCCTTACTACATCAGCCCCGAACAGGCAGAAGGCATCGCTGTCGACCAACGCAGCGATCTTTACAGCCTCGGCGTGATGTTCTATGAGATGTTGACGGGTCAACGTCCATTTCGCGGTGCCACCGTCGTGGCCATTATCCATGCGCACCGCACCGATCCGATCCCGGTGCTACCGCCCGCGCTGCAGAAATTCCAACGCATCATCGATGGCCTGTTAGCGAAGGATCCGAAGAATCGCTTCCCCACCGCTGCCTCGGCGCTCGCTGAGTTGGCGAGGATGAAGGTGTGAGGGAACACCAGTGATGAAGTGAGGGGGTGATGAGGTGAACGGTGTAGAAGTCCTTGCTCTGTAACGGCCAAAGCCTTCACGCAGCAGGAACCTCCGCATTTCACTCCATCACTTCATCACTTTCCGCCTCTGTGATACGGATGATTCTTCACGATGCTCACCGCGCGATAGAGCGCCTCAGCCACGACCACGCGCGCGAGCGCGTGGGGCAGCGTTAAAGCAGAGAGAGACCAGCGGAGATTGGCTCGCGCATCGACTTCCGCCGCTAATCCATCGGGCCCGCCGATACAAAAGACTACATCGCGTCCTTCTTGCGCACGGCTACGAATGAAATCCGCGAGCTGTTCGCTCGAAAGTGATCTGCCGCCGACTTGCAGAGCGACGACGTAGGCGCCTTGCGGCATCGCCGCCAACATCCGCTCTCCTTCGCGTTGGATCGCTTGTTGAGCATCGCCGCTGCTGCGTTGCCCAAGTGCAATCTCTTTGAGTTCTAACCGATACTCGCCTCGCAGACGCGCTGCGTAGTCATCGAACCCTGCATTCACCCAACTCGGTAATTTGGTGCCCGCTGCCAGCAGCAAAAAGCGCACGGTTACTCGCCGCTGGCAACCGCGGCCTCTCGGCGTGCCGCACTGACATCCCACAAATTCTCGAGGCGATAGAACTCGCGGACGCGGGGCAGCATGATGTGGACGATCACATCCTGCAAATCGACGAGCACCCACTCACCATCCCGCTCGCCCTCCACGCCCATCGGACGAAAGCCCGCCTTTTTAGCGAACTCGACCACGCGGTCGGCGATCGATCGCACGTGACGATCCGAATTGCCGCTCGCGATCACCATCGTATCGGCGATATCCGTGAGCTGGTGGACGTCCATGACTTTCACGTTCACCGCCTTCATGTCCTCGAGCGCACCCTCGACGACTTTGACGATGGCGTTGACGCCGGCAACTTTGGCGGTGGCCGCTGTTTTGGCTTGAGGCTTACGTGCCGACTTCTTCGGCGCTGTTGCGGCGGCGGCCCGCTTCGACTTCGGTGCGAGCGCCTTTGGCTTACCCGCGCTCTTTGCTTTCGTGGCTGGACGGGTGGTGGCTCGAGACGATTTTTTGGCGCGCTTAGCAGCCATGCTTACCTCGTGTTGCGAGTGACGGTGAGAGCAACGGTAGAACGATGCGGGGGCACGAATGCCATTCAGAAAACGTCGGAACGATTCGGTGGGCGATCAGGTTCGCAGCAGTCGCGTTGGGCTTCACATCTGCCCCAACTGTTTGCGCGCGACATCCGCGCTGCGGTAGCAGCCGGTTTCCGCGATGAGGGAGCGCACCGGGTCGGGCATGAGATAGCGTGGATCGCGTCCTGCGGCAATGAGCTT
The DNA here is from genome assembly GCA_023391335.1 of Pseudomonadota bacterium. Classification (GTDB taxonomy): domain Bacteria; phylum Pseudomonadota; class Gammaproteobacteria; order Steroidobacterales; family Steroidobacteraceae; genus Steroidobacter. The sequence continues at coordinate 72,064 of JAEWBG010000020.1, read as the reverse complement.
GCGCACTTCAGTGGACGAAATTTCCAGTTGCGTCACGGCGTGAATATAGATGCACCCAGCACGCGACTCATGCAAGTCGTTGATGCGGCCCGTGCCGCGGTCGACGAGCAATTCTCCAAGCGGACCCATGCTCGGCGCACGCCAACCGGGACGATGCGCCACCACCAGGTGCGCGAGATCCATCAGCTCGCGCCATTGATGCCACTTCGGCAATCCAAGAAATGCATCCATCCCGACAATGAGGCACAGCGAGCGGTCAGGGAAATCCGCACGCAAACTACGCATCGTGTCCACCGAGTACGACAGGCCGGGTCGACGTATCTCGCGATCATCCACGACGAATCCGGGCTGATCGCGCGTCGCCGCTTGCACCATCCCCAGGCGCTCTTCGGCACTCGCCACGGTGATGTCTCGATGCGGAGGATTACCCGCCGGCATAAAGCGCATTTCGGTCAAGCGCAGGGCTTGCATCAACTCGAAAGCAGTGCGCAGGTGCCCATAGTGAATGGGATCGAAAGTACCGCCGAAAATGCCTATGGGGTTCATGTATGAAGTCATCATCAAGCAGCTTGAGGCATCGCGACACCGGACAAGGCGGCAACGAGGCGCTCGAATTCAACCCAGGGATCGGTGCGCAGTGCGCCTTTGATGGCTCGATCCGCACGTTCAGCGGCAACAATCATGTCCTTGATGGCTCGGCCCGACAAACGCGCCAGCGCCACCTTCATCGCCGGCTGACGTGGCTTCCACACGTATAGCGCATTCATCGCGCCATCCGCACTTTGACCGTTCGCCATCAGCTCGTGAGCTCGCGCGATCCACTGCAGGTCTTTGTTGATCGCCCACAGAACGATGGTCGGCTCGACACCTTCGCCCTTGAGTCCTTCGAGAATCCGCAATGCACGCGCAGTCTTGCCGCGCATGGCCGCCTCGCCGAGCTGCAGCACATCGAAGCGTGCGCTGTCAGCCACGGCCTCGAGAATGGTCTCGGAAGTAAGCGGACCTGACGGAAGCAGCAACGCGAGCTTCTCGACTTCCTGATGTGCGGCCAGCAAATTTCCTTCGACTCTTTCAGCGAGCAACGCTGCAGCGGCCGCATCCGCGACCAATCGATGGCGCGACAACCGTTCGCGAATCCAACCTGGCAAACGAGCGAGATCGATCGGCCAGATCTGTACCACTGTGCCCTGCTTATCGATCGCGCTCACCCAACGAGCATTCATCGTGCGTCCATCGAGCTTGCCCGTGATGACGAGGATCAACGTATCGGGATCGGGCTGCTCGGCGAGTTCGATGATGGCATTCGCACCTTGTTCGCCGGGTGTGGGATTCGTCATGCGAATCTCGATGATTTTGCGTTCCGCGAACAACGACATCGCGCGGCTTTGGCCGAGCAATGCTTGCCAATCGAATCCGCGTTCGACGACGTGAAGCTCACGTTCGGTGAATCCCTTCGCGCGTGCTTGCGCCCGAATTGCGTCCGCAGCTTCATTCACCAGTAGGGGTTCATCGCCGGACACCAAGTAGATCCGCCCCAATTGACGCGCGAGCGCGCCAGGCAAATTGTCGCCGGATAGCTTCATGATCGGCGGCTCGCTACATCGCCGGACGAGATCATTGCCGAGTGCGAGATCACAGAACGTGGATTCACGAACACCGCCGGGCGGCTGCCGGGCATGGATACTGCAATTTCACAGAACGTTGTCTTTGGATCACTTCAATTCTTCAGCCAGGCGCACTGCCGGCGAAAAGTGACATTGCGATTGCAGGCGATTCGGCACTTAGAAAGATGCGCTGATTATGGCGTAACGCTGCGTCTTAGACCAGGTAAACAACCTGCCGGCCCACGCAAACGTGCAGCGAAGCGCTGGCCCGTGTGAGAATGCGCGCCGCATGCGCTTCGACCTGGTAGACCTCAAGCTGTTTCTGCACGTTATCGAGGCCGGCAGTATCACTGCGGGCGCCGATCGTATGCATTTGGCTGTCGCCGCCGCCAGCACCCGGATTCGCAACATGGAATTGGAACTGGGTACGCCGCTGCTGACGCGTGAGCGCCATGGCGTTCACCCCACACCGGCCGGGCGCACACTGGCTCATCACGCTCGCCTCATGCTGCAGCAAGCCGAACGCATGCGAGGCGAGTTGGGCGAGTATGCGGACGGGCTCAAAGGTCACGTGCGTCTGCTTTCCAATACGAATGCGCTCACCGAATTCCTACCCGAACCGTTGAGCAACTTCTTGACCTCGCATCCGCAGGTCAACATCGACTTGGAAGAGCGCCTGAGCGATGAGATCGTCGCCGCCGTCGCGGACGGCAAAGCGGATATCGGCATCGTTGCGGGGACCGAAGACGTCACCGGCCTCGAAGTCATTCCGTTCCGCGTCGATCGATTCGTTCTGGTTACCGCGACCACGCACCCTCTGGCCAATCTGGAGCGCATCGCATTTGCGGAAGCACTCGATCAAGATTTCGTGGGCTTAGATCGCACCAGCTCATTGCAACGATTTCTGTCCGACAAAGCGGATCGCATCGGTAGGCGCCTGAAACTCCGCGTGCAGTTGCGCAGCTTCGATGCGGTTTGTCGTCTGGTCGAATGCAACGTCGGGATTGGCGTCGTGCCGGAAACAACCGCAGCACGCGGCCTGAAGACCATGGCCCTGCATCGCATCGAACTCACGGACGATTGGGCATTCCGCAACCTGAGTATTTGTGTGCGCAACCTAAGCGAGCTCCCCCTATACGCTCAGGAACTCGTGAAGCACCTCGCAGCACACTAGAACCGATCCCAGCATCCTCAGCTTCGCAGACCGAAGCGCATCCCGAGCTGGCCTGCGGTAGATTACGGACATATCTCCTAGGGTTTGGGTTCGAGCATGCCAACCAAGCGCAAGACTGCCCGGCGAGCCAAACGGAAATCGCCCACCCCTCGGCAACGCAATCGCGCACGACATGTCGTGTTGAAGAAGCGCAAACCGCAAACGGGGCTACGCACGCTGTATCCACCGCTTGAGCCGTATCGAACCGGTTACCTGCGTGTCTCCCCTACACACGAATTGTATTTCGAAGAGTGCGGAAATCCGCGCGGCAAGCCGGCGCTATTCGTACACGGCGGCCCAGGTGCGGGATGCGATAAACGCTCCCGACGTTTCTTCGACCCGTCCGCGTATCGCATCATCTTGTTCGACCAACGCGGTTGCGGGCGCAGCCGCCCTCACGCCAGCCTCGAAGACAACACTACCTGGCACTTGGTCGCCGACATCGAAACCCTGCGGGAAGATTTGGAGATCGACAAGTGGCTGGTCTTCGGCGGCTCCTGGGGATCGACACTCGCCCTTGCCTATTCGCAAACCCACCCTACGCGAGTCAGCGAACTTGTCTTGCGCGGCATCTTTCTGCTGACGCAATTCGAGCTGCAGTGGTTTTATCAAATGGGCGCGAATGCCGTGTTCCCCGATCTTTGGGAGCCCTATATCGCTGCGATTCCACCCGCCGAACGCAGCGATTTAGTTGACGCTTTCTACCGCCGGTTAACGAGCGACGATCGCGCCACTCGAGTCGCTGCAGCACGCGCGTGGTCCATTTGGGAAGCGGCGACGTCGTATCTGCATGTGAACGAAGAAAACGTGAACAAATGGAGCGAGGAAGAGTTTGCGGTTGCCGTCGCACGCATCGAATGCCACTACTTCGTGAACCGTGGATTCTTCGACAGCGAAGATCAGCTGTTGCGCAATGTCGGGCGCATTCGCTCCATCCCTGCCGTGATCGTGCAAGGTCGCTACGACATCGTGTGCCCGATGCAAACCGCGTGGTCGCTGCATCGCGCGTGGCCTGAAGCCGATTTCCGCATCGTCGCCGATGCAGGTCACTCTGCCTACGAACCCGGCACGACTCACGAACTCATCAGCGCGACTGATCGATTCCGGGACTAAGACGGGAGTCAGAAAGACGGACACAAGGATCACAAAGATCCACATAGAGCACAAAGCGAAACATTATTCACAACACGCCTGTGCATTATTCCTGGTGCTCTTTGTCTATCTATGTGCTCTCTGTGTTGCGTCCGACTCTTCTCTTCCGCGGGTTTCCCACGTGAGAGTCCCATCACCCGCAAGCACGCCCTGCGAGACAAGCCACTCGCGAGCATCATCCGCATCGTTGTCGAACCAAGCTTCGGTTGAGCCCAGGCGAAAGCTGTAGCCCCACGTATCCATGTCGTCCATCAGACGAGCCCGGCCGAATCCCGGAATGTAATCGGCTAGGATCACTTGCAGATAGCACACCGCATTCTCTTCAGGATCATCTCCACCCGCATCGCGAATCAACCCGCGGCGGCGCGCATCGTCCATGCAAATGAAATGGCAGCCCTCGTGAAGCACCGAGTGCAGGGGCGTGTCATCGCGCCAATAGAGCGTGTTGCCGACCAGACCTGCTTCCGATTCTCCCCAATAAGAGCCGGGAATTTCCGCTCCGGCTTGCACGCGCTCCATATGCAATCCGAATCGCACCAAGAGTGCGCTCACGGCTACACATTCCACATCCGCCATGCGAACGACGCCGGTTGCTGCAGCCGCGGATACGCTCACGCCGGATTGCGCTCGTTTGCAGCTTGCTTGACTTGTTCTGCCAACTCGTCGACCAGCGCTTGCAACGTGGGTACCTCAGAGGCCGCCAACGACTCGCGATTCGCGAGGAGCTCGATCGCCTCCGCGCATTTGCTGATCGCGTGATAGCCGAACATCGCTCCGCTGCCGCGGATGCGATGGGCCAACGTGCCCAGATCGCGCAGTGACTCTGCCGATCCCTGTGCTGCGGCCTCGCTGAAAGCTCGCAACTGATCGATTTCGCCAAGCGTGCGACTGATGTAGCGGACCCCGATCTCCGATAATTTCGAGCGCAATTGTTCTTGATCACTCACCGGTCAACCCCTCCCAGATCGAGATGACTTGCTCGCCCAGCCGCATCGGATCGAATGGCTTTGCGATGACGGCAACAGCGCCCAACTGCTTGAAGCGCTCGACTTCCTGGGGCATCGCTTTAGCCGTCATAAAGACCACCGGAATGCGCGCAAAATTTGGATCAGCTCGCAATCGCTGCAGCGTCGATGGACCATCCAAGCGCGGCATCATGACATCGAGGAGAATCAAATCCGGTTGCAGCTGCGGCAGCACTTCCAGCGCGCGTTCTCCGGATTCGCACGTATGCACGTTGAGTCCGCCGACCAATCCCAACGAGAGTTCGACCACCTCGCGAATGTCCGGCTCGTCATCCACATACAACACTGTCTGCAAATTTTCCCGGTTCATTGTTACGGCATCCGATGATGTGATCCGACGATGCGCAAAAACTCACGCTGACTCGCGCCGAGCCAAGGCACGCACCGTGTGCAGCAGCTGATCGATGGAATGGCGCGATTTCACGAGCGCCGCTTCGACCCGCGCCGTCAACTCACGCGTCGGTTCAGTTGCACTATAGAGGATGACCGGCGGCGCAGGCCGCTCCGCGTCTCTCATTAACGGCAGCAAGTCCAGCCCAGATCCATCCGATAGATTGATGTCCAAAATGATCAAATCGAACGATTCTCTAATGCGCGCCTTCGCCTCGGCCACCGTGTGAACCGCATGGACGTCCGCATCGTTGGACAAAAGTTCGCGAATCAGCTGCGTGAGAGAATTGTCGTCTTCGATGTGCAAGATACGCGGCACGCGGCCCTTTTGACCGCCGACCCCGTTGCGAATCGCGTCCAATAGACGCTGCGGGTCTACTGGCTTCTGCAACCAATCGCCGACCTGCAGCGCGGCCAGACGATCGTTGTCCGACGCATCGCGCGATCGAGCGGTGACAATGATGATCGGCAGGGAGCGAGTGCGCTCGTGGGCACGTAGATCGGCGATCAGCTCCAGGCCATCGAGATCGGGAAGATGCAAATCGACGATGGCGGAATCGAAGCGCTCCTGCTCCAACGCGCTACGCGCTTCGTGCGCAGATCCGACGCTCACACCGTGCATTCCTCCGGATCGCAATATTTCGAGCAGGATGGCGGCGATGTCCGCATCATCCTCGCAAACGAGCACCCTCGGCCCGCCGCGCTCGCTCGAACTTGGCGGCGGCATGGATATCGGTCTCGGCTGCAACGGCAGGGTGAAATAAAAGGTGGTCCCCTCGCCGACCTTGGTTTCGAACCCAATGTGTCCGCCTAACCGTTCGATGATGGTCTTGGCGATCGAAAGGCCCAACCCGGTGCCGCCTTTGATTCGCGAGTCGGAGCTATCGGCCTGAGCGAATTTCTGAAAAATACGCCGCTGAAACTCCGCGTCGATTCCGGGCCCACGATCCGTCACGCAGACCCGCAGCGCATCGCTTTCGCGCTGAATGCTCACGGTCACCACGCCGCCGTGCGGCGAAAACTTTGCAGCATTGGAGAGAAGATTGGTGAGCACTTGTAACAGGCGATCTCTGTCGACGAGCGTCGACACATCCGCATCGCTAGGCACCAATTCGATCGTCACTCCGAAACTCTGCGCATATGCACGATTGATTTCGACGGCTTGGGAAACAATCGGGCGGATCGCTTGCATCTCGAAGCGAAAATCCAGCTTCCCCGACTCCGCCTTTTCCAGATCGAGAATGTCGTTGATCAGGCGCACGAGGCGATCGCAATTCAACTTGGCAATATCCACCAAGCGCACCGCCTTGGATGGCAGCGCACCGGCCACTCCCCCTGCCAGCAACCCCAAGGAGCCGGCGATGGATGTCAGCGGGGTGCGCAGCTCATGACTCACGGTCGACACGAACCCTGCTTTGAGTCGCTCGATTTCGCGGCGCGCGGAGATGTCGCGCACGATACCGACGAACAGCCGGCGCGAGTCCAAATGCATTTCACTAATGGCAAGCTCAACCGGCAGGTGTCGCCCGTCCTTCGTCAGTGCCTCCACCTCGCGGCGCGTTCCGATGATGTGCCGCTCGCCGGTTTGCACATAGCGGCGCAAGTAGCCGTCGTGAGCGCCCCGATGCGGCTCGTCCATCAGCATGCTGACGTTGCGCCGGAGCACTTCTTCCGCCTTGTACCCAAACAGACGCTCGGCGCTTTTACTCCACGACTCGATGCTGCCGCTCTCATTGATCGTAATGATCGCGTCCACAACGTTGTCGAGAATCGCAGTCAAACGCGTTGCTTGTTCACGCGCCTGCCGCTCCGAAACCCTGAGTTGCGTGACATCGAGATACGTGACGATGAAATGACCGGTCGACATGCGATCGGCACGGACCTGCAAGTAGACGCCGTCCGCACGCAGCGCTTCGGCTTGGAATCCGTCAGAGACTTTCGGACGCAGGGCCTCGAGCTGAATCGAAGGATCGTGAGCCGCCCGCAATGGCGGCGCGACCGCTGCAATCTCGTCGATGGAGCGCATCGGAACCAAAGCATCCTCCGGCAGGCCTCGCAATCGTGCGAACTGATCGTTCCATGCCACCAGCCTGTGTTCGGCATCGAACACAGCCACGCCCTGTGCCACCGTATCGACGATGCCTCGCAATAGATCGTATGCATCGCGCGCCGTGCGTTCGGCCGCGAGTCGGCGCCGCGTGTGGCGCAACGTGAGAATCGAAGAGAGAACGACCAGCACAACCGCAAGCCCCAGTGCGCCACGAACCGATGCATCGGTGCGTTTCGCTGTGCGCTCGTATTGCTGCGATCGCTGCTGCAACTCGCTCTCTTGGCCAACACGCAATTGCGCGATGAGTTCGCGCACTCGATCCATTTGCTGCTTGCCGATTTGCTGCTCGCCTATTTGCTGTTCCCCAATTTGCTTGGAGGGCACTGATGCGCTTTCGCCCACCGACTCTCGTTTGCGCAGCTCGATCAACCGACTCAAGTATTGAATTTGCCGCCGCGAAAGCTGGGTGAGTTCGACGACGGGCGGAGGCGGAGTTGCACCCGCGTACCAGCCATTCAATTCGGCTAGCTGTGCTTCCAGCGATCGAGTGGCGTGTTCATACGGTTGCAGAAACGCTGGATCGCCCGTAATGACGAACCCACGTTCGCCCGTCTCGGCATCTTGGAGCGTCGATAGAATCGACTGCAGGGAACCCAAGATGTGCTGGGTGCGCTGTGCAAGTTTGTAGGATTGATGGACGGAAGAGAATTGCCGGGTGACAGCCCACGAAGCGATGGCCGCCGCAGCTAACAGCGTGATCAACGCTGCAACGGAGAACCACAGAACATAGTTCTGCGTCAGCCGCATGTGTGCCCGGGGCTTGGATCCTTCCTGCACCAAAGCTTCGATCCTTTGCTGCCGCCTCTACAGAGCCGCCATGCGTCGCACGACCTGAGCCGCCAGGTCTCGTGCCAACGCCTGCCGCAGAATCCCCTGTTCGCGTTGCTTCGCGAGCACCGCACGCTCATCGAAGCTGTAATCTCGCGTCAGTTCGATTTTTTGCGGAGGAATCAGCTCGTCGGCTTGGTTGCTGACCGAGTACTCCACTTGGTAAAAAACTTCGTACTCTTCGGGAGTGTTGCGAGCCGACACGGAGAGCACGCGCTGCCCCGTCGTCTCTTTGATGACTTTCACGATAGCGCCGGCACTACGCGAGTCCTCGGCCAGATGGACGCCGGCCGCCGTGAGACTATCGCGCAGGGCTCGATAGAAATCGCTGTAGCGATCTTCGGTGTCGATGTAGGCGGTGGAAACCGATTCAGGTAGGCGCGTCACGCCCTGCAAGTGCCAACCGCAGCCGGCCAATGACCAGAGCGCCAGCGCAACGGACGCGCATCGCATGAACTCGATGGCGCGCAACGCCGCCAAGGTCTTCGATGCCGCGCATCTCGCAAAATAGATCATCAGGAACTCGCTAGACCGGGCGTGAAAGCGCCCGCCACTCCGGTCGCCATATTCGCGACACAGTGCAGCAAGGTCAACCGCATGACCTTAAGCGAGGGACGAAAGCGCGTTCGTCGCCGTACTAGGATTCAACTGGCTTGGATTTGGGGCGCGCCGCGAGCACCCCTGGCGATTGCAGGCGGCATTCGCTGTCGATCGCGTAGCCATGACGGCAAGAGATACCGACGTGCCCCGCCACGCTTCGCTGGACCGCGCCGAGCTGCTCGGTGCCGATGCGGCCATTGCAGCGTCGGCAGTTCTCGGCGACTTCGATCATTTCGCGCGCGTCCACCGCAACGCCTTCGAAGCCACCGCGCTCGAGCGCCGCCAATCCGAAGGTGAATTGCAGCTTCAGTCCTTGGGCGTCGCTGAAACTGCGCAGTGCGTTCAACAGACGTTCTTTGATCACTGGCGCATCGCTCAAGCCGGCTTCGGGTAAGACAACCGCGAAGCACTCGCCTTCGGATGACTCCACGCGTCCGACCCAATCGACATGGGCGCGAATGCCGCTCTGAAGCACCTGCACGAGCGTCCGCAGGCGATCGGGATCGAACTGCCTGGTCGCAGGCGGTGGCAGCCCGGCGATGCCCGTCGTGATCAGACAGAGCTGCCGCCCGTAGCGTTGGGCGCGGCGCACTTCTGAATGCAATCGCACGACCAACTCCGCATTCGTGAATGCACCCGATTCCGGATCAACCACGTTAGAGCACTGCAAGGCATTCTGCGTCTCTTTGAGAGAGCGGCGCAGCGCGAGCGTGTTGAAAGCGGCATGGATGCGAGCGAACAGCTCTGCATCTGGGACTTTTTTCGTGAGGTAATCGTCGACCCCCGCGACGTAGCCGCGCTCGTAGTCGTCGCTCCCCTCGCGCATAGTCAACATAATCACGTAGGTGTCGGTGAGACCCCGCGAGCGCAATGCTTCGGTAAATTGAATCCCATCCATGACCGGCATCTGCCAGTCCGTGATGATCAGCGGATACCAAGTCTGCTCAACCTTGGCCAACGCCTCCGCGCCGTTTGTGGCGCAGGTAATCTCGAATCCCGCGCTCTTCAGGCGGTCCGCCATGAGCTCTAGCTCGAGCTCGTCGTCATCGACGAGCAGCACCTTCATAGGAAGCGCACGCGTCAGAACGGACATCCGAGTCGCCATCGCGTCGGCCTTCATCTGTGCTCTCCTTTGAGCCTCATCATTTCCACCCGATCCTATAACGGGAAGCCAGGCAGGCAGTGTGAAGTGAGACGAGGTTCCCTCCTATCAGCCGCAGGGCTGGGTGGGGATAAGACGTTCCCTGAATGAGGTGCCTTGTGAGGAAGTGAGGGAGTGAGGGAGTGAGGCGTGTAGGACAGCCGTTTCCATCCAGCCAGTCGCTGAACGCCGGGCGCAATGCGCGCCCTCTCACGCGCAGAGCGCATTCACCTTCTCACGTCTTCACTGCGTCAGCCCCGCGTCTGCCCCACGATATTCAAAATCTTGCCGCGCACGAAGATGGTCTTCTTGACCGCGGCCGGGTCGATCCATTTCAAGACGACCTCATTCGACAGCGCCGCGGCTTTGACTTCGGCTTCCGTCGCATCCGCGGGCACCTCGATTTGGGCGCGGAGCTTGCCATTGATCTGGACCGGAATTTGGATACTGTCGCGGACCAGTGCTTGTGGGTCCGCTTTGGGCCAAGGACGATCGATCAGCGTGTCGGAGTGACCGAGTTCCTGCCACAGGGCATGACAGGCATGCGGAACGATCGGTGAGAGCATCTGCACGATGAGCTCGAGCGTCTCATGAACGATCGCGCGATCGAGCGCCGAGTTCACTTCGAATTTGCCCAACGTATTCATCAGTTCCATCACCGCAGCAATCGCCGTGTTGAACACACGACGACGGCCGATATCGTCGGTGACCTTCTCGAGTGTTTCGTGCGTTGCGCGGCGCAGTTCACGCTGTGCATCGCTGAGTTCGCTGGCTTTGAATGCAGGCAGTCCCGCAGCCTCGAGCTTGGAGACGTGATCGAACACGACTTTCCACAACCGTCGCATGAAGCGCGCTGCGCCTTCGACCCCCTCATCGGACCACTCCAATGAATCTTCGGGCGGCGCTTTGAACATCATGAACAAGCGCACGCTGTCCGCGCCGTACTCTTCGACGAGATGCTGCGGGTCGACGCCGTTGTTCTTCGACTTCGACATCGTCCGCATCCCTTCCCACTCCACCGGCTGACCATCCGCGAGCAACGTAGCGCCAATGCGATTGCCCTTCGCGTCGTACTGCACTTGGACTTCATTGGGGCTGAAGTACTGAATCCGACCGTCGGCCGTTTTGCGCAAATGGATGTGGTTGAGCACCATGCCCTGCGTCAGCAGGTTCTGAAACGGCTCCTTGATGTTGACGAGCCCGAGGTCGCGCATCACGCGTGTCCAGAAGCGCGAATACAACAGATGCAGAATCGCGTGTTCGATGCCGCCGATGTATTGGTCCACCGGCATCCAATAGTTGGCGCGCTCATCGACCATCGCGTTCTTGTTGTTCGCACAGGCAAAGCGCAGGAAGTACCACGAGGAATCCACGAAAGTATCCATCGTGTCGGTTTCGCGCCGTGCCGGCGCTCCGCACTTCGGACACGTGCATTCGACGAATGAAGGCGTTTTCGCCAACGGATTGCCGCTCCCATCGGGCACCAATCCTTCCGGCAACACGACCGGCAGATCCTTATCGGGTACGGGCACATCGCCGCACTTCGCGCAATGAATGAGCGGAATAGGACAACCCCAATACCGCTGCCGCGAAATACCCCAATCGCGCAGACGCCACTGCACCTGCTTGTCGCCCAGTCCGCGCGCCTTCAAATCAGCCGCGATGGCATCGACTGCTTGCTGATGATCCAGGCCGTTATAGCTTCCTGAATTCACACAGATGCCGTACTCGCCCAGTTCTGCGGTCCACTCTTGAGGATCGCTCAGCGGTGCAGCGCCGTTTGCAGCGATCACGACGCGAATCGGCAAGCCGTACTTCTTCGCGAAGTGGAAGTCGCGCTCGTCGTGCGCGGGCACGCCCATCACTGCGCCTTCGCCGTAACTCATCAGCACATAGTTGCCGACCCAAACCGGGACACGCTCGCCTGTGATCGGATGCGAGACAAAGAGTCCCGTAGGCATGCCCTTCTTTTCCATGACGGCGAGATCCGCTTCCATCGCGGTGCCACGACGACATTCTTCGATGAAGGCTTGCAGTTCGGGGTTCGACTGCGCCGCATGCAAGGCGAGAGGATGTTCGGCGGCCACGGCACAGAACGTCACACCCATCAGCGTGTCCGCGCGCGTGGTGAAGACGCTAAGGAGTTTTTGCTGACCGTCAAATTCGTAAGGGAACGAGACCCGCACGCCTTCGCTGCGTCCGATCCAATTCGCTTGCATCGTTCGCACGCGCTCCGGCCAACCCGGCAGCGTACTCAACGCATCGAGCAGATCCTGCGCGTACTGTGTGATCTTCAAGTAGTACATGGGGATCTCGCGCTTCTCGACGACCGCGCCGGTGCGCCAACCCTTGCCATCGATCACCTGCTCGTTGGCGAGCACGGTCTGATCGATGGGATCCCAGTTCACGACTCCAGTTTTCTTGTAGGCGATGCCCATCTCGAGCATGCGCAGGAACAGCCACTGATTCCAACGGTAGTAGTCGGGCTGGCACGTTGCGACTTCGCGATCCCAATCGATGGCGAGACCTAGCGACTGCAATTGCCGCTTCATGTACGCGATGTTGTCGTACGTCCAGCGCGCGGGCGGCACCTTGTTCGCCATCGCCGCGTTCTCCGCCGGCAGCCCGAACGCATCCCACCCCATCGGCTGCAGAACGTTGTAGCCCTGCATGCGCATGAACCGCGAAATCACATCCCCAATCGTGTAGTTGCGAACGTGCCCCATGTGCAGCCGCCCGCTCGGATAGGGAAACATCGACAGGCAGTAGTACTTCGGTCGATTGGCATCTTCGATAGCAGAAAAGGCCTGCTGCGCCGCCCAGAATTGCTGGGCCTGCGACTCCACGGCCGCGGGATCGTAACGGTCTTGCATGTACTAGATGGAAGCCAGGCTAGAAAAGAGGCGCAAGGATAGCGGGATGGGTAGTAACGGTCACGAGGCACGCGCTCGGCCCAAGAACGACGGATCGCTTCGCGATCAGGAAGGACTGCCGTCAGGATGGATGTTTCACATCAGGAAGGCCTGTCGGCAAGCAAGACGAAGCACGAACGCGGCAACCACGTGGATCCGAATCTGACCTGACGACCGTCCCACCTGATTGCGCAGCAATCCCTCCTGACGCTAGTCCGTCCTGATGCAACAGCATCCGTCGTCTGTCATATCCCCGGCAACGTAAACCGCATCGTCGTGCCCTTCCGCAACTTGGATTCGGCCCAGATGCGGCCGCCATGGCGTTCGATGATGCGGCTGGTGGTCGCAAGGCCCACGCCGGTCCCTTCGAATTCGTCTTGCCGATGCAATCGCTGAAAGACGCCGAACAGCTTCGTCGCAAAGCGCATGTCGAAGCCGACGCCGTTGTCGCGTACATAAATGTGTCGCTCAGGCTCGTCTGCCAGTGCAACTTCGATGACTGCGCGCGGGCGCGGCCTGGAGTACTTGACTGCGTTGCTGAGCAGATTCACGAATACCTGCAGCATCAGCTCCGGATCGCAGGCCAAGGTGGGCAGCGTGCCAATTCGCCATTCGATATCGCGACCGCGAGCATCCTCCGCGAGTTGCTGAATGGCTTCATTGACCAAAGTATTCAGCGAGACAGGTTGGGCGCGCATCCCGACATGCCGCACGCGCGATAACGCGAGTAAGCCGTCGATCAACGCGCTCATATTGGTGGCACCGCGCTGAATCTGATCCAAGTGCAAAATGCTAGGGCGCTGCAATCCCAATTGCGGCTCGCGCAGCATCTGCACGCTCGCATCGATCAGTCTCAGCGGTGCGCGCAAATCGTGAGCGACAGAGTAAGTGAACGCCTCAAGTTCGCGATTGGCCGCTTCAAGCTGCTCGGTTCTTTCGGCGACTCGGCGCTCCAGCTCCTGATTGAACTCACGCACCGCCTCTTCCTTCGCCTTGCGTTGTGCAACTTCCCGTTCCAGTTCAAGTCGGCGCGAGGCATTCTCGAACGCCGCACCGATCTGAGCGGTGAGCGCCTTGGCCACCGCCAAATCCTCTTCTGAGAACGCCGATGAACCAATGCGATTAATCACGCACAAACAGCCATAACGACGGCTTGCAGTCGCGATCGGCAATCCGATGAGCGAGACAAACTCGCCAGGCCTCAATGCACGCAGGAGCGCTGACTCTTCAGACGGGAAAACGACCGACTGTCCCTCTCGGACCGAGTCCGCCAGTGCAAGGTACGTCTGTGAAGACAGCAACTGCTGCAGTTGCGCGTCCGGCAATCCGGTCGCGAGGCACTTGAATGGATTCGCACGCCCATCACGAGCTTGTGGATCGATGAGTTCCAGGTGGGCGCACTGGGCTAACAAGATGTCGCGGACCGCATGACACGCAAAGCTCACCATGTCATGCACGGTTGCCTGTGCGAATAAGCCGCGGCTGAACCGCACGATCGCGGTTAGCCGCTCCTGCGCCTGACTCAGATCCAAGTCCGGTGCGGTGGGCTCCTCGACTTGATGCGAAGACAGGACGTGATCGACGACTTCGGGAACCGCGCTCACGTCGTAAGGCTTGAGCAGCGTTGCGCTCACATCCAATGTGCGCGCCATCTCGCGGATCTCGCGTCCGTGATACGAAGCCGAACAAAAAATCACCGGGAGTTTTGCGAGCGATTCATCCTGCCGCACGCGCCGGACCAACTCGTAGCCGTCCATGCGGGGCATCACCACATCGGTGATCAGCAGATCCGGTTTACGCTCGTGGAGCAGCTCGAACGCTTCGACACCGTCGCTGGCTTCGAGCAGTTCGTAGTCATGCGAGCGCAGCAGCAATACCAGGAGTTCGCGGACTTCCGGATCGTCTTCCGCGACAAGAATCGTGCTCGACATGCTTAAGGGTGCGCCTTCTAGGTGCGCCGCTTGTCAGTGCGGCTAGGCACATACTACGTGCGCTGCCGCGAAGCGGTTCCTCGTGCAACTACGTATCTGTGCTTGAGTAATTCCCTGAGCACAGTGTCGGCGAAGCGTTTGCAGTTAGGCGCATCAATCGCCGAGTGCAGATCTCAAGGCGTTGATCTCTTCGGTGCAATCGCGCATGACGTGCACGCACTTTTCATTATCCAGGCCGAGACGCCAGAAGGCTTTGACGCCTTGCATGTTCAATTCCAAATCCGCCTCGTGGCCGAAGAATGTGGACATCATCACCGCGACCGTGAGCACGTCGGTCACATCGGGATGACCGACCACACGGTCGATATTCTCGTGTTCGCCGATGGCTTCTGAAATGTGCTCAGGGAAGCCCCAGTTCTCGACGATCGCCTTACCGATGTTGGCATGCCAATCGCGCATGACTTGCGCCAGCGCCGGGGGGTCCTTGAACAGACTGGCGTGGCGATTCGCACGGGCGAGGATGTAGATCTTGCCAACGTTGTGCAGTAGCCCGGCGAGCATGCATTCGTCCGCATTGACACGCGCACGTGCAGCCACCGCATACGCCAGGGCAGCGACCATGGTCGATTCCTGCCACAGGCCTTCCAATTCTTTCGAGATATGCTTGAGCTCAGCCGCGCGGCGCAACTGTGCGATCGCGAACGACACTGCAGCGGTCCGCACGTTGTTATGACCGATGCGATTCACTGCCATCTTCAAATCGGAAACGTTACGGCCACCGCGGCTGAGTGCAGCCGAATTCGCGAGCGTGAACACGCGTGCAGCGAGTCCCGGATCGGAACCGACCACGCGCGCGATTTGATCGTTCGAGACCTGTTCGTCCGCAAGCACTTTGCGCACGCGCACCGCGATGTCGGGGAACGATGGCAGCTCGACCTTCCCTGAAGAGACCTCCTGCGCCAACTCGGTTATGAACGCGAATGCGCCGGAGATGCCAGAGCGCAACGTTTCATCACCGGTGGATAGCATGTTGGGACTATTCATAATGTGGCTATCGGCTGATCAGGGAAATGCTTAAGCAACGCGACCGCGGTACTTACCGTAGCGCAACGATACTTCACAGAACGCGATACGACTCCCTACGAGTTATCAGTTCTGAAAGATTGAGTGTGGTGTGTGAGGGCGGCTGGATCGGCCGTGAAGAAGTGAACAGTGAAAGCACGGACGCGCGTGAAGAGCGCAGCTCATTCAATCCCTCTCAACCCGCCGGAGGCCTTCTCGATGCGAAGCATCTCTCCCGACGCGAAGCGTCCTTCTCGACGCAGTCCCTCCCGACGCCAGCGTCGGTTTAGCCACCCACTGCCTTCGCCGCACTCGCATCGGGGACCGCCAACACTGCATCCGCAATCCGATGCAGCGGCAGCACATGCTGAGCCGCGCCGATCTTCACTGCGGTTCCAGGCATACCCCACACGACGCTGCTGGCTTCGTCTTGAGCGATCGTCATCGCGCCGGCTTCGAGCATTTCTTTGAGACCGCGAGCACCGTCATCGCCCATGCCCGTGAGAATCACACCCGTGGCATTCGGGCCCACTTTCTGCGCAACCGATCGGAACATCACATCGACACTAGGACGATGTCGATTCACCGGCGGTCCATCGTTCAGGCGGCATCGATAGCGAGCACCATCGCGCTCGACGAGTAAGTGTCGATCGCCCGGCGCGATGTAAACGTGCCCTGGCAAAATGTATTGGCCATCTTGTGCCTCGCAGACCGACATCGCCGAGCATCGATTCATGCGCTCTGCGAACGGTTTGCTGAACGCTGCAGGGATGTGCTGCGAGATCACCACAGCAGGTGCATCGGCGGGTAGCGCACCTAACAATTCGCGGATGGCTTCCGTGCCACCGGTCGACGCCCCGATCGCGATGATCCGCTCCGTCGTACGCAGCACGCGCGCCGAACTCGTCGCAGGGATCACCGCATCCGCCGTGCGGCGCGCCTCCACTTGCATCGTCGCAGTTCGATTCGAACCCCGCGTACTCACCCGTGCGCCGGCTGCCACCTTGATCTTCTCGATCAATTCATCGGCGTACTCCACCAAGCTTCCAGCAACGTCGACTCGAGGCTTGGCCACGAAATCGATCGCACCCAATTCGAGCGCACGCAACGTGACATCCGCCCCCTGCTGCGTGAGCGATGACACCATCACGACCGGCATCGGCCGCAGTCGCATCAAATTCTCTAGAAAGGTCAGCCCATCCATGCGCGGCATTTCCACATCCAGCGTGATGACATCCGGATTGAGCTGCTTAATCTTCTCGCGAGCCGCATAAGGATCGGACGCTGCTCCCACCACTTCCAAACCGCGATCCTTGCTCAACATCTCAGTGAGCAACTTCCGAACCAGCGCGGAGTCGTCGACGATGAGGACTTTGATGGTCATGGCATGACCTCATGGTCACGGGTCAAACGTGACGGGTCACGAGTCAGAAACAGAGAACCTCTTCTCCGCCAAACATTCGGGACGAGTTGATGTGTGCACATGCGATTTCTTGCCCGTGACTCGTGACCTGTGACTCGTGACCTGTGACTAGAAGAGATCAATCTCACCCGCCACCGGCTGCTTCTCGAGGCCCTTCAAGTAATTCTGTTCGGTGTTCGCCACATCCTCGAGCACGCGAGAGGTCAGATGGCGCACGCGAACGCGGCCCGACATCGGAAAATATTGAACATGCCGCGGACAGGTATTGCCGACATCTTCGGAAGCAACGCGCAATCCTTCTTGGCGCAGGAAGTCGCGGACGAAGGTGACGTTGTGCATGCCGACGTCGCTCAAACTCGATAACACTTTGCCGCCACCGAAAATCTTTACTTCGAGGTCGGCGCGCGTGCCGCCGACACTCAAGATGCGGTTGATCAACTGCTCCATCGAAGCACTGCCGTAGCGAGTGGCGCGACCGGCAAGGCTTTCCCAGGTGTCGTTCCCGGCGCCGCTCGGCCTTGGCAACATGAAGTGATTCATCCCGCCAATGCCTAATCGAGGATTGCGAATGCAAGCTGAAACGCAGGAACCCAAGACCGTGTCGAGCACTTCATCTTGGCAGGTCACGTAGTAATCCCCCGGCAGGAGCTTCGCGATGTACTGCCCGGAAGGGTGCTGATAGCGCCGGATACTTTCGAATCCGGGCAATGCTCGCGGCAGATTGGTTGCGGGTTTGTGCATTAGCTCGCGTTCCTGCGATAGATTGTTTTTCCGACCAGATGCACCGGCGCCGTTCCGTTGTGAATGGACTCGGAATGACCGATGCAGAGATAGCCGTTGGGCGCGAGCATCTGTGCAAAGCGGCGCACCAGACGTTCGCGCGTGGGCTGATCGAAATAGATCATCACGTTGCGGCAGAAGATCACGTCGAACGGCCCGCGCATCGGCCATTCGTGCAGCAAGTTCAGTTTTCGAAACGAAATAAACTGCCCGAGCTCCGGACGCACGCGAGCGTTGCCCTCCTGCGCCCCGCTCCCGCGACGAAACCAACGTCGCCGCCGCTCCTCAGAGACCGACTCGATGCGATCGACTGGATAAATGCCGGCCTGTGCCGCAGCGATGACGTCGCTATCGATATCGGTGGCGAGAATCTTCAGATCCCAACGCGCATTCCCGATCACTTCCGCAGCGACCATCGCGAGACAGTAAGGTTCTTCGCCCGTCGAACAACCTGCGGACCAAATCCGCAGTCGTCGCGTATTCGCATTGCGCGTCATCGCCTCCGGCAACATGTATGAGGCCAGCGCTTCGAAGTGATGATTCTCGCGGAAGAATGCAGTGACGTTCGTCGTCAGTGCATTGATCAATCCAACTAACTCTTCGGGTCCGGCTTCGCGAACGTGATTGCAGTAGGCCTCGTAGCTGGGCAGTCCCAGCTCACGCAGCCGACGCGCCAGACGCCCTTGCACGAGTTGGCGCTTGTTCGGCCCCAACACGATGCCTGCGTTTTCGCTGATGACATGGCGAATGAAATCGAATTCGGCATCGCCCAGCGCTGGGCCTTGCGCCACCTCGTAGTGTGTGATCGATGGTTGGGTGGAGCTGGACATGGAAAAAAGTTGGATGGCGGATCGCGGATGGCGGATAGTCAGACAAGAAACGTTGGCGCACACCTAGTCACGTTCACCACAGCGACCAGTAGAACGTCGCGTTGGATCGCCTGGTCCTCTTCCACGCCTGCTCTTCTATCCGCGATCCGCTATCCGCAAGTCACCACCTCACCCATTGGCCGCGACGGGTAACGGCGCCACTCCCGTGACGTCGCCGCCGATGAGTTGATCGATATCCAGTAGCATCACCATGCGTCCGGAGACCGCGGCCAACCCTTCGATAAATTCAGTGCTGATGTGCGACCCCAATTCGGGAGCGGGCTTCACATCGTTTGTCGCAACGTCGATCACATCGGAGACGCCGTCCACGACGACGCCGAAATCGCGACGACCGACTGGAGATTCAACCGAGAGCACGATGATCACGGTCAGCGGCGTGTACTCAGCGCGCTGCAAGCTAAAGCGCATGCGCAAGTCGACGATCGGCACGATCGAACCGCGCAGGTTCAACACACCCAGCACGTGATTCGGCGCCTGCGGAATGCGCGTAACCGGAGACCATCCACGGATTTCCTGCACCCGCAGAATATCCACACCATAGGTCTCTTCACCCAGCGTGAAGGTGAGTACCTGATTGGAGCCGCCTGGGGCTTCCGCTTGATCGCCCGAGTTCGCTCTCGCAGCTTCGCTTTGATTCGTCACGATAGTTCCGCCTGTTCAATCAACGTGGTTCGGGGATCGTGGGTCGCGGGTCGTTTCCAGTTGCTGAACGCCGAACCCCGAAACCCCGAGTCACGATCCACGAATTCCCCACTCTTCCTATCCTCTAGTCACCAGTCACTAGTCACTAGTCACCAGTCACTAGCGAGCGACCAGCGAGTGATCAGTTAAAACTCCTGCCACACACTGTCATCGCCGCTCGCTTTCGCCATCGGAGCCGGAGCCGGCTTCGACACCGCGCGTGGCGCAGCAGGCCGCTTCGGCTTCGCCGCAGGCATCGCAACCGTGTTGCGCACTTGCGGACGTTCCATCACCACCGGCTGCGGAGGCGTGTACGCCTGATTGCTGCGGAAGTAGCCAATTTGCGAGACGAGCTGGCCAGACTGCTGCTCCATCGACTTGCTGGCCGCCGACGCTTCTTCCACTAGCGCTGCGTTCTGCTGAGTGACGTTGTCCATCTGGCTGACAGCGTTGTTGACCTGTTCGATACCCGCCGACTGCTCTTCGCTCGCAGCAGCAATTTCGGCCACGATATCCGTAACCTTCTTAACGCTTTCCATGATTTCCGATAGGGTCTTGCCTGATTCGTCTACGAGTTCCGAACCGACCTTCACCTTATCGACAGAGTCGTTGATCAGGTCCTTGATCTCTTTCGCGGCGCTGGCGCTGCGTTGCGCCAGGTTGCGCACTTCGGTTGCGACCACAGCGAAGCCACGACCTTGTTCGCCGGCACGCGCCGCTTCCACCGCAGCGTTCAACGCAAGCAAGTTGGTTTGGAAGGCGATCTCATCGATCACGCTGATGATGTCTGCGATCTTGCGGCTCGACGCATTGATCTCGCCCATCGCACCGATCGCGCGATGCACGACAGAGCCGCCCTTCTCCGCCTGTTCGCGGGCGCCCACGGCGAGTTGATTCGCTTGACGCGCGTTGTCCGCGTTCTGTTTCACGGTCGCCGTCATCTGCTCCATGCTGGAAGCCGTCTCTTCGAGTGCCGCAGCCTGTTCTTGCGTACGCTGCGAAAGATCATCGTTGCCATGCGACAGCTGACGAGCTGCTGCACCTACGGCATCGGCACTGCCACGTACGCCAGTGACGATCTCAACCAGTTTAGAATCCATGCGCTTGAGCGAGTCGAGCAACCGGCCCAGCTCGTCGTTGCTGTTGACTTGCACTTCGTTGCCCAGCTCGCCGCCGGCAATGCGATCCGCAATGTTCACGGCCGCACTCAACGCACCGATGATCGAACGGATGAGCAGCACGCCGAATGCCACCGCCAAACCGATGCCGATCAGAATCGAGGCCGTGATGAGGGCGCTGTTGCGCTTGAAGCGAGATTCAGCCGCAGTGCGCATTTCTTGCGCGACCTGAATCTGCGTAGCAAGCAAGCGATCGCTCGCTTCAGTCATCTTGTCGTAGGTCGGACGTGCATTGTCGATGAGCATCTTCTCGGCTTTGTCGAACGAGCCGGCTTGCGCGGACAACAAGGCCTGCTCGACATACGACAGCACATCGCGCTCGTATTGGCCGAACTCCTGCGAGATAACTTTTTCCTTGTCCGTGAGCTCGGTCGCTTCGATCTTTGCCCACAGCGACTTCACGTCGGCGCCGCGGCTGTTCAGGACATCGAGCGCACCTTTGACGGTGCTCGCGTCCTGGCGGATCACGACCTCTTCGGCCTTCTCCAGGATCTCGCGTTCATACGCCGTGATCGTGCCGATCCAACCGGTCGGCATGAAGCGGTTCGAGAAAATCGCATCCAGGTCTGCGTTACTGGAGCGAGTTCCGGTGAACCCGAGGATACCGACGACCACCAGGATGGCGGAGGTCAGTGCCAAAGTGGCGAAGAGCTTCGCCTTAACCGTGAGATTCCGCATGTTCTTACCTTCTAAATGCAATCCAAACTTTCGATCGTTTCCTTAACCACTACGCCGCTGCCTTCTGGGACGCGACGCGGATCAAACCGGGCACATCCATAATCAGCGCTACCGCCCCATCGCCCAGAATCGTGGCGCCCGAGACGCCATCGACGCGGCGGAAATTCGTTTCCAAAGATTTGATGACCACTTGCTGTTGGCCAAGCAGATCGTCGACGAACAGACCCACGCGACGGCCTTCGCCCTCGACGACCATGATCAAACCTTCGTGAAGTTGGGTGGTGCGCGGCTTGACGCCAAACACGTCGTGCAGGCGCACGATCGGCACGTAGCCGTCGCGGAACCAGAACACCTCGCCCTGCCCCGCGATGCGATTGATCATGTCGGGCTTCAACTGCAGCGACTCGATGATGGTGATCAACGGCACGATGTACGTCTCAGTGCCGACTGCGACCGACTGACCGTCCACGATTGCCAGCGTGAGCGGCAGCGTGATGATGAATCGCGAGCCCTTGCCGAGAGTCGAGCGCACCTCGATGGTGCCGCCAAGTTCTTTGATGTTCCGGCGCACGACATCCATGCCGACACCACGACCGGAAATGTCCGTCGTCTGCTCAGCAGTCGAGAAGCCTGCGACAAATATCAATTCGTAAATTGCATCGTCGGAAAGCTGATCGTTCGGCCCGATCAAGCCGCGCGAGCGGGCTTTGGCAAGAATGCGATCGCGATTCAAACCGCCGCCGTCGTCGCCGACCTCGACCGTGATATTTCCGCCCTTGTGATAAGCCTCCAAGAACACGGTGCCGGTCGCAGACTTGCCTGCCTGTTGCCGCACATCCGGCATTTCGATTCCGTGATCCACACTATTACGCACGAGGTGGACCAACGGATCGCCGATTTTCTCGAGCACGGTCTTGTCGAGCTCCGTCTGCTCACCCGTGACCTTCAACTCGACATGCTTGCCCAGGCGCTGACTTAGATCGCGCACCATGCGGGGGAAGCGGCTAAAGACGAAGCTGATCGGCAACATGCGAACTCGCATGACACTTTCTTGCAGCTCACGCATGTTGCGCTCGAGCTGTGCGAGACCGGAGCGCAGTTGTTCTGCCACCGGCCCCACCACTTTCATGCCGAGCTGACTCAGCATCGATTGCGTGATGACGAGCTCACCGACGGTGTTCATCAACTCGTCGATTTTTTCGGTGCTGACGCGAATCGAACTGCCGTCGCCAAGCGCATGCTTCGGTCCTTCCGTGTTCTCGACGGGATGCGGCTTCGAGGCTGCCGGCGCTACCGGCGTTGGAGCCGGTGCAACTGCCGCCGGCTCGGCCACGGCAGGGTCCGCGGCATGCGCTTCAGCAACCGGTGGTGCTGCAGCCGCAACGGGTTCGGGCTGTGCTACCGGCGTAGGCGTTTCATTCGTCGCATTCGCATCGGTGATGACGAGCTCGCAATCGCCTTCCGCCCAGTCGAATACTTGGTCGATCGCTTCGCGATTTGCATCGGTGGCGAGCGTGATCTCCCAAGACCAATAGCAAACCTCGGGGTTGACCTCGTGCAGTGCCGGAAGCTCTTCCGAATCCAAGCGCACGCTGAACTCGCCGAGTTCGGAGAGTTCACGCAACATGCGCAGCGGATCGTTTCCGTGCACGAAGAGTTGCGGGAACGGACGAAACTGAATCTGCCAACGATGCTTTGCGCTCGGAGCAGACGGTGCCGCGGCAGCAACCGGTGCAACTGCGGCCGGTGCCGCGGGGGGCGTGTTCTTCTGCACGATCGCGAGTTCCAGATCGAACTGCAGATCGGCGACTTTCTGCGCATCGACCGGCGACTTGTTCTGAACGGCGCGGAGCATGTCGCGCATCACGTCCACGGACTTCAATAGCAGGTCAGTGATGTGCCGCGTGACCTGCATGCGATTGCCGCGCAACTCGTCGAGCAGCGTTTCGCAGGTATGCGTGAATGACGCGACTTCGGAGAAGCCAAACGTCGCACTACCGCCTTTGATGGAGTGCGCGACGCGGAAAATCGTGTTGACCAACTCGGGCTCGGGTGCACCCAAGTTCAATTTCAACAACGACGCTTCCATCGTATCTAGAGCCTCGAAGCTCTCGTCGAAGAACGCATCGTGAAATTGGGCAAGATCGAGCGCCATGGGTTACCTCAGCACTCGATGCATCGTTGCAATGAGCTGCGCCGGATCGAATGGTTTGACGATCCAACCGGTCGCACCCGCCTCTTTGCCTTCCTTTTTACGCTCGGGCGAACCGTCCGTCGTCAGCATCAGAATCGGTGTGTGGCGATAAGACGCCTCAGCGCGCAACGCGCGAATCAATGCAATGCCGTCCATACGGGGCATGTTCACGTCCGACAGAATCAAATCGAACGTGCCTTTGCGCGCCAACTCGAGTGCGTGCTCGCCATCGTTCGCTTGAATCACATCGAATCCGGCGCTCGTCAATGCAATGCGCACCATGTCGCGCATCGACGGCGAATCATCGACTGCAAGTATGCGTGTCACGATGCAGCTCCCCCTCGTTCGGCCGATTCCCAATGCATCAGCTCGTTTACGCCCAGCAGTTTCACTGCTTCATCCAAAGCCGCAGAGGCGCCGCGCCACTGCACGCTCTGATTACGCGTATGTCGATCGCGAACGAAGGCACAGAGCAATTGCATGCTGGCCGTATCGATGCGCTCCACCGCCGTGACATCGACCGTCACTGCTTCAGCGCTCTGCTCGGCACCCTGCAAAGTTGCCTTGAGGACAGCCGCGTCCTTCACGCTGCAATTGCTCGCCAAAGCAATGACCGGCGCGGCCGCTTTCTGCGGCGCGTGCGGTGGCGAAGGTTCGCGCTTTCGTCGGGTCGTTTTCATTACGCACTCTAGAAATCGTGGCGTCAGCCAAACGATCTGGCTGCCCATTTCACAGATTCTTCGAAGCTATCGGCCTTTCCCGGAGCGGCTTTAGACAACCGTTAAGCCCAGAACCGGACGGAAGTCGCGTTGTGAGCAAGAGGCGTTAGGGGAAACGCGTAGGAAGGGGAAATCTAAGAGGCAAGCCCTGCGGGCAACATGAGTAAGAGGCAAGCCCTGCGGGCAAGGTAGCCGTTGGCAAGCGAGCCCTGCGGGCAGGGAAGCCTAGCGGCAGGCCAGAGCGGAACATGAATAAGAGGCAAGCCCTTCGGGCAAGGTAGCCGTTGGCAAGCGAGCCCTGCGGGCAGGCAAGCCTAACGGCAGGCCAGAGAAAAGAATGAAGAGGGAGCCGGTCGTCGCGCACGACTCACCGGCAGGCGAGCCTTCGGCAAGGTAGCCACTGGCAGGCAAGCGCTTCGCGCAAGCCAGAACTTCCTTTCTGTCATCCTCACGCAAGTGGGGACCCATCCGAGCACAAGAGCTTTGCATCCGCTGCGCGATCGAGAACCGGAATACGGATGGGCTCCCGCCTGCGCGCGAGTGACCGAAATGTTTTCCACACTGGCCTGCGTAGCGCTACCTCTTCAATTCTCTTTCTGGCCTGCGCATAGCGCTCGCCTGCCCACAGGGCTTGCCTGCCGTTAGGCTCGCCTGCCGACACAGTCGGCTTGCCTCTTCAATTCTGGTTCTGGCCTGCGCGTAGCGCCCCCTTGCCAGCGGCTTCCTTGCCAACGGCTACCTTGCGCGCGAGCGCTTCCTCTTAGTCTTCTTCTTTTCTGGCCTGCCCGTAGGGCTCGCCTGCCGCAGGGCCTGCTTGCCGTTAGGCTCGCTAGCCGACACCGGCTGCCCTCCCTTCCGGTCGGGTTCGCTCAAGCAATCGCTTCACCCGCCGCTAAAGTCAGTGACGTAAGTCACAAGGAATCGGTTCGGACGCATCGCATGCGCATTGATCTCGTCAGCTACCGCACCGCGTCGCTCGCGAGCGCGGCACCTAGCTTGCTGTCCGAATGGCGAGTCGGTGCGATATTGCAAGCTGTCGCGGTTCGCGATGCGGCGGGACAGTTGTGGCTGGAACTTGGCGACCAACGCCTGCCCGCGCGCATCGCATCGGGCGATGAAGATGGCCCGCAGGATGGCGAGAAACTCCAAGTGCGAGTGCTACGCAATCATCCAGTTCTCGCGCTCGAAACGCTTTCATCCAAAACTGCCGAGAGCGAGGCCGCCGAACAGACGGTTACCGCGGATGCATTGCGCCGCTTCATTCCGCGGCAAGAAAGTCCTGCCTTGATGCTCGCGAATCTCGCGTGGCTGGCACAAGGCAAAAACGCAGCTCAGTTGCCCAAAGAAGTGGTGGACGCAGCAGCTCAACTTTGGCGCTCGCTACCAGACGCACGCGCGCTGCAGAATCCTGCGCAACTACAAGCGGCAATTGAACGATCCGGTACGTTCCTGGAGAGCAATCTCGCTGCGTCCCCTTCCGGCAAACCGAATCCGGATATCACAACGGACATCAAAGCTTTGATGCTCGAATTGAGTCGCACATTGCGAGACAACGGCGCGCGTCCTGCGCTCGCCCGCAGCGATGTCTCCGCGCCTGCGCCACTACCAACGGCGAATGGCACTCTCTCGAGCTTGCCGCATTCACCTGCGACATTTTCATTGCTAGATACACCGGGCCAGCAATTGAACGAGCTGTCGCGTCAGACCGATGGCGCGCTCGCCAGATTGACGACCGTTCAACTTGCAAACAATGCCGCGGATCCCAGCAATCCTGCACTGCTCATCGAATTGCCGGTGCGTGTCGAAGATCGTGCGAGCGTTCTGCGTCTGCGAATCGAACGCGATGGTGCAAGTTCAAAGCAAGAAGCTGAGGCACAGTCGTGGTCGGTCGAAGCCGCGATGGATCTCGGCTCCGCTGGATCTCTGCATGCTCGCGTGAGCCTGCAAGGTCATCGCATCGCTGTGCAAATTCGCGCGAGTTCGCCGAGCGTCGTCGAAGCGCTTTCTGCGCAGCGCGGCACCCTGGAATCGATGCTGCGCAATGCGGGTCTCGAGGTCGATCGCGTCGTCTGCTTGCATGGACTGCCGGCAACCGACACTGGCGTTCGACCGACTCGCTTAGTGGATGTGCGCGCATGAACGAGCGCCGCCCGCCGCTTGCCGTCGCACTGCACTACTCCGGTCGCGGTGCCCCGCGCCTCGTTGCGAAAGGCGGCGGCGCGGTCGCCGAGCGCATTGTCGAAGTCGCTCGCGAACACAATGTCCCGCTTCAAGAAGACGCAGCGCTCGCCTCAGCGCTCTCACGTTTGGAGCTGGGCCACGAAATTCCCCGCGATCTCTATGTGGCCGTCGCCCACGTCCTTGCGTTCGCGTGGTCGGTGACGGGGAAGAGAAACGTGGCGGTGAAGGAATCGCCACTGAAGTGATGAGGTGATGAAGTGATGAAGTGAACGGCGTGGCTCAGCGTATTGATTTGGACCTCGACCGGTCTTCCCGACGTGCGTCTGCACTTTCACTCCATTACCTCATCACCCCATCACCAGGCCTTATCCCACCACCGAAACCAACGACCCACGCTTGCGTCCACCCTTCTGCACTGGTGCCGGCGGCGCTTCCTCGCGCTGCTGAACTGGCCATTGCACTTGGGCTGGTGCTTCACTCTTCGCCGCAGCGCGTTGCCAGGATGGCGATGGCGTGTTGCGCGCTTTCGAGCCATGAAGGCGAGTGAGCAATTCGGCTTCGTGTCGAGTGATGCCGCAGTTCGCCACCAAATCTTCGACGCTTGCGCCTTGTTTCGCTAAGCGAGTCGCGACGTCATAACCACGCTGGGCGTTCAACGTCGCAGGCGGCAATGCCTTTGGCTCGACGTCAGCGCGTTCGCTGAACGCATCGAGCCGCGCACTCATGACGCTGACCGTCTCATTCAAACTTCGCAGCTCATTGAACGCGCGTTCGAGTTGGGCATGCAAAGCTTGCGTTGCCCGCTCGTCGTTGCGCCGCCAGCGAGTGAAGGCCATCGCGAACACCCAGATGGCGCCGATGAGCACCATTCCGCGGATCGCAATCAGCACCGTTTCGAGCGAAGGATTCGGCAGAATCTCGAACATGGAGCGACTCCTGTGATCGCCGTCACATTCTTGCGGCGATCGTCAAACTTCTGGCGCATGGATTGCACCTTATATGTGGGAGTAGCAAGAGGGATGCCAAAGCGCAGCGCAGTGAGGAAGTGAGAGCGAGCCGAGCTCGCGCGAAACCTGACGCGTGAAGGTCGTAGCGAAGCGAGCTACCACACACCAGAAGGCCTAGTGAGGCGGGCGATGCATTCGCAAGGTGTAGGACTACGCCTTTCACACGCAAAGCGCCTTCACTTCATCACTCCATCACTTATTTCAGAACGTCGTCATCAAATTCACAAACGGTCCCTGGCTGCGATACGACAAATCGGTCAGGTCATCCGAGAAATCGGTGAAGTTGTATCCGGCACCGAGCTTTGCATGTTTGCCGATGTGGCGATAGATCGCGGCGAGAATGCCAGCACGAGAATCTTCTGCCTCGGCCACAGTCAATCGTCGGCCTTCCACCAGCGCATCCCACTCGCGGATGAAGTGAAGATCCGTGCGGAAGATCGCAAGCTCGGCGCGGCTCGAGTACCACTCACCGCCAAGGCGTGTGTTACGCAGCTCGCCGGTGCGCTGCGCGAACTTAGTGCCAAAGGAGAGCCACGGCAGGACGTCATAGATCGTGTCGATCGACACGACAAAACTGCGTTGCGCGTAATCGAGTAAGTCGTCGCTGACATTCACCTGGCCGGGCGACGGCAACGTGTAGTAGTAGCGATATTGAATCAGCGTGTTCCAGCGATCGTTGCTCGTGGGACGGAATGCACCGCCTACGGACGCGTCGATGAAGTCGCCGTCGTAGAAGTTGCCCTGCGATGCGTCGCTGTAGGAGAAGTTGACCTTTCCGACGAGGCGCCATTCAGGCGTAACTTGATAGCCCGCGGTGTTGCGGCCAAGCCAGGTGTCGCGTTCACCCGCGATGCCATCTTCGTGACGGTATTCCAAGTTCGACGTGAATTTCACATCGTCGAACTTGTAAGCCACGCCCGCTCCGGCTGCACGGCGTTTCAAGTCGCCCGCGAGCGGATCGCTCACCGTCCCGGCTTCGAACTTCAGCCCGTACGTCCAGCGGTCGTTGGGAGCGAGATCGACGCCGAACGCATTCGTGAGACTTTGTGGTCCGGCACCTCGTGCCGCACGCGCTTCGTCATACACGCTGACCTGATCGCTCAGCTTCACGCGGCTGCCGAGCACCGTATTGCCGAAGCGCCCGCGATAGTTCGAATCGGGCCGCTCGGTTTGCGTCGAATGGCCAAGATAGACGTTGGAACGGTCGTTCACACGATAGTCGCCTGTCAGCTTGCCGCCGACGCCGCCGCTGCCATCGGAGATCTCGCCGCCCAAACGGAAGCGATCGTTGATTTGCTTTTCCAAACCCACGCCGACGCGATCGTTGCGGTCCCGATCGCCATCGCGCTCGAGCGTTTGCTGCACGTACGAATAGGCTTGCCATGCTGCCGGCCGCGTTTCACTTTCCGCCGCCGCATCGGAGGGAACCGTCGAGCGCGTCACGTCGAATCCGACAGAGTTGTTTTGTAGCGCCGCGGCCGCAGCACTGCTGGTCGCGGTCGCTTCAGTCGCTTTAGCGACTGGCTTGTAGTCGACGCGCAAGATGCCATCGGTGCGCACGCCGTTCTGCGACAACAGCGAGCTCGCATTCGCAGCGGCGTTGTCGCGATCGTCGCGGCGTCCGCCGACACTCGCAGCCCATCGTTCATTGATCTGAATGTGCATCGCGGCTTCTTGAGCTTGGACGCTCTGCACTTGCGCATCGCGCTCATCGGCCTTCACATCGACGGAAACACGTTCGCTCACGGGCGCACTGAATGCGGCGCCTTTCTGTTCGATCCGTTGCCCTGAGGCCAGCGCGCCCGCACCGGAAAACCCAGCTTCTCGGTTTTGCCAGTACGCACTGCCGCGCCCACGCGCTTCGCTCCAAATCTCGGACAGGTCGAATACACCTTGTACGCGACTGGCCTCCGCACGAGCATCCGCCGTGCTGTTCTGATTGAAGCCGAAGCCGCCGTCGATCGAGGTGAGGTCCGAAGCGGCACCATCGGACCGGGCGAACTCGAGATCCAAGTAGGTCGCCGGTCGATAGCGCAGTGTCGCGTCGATTCCGCCGAGCGTTTGACGATCGGCAGTGTCGCCTTGTCGACATCCGCTCACGCCGACACGTACGTAGTCATTCAACCACGTGCTATTGCGCAATCCGTAAACGTTGCTGTCCGTTTCATTCAAACCGGGCGTGTATTCATATGTAGCCACGAGATACGCTGGATTGCCGCTCAAACTTCCCAACTGCACGAGCGAGCTCGAGTCCGCCTCGGACGACAAGGGCGCGCGCAGCAGAATGCGTCCCTGCAGGTAGCTCATGTCGTAGTCTTGACCCGGGATGAGTTGCGTTCGTTGCAGCGCGATCCCGGAAGTCGCATCCCGCACTTCGATCCACAGGCGTTCAGAACCTCGTGTGATGTCTTGACGATGCAAGTAGTAGAGCGAGCCGCCGGTACCGCGAAATTCCTCGCGCGAGTTCAGCGTACCCGGCTCGGCTGCAAACGCGTCGTTCGTGAAGCGGCGCTCGCCGAAACTCGTGGCGGCATCGCTCTTCAATAACAGGTCCGCGCCATAGAGCGAGCGGCTGAACTGGTTGAGTTCGAGACCGGTCCACGAGCTTTGGAAATTACCCCACATCGCGCGCGAATCGCGATGCTCGATGCGAGCGTAGAAGCGTCCGTTAGTCGGCGCATCCCATTCGCTCGTGCTGTCATCGCCGTATACCGGATAGGCACGTTCGGCATCGATGCGCTCCAGCAAGAACCGCGGGTCCTTCGACGTAAAGTTACTGAACAGATCTTCGATGGGCCGTTCGCGGGTATCCGCGCTGGCTGTCAGCAGATAGTCCTGTTTGATCTTGCCCTTCACATAGAACGCACCGCGCCCGGTAACCGGACTTTCGTGCTGATATGTATCCGAGTCTTGCGTGACGAGTTCAGCCGGACCGGTCGTGTGATTCTTGGCGGCGGTCAACTCACCTAGCGTCACATAGAAGAACGTGTCTCCCGCAACGGTGAGATTGCGCGAGTAGCGAGTGAAGTCACCGTCTGCAGCACGCGTCTCGACTTCGACCGTATGCGTGCCGGCGGGAAGAAGCTGGCGCGTGACGAATCGGCCGTGTGCGTCGACGGGCACCTGCGCTCCCAATGCCGTGACGACATCGCCATTGGCAACATCGCTTCCGCTGACGGTGACGCTACCGCCGATCGCTTGGATATTCCGCACACGCAAGCTGTTTTCACCGTAACCGGTTAGGCGCTCGCGCTGCGCCGACTCTTCGTCTCCCAGCGGGCGGGCACGATCGACGATCGTCAACGGCTTGAGTGCCGTTTCATCGAAGCGGCCTCTCTCGTCGTAGACGCGCAGCAAGAACAACGAGTCCGTTGGAATCGTGCGATCCGGCGTCCAAGCGATGCTGCTACCGATCTTCACAGGCACAACGCGAATTGGCTTTTCACGGGGATCCTGGCCCGGCGCAAACAATCGCACTTCGGCGTTGCGAATCCAGTGAACGTAGTTGCTATACGTGTGGAACTCGACCGGCTGTCCAGGCACCACTTCGCTGGGCCATGCCCACACGTTCAATGCGGCATCGGTGTTGAGCGGATCGAACTGAATTTGAATGTGATGCCGATCCGTCGCGACATCCACGCAACGCTGATGATCGGCTTCCGACGGCGCCGTCGCATCGACGGGCTGCCCGTCCACCGAAATGCGCATCGGCTGATTTGTCGACGTCACATCTTGCGTGTAGCAAGAGCTCGCCAAGCTCGGCGCCGGTGCTTGCGCCGTCGTCGCCTCGGTTTGATCGAACCACACCTGCACTTCGACGCGTCGATTCTTCGCCATCCCTTGAGGCGTTGCGTTGTCCGCGACCGGGACACGATCTCCCTCGCCGCGAATAGTGAATGCCTCGGCAGGCAAGTGCAGCTTCGCGCGCAAGTACTGCGCGACCTGAAATGCCCGTGCCTCCGACAATCCTTGATTGTCTCTGAAGATCGCCCTCGTCCTTGGACTCAATCGCTGTGTATCCGCATGCCCGACGATCAAGAATCGCAGATGCTGCTTGTCCGCAAGCTCACCCGCGATGCGATCAAGCTGTGCACGCGAGCCTGCCAGCAGTTCGTCGCGACCCGATTCGAACAGCGCTCCTAAATCCGCATCGGACAGCGTTTCGCTTTTGCTGACTTGCGTGCGCGGCAACGTTGCGGCGTTTTCGCGCATTTTCTTTACGTCTCGCGTCAACACATCGGAGTGGCCCCACAACCCCTCCAAGGGCGTGTTGAACTCCTCGTTGTGCCCCGGGGCGACGACCGTCTGCGTACCGTCATCGGTCACTCTGCCACGAACGAAGCCGCTCTCCTCCCCCTGCGCATTCGCCGCGCCCAAACCAAACAGCACCGCTGCAATCGCCGCTTTAAGAAGCCGCGTGCCACGACCAGGCACAACGCTGCTCTTCGTCGACTTGGGCCAGAAGTCATTTCCAAAACCGTCAAAAACATTGAAGTTTTTGTCGGAGCCTACACGGAAGTACTTGCGGCGTTTTTGGGAATGACTTGTGGCACGAGTCGGCTTCCCAGCTCTCATAAGAATGCGCCCCTTCATTTCCGTGCCCCCGCCTCATCTTCGATCTCAAGCGGGTAGCCGCGATTCAACGTGCTCCACTGCTCTCGCAATTGTTCGATGACCCATTTCTTGCGCTGCTTGTGTAGCCGCGCGTCCGCACTCGTGGGATACGCGATGCGCACCACCGAGGGCTTCTCCGCCAACGTGCCATTGAGTTCGCGCAAGCGATCGCGCCATTGCCTGCGCAGCTCCGGCTTCTTGGGCTCGAACGCCGCATCGTCGAGTTCGATGCGAATCACGCGATGAATCGTCGCGCCGAAGTTGAGTTTCGCGAGCTTGCCGCGCGTGAGTCGCACATCGCCCGGATTTTCCGTAGTCACGCGGAAGCCGCTCGGGAGCGTGCGCTCATCGAGCTTCACGACGAACGTTGACCCGCGCACTTCGTTAGGGATCATCGCGCACGCGATGTGATAGCGACCTTCCGCGTCGGTCGTAACCAGCACACCATTCAACGTTGCGAGGCGAACGTTCGCTATGCCCGGCTCGTCTTGATCCTGATACCCGTTGACGTTGCGATCGTCGAACACCTTGCCGATGAGATCGCCGCAATCGAACACGGGATCCGGCACGACGCGAACCGCAGCCGTCGCGATGTTCGAGATGGTCGCGCCGATCAGATTGTTGAGTGCGAAAGCTTGATTGACGTAGTCCGCTTCACCGACACCCGAGCCGACGACGAGAATCAACTTGTATGTCTTGCGCTCGTGAGGCGTGAAGCTCTGATCGGCCCACGTCAGCTGCCGACCGATGCGCTGCGGCTCGAGCGTTTGGCCATTCAAGCTGCCGGTTCCAGTGCGATATACGAAGCCCGGGGGTAACAAGTCGCGGATGTCTACGTTGGTCAGCAACGCGTTGAGGGTATTCGTCACCGTGATCGTGTACGGCACCAAATCGCCGCGACTCACGTTCACCAGCGGCGTCGTCTTGGTCACGGCGAGCGCACCCCCGAGAATCGGATCCACCGGCAGATTGTTGTTGATCACGTTGGCGGAAGCGCCCGGCGTCAATGCGAGGCTGTAGTAGTACTGAGTCGTCTCGGCGCCGCCCGCCAACTGCGCCGATGTGCTCGGGCATTGCGATGCATCTTGATTCGGCACTGACGACGCGGGAGGTGTACTCGCGTTCTGCACCACCGCGGGTGCCGGCACAGAGCCCACGTTCAACGCGGTGGAGCACGGCGGGATGAGTGCCGAAACGCCAGGCGTATAGCGCCCCGGTGGCGGAGTAACCGCGATCGTGTACGTGCCCGCCGGTGCGTTCGATAACAACCAGAACTGATACAGACCTTGTTCGTTCGTGACCTGCGTTGCATTCGCATCGCCGCCCAGCAGTTGCGTCGCTGGATCGAATCCGTTCGGGCCTGAGATCGTGACGCTCGCGCCCGCGATTGCTTTGCGACTGACGGAGTCGTACACCACGCCGCTAGGATCGACGGGCAAGCTTTGTTGTTCGATGCTCGCGTTCGGCTCCAACAACAAGCCCGTCAATGTGCCGCCACGCGGATCGCCGCCTCCCGGGTTATCGGGACCGACAGCACGGGGAGCAATGCTTGCGCCGCTCTCGTTCGTGACAGGTGCGCCATAAACAGAATGGCTCACCGGTTCGCGGAAGCGGATTTCATAGCCGCTACCCGGTGCAACATCTTGCAAGCGATATGCACCGTTCCCATCCGTCGCCACCGTTTGCAACAGCGTCGTGCCTTGATAAAGCTCCACGCTCCAATTCGCGAGCAGCGACTCGTCGGAGTCGCGGCGTCGATCGTGATTCGTATCGCGCCACACGCGCCCGCTAATGGTTGCCGACAAACCGCGTTCGGCGAATGCATAGCCCGTCGCATCGACTTGCGGACCTAGCGCAATCGCACTGATGACATCGTTCGCAACCGTACCGCCGGACGTGCCCGCCACATCGACACCATCGCCATACGCCGCAGGTTGGGTCTCCGTAAGCGTGTACGTGCCGCCGACCACATCGTTGAAGCGATACGTGCCGTCCATGCCGGTGACCGCTTGCAAGCTCACCGCCAGACCGCGGGCATCCGTTCCGCTCAGTGCAATCTGAACAGCAGGAATCGCCGGCTCACCCGCATCGCGGATTCCGTTGTTGTTGGTGTCGTTGTAAACCAACCCAGCGATGCTGCCCGCGGTGTCGCCGAAATCGATGGGTGCCTGCGTGCCGCCCGCCACCAGATCGGTCGCAACCGTGTCAGGGGTCGAACTGCCGTACCCAAGCGGTTGCACTTCTTCAATTGTGTAATGACCAGCAGGAATATTCGCGAAGCCGTAAACACCGGCGCCATCAGTAATCTTCGTATCGACGATGACATTCGCCGCGTCGCGCAGATTGATGGTCACGGTCGCAATGCTCGACTCAGTCGACGCCAGCTGACCATCGCGATTGCTGTCGAGCCACACATGTCCGGTGATCGACTGACCGAGTTCGCCGAACGCGTATCCGGTTGCGTGCGTACTCACCGGCAAGACGATGCTGCTAATCGAGTCATTCGCAACAGTGCCGCCGACACTACCTGCCACATCGGTGCCGTCCGCGTAATCGGTCGGCTGCGTTTCGCTCAACGTGTAGGTGCCGCCGAGCACGTCATCGAAGAGATAAGCACCGGTACCGTCGGTATGGGCAGTACGGTTCACGGTTTGTCCTGCCGCATCGGTTCCAGTGAGCGTGATCAACACATTGGCGATTCCAGGCTCGCCCGCATCGCGGGTCGAATCGTTGTCGGTATCGGACCAAACGAATCCGGCGATGCTCGAAGTGATTTCCGCGAAATCCGCAGTGCCTGATCCGCCGGGCGCGAGCGTCACCGACACCGAATCGGGAGAGTTGCTGCCGTACCCCGCGGGCTGGTCTTCAGTGACGACGTAGTTACCCGCTGGCAACCCGGAGAAGCTATAACTGCCATCCGCCGCAGTCGTCGTAGTGCCGACACTATTGTTGAGCGCGTCATGCAGCGAGATCGTGACGCCCGACAAAGGCACATCGCCGCCTTCATGCGTGCCGTTCACATTCACATCCTTGAAGACGACGCCGCTGATCGTCGTGCCCAGCTCGCCAAACGTGTACCCGGTTGCATCGGTGTTGAATGGCAACGCGATGGCGCTGATCGAATCGTTCGCGAGGGTTCCGCCCGCGGTGCCCACGGCATCCTGTCCATCCGCGAACGCTGCCGGTTGCACAGGCTCACTGAGGGTGTAACCGCCGCCGTTCGGCGTGAGCACATTGGTGAAGATGAAGTTGCCGCTCGCATCCGTTGCCGCCGTTCGATTCACCGCATTCCCGGCGGCATCGATACCTGTCAGCGCGATGTTGATCGCGGCAATCCCTGCTTCACCGGCGTCTCGGACCCCGTCATTGTCGAGATCGATGAACACCGCGCCCGCGATGGTCGATACGGTGTCCGCGAAATGTGCTGTCGCTGCGCCACCCGCAGGCACTGCAATGTTCACCACGTCGGGCGACAACGCTGCCGAGCCATAGCCGGCGGGTTGCGTCTCGGTCACCGTGTAGTTGCCCGAGGGCACGCCGCCGAACAAGTAACTGCCGTCGGCTGCGGTCGTCGTCGTTCCGATCACGACGTTGCTGTTGTCTCGCAGCGTAATCGTGACGTTGTTCAAGCCGATGTCGCTGCCTTGCTGCGTGCCATCGCGATTGGCATCACGGAACACGACGCCGGTAACCGCCGATCCCTCTTCAGCGAAGTTGTAGCCGCTCGCTTGCGTGCCAGCCGTTAAAGAAATCGCGCTATAGACATCGTTGGCCGCTGTACCGCCCACATTGCCTGCGCCGAGCACGTCGAGACCGTCGCCGAACACGGCGGGTTGCGTCTCGGTAATCGTGTACGTTCCCGCGAGAACATCATTGAACGTGTATACGCCGGATGCATTCGTCGTTGCCGTGCGATTTACTGCAGCCGCATCGACATCAGTACCGGTGAGTGCGACCGAGACGCCGGGCAAGCCGATTTCGCCTCCGTCTTGAACGCCATCGTGATTGCCATCCAGGAACACGGTGCCCGTGAAGGAACCGGCGCTTTCACCGAAGTTCACCGTACTTGGAGTGCCCGCAACCAGCACGACGGCAACGGTGTTCGATGCGTTCTCTGGGCCGCTTTGATACGCAGTTGGCTGAGTTTCGATCACGCTATACGTGCCGGCGGGCTGGGGCGGGAACGAATACGCACCCGAACCATTCGTGGATGTCGTTGCGATCGACGCATTCCCCGCATCACGCAACTCGACTGTCACGTTAGCGATGCCGACGTCACTGCCGTTCTGCGTGCCGTTGCGATCGGCATCGCGATACACGGTGCCTGAGATCACCGTACCGAGCTCTGCGAAGAGATATCCGGTGCTGGCTACACCGCCACTCAGCGCGATCGCACCCACCGTGTTTGAAGCTTGGGTAACCGTTCCGCCCGACCCGCCGGCGGTGATTTGCCCGCTGGAATACGCCGTCGGCTGCGTTTCGGTGAGCGTGTAGCCGCCGGCGTTCGGAGTGAGCAGGTCATCGAATGCAAAGTTGCCGCTGGCATCCGTGGTCGTGGAAAGATTGACCGCAATGCTCTGCGCATTGGTACCAGTCAGAGCGATGGACACTCCCGCGATCGCTGAATCGGTGCCGTCGTTGGCTCCGTTCGCATTGCGATCGAAGAACACCGTGCCCGACAAGCGCGAGGTCGAATCGCCGAAATCATTGCCCGTCGCAGTACCGCCGGCCGCAAGCGAAATACCCGCGATCGTGTTCGGCGTGCTGCTGCCGAATCCCGTCGGCTGTGTTTCTGTGACCGTGAATGTGCCCTGCGGCAGATCGACGAAGGAATACGAGCCGCTCGCGTTGGTGTTGGTATTGCGTGTGACAGTTGCGCCCAACGCATCGTTCCCGGTCAACGCAATCGCCACCGTGCCAATGCCGAGTTCGCCACCGTCGAGCGTCGCATTGCGATTCGTGTCGCGCCAAACCTGGCCGCTCAACGTGCCGGGCCGCTCGCCGAAGTTGTAGCCGGTGCCGTTCGTATCAGTGACGGCGATGGCACTGAACGTATCGTTCGTCTTGGTGCCGCTTAGGGTGCCAAGTGTGTCGGTGCCATCGACGTACGTAGTGGGTTGCGTTTCCGCAATCTGATAGGTGCCCGGCAAGACGCTACTGAAGCTGTAAGCACCGCTCGCATTCGTCGTCGTGTTGGTGTTGACGACAGCGCCGCGCGCATCGGTACCCGTGAGCGTGATCGTGACGGACGCAATGCCTGGCTCACTGCCCTGCTTGGTTCCATCGTTGTTCACATCCGCGAACACCGTGCCGCTCAACGTATTCAACTTCAGCTCGCCGAAGTTGTATCCGGTCGCGACCTGATCCTTATCGAGCACGATAGCGGTGATCGTGTTCGACCCCACCGTATCGTTCTTCGTGCCGCCAGGCAGAGTCCCCGTTGCTGCCGTGCCCACCGCTTCCAAACCATCGGAGTAAGCGGATGGCTGCGATTCCGTCAGCGTGTAGCCGGTCGCGTCGGCCTGTTCGAGATTGTCGATGAGATAGTTGCCGCTCGCATCCGACGTTGCGCTTCGCGATACCGAGTTGTTGAAGACATCGTGCCCCGTCAACGTGAGCGTCACGCCGCTAACGCCGTTTTCACCCGCATCGATCACGCCGTTGTTGTTGTGATCGCGATAGACCCGTCCCGCGATGCTCGATTTCACCAGACTCACTGCTCCGGTATTGGAATTGTTCGATGCATCCGGATCGACGCTAAAGGTCGTGACCGAAGCCGTGTTCGAGTAGTTGGTCGGATATGGCGCCGACGCCGGTTTGCGCAAGAACACATCCACCACGACGGTTTGCTCGTCGGCGCCGCCTGCGGCAATGTCGCCGAGACTGCACGAGATCTGAGTCGCACCCGTGTTCGTACACGTGCCGCTACCCGGGCTGACGCTGTAGCTGAACGGCAGCACCAATTCCATGTTGGTCGGTAGAGTGTCCGTGAGCACTGTGTCGTACGCCGTGCCCGGCCCGCCATTCAGAACTTTGATCTGCCATTGGAACGTCTGCCCGTATTGCAGCGGCGGCGATGCAATCAATGCGGTTTTGCTACTGACTTGGATATCTGCTTTCGCGCGCACAGCAGTCGGCTCAGAGGCACTGTTGTTGCCGCTGTTGGAATCCGATTCGTTGGACGTCACCGTCAAAGCGTTGGAATACGAATCGCCAGCGGCTGCTGGTGCCGTGTCGATGGAATAGCGCAAATAGCGCGAGTAAGACGCTCCCGAATCCAAATCCGTCGCGTTGCAGTTCACGACCAGAGTGGACGGCCCCGTCACGGTCGATGAGCCTGAAACCGAACAGACCGAACCGCCGGTACATGAGTATTGGCTGCTCGAATCGCACAGGAACGTCACTTGCCGGCCGGCGGGCGGCGTGTACGTATTGGTGAACACGATGCCCGTCGCTTGCGAAGGGCCAGAATTAGTCACCGTCGATCTGTAGGTGAGGACGTTGTTCGAGGTGGTGATGCCGTCGTAACCCAGCGGATCGAAACTGACGCCGGCGAAACTTTCGACGTCGGTAATGTTGGCGATCAAATCGACCTGAGCCGGCGTGATCGTCAGCGTGGCACTCTTGCTGTTGTTGCCGGCATTCGAATCCGCGGTGCTCGAAGCGATGGTCGCGGTATTCGACAGCGTTCGCGGGCTGGGCGGCGAACCCATCCACTTGGGACGGGCGACGACCGTGACGCTTTGCACGTTGTTAGCCGCCATCGATCCGATGCTGCAAGAAATCAAGTTGTTCAGCGCATCGAATGGGCTGCATGAGCCCGCGCTCGGCGTCACCGACTGAATCGAGTAGCCCGTGTCGCCCCCCGCCGGAAAGAACTCGTCGTCCAGGGTTACACCCGATGCGGTCGATGGGCCATTGTTCTTGATCGAAATCACGTACGTGGCATCGACGCCCGCGCGCACCGAAGTCGGCGTGACGGTTTTCGATGTGACTTGCACGTCGGCGACCGGCGCGACCGTCGTGTTCACGGCGCTGCTGTTGTTGCTGCGATCCTGATCGCCTACAGCAGTTGAATTGATCGTGGCGGTATTCGTGAAAGAACCGTCGGCCATCGGGCGAGTCACAGTGATCGTGATCGTCGCTGTCTCGGCGGAATTCGCGGGCGCACCTGTTTCGTAGAGAAGCGATGCGTAGTTACACGTCACCGTGGCCGCAGACACAGAGCACGAGCCTGTCGAGCCCTTGTCGCCTACTCCAGCGTTGGCGCTGATGACGGTGCCACCCGCGAGCGTGGTTCGCATCGGAATCGCATCCGTCACGACCACGTTCGCAGAGTCCTGAGGACCGTTGTTCTTGATCGTCAGCGTATACGTAAGTGTGTTATCTGCATTGGTTACCGTCGCAAGGTCTTGCGACTTCGTGATTTGCAGATCGGCATGCGCCGCTGTTGAGCTCGATGTCGCCGAGGTGCAGTCGTTCGTGCCATTCGGGTCGATCTGCGATCCGGTCACACTGGCGCACGCTTGATTGGTCAGCGAAGTGGGATCGGTCGCCGTCGTGGTGAGCGTCAGGGTTGCACTGTTCGCATTCAGTGCCAGCGGTCCAGCGTGTGTACACGAGAACACGGGCGCCGCAAACGTACAGTTCCATCCGTTGTTCGTGAACGAAGCCGCGCCCGCATAGTCTTCGCCTACAGGCAGCGTGTCGGTAATCGTGATCGTGTCGCTGCCGATAAGGGCTCGCGGACCATTGTTACGAACCGTCATCACGGAGGTCAGCGTTCCGCCCGAGGCAACCGGATTGGGCGATTTCGTTTTGGTGATCGACAGATCCGAACCATCGCGCTGGATCGTGAAATTGACCGTGCCGTTGTTGTTGCCGCTGTTCGGATCGGCAACGGCACTCGTGATCGAGGCAGTGTTGCTCGACGCCATGCCACCCGGAGGAACGACGAGATCGTCCGGCGCCGTCGTCGTGACCGAAATGTTGTCGGTTGCCCCAACCGGCAGTGTCGCGCGAGTACAAGTCACGGTGCGTGTGGGCTGGTCGACCGAGCAGGTGTAGTTGGCTCCGCTCGCGTTGATGCCGGTGAATCCGTTCGGCAGCGTGTCCGAGATGACGACCGATGTCGCGGCGTCGGGCCCGGTGTTGCGCGGCTGCAAGGTAAACGTCGTCGCAGCATTTCCGATCACAGGTGACGGCGACACGCTCTTCGTGATCTGCACGTCTGCGCCCGCTGCTACAGCTACCGATGCGGTAGTCGTGTTGTTGCTCGCGATGCCATCCGGCGTCGCCGCTGAAAGAGTCGCTGAGTTGGTGATGTTGCCGCTGATCGAGCTGTTGACCTTCGCAACGATCGACAGGCTCGTATTCGCAGCATTCGCGAGCGTTCCGGACCGACTGCAAGTGACCGTGCTTCCCGCTGCGCTACAACTCCATCCTGTGCCGGATGAAGACACGTAACTCGTGTTAGGCGGCAGCGTGTCGACAATGCTGAGCGATGAGGCCGTGTCGGGACCCAGATTCGACGCAGTCAACGAATACGTCACGTTGCCGCCCGCGGTAACCGGATCGGGCGACCCGGTCATCTGCAATTGCAGATCCGTACCTGCGGTTACAGACGTCGTCTGCGTAATGCTGCTATCGCTTTCGCCAACCGTCGTCGAACTTGCCACAGCGGTGCTACTCAAGGTCGCGCCACCTGCCGCAGTCACATTCAGAACGATGCTGACGAGCTTATTCGTGCTTGCGGGGATCGTGCCGAAGCTACATTGGACGTTGGGCGCGCTGTATGAGCACGCCACATCAGAGACGGATACGAACGTGGCGCCGCTTGGAATGGGCACCGTGAGCGCCACGCCATCCGCGGAGCTCACGAAACTCGTATTACTCACTTGCAACTGATAAGTCAGCTGCTGAGTCGCTGCGACCGGATCAGGGGTGTCTTGAAAGGTCAGTAGCTTGATGATCGGATCGGCATGTGCAACGGAACTAAGCGCGCACAGCGACGCAAGCACCCATCGAGCGATTCTGCGCACGGAAGAACCCGAGCGCGTTTCTTGTTTGTACATGCGGCCCGCAGCCTTCTTGCGAAAGCTTTGAAAATGAAACGAAGGAAGCGAACTGAAGCGAGGAGCGAGTTGAGCGCGTAGTTCGATCGAGGTCCGCTGTATCCACACTCTATGAAAGCAAACGATGCTTCGCAGCAAGCGATTTCAATTGCGTGAGGTGCATCAAACAGCGCGATGCATGCGTCATGCGATTCGTGTAAGCGTGAGTAAGACCGACCACTAAGGAGCACTTAGATCATCGATGGCGTGAAGGGTGGGTGCGCCATGAGGAGAGTGACTGATGACTGGTGACTAGTGACTAGTGACTCGTGACTAGGTCTTCCGTCCGTTAACGGACGTTGACGACGGATGCTTCGCATCAGGAAGGACAAAGTCGTCCGTCGTAAAGGAGGTCGATGACGGATGCTTCGCATCAGGAAGGACTCACGTCAGGAAGGATGCAGACGCATCAGGAGGGACTATCGTCAGGTCAGAATTCCAGAGACCCCGTCTCATCTGTCCTGCCGAAGGCCTTCCTGATCCGAGAGGATCCATCCTGCCGCAGGGCCTTCCTGACGACAAAGTCGTCCGTCGTAAAGGAGGTCGATGACGGATGCTTCGCATCAGGAAGGACTCACGTTAGGAAGGATGCAGACGCATCAGGAGGGACTATCGTCAGGTCAGAACGAGAGGAAGAAGCAAGCCGACTTTGTGGGCAGGCAAGCCTAACGGCAGGCAAGCGCTGCGCGCAGGCCAGAAAGGCAAGCATGAAGAGGAAGCGTTGCGCAGGGTAGACATTGGCAAGGAAGCCGTTGGCAGGGAGAGCGCTGCGCGCAGGCCAGAACACACGCGCAGCTCACACTCGACACGTCACACAAATCCGTTTCTGTCCTGCCGCAGGCCTTCCTGACGACAAAGTCGTGCGTCGTTTCGAGTCCGTTACGCGTCACAATGCCATGGCCACGCACTCGCGTACGCAGCCATGGCTGGTGATGGATTATTGCTGCTCCCCCACCATCATCGTCCAACGCTTGTTGCCCACGCGAACCAAGAGTTCGATCGGCAATGCATTGGCCGGTGGTGACGTTGCAATCACAGTGTGAGTTGCTGGGTCGTACTTCAACCAAGTCGGCAAGCGCTTGCCATCGGCACGCGTGACCTTCACGTTGCCGCCATCGAGCATTGCGGCAGGCAGTGCGAAGCTGAAGCCTTTGCCCGATGCCGCCAACTTGTGCGGCACTTGCACCGTAACCAGCCCCGGATAGTCGCCGAGCGGTGTGCGGACAACAGAGACCACAACATGGTCCTCCACGCCGTGGCTGCTCGCACTCGCGCTGCCATTCCCATCCGCGCTGTTCGAGCTGCCATCCGCCGAGCTGCTGGCATCGGACGAACCGGCTGCATCGCCCGATGCGTTCGCACCGTTCTTCGCACCGCTCGTTCCGCCCTGAGCGTCGGCTGCTGAATTCCCAGAGTTGCTCGAGCCGTCAGCGCTTGCGGAATTCGTCGCGTTAGAGCTGTCGGCACCGCCGCTGCCGCTCGACGCATTCGTTCCTGAACTATTGTTGCCATTGCCGCCGTTGCTGCCGCCACCCGATCCGCTGTTCGCAGATGAGTTGGCGTTGCCGCTCGAGTTCGCGCCCGTGCCACCACCATCGTTGCCGGTGTTGTTGCCGCCATTGCCACCGTTGCTGCCACCATCCGATCCGCTGTTCGCGGATGAGTTGGCGTTGCTGCTCGGGTTCGCGCTCGCGCCACCACCATTGCTGTTGGTGTTGGTGTTGGTGTTCGTGCCAGCGCCACCGCCCGATGCATTGCTGCCGGTGTTGTTGCCGCCAGTGCTAC
This sequence comes from Pseudomonadota bacterium, assembly GCA_023391335.1. Taxonomy (GTDB): domain Bacteria; phylum Pseudomonadota; class Gammaproteobacteria; order Steroidobacterales; family Steroidobacteraceae; genus Steroidobacter. The sequence continues at coordinate 28,853 of JAEWBG010000020.1, read as the reverse complement.
CGTTGCTGCCACCACCCGATCCACCGTTCGTGGATGTGTTGGTGTTGCTGCTCGCGTTGGTGTCCGTGCCAGTGCCGCCACCGTTGTAGCCGCCGCCCGATGCGTTGGTGTTGGTGTTGTTACCGCCATTGCCACCGCCGCCCGTGCCGCCGCTACCACCGCCGATCGGGATAATGGTCGTCCCGCCGACACCGATCGTGCCGCCACCGCCGTTGCCTCCATTGCCACCGTTGTTTCCACCGGTGTTGATGTTGGTGCTGGTATTGGCTCCGCCACCGGTGTTGCCAGTGCCGCCGTTGCCACCACCAGAGGTGTTGATGACGGTGCCCGTGCCGCCACCGCCGCTGCCACCATTGCCACCGGTGTTTCCGCCAGTGTTGGTGTTCGTGCCACCACCAGTATTCGTGTTGGTGATGATCGTGGTGTTGCTTCCACCATTGCCCCCACCGCCATTACCGCCGATGTTGCCGCCGCCATTGGATCCGCCTCCACCAATCATCGGCAACGAGACATCCACCACGACTGGCGGAGTCGTCGGAATGCTCGGCGGAACCGGCGTCGGAATGGTCGGCGGCAACGGCCACGTTTCCGCAACCGAAGTCTGACCGAGGATCGCGCCTGTCGTAGACGTGCTGGTGTTCGCGAGCACGTAGTTGGCCGCATCCGCACCGCCTGCGATCACGATGCCGTCGACTGCGATTGCTTTACCGGTGCCGACGTTCGGATTCGCATAGGCAGCATTTGTCGCGACCAACGAAACATCGTCGCCTGCGATTCGGTTGTCAGTGAACGTCACAGTCGCGGCCGTCGAACCATCGAAGGTCTTGATCGTGCCGTTCGCCGCCACATTCAACGTCGCAGGCGTGATGTTCGCCGTGGTAGCACCCGTGGAGTTGATTACGTAGTTGCTCGCATCCGCACCGAATCCGGCGATGCCCGTCACACTGACTGCTTTGCCCGTGCCGACGTTCTTATCGCCGAAGTTGGCCGCGACGTATTGCAGCTGCACGTCATCGTTACCGATCGGTGTGCTGTTCAATGCGACTGTTGCGTGCGTCGTGCCGTCGTACACGCGATTCACGCCGGTGACGCTCACGTTGAGATTCGCGCGCGTGATGTTTGCCGACGTACCCGCAGTCGAGTTCACCGTGTAGTTGCCCGCATCTGCACCGCTGATCGCGATGCCGGTAACGTTGACGTACTTGCCAGAACCCGCATTCTTGTCGATGAACGAGCTGTTCGCCGTGACATTCAACGAGTCCCCGCTGACGCGGTTGTCGCCGAGGATCACCGTCGCATTCGTCGTGCCGTCGTACACGCGGTTCACACCGGTTGCCGAAACGAGAAGCGCACGTGGCGTGATGCTCGCGCTCAAACCGGTCGGTTGAATCAACACGTAGTCGCCCGCATCCGCACCACTCAACATGACCGTACCGGCCCCGATGCTCTTATTGGTGCCGACGTTCTTGTCGAGGAACGTGCCTGTGATCTGGCTGATCTCCACTTCGTCGGATCCGAACAGGCCCGTCACCGTCGCTGCGTCGGTATTCAGCACGACCGTAGTCGTACCGTCGTACACGCGATCCAGCGCGACCACACCCGCCACATGCAACGAGGCCGGCGTAATGCTCGCCGTGCTGTTAGCCGTCGTCGGCACGGCGTAGTTGCTCGCCAAGCCGCCGTTGGTGCCGTTCACGAGATCGATACCTGTGACGGTGATGTTCTTGTTATCGCCGACGTGACGATCGGCAAAGCTTGCCGTTCCGGTGTAAACGCCAGTCACGGTTTCGCTGCCGACGAAGCCACCCAAGCCGAAGCTTTGCAGCGTCGCGTTGGTTGTGCCGTCATACACCTTGTCGTCCACCACGGCGTTCAAAGAGAGCAGCCGGGGCGTGATGTTGCCCACTGCTGCGGCCGTCGGATTGATCGTGTAGTTCGATGCGAGGCCGCCGTTGCCGCCATCGCTCAAGCCGATGCCGGTGATGCTGACGGCCTTGCCGTTGCCTGCGTTCTTATCGACGAACGAGGCGCCGCCCGCGGTTGCATTCAGCGTTTCAGTACCGATCAAGCCGGTGAGCGAGTAGCTCGAGAGCGTCGCCCCGGTTGTGCCATCGTATTCCCGATCGGCAATCGTGCCGTTGAACGTCAACGTGGCGCGATTGATCGTGCTGGTCGTGTTGTCCGCATAAGTCACGACGTAGTTGCCGCCGCCGTTGCCGTCGGTGACAGAGGCGCCGCCGACACTGACGCGCTTGTTGCCTGAACCCGCGTTCTTATCGGTGAAGGCAAAGCTACCGCCGCTCAATGTGTCTTGAGCATTACCGTTGCTCGCGTTGTGATACAGCGCGCCGGAAGTCACGATCGCGGATCCGTTCGCAGCGAGCGTGCCGTCATACGTCTTCACGACGTTACTGCTGCTTACTGTGATGCTCGCCGGGTTGATCGTGCTCGTCGTGTTGGCCACATAGCTGACGTTGTAGTTGTTGCCGCCGTTGCCGTCGCTGACCGTCACGCCGCTCACATTCACCGTCTTGTTGCCGGTTCCGGCGTTCGCGTTCGTGAATGCAAATGTGCCGCCGCTGAGCGTGTCGCTGCCGAAGAGCTGCGATCCGCTTGCGACAGCCGCGGTGCCGCTTGCGCTCAATGAACCGTCATAGGTCTTGGTGATGTCGTTGGCTGTCAGACTGATGTTTGCACGATCGATCGTGAGTGAGCCGTTGACGTAGTTGATCGCATAGTTTGCTGCGCTAATGCCACCGCCGGAGATGACGTAGGTGCCTGCATTGCGCGCGCCTTGCGACGTACCGCCGTAGACCAGCGTGCCACCGAGCACACTCGAAGTCTCTCCATTCACGAAGCCGCTATAGCTCACCCCCGCTCCACCGCTGTATGCGGTGCCGTTGTAGGTGCGGGAATCGTTGCTGAACGTCACCGTGAGGCCCGCTTTGGTGATGTCCAAAGCAGTTGCGTTCCCTGCAGCTTGTGCGAATACATAGTTGCCTGAGCTGCTGTAGCCGCTGCCATTGATTGCGTAATGGCCGGCGTCGCTCGTTGCAGTGGCTGTCGTGGTCCACACCGGCGAACCGGTGAGCACCGAGGCATCTTGTCCGAGGACGAATCCGCTGATCGATCCGCTCAACACTGGGTTCGCTTGGCCATACTGCCGCGTCGCTGCGTCGGCCGTGTACGTGAGCGTGGCTGCCGTGACCGTATACGTCGCACCTGCTGAATCCGCCACCAACGTGTAGTTGGAAGTCAGGCCGCCGGTGTACTTGATGGTGTAGGTGCCTGCATTCATCGTGTTCGAAAGAGCACGATCGAAGGTTGCAGTACCGCCCGTGATGACGTTGTTGACGTTGTCTTCGCTATCGAGCAAGCCGGTGCTGATGGACACGTCCAGCGCGCCGGTCGGCGTGCTGCCATACACGTGCGTCGCAGAACCGGTGATGATCGCGGAGACGGTGAGCGACGGTGCCGCAGCGCTATAGATGAAGCCGCTGCCGCTCTCCGCCACGGAACCCGGCGCGTACGAGGTGTAGTCGGCACCGTAGTGACGGAACGACGAGGTCAAGCCGCCCTTCACGGTGTGTGCGCCAGCAACGAGATCTGGCGTGCTGCTGTACACGAGCCAGCGTTTGCCGCTTCCCACCACCAGAGCGGATGCGCCCGAGTTGTTGATGAAGTTGCCAGCACCTTCGGTCGATGCGATCACGTCGCCCGCATCGGCTTCCAATCGACCGCCACTGTTTAGCGTCAGATCGCCAGACGTGCGGACCGTCTCATCGCCGGTCGTGGTTCGCGCGATGCCCGTCACCGTGAGCCCACCGCTCGAATCGAAGAGTTGGAATCCAGTGCCCGCAGTGGATGCACCGAGCGAAGCGATCGTGTTGGCCGCACTATTCAAGGTGACCGCACCGCCCGCGTTCGCGCTGAGTGTGCCCACGTTGGTGAGTCCACCCGTCTGCGTCAGATTGCCGCTGCCGCCTGCCGTCAAGGTCACATCGCCGCCCCCTGCATTCACGCCTGCGATCGCGACGCTGTTCGCGTCGGTATAGCTGATCGCACCGCTAGTCGTCGTAGCATTCAACGTGGTGACGTCATTGCCTGCGTTCGTCAATGCGATCGGGCCGGCTGCCGTAACGTTGAATGTCGGCGTGACGATCGAACCACCCTGATTGATGGCACCTGCTGTGTTCAACGTGAGGTCCGTGCTCGCCGAGGCGCTGTCGATTGTCGTCGTGCCCGCGGCGGAGTTCTTCACGTTGACCGTCGTACCGCTGAGTACGAGGTGACCGAAGCTGTTGCCATCGTTGGTGAGATCGATTCCTAAGCTGCCTGCGCCAGAGCTTTCGGCCGTGAAGCTGGCGACGCCAGCAACACTCAGCGAAGTACCTGCAGTTTGATTGATGCCGGTTTGGACATCCGCGCCGGTTGCAATCGTCGGCGTACTCGCAGAAACCGAGATGCGTCCGCCGATATTGTTGGATGCGTTATCCAGGACAACCGCATCGCCGTTCACCAGTGCGCTCGAGAACGAACGATTGGTGCGTTCGCTGATCACCGTAAGATTGCCCGCTTCCGTACGATCGCCAAGCGTGATCACGCCGGACTGGCGCAACTCAGTGGTGTTCGTTGCCGGCAGCGTTGTCGTTCCGCCGATCAAGTTGCCCGCGCCACCGAGCACGATACTCGAGCCGGTCACGGTCAAATCGCCGCGCACTTGCAAGCTGCTGCCCGAACCCTGCGTGACGGATTGGCCCGTAGCAGTGAGCACATAGTTGCCGCCGACCAGCGTATTGCCGATCGTGGTCGAGCTTGCGCCCGAATTGTTCAATGTGACATCGCCCGCGTTGACGCTGGTGGCGATGTCGAGATTGCCGCCGATCGTGAGCGCCGCGCTTTGCGATACCACCCCCGCCGACGCAATCGACACGTTTCCTGTATTCGCCAGCGCGCCGCTGAAGTTCACATCGCCACTCGAGTCGAGCGTCAGATTGCCGCTGATAGTCGAGGCGCCGACGTCCGTGGCAGCTGCTTCCGTCACCTGCACGTTGCGCCCCGTGAGCGCGAGCGTGCCGAACGTGTTGCCGGCATTGTTCAACGTGATGTCATGCGTACCCGCATTCAATGTCACATTGGCCGTTCCCAGGTTCCATGCCGCTGCGCCAAGCTGCGTGATGTCGAGCGTGTTGACCAGAGATACGGACGTTGGCGTACCCGTGATGCCGACTGCGCCGAATGCGTTGCCGCTACGTGTCAACGAAATCGCGTTACCGGCGGCGTACAAGCGCAAGGAACCCGAAGTGATTGATCCACCGGTCTGACTGATGCCACCGCCGCCGTTCAGCGTGATCGGCGTGCCGGGAGCGTTCAACGTGCCCGTCATGACGAGTTGCCCGGTTCCCGCGCCGTCGCCAATCGTGATGCTCGAGAGCGTGCCGATGGGCAACCAAGCGATCTCGGATGCAGTGAGATTCAATCCCGCAAAGCCGCCGCTGCCGCCGACCTGGAGATCACGCGTGGTCGTGTACGGCCGCAGGATCAATGCACCCGATCCGGTGATCGCCTTGGTGAAGTCGATCTCATCGCCGATCAAGGTCATGTCGACGGCGTTGAAGCTCGACAGATTATTGAACACGAGCGAGCCGGTACCCGAGTCGATTGTGATTGCTGTTCCAACCGACGGTACGACATCCACCACATTGTTGAAGGTGATGCCGACGCCGCCGAGGTTTCCCGTCACGGTGATCGGACCGGTGTTGTAGACCTGCGGTCCATTGATCGTGAACGCAGGCAACGTGATGCCGGAAGTGCCGTTGACGGTCAAACCCGTCAGTGTGCTTTGCAGATGGCTCAAACCGCTGACTGAGCCGCCGCCGAGATTGAGCGTCAGTGTCTTGTTGCTGCCAACGTCGCCGCCGAATGTCAGCACACCGTTGCCCGTGCTGAGTGTCAGGTCGTTATCGACGGCGAGCGTGCTGTCGAAGCTGATATTGCCGCCGCCGCTCGTGATCGTGGATGCACCGGAGACTTGAACCGCCGTGACGAAGTCGATCGGATCATTACTCGTCGTGACGTTCACGCCGACATTGATGTTGCCGCCGTCGGCTTGCGCAGTCAGCGCGTTGAATGCCGATGCGCCCGTGATGAAGGCCACCTCGCCCGTGCCCTGGGCGTGCAGGCTCATCGTGCCGGTAATGTTCTGGCTTTGGCCCGAGGTAATCCCGTTCACATGGATCCAGCCTGTGCCAGTCGTCTGCAGCGTGAGTCCACCTGAGGTGATGATGCGCGACAGTTCGCTGCCGCTGATCGTCATCTGCCCCGCCGCATCCGTGCCGCCGAGCGCGATGTTGCGCGCGTTCGTGGCGGTGATCGTCATGACGCCTGTACCTGAAGACAGCGTGCTGCTGCCCTGCAAGTCCAAGTCCGCGGCATGAATGTCGAGCGTGTTGTTGGTTGCGCTCAGCGAGACACCGTTCAACAGAATGAACGAGCCGCTGCCATCGCCGTCGGAGTCGGCTGTGAAGGCAACTGGCGCATTCACCAGCCGGCTTTGATTCAGAGTGATGTTGTTGAGCGCGGTGTACGTTTGATTAAGATCCCCGACAGTGTTGATGCCGGGCAGTGTCAAATCGTTGCCGCTGAGGCTGATGCCCGTAAGCGCACTCGTACCACCGACCACACCGCCGAGCACCACGTTGCCGCTACCTGCGGTCAGCGTGAGGTCGTGTGCGCCGTTGATTGTGCTGGTCGCACCGGAGAACGTGATATCGCCGCCCGTGGTGGCAATCGAGGAATCGCCCGCGAGCGTCGTCGGCCCGGTGACCGTGACATTGCTATTCGTGGTTGCAAGATCGCCATTGAGCGTCACACCGCCGCTCGCGGTGTAGCCCTGAGCGCCCGTGCTGGTGACGTCGTGAACGCTAATCGTGTTGCCCGTCGCAGTGACGGAGGTCACTGGCGTTGTTGCACCGACTGCGCCGTTGATTTGCACAGCACCGCTACCGGCGTTCGCTGTGAATGTATGCGCACCGTCGATATCGTCGAACGTCAAGCCCACGCCGGTGAACGTTACGTCCGCGCCGAGCGTCATGTTTTCGTTGTAGGTCTGGGAGCCACTGGTCTTCACTGCGGTGGTATTCACCACCACCGTGCCGGGTGCATCAGTCGTAATGCTTGTGAGCGCCGTCGTGTTACCGACCAGACCACCGAAGACGGTCGGACCGGAATTGTTGACGACCAACGCATGCGCGCCGTTCAACGTGCTCAAGAACTCGACGTCCACGCCTGTGAGTGTCGCGTCAGCACCGAGGGTAACCGCGTCGTTATAGATCTGCGCACCGCTCGTGGTAATGCTGCCGCCATTGATTGCGATGGTTCCGCCCGCATCCGTCGTTAGGCTCGCGACCGCAGTCGTCGCGCCGACTGCGCTGCCGAACGTCGTAGTGCCGCTGCCTGCATTGACCGTGAGGTCTTCGCCTCCGTCCACAGTGCCGTTGAAGTTGACGGCCGCGTTGTTCGTCGTGATAGCAATTGCGCCTGTTCCAAGCGTGACGGGGCCGGTGAAATCGATCTGACCCGTTGTCGGTCCCGCGTTATTGCCCACTGCGCCGTTCAAGGTAATGCCGCCGGCTGCGGTGAAGCTCATCGGACCCGCCACTGCGAGTCCTGTGCTCGGCAAACTCAACGTATGCGCGGTGATGTACAAGCCCGTGAGATCGGATGTGAATCCGATGTTGTCGAGGCCGGTCACCGTACCCGCACCGCCAGCGAGCGCATTGAGCGTCAGTACGCGTGGGCCGGAGACACTGCCGCCGAACGCAATCGTGCTGCCGTTGGATGCAATGTTGATCGGTCCGCCCGCGAGCGAGACGCCGCCATTGAAGGTAAGTCCGTCGTAGCCGCTGATGCTGTTGCCATCTGCGCCGCCCGTCGTCACCAAACTGCTGAACACCGAGCCCGTATCGCCGTTGCCGAGGGTCACATCGTCATTGAACGTGACGACACCTGCAGCGGTGATTCCCGAACGTGTCTGAACGGTGCTGCTGAACGTGGACGCACCGGAGCCCTGCAGAGTGAGCGCTGCACCGGTGCCATCGCCAAGCGCTGCGTTGCCGCCGATCGCTCCAGTAAATGTCTTCACGCCTGAACCTGAGTTCACCGTGAGATCATGCGCACCGTCGATCGTGCTGCCGAAGACGATGGCTGAATTCAAGCTCGTGACTGTCGCAGTCGCACCGACGGACACGGGGCTATTGAAGGTGATCGCGCCCGACGCAGTGCTCGCCACGTTGCCATTCAACGTGATGCTGCTGCCATTCGTTGCCGTATACGTCTGCGCCCCTGCGATCGACACGCCGCCGGCCGGAATGGTCGGATTCAACGCAGTGACGGTGAGGCTCGTGAGATTGGTATCCATGCGATCCAGGCCGGTGAGCACTGCCGTGCCGGAATCCAATGTGAGGTCGTAAGGGCCCGACACCGAGCCGGCCGTCTGGAAACTCAACGCCGAATTGTTCGAGTTGATCGTCGCCGGGCCGTTCTGCAACGACACACCGCCTGTGAACGTCATGCCGTCGTAGCCGGACAGGTTCATTCCACCCACCTTGCCGAGCGTGACGAGGCCCGTGAACACAGATGCGGCATTGCCGTCGGCGAGGGTGACCGTGTCTTTGAATGTCACCGGACCAGTGATTGCAAGACCATTGTTGGCGCCCAGCGTGCTCTCGAAAGTCGCGCCGCTTGAGGTCAGCGTGAGCGCTGCACCCGCGTCGATCGTACTGCCGAGCGCAGTGACTGCGCCTTGGAAGTCCACGTGGCCTGTGCCTGCGTTGACGGTGAGCTGATTGCCGCCGCCCGCCAACGTGTCGTGGAAGTTGATGTCCGAGTTGCTCGACTGAATGCTCAAATCCGCGCCGAGCGTGACGGGGCTCATGAAGTTGATCGCGCCGCCTGCGGTGCTGGTGACGCCCGCCGTCAGCGTGATGCCCGTGCCACTCACCGTGCTTGCCGTGTAGGTCTGCGCACCAGCAATCGTCATCTGCGGCAGCGTCAATGCTGTGCCCGTGGACAACGTGAGCGAGCTGCTGCTCGCGTTGATGTTCGACAGACTCGTGATCGTACCGTTGACCGACGTCAGCGATACGTCATTCGCACCGATCGTCACACCAGTCGTGCCGCCGATCACCCCAACCGCAAAGTTGCCGCCGTTCGTGAAGGACAGATCGCCGCCAGAGAAGCCGGCCGCGAGGTTCTGCACGTTGTTGTTGACGTTGTTCAACGTCGCGTAACCCGTGCCGATCAAGCGCAACGAGGGCGCGGTGATCGTGCCGGATTGCGTGATCTGGCCGCCAGCAGTGACAGTTAGCGTGCCGCCCGCTGCAATCGTCGATGCACCGAAGTTGATTGCATTGGCATCTGCGATATCAGCGTTCGAAGCCGACACGATACTGACGGTGCCAAAATCGCTGTTCGGATTGGCGTTTAACACGATCGGATTCGCGTTGCCTGCGGTCAGCGTCGTCGTGCCCGCAACGGTCCAAGCCGTTCCGTCCGTAATGCCGGCCGCATCATTTTCAACGATGGTTGCGTTTTGACCTGTGATCGTGAGATCGCCGAGTTGGTTCGCAGCTTGCGACAGCAGCACGTCGTGCGCGCCCGAGTTCAATGTGATCGGCGTCGAACTGACGGACCAGGCCGATGCCTGCGTGATGTCGTCGTTCTCAGTCAACGTAATGGCCGTCGGCGCACCACCGATTGCAATGTTGCCGAGCACGTTGCCCGCGTTTCCTAACGTGATCGCATTCGCGCCCGCATTGAGCGTTGTCGTGCCCGTCGTGGTCCACGCACCGCCTTGAGTGATGTTGTCGTTCTCCGTGATGCTGGCCACTCCGCCGGTAATGGTCAGGTTGCCGAGGATGTTCGAGGCATTTGTCAGCGTGATCGACTTGCCATTCTTGGCCCAGAGCGTCACGGGAGAACCGGTCAATGACCACACGGTTCCTTGAGTTATTGCGTCGTCTTCGGTGATCGCTATCGACGTGGGCGAGCCATTCGTCGTGTTGATTGTGATGTTGCCGAGCACGTTGTCGTACGTGGACAGATCGATCGCGTGATTGCGCGCATCGAGCGTCACAGGCGCCGAACCCACGAGCCACGCAGCCGCCTGCGTTAGATCCGAGTTGTCGGTGATGAGCACGGAACTCAAGTTCCCAGCGGTTCCCGTCGTGGTAATCGCGATTGGACTGAGCTGGTTGTTCAGGTTATCGAGCGTAATGGACCTGCCGGTCGGATTTGCCACGACGAGTGTCGTCGTGCCGGTGGTCGCCCATCCGCTATCGGAACCAAACCAAGGTGTGCTCACGCCATCTGTGATGTTGTCGTTTTCCGTGATCGTGGCGTCGGTCGCCTTCACGTACAGATCGCCGAGCACATTGCCTGCATTCGTGAGGATCACATCCCCACCACCCGCGGTGGTTCCCGTCGTGTCGTACGCAACGAGCTTGACCACGTTCGTGCCGGTATTCCATGCGCCGGTGCCGCCGACGTCAGTGATTGCATCGCCGCCGGACGGATTCTTGGCGTAAAGCGTGACGATCGATGCAGCGCCATTGGTTGTGCCCGTGGATGCCAACACCTGCAGTGGGCCAAAGACATTGTTTGCGTTGTTGAGGTTGATCGAATTGGTGCCGGAATCCAGCTTCGTGGTGCCGTGTACGGTCCATGCGCTGCCCTGGGTGAGACCAAAGATGGAATCACCTGTTTCGCGAACGTACACCCCGCCTGCGCTACCGGCACCGTTGTTGATTTGTGTGATCGTAAGATTGCCGAACACGCTGCCAGCCTGATCCAGAGTGATCGCCTGGTCGTCCGACGTAGTGAGCGCCACGTCGTAGCGAGTGGAGTTGCCGCCACTCGAATTCAGATTCGTCCACGCCGATGCTTGAGTGATCGCGTCGTTCTCGCGAATGGTGATAGTGCCAGCATTGCTGATGGCCAATGCACCCAGGACGTTGTCTGCGTTGTTCAGCACAATCGACGTATAGAAATCTCGGAGCGTCGCAGTAGTCCCCGGCGACATCGAAATCGCAGTGCTTCCGGACTGAGTAAGCGATCCGCCCGACCATGAGTCTAGAGTCAGATTGCCGGTGAAAGACACATTGCCCAGATCGATAGAGTTATTGGTATAGATGGTGACATCTGTCGCGGCTTGCACCACAACCGTTCCCCAATCGTTGAGAACGTTGTCCAGCGTGATTGGATTCGTACCTGCGTTGAATGTGGCCGTCCCGTTCCCGTTGAACGTGAACTTGTAATTGTTGTCGTTGGTGGAATCGGTAATCGCGCCGCCAGCAGTCACGTTCAAATTACCACCGTTGTAGAGAAACACTTCGCGCCAGAAGTTGATCGCGTTGCTGTCTTTGAGGGTGGCGTTCTTGGCGGAAGAGATCGTTACATTATTGAAGTCGTTCGTGAACGAGGACCCCAAATCGATGTCCTTGGCTGCGTTTGCCAGCAACACTGTATTGCCCGCCACCGTCAAGGCACCGGATTGATCCACGCTGCCGCTCGGCGCCGTCACTGTGAGTGCGCCCGACAAAGTCATACCTGGGATCGTGAGCGACGCCGCGTTGTCGTAGTACAGCGTGACGTTCGCAAGGCTGCCGCCGAGACCGGTGATGGTACCGGCGTTCGAGCTAATGTTGCGCAAATAGACGTTCGTGTAGGTCCCCGCACCGCTCGTGTTGAGTGAAACGCTGCCATCGAACTTATTATTGTTCTGCTGCAGATTTATCGTGCTGTTGGCTTTGGTCACCGTGAATGTGGTGTTGCCGGCGACCTGAATCCTGCCTTCGTTATATTGGCTGAGATCCTGCGTGATGTCGCCGAATGATTGAATGCTCAGATTGCCTGCTGGCGCGGAAGTCTTCGTTACGTAGAGATCGGCGTAGCGCGCGAATGTCACCGGTCCGCCCGAGGTGATCGACATGTCGCCGTTGTTGATCGTTATATCCGCATCCCAATCCGACTGGAACGTGCCAGAAGACGTCGCAGTGAGCGAACCTGCATTCAGGCGACTGGATTGTTCGGCTTCGAAAATCCCGCTGTTCACACTCACGCTCATCGAGCCAGTAACGTTTGTGGTATCGCCGTAATCGAGATTGAAGTTGCCCGTGCCACCCAGCGTCAATGTGAGGTTACCCGAGACCGTCGAGCCATAGAGACGCAAGCCCCCATTGCTATCGCTGACGTTGACGTTGCGGCCAGACCCGATTTGCACACCATTGAACAAGTTCGTGCCGGTGTTCAAGGTGATGTCGTTGGCCGAACCCGCGGCGATGTACATCGTGCCGCCGACATTCATGTCGCCGAACTGCGTGACCGCGCCGGCTGCGTTAACCGATAGATAGTTTCGATACGTTCCTTTCAAAGAGATGCCGTCTGCGTCGGCGAAGTAGACGGCGCCGCCGCCCGTCCCCTGCGCCACGTCGACCTGACCGAAGTTGTTCGTGTAGTTGTTCAAGAAGATATCCGGCGCAGACACGCCGAATCCGCCGTTGTTGGGCGTCAGGGTGGTGAGCCCTGTCACATTGACGACGCCGGTATTTCCGATCGGTCCTTTCGTCGTCACCGAGAACGTACCGGTGATCGCCGACGCGCCCCCATGGATACCGCTCGCATCGCCGAGCTGCACGCCGTTCGCATCGTTCAGCGTTACGTTCGCACCATTGGCCGCGAAAATACTGAAATCGTTGTTGGTTTCAGCCAGCGTGACATCACCGCCGTTACTCCTAATAGAGGCAATGTTGCGAACGATGATTGCTGTGAGCGGAGATTGCGCAACGGTCTGCGTCGAGCCGGTGGCCGACACGACCAAGTTGTGGGCGATATCCAATTCGCCCAGAGTGATGCTCGCAGCATTGATACCCGCATAGTTGATCGTGAGGTCATTCGCAGTCACCTGCCCCACGCTCATGGCGCCGCTCGTGCTCTGAGTGCTCATAGTGATGGTTACATCTCCCGAGCCTGCATCGACCAGCGAACTATTTGTGAAGGTCGCAGCCCCCGGATCGCGATCGGCGCCTGTGCCGGTTACATCATTCGCAGTGAAGCTCACATCGCCGTTGTCGGACGTGATGCTCGCGTTAATGCTGATGCTACGTCCTGCCTGGAACGTCAGTGCTCCGCCGTTACCACCTGCGTTGTTCGAAACAATCGAACTGTTGACGGTGATGTCGTTGTTCGCTTGCAGCGTAACGCCGGTACCCGTATTCGTGATCGCTGTGATCGTATTGGGATCGATCGTGCTATCTGCAGCTGCCGAGTCGGCAAACTGATCCACATCTGTCGTGAGCGCACCGCCACCGCTTTGCACGATGATGTTTTTCGGATCGAGCAGCAGCGTGCCCCCGATGCCATGTGTCGCGCTCGCATCCACGCTACCGCGGAAATCAAGCGAGCCCGCGCCCGATACTTCCACGAACCCACCATTGCCGGAGTTCGCGCCGCCACGAGCTGCAATATTTCCATTGAATTGAGTGTGACCATCCGACCACACAGCCACATCACCCGCGTTGCCCGAGCGCGTTGCACTCGCATCGATGTGCGCATCGCGTCCGATAACGACCTGCTGTGCATTCGTAATAGACGGATCTTCCCCGTGGAAGCCGCCGCCGACAAATACATTGCCACCGCCGAGTGCACCGGTGGCGTCGATCGAGCTGGCGTCGAAGAGGCCAACGCGATCGGCAGTCAGCGAAATGCTGCCGCCACGGCCGCGACGGCTGGAGGTGCGCAATTCAGTCGCGCCGATCAATGCGAGCGTTGGGCGCGCACCGGACGGATCGAGTGGCGATGGCGCACGACCGCCGGTGACGACGATTTGACCTGCCTTGAGTTCGCCGGAGACATCGATCGTGACGTTCTGCAACGTGACATCGTTGGCAGCGTCGATGAGGACGCTCGCGAGATCGGCGTCTGCGGAGACTTCCGAAGGAAGTTCTGCAACGGACGCGGCGCGCACGACGCCTTGCAACGAGACGTCCTCGCTTGCATGCATTGCGACCGTACCGCCAACTGCACCGGATACATCGATCTTGCCGGCGGATGACTGCTGAATCGTGTTCGCGGTCAACTCAATGTGACCGCCGATTGCATGCGTCACGGTTGCCGCGTCGGGCGCAGATACCGCTGCCGCTGTGATCGTGCCGCTATTCGTAATCTGCGGAGCGTCGATGCTGACAGTCCCTGCCGGGCTGCCGTCGGTACCTGCATTCGCGTTGATCGTTCCGCTGTTCTCAACCGCACTGCTCGCTTCAAGGACGATGTGGCCGTCCTTCATCGACATGCCCGTGGCTTCGAGCGTGCCGCTGTTGCGCACGACGCCGCCCTGCAAGCGATCGAGCGCTTGGGCAGAGAGAATGATCGTGCCGCCCGGAGCGAGCACCGCAGACTTGTTATCGACCAGCGCGCGAATCTGCGACGGCTCGACGGTCAAGCTCGTCAGATGATTGCCTTGGAAATTGAGGGTGAACGACTCGCCGGCCGCCATCGCGACCGTGCCGAGCTGCGCGATGACCACGCCGCTGTTGCGGACTTCCGGTGCGAGCAGCGCGATGTAGCCGCCAAGTGATGTTTGCAACGTGCCTTCGTTCGTCACGGTGCCGGTCGCTCCGTCGCGCTTGAACGTCGACTTGCCCGCCATGAAGTCGTCGTTATCGATGCTGTGTGTCGTCGCGACCAGACCGCCGACATTCACGCTGGCGGTCTTGCTGAAGTAGACGCCGTTCGGATTCGTGAGGAAGACCTGACCAGTCGCCGTGATCTTGCCGAAGATTTGGCTCGGATTCGTATCGAGGACGCGATTGAGCGTCGCGGCATCGCGCCCGGGTTGATTGAAGTTGACTTGCGCGGCACTGCCGACGTTGAACGTATCCCAATCGATGATCGCGCGTTGCGTCGATTGGTTGATGTTCATGACTGCGCCATCGGCGCTGGTGCTGGAATCGATCGTTGCGACGCCGGTGACGACATGGCCGTTGTGCGGCAACTCGGCTGGTGCGGGTGGCGCAGCGCTCGCATCCATAGCGGTCAAGCCGAGCATCGCCAGCAACGTCACCGCTGCGGTGCGGCGATTGCGCTTGCGGCGTCCACGCGCAATTTCCGCGACGGGGATCCACGTGTTCAATGCCTCGTTCCAAACGAGACGGAAAGCTCGGTTCATGCTGGCGTGTTTGTGCATGGAAATCTTCTCTAAATCTTCGGTATGGGATGCAAGCTCAAGCGCGCGCCGTTAGAACGGCATGCTCGCTTGCAGCCAAAAGCGGTTCTTCTTCAGCGTGCCGTCTTGATCGGCACCGTCCGCGGTTGCGTTGGGGTTGCTGCCGATGCGGCGCGTGTACGTGGCGCTGATGCTCAACCCGAACGGGGCCACGTAGGCGACGGAAACGCCCGCGCCTTTCAAGGTGATCTCGTTGGGTGAAGCGGCGCCGGCGATGTCATTGTCTTTGTTGACGGTGACATGTCCCCAGTCGACAAATGCAGTAGCGCTTAAGCTCTGCAGGAGCTTCGCGCGCGTCTCGACGTTCAGCAGCCAGCCTTGCGAGCCGCCCGCTTCATCGGCCGGATAGGCCCGCACTCCTTGCGAGCCGCCGAGGTAGAGCTTCTCGGAGGAGTCCAAGTTCTTGCTGGCCATTTGCATTTGCAGCGAGCCGAACAAGGAGAATCGATCGTTGAGCGCCTGCAAGCGCGAAACGAACAAGTTGTACTTGCGATAACTGCCATTGGTGCGAGTCGTCAGCGAATCGGCCATCTCGTTGGGCGAGCCGGATAGATCCACTTTGCCCTGGCGGATCGAGAGACTTGCGGTGTTCACGCCGCCGCCCCAGAACCCGTCGAATGTATTGCCACGCAGACCGATCGTTCCGGACATCACCGAATAGTCGGTGACCGTCATGCCTGCAGATTCGTTCTTGAACTGACCTTCGTCGGTAGCGAGGGAGAGGTACAAGTTTTTCATGCGCGTGCGGATCAAGGGGTAGCTGCCCTGCAATCCCACGCTGTTCGACGTGCCGTGCGCATCGAGCGCCGCGAATTCTTTGGTCACGATGTCGTAGCTCAGGTGCGAGCCGTTGATGCCGGCGCGCCATCCGGTTGAGCCGAACGGCATCGAGTAGCCGAGGCTCACGTAGTCGCTGCCGCGGCTGTGCAACAGCAAGGCATCGGTGCGATCGCCGAAGCCGATGCGATCGTTCAAGCTCGCGCTGGCAATGACTCGTTGCGATCCGGTAAATCGCGAACCGGCGTTGTCGGCCGTCACCGCACCGTTCACCAATGCGCCGTCGTTCGCGGCGACGATCAGATCGGTCTGCGCATCGTTGACGCCGGGGGCCAATCGCGCCGTGGCGGTGACGCCCGGTAGATCGTTGAGTAGCAGCAACCCTCGATCGAGCGCATCGACACTCACCAGATCGCCCGGCTTCTGTGACGCCTCGACGATTCTTTGCAGACGCTTGCTTGAGATACGCGTCGCGTCACCTTCCATGCGCACCGCTCCGAGCTTGGCTTCGATGACTTGAATGGTGACCAACCCGATCGTGACGTCTTGTTGCGGCAGGTAGGCGCGGACGACCCACCCTTTGTCGCGATATGCGTTGGCCACTGCGATCGCGGCGTTTTGCAAACCGGCAAAATCCAACGGACGTCCAAGGAATGGTGCGACGGCCTGCGCGAGTTCGTCATGAGACAAGAGCGTGTTGCCGTCGAAACGGAAGGACGCCACCGTTACGCTTGCCCCACCCGTAGATCGCAATGGAGCCGGCGCGATGAACTGAGGAGCAGACTGGTCGGGGAGCTTTTCGCGCCGCTGCTGTTCGATTTGCTGTCGAACTGCCCCGGCATCCGGCAGTGCTTGCGCATTCGCGAGCGTGGCGGCCAAGCACGTGACCAATAGCGATCCAACCCAAAACCCATGCGCCCTGGTGGCGCGAGCCGCCGATTGCGAAAGTTGCATCGAGACGAAATCCTCAGGCAAAGCTACGCCGCGGCACACGGTTTCGCGTACCGATCATTGCGAGAACAACTTATTGAGAAAATCGACCGGCGTCTTTGATTCCGCTGTTAGTGGTCGCCGGCGATTTCCCGCAGAAGTCTTCGACGGTTCGCATTAAAAACAATCGCACCAAAACGCTGTGACGAATCGATCACACAAGACTGAACATAAGGGTGTGCCTTATGCTGCGCACCATAGACCGTCTTCTGCGGCCAGCACGTAGGGGCTGCGGATGAAGCACGCAAGAAATTTTTTCGTATGTCGAATGCGCCGGTTCGCAAGTTGGAATCCCGCACGCAGCTGCGCGAAGATCGACTACACAGATTGAATGTTCCGACAGCGATTCGTTAGTGAGGACTCATATATATGAAGAACATCGCGTTGTTCACGCTGTGCTTGAGCTTGTGTTCCACCGCTTTTGCGCAGACACCGTCCTGGAACGGACACAAAGCGGCGATCGCGCTCACTTACGACGATTCTTTGCACTCGCAGCTCGACATCGCGATTCCGCAGCTCGATGCGGCCGGATTGAAGGGCACGTTCTTCTTGATGGGTCGCCAAGTCGGGGATCAAGTGCCACGATGGAAGGCAGCGGCAAGTCGTGGACATGAGCTCGGCAATCACACCGTCAACCACCCCTGCACGAAGGGCAGTTACGACATGCCGGTCCAATACACGAGCGAGGCCTACACCGTGGACGTGCTCATGACCGAAATTGGCGTCATGAATGGCTTCCTGCAGGCAATGGACGGCAAATCCGCGCACGCATTCGCCACGCCTTGCGATCAGCACTTGGTCAGCGGCGAGGACTACCTCGAGCCCATGCAAAAGGCTCACCTCGCCTCCTTCATCCGCGATCGACGCGCGATGCCAACCTCCTCCGTCATGTACACCGGCTTTGTCGACAAGAGCGGGGCGGACATGATCGCGTGGGTGGAAGATGTCGTTCGCGAAGGAAAAGCCGGCGTGATCGTGTTTCACGGAGTCGGCGGCGATTACTTGAACGTGTCTGGCGAGGCACATCGCCAACTCGTCGAATACTTGAAGGCTCACCAGAAAGAGATCTGGACCACCACGTTCACTAACGTGCTGAGTCGCGCAACGGCCAAACCCACGTCGGCCCAACCGTGAAGCGATGGCTTTTGGCGCTTGCGACGGTCATGTCGGTCGTGACCGGCACAAGCCGCGTCTTTGCATCGCACGTCACGATCATTGCTTCCGACAATGCTCCGGTCCAATTCGCTGCCAAAGACATTGCAGCCGCGCTGAAAGCGCGCGGCGACACAGTCACCGAAGCAGCATCGAGTCGTCTAACCCGCACCAATGGCCCGTCCATCGTGCTTGCCACGGCGACAGACGCTGCGTTGCTTCTCGATGTCTCGCCCGAGCACCGTCGAGCCTTTCACGATCTCAAACCTGAAGGCTTCAGCATCCGCAAAACGGGTACTGGGCGATCCGCGGTGCTTTGGATCATCGGCCACGATCCGGGCGGCGCGATGTACGGCGGCTTGGATGCTGCCGAACAGATTCGGATCGGCGGACTCGAATCCATCACCTCGATGGATCGAACGCCGTACATGGCCATGCGCGGCGTGAAGTTCAACATCCCTCTGGATGTGCGCACACCCAGCTACTCAGATATGAGCGATGCGGGCCAAGCGAACATTCCTGAGATGTGGAATTTCGATTTCTGGCGCCGCTATCTCGATGCGCTGGCCCGCGATCGATACAACTATGTGTCCTTGTGGAACCTGCATCCGTTCCCTTCGATGGTGCAGGTACCCGACTATCCAGACGTCGCGCTTGCCGATGTGAAGCGCTCGACCATTCGCTTCGACGAAGACTATCCAACGGTTGCGACCGGGCTTTCGACTCCGGAGATGAATGCGCACGCCGAAGTCATCAAGAAGATCCCAATTGGCGAGAAGATCGCATTCTGGCGCCGGGTGATGCAGTACGCGAAGGATCGCAACATCGATATCTACATCATCACCTGGAACGTCTACACGTACGGCGTCGACGGCAAATATGGAATTACGGATGCGCTCGACAATCCGGTCACCATCGACTACTTCCGCAAGAGCGTGGCGCAGATGTTCCGCACGTATCCGCTCCTACGCGGCATCGGGCTCACGACCGGCGAGAACATGGGCGATGCGGATTTTCAGGCGAAGGAAAACTGGGCATTCGCAACGTACGGCCAAGGCGTTCTCGATGTCGCGCGCGAGCAGCCAGATAGGCTGATTCGTTTGATTCACCGACAACATCAAACCAGCGCACAGAACATCGCGCGGACGTTTGCCCCACTACTCAAGCAACCGAATGTCGACTTCGTGTTCAGCTTCAAATACGCCCAAGCGCACGCGTTGAGCTCCACAGTGCAACCGTTCGCGAAGGAATTCGTCGACTCCTTGGGCTCGCTGAAAACATTCTGGGAAATTCGCAACGACGACGCGCTGATGTTGCGCTGGGGCGCGCCGGACTTCGTGCGGCAATTCATAAAGAACATCCCACACGAGGTCAGCCTCGGGCTGTACGCCGGCTCGGACATGTGGATCTGGGGGCGCGATTTTCTCAGCCTGCATCCCAGCGAACCCGATGCCTTGGAGATCGATCGCCAGTGGTATCACTGGATGCTGTGGGGACGGCTCGGCTACGACCCCCGCATGAGCGATGCTCGAATCACCGAAGTGCTTCATGAACGCTTCCCGAGCGTCGATGCGCCGAAGCTCTTCGATGCCTGGCAGCACGCTTCGATGATCTATCCGCTGACGACTGGATTTCATTGGGCCGACTTCGACTTCCAGTGGTACATCGAAGGGTGTCGCAGCCGGCCCGGTCCCGCACAAACGGCGAGCGGCTTCCATGACGTGAATCGATTCATCACGCTTGGCACGCATCCCGGCACCGGCAACGTCTCGATTCCGCGATACGTGGAGGCGATGTTGGCCGGACAGCACGTATCAGGCACCACGCCACTGCAAGTTGCCGACCAGCTCGATGCCCATGCTGGCGCCGCGCTGCGAATCGTCGATGCGCTCAAAGCTAACGGCAAGCGAACGCAAGCACTGGCTGGGACCCTTTCGGACATTCGTGCGATGGCCCTACTCGGCCAGTACTACGCTGAGAAGATCCGAGGCGCGACCGCCCTTGCCCTGTTCCGCAGCAATGGGGACGCGAAGCAGCGGGACCAAGCTGTAGAGCGCCTGCGAGCCGCGGCCATTTTCTGGAATAGCTACACAACGCTCGCCGCTTCCAAGTACCGAAACCCGCTCTGGACCAATCGAGTCGGACGGGTGGTCTGGAATGAACTGAACGCCGAGGTTGCGCGGGATATCGAGATCGCGCGTGCGTCTACCTTCGATGGAGCGAATCAATAGCGGGCTAGCTAAGGTGCGGGCGGCCAGCGATTGAGAATGGATCTACCCCTTTCGGATTTGGTCTATTCGCCCCTATTAATATGTGTGTCTTCCCGCCCGGGCGCGCCGCTCGGACGATTGCCGACGATGTCGGCCCTGAATCAATTGCGCATCAGCTGGTCGAACCGCAATACCGTCGCTGGTCGCTAGGCGAACCGCGCCGAAAGTCCAGTTAGAATGCTCGGCGCGCACTCCCTCTAAGGATCGATGATGTCCCTCTTTTCTCGCTTTAAGAAGGCGCCGCCGCCCTCGCGACCCGAGATATCGCCGCAGCAACCCACTGAGACTGCGTCCACGCTCGCGGGTGCCGATGCACCTACGATCGCTACTCCGGAAGAGGAAATGCTGCGAACAGCCATCGCCGTCGGAGACACAAACACGATCGCCAGGTTCGTCGTGGATGGCACCTCTACCAAGGTCCGGCAGCTCGCCGCAGAAGCGATCGAAGATGCGGATCAGATCCGCGCGTTGCTAAGAACCGCCCGCAACGACAAAAGCGTCCACAAGATTCTTGCTCACAAACGCGACGCACTCCTTGCCGCAGAACGCGAGCACGAAAAGATTCAAGCGGAAATTGCGGCTGCGGCGGCTGCGCTAGAACGGCACAGCCATCGACCTTTCGATGCGCTGTTCACGCCGACATTGGAGCAGCTCGAAAGTCGCTGGAACGTCGTCGCGTCGCACGCGGCAGCAGACGTAGCGAACGCATCGCAACAGGCCATCGATCGCGCACGCGAGGTCATCGCTCATCACTTGCGACAGGTTGCAGCCAAAGCGGCCGAAGAACTTGCGGCAGCAAATGCGGCCGCCGCTGCTCAAAAAGAACGCGAGCAGCACGAGAAGGCCGATGCGCTCGCCGCAGCAGAACGGATTCGACTCCAAGAAGAAGAACGCAAAGCGCAAGCCGAGAAGCAAGCCGCCGAAGCGCAAGCACTGCGACAGATCACCGGCTTGGTGCGCAAAGCACATGCTGCGTTGGCATCGGGCAGTAGCAAGAGCGCGGCGGGAATGCGGCGAGCCATCGAAGAAAAGCTGCCGACAGTACCGCATCTGCCAGCCCACTTGGCCAAGCAGCTCAAACAGCTCGATGCCAAGCTCGACGAGCTGAAGGATTGGAAGAGCTTTTCGGTCGCGCCGAAGCGCATCGAGCTAATCGAACGCATGGAAGCGTTGATCGGTGCCGATATGCATCCGACCGCACTCGCCGGGCAGATCAAAGACCTCCAAGAACAGTGGCGCACCTTGAGCAAGGGCGCCGGCCAAGATACCGAATCGGATTGGGAACGCTTCCACGAAGCTGCGCAGAAGGCTTTCCAACCTTGTCGTGAATTCTTCGCGGAGCAAGATCGAATCAAAGAAGAGAACCTACAGCAGCGTGCCCAAGTGTATGAGCGACTGCTCGCGTTCGAGCAGCGGCAGAACTGGGAAGAGCCGGATTGGAAAACGGCGATCACCGCGGTTCGAGAAGCAAAGCAGCTCTGGCGTCAGCACTCGCCTGTCGACATGGCGGCCTGCGAAGAACTGCAGCGCAAGTTCTATGGCTTGACGGACTCACTGCAGACCCTGATCGACGCCGAATACGCGCATAACGTAAAGCAGAAGCAGTCATTGATCGAACGCGCGCGTGCTTTGTCGAGCTCAGCAGACAGCAGAGCTGCAATCGATGAGGTGAAGCGTCTTCAAGAGAAATGGAAATCGATCGGCCCGGTCCCACGCGATGACGATCGAAAGCTGTGGGAACAGTTTCGGGCGCAGTGCGATGCCGTATTTCAGAAGCGTCAGGAAGAGCGTGCGAGCCACACCGCACAGCTCGAGACAAATAAGGTGCAGGCAGTCTCCGTCTGCGAAGAGCTCGAGAACATCGCACAGCTCTCGGGTTCCGATTTGCTCGAAGGCGCGAAGAAGATTCCCGAGCTGCGTGCCGCCTTCGATGCCATCGAAGACCTGCCGAAGGCAAACGCGCGCCAACTGCGCGAGCGATTCGAGCGCGCCTTGCAGCGTTGCCGCAAGGCCGTGGATCAGCAGCACGCGCAAGATGCGGAGCGTAGTTGGCTCGCTGCACTCGAGGCCGGCAATCGGATACGCGCGTATCAGCTTGCTACGGCGCGCACAGCGGCCCCGGATGACGTCGCAACCTTGAAGCAAACGGCTGAGGAATCGCTTGCGCAAACGAATCCATTGCCGAAGCGCGCTTTGGAGGCTTTGCGCAATGCGCTTGCTTCAAATCCGAATGGCGATTTAGCAGCGAACGAACTCGCGCTGAAGACGCTGTGCATCCGCGCTGAAATTCTCACTGATTCCCCGACGCCTGAAGCAGATCAGGGCTTGCGCCGTGAAATTCAGGTCAAACGCTTGATGGAGGCGATGGGACAAGGCGCGGCACCGAGCGTGGGCGAATTGGATGCGCTGACGATCGAGTGGCTTCGGACCGGGCCTGTCGACGATGCGGTGTATTCAGAATTAGTTGAACGGTTCAAGCAATCGCGCAGTCGTGCGCTGCGGGGTTGAAAGAGAAAAGATATTCTCCACGGAGGACACGGAGAGCACGGAGATATAAATGACGACGCCGTCATCTGGTGCAACGACGGACGACTGTGTCGTCAGGTAGGCCTTCGGCATGAGGGATCCTCTCGGATCAGGAAGGCCTCACGGCAGGACCGAAATGGATCCAACTATCGGGCTAAAGGTCTTGCACCCTCACGACAAGTGAGCGACGAGTTGTCTTGCTAGTCCCCAGTCACTAGTCAGCTGTCACCCCAAGAGTTCTGACCTGCGCGAAGCGCTTGCCTGCCAATGGCTCGCCTGCCGTCAGGCTTGCTTGCCGAGGCAGACGGCTTACCTCTTCTCTGCTGTCCTGACGGTAGTCCTTCCTGACGCGTGAGCGTCCTACCTGACGAATGTCCTTCCTGATCGCGCAGCGATCCGTCATCAGCTCAGCGATAGTCGTGGTCGGTGCCCCAAAAGAACGAACCGACTCTCAGCCATCAACACTCAGTCTCGCCCTCCTCGCTTCCTCTGAACCCACAACGCGACCAATCCGCAGGACAACGCCCACGCGGAACCGACGCACCAACCCGCGAGCACGTCCGTGGGCCAATGAACCCCCAAGTAAACGCGGCTTACTCCGATCGCAATACTGAGCAGCACCGCCCAGCCGAGCAGATACAGTTTCACACGGCGATTCGGTTGCACTTCAGCTAGGAGCGTACCGAGCGTGAGATAGGTCGTAGTCGCAAGGATGGCGTGGCCGCTGGGAAAACTGGCTGAATAGACCTCGACGACGTGCGGGACGATATCCGGGCGAGCACGAGCGAATGCTATTTTCAGCACACTACTCAACACTGCGCCACCGCAAACCGAAGCCGCGACCAAGATTGCAGGCGCGAATTTGCGTGTCAGCAGCAAGAATCCGATCGCCGCCGCAGTGATGAGCGTGAGGACAGTACCGCCTCCCAGACTGGTGATGTCGCGCGCCGCGTGCTGCAACCAAATCGGTCCTTTGAGGTCCGCGAGATCCGTTGGCTCGCGCAGCGATAGAAGAATCGCTCGATCGAACGTAAGCCACTCGCCTTCGTTCACCTCATCGGCGACTTCGGCGAATGCCCAAACCGCGCCTGCAATGAGCAGCACGGCTACGATCGGCCACAACTGTTGGCTCTTGAGTTGCTCTAGCCATCGCGGCCAGGTGCGTTGACGTTCAGACATGAGGTGATAGCGAGGCGCGCAGTGCAACGGAGCTGTGGACTTAGAAGAAGTGGTGTGTAACAGAAGCGAACTGTTAGCGCCTAGACGGTCTGCGAACCGCTGCTGTTCCTTCGCTCACGTCTTTCCCACCCTTGGAAGCAGTGAGGGGGTGAGAGCGAGCGTTGCTCGCGTGAGCTGTGGTGTGAGCTGCGCCTGTGTTCTGCCTTGCGCGAAGCGCTTCCTTGCCAATGGCTTCCCTGCCAACGGCCACCTTGCGCGAAGCGCTTCCTCTTCGCTGAAGAAGGACGAGGAGATTTCACACGGAGGACACGGAGAGCACGGAGATAAAGATGACGACGACGTCGTCTGGTGCAACGACGGACGGTGTCGTCAGGTAGGCCTTCGGCATGAGGGATCCTCTCGGATCAGGAAGGCCTCACGGCAGGACAGAAATGGATCCGACTGAGTTGGAGCTGCGCGTGTGTTCTGCCTTGCGCGCAGCGCTACCTTGCCAATGGCTTCCCTGCCAACGGCCACCTTGCGCAACGCGCTTCCTCTTAGTCCTTCTGGCCTGCGCAAAGCACTTGCCTCTTGCTCTTGTTCAACTCTGGCCTGCCGTTAGGCTTCCTTGCCCGCAGGGCTTGCTTGCCAATGGCTACCTTGCCCGCAGGGCTCGCCTCTTGTTCATGTTTCACCTTGCCTGCCGTTAGGCTTCCCTGCCGACGCAAACGGCTTGCCTCTTCTTTCCCGACGTCAGTGCTTCTCGATCGCAAAGCGATCCGTCATCCTCCCAATTCTGTCCTGACGCTAGTCCTTCCTGACGCAACGCGTCCTTCCTGCCGAAGGCCTTCCTGACGATAAAGTCGTCCGTCATCAAGGCTTCTGTCCCGACGCCCGTCCTTCCCGACGCAACGCGTCTTTCCGGACGCCAGTCCTTCTCGATCGCAAAGCGATCCGTCGTCCCCCTACCTATGCTTAATCTTCTCTTTCTCAGTGAGCCCCGACACCACTTCGATATTGATGCCGTCCGACAGGCCCGTCTTGATCTCGCGCTTTTCGAACTGCTGGGGCGCCGTTTCGACTTCGACGAACGTGCCCTTGTCGTCGATGATCAAGTCGCCTTCATTGATCGCCAAAACGTTCTCGCGTTTATCGAGCACGATGTCGGCATTGGCGCTGTAGTTCGAGCGCAGGAACAAATCCTTGTTCAATTGCACAGCGGCGCGAATAGTGAACTTGATGGCGCCCTGGTCGGTGACGCCTTTGGGTGCGATGTATTCGAGCGTAGCCTTGAACGGCTTGCCTTCGAGCGCGCCGACGTTCAGCAACAACTCCATGCCTTCCTTCAACTTACCGACTTCCGACTCATCGACGAGACCTTCGAAAATCATATCGTTCATATCGGCAAGCGTGGCGAGCGTCGTACCAGATTGATACGTACTCGACTCGACGATGAATGCACCTTCCTTGTTCGGCACATCGAGCACCATGCCGTCGATGGTCGCGGGGATCATATTCGACACCTTGTCTGAATCCTTAGTCGCGCCGGTCTTCAGGAGCAACAACGTGTTCTCGGCCGAGGACACCGCTTCTTTCTGCAACTCATAGTCGGTCGAAAACTGAGTGAATTCGGTTTCCGAAATCAGATGCTGTGCTCTCAGTTGCTTGTAGCGTTCAAAATCCGCCGCCTGCTTCTGCAAGCTGATCTTTGCCGCGAGCAGATCGGCCTCCGCCTTGCTCACGTTGATCATGTTGGGCCGAAGTGCAATGCGCGCAATGATGGCGCCCTTCTTCACAGTTTGGCCGGCCACGACGTAAAGCTTATCCACCACACCCGAGACCTGCGCCTTCACTTCAATCTCGCGCCGTGGAATGACTTTTCCTGTCGCCACCGTCTTCTTGATGATGTCCATGCGCGTGGGGCTGTCGACTTGGAAGACCGTAGGCGGCTGGTGCGACTTCTTGTACAGAAACCCCATGGTCCCCAGGAAGATGAACCCGATTGCACCCAGCACCAACCACTTAATGACTCGCTTCATGTTCTTCGCTTCTTGTCTCAACGCAATTGTTCGATTCCGTCTTACTGATCCTGCAGCGCGACGATGGGATTCACCGCCACCGCTTTGGCAGCCGGCATCAACGATGCAAGCACGCCGGCCGCGACCAGCACCGCCAGCGCCGTAATCGCCGTTCCAAATTCCACTTCAGGAGCACCGAAGAAACCCGCGTGACCGCCAGCCGCATTGAGTAGTTTCGCTACACCTTCGATCGCCAATGTACCGACGACCAATCCGCTGTAGCCCGCCACTGCCGTAATAAAGAGCGACTCTTGCATGATCATTCCGATGATCGATGCCGGGGTCGCGCCCAATGCTTTGCGCAATCCGATCTCGCGAGTTCTTTCTTTCACGACGATCAGCATGATGTTGCCGACGCCAACGGCACCCGCGAAGATCGTCCCGATCGCGACGATCCAACTGAACGCTTTGATGCCAATGAACAAACCCTGGACCTTGTTGAACTGGTCCTCCATGTTGAAGCTGCCGAAGACGCCGCGATCGTCCGGACTGACCTTCTTGATCTGAGAGAGGTACTTCTTCACATCCTCTTCAGCAGCATGCGCGGGGACGCCGGGCTTGGGGACGAACACGAAATTGCCGAGCCAACCGACCTGATTGAAGGCGTAGCGCAGCGTGTCGTTCGGAAGGTAGATCCTTTCTTCGTCTTGCTGTTCGTTACCCTGCTGGAGCGATTCGAAAATCCCGACCACCATAAAGCTGATGCCATTGATGGTGATGTCCTCGCCGAGGACTTTCTCTCCCTTCGCAAATAACTGATCGCGCACGCGTTGCCCGATGACCGCGACCTTGCGACGTTGTTCTTCGTCCATCGCATTGATCGAGCGACCCGCCACAATGCGCAATGCTTGAATTCCTTCGATGTTGGCGAAACCGCCTTGCACGCTGAATGCCCCGTTCTTGGACTTGTGCACGGTGTAAGGAGGACTGCCGGCCCAGAGACCGACTGAGTTCTGGCCCTTCACCATTGCGACGGACGGAACGTTCTTCAGAATCGCCGTGACATCGTCGGGCTTGAGCGTGATCTGGCGGCCAACCGGCATGCCTTCGTACGGCAACTGCGTCGCACCCTGCGACCACAGGATCACGAAGTTGGAAATGCTCGGAAATCCATCGTTCACACCGTTCTCGAGTCCCTTGCCCGCACCCAACAACACAGTGAGCATGAAGATGCCCCAGAACACGCCGAATGCGGTCAACGCCGTGCGCAGTTTGTGCTGCTTGAGCGTGCTGACGATCTCCTGCCATTTTTCGAAATCGAAGAACATCGCGCTCACTCCGCCCGCATCGCTTCGATTGGAGTGATCTGTGCGGCGCGAATCGCCGGCATGAGTCCAGCGAGAATGCCGACGCCGATCAACAGCACGATGGCCGTGATCGCCACTTGGAAATTGACTTCGGGATTCATGAAGTAAGGCAGTTTCGCGCCGGAGCTTCGTAACGCGAATGCAATCAACTCGAGCAGCCCCACGCCACATACCAAGCCAATGTAGCCCGCGATGCTGGTCACCAACGCGGATTCCAGCAACAACGTACTTACGATCGAAAACGGAGTTGCGCCGAGCGCCTTGCGAATGCCAATTTCGCGAGTGCGCTCCTTTACCGTGATGATCATGATGTTGCTGATGCCGACAATGCCGGCCGTCAGCGTTCCCAGACCGACGAACCAGATAAATACATTGATGCCGGTAAACAATCCGTTCACGCGTTTGGCCGGCGTCGCCATGTTGAAGGAACGAACGCCTCGAATGTCTTCGGGCGCAACGTCGTGACGGCGCTTGACGAGATCGAGCACACTCTTCTCCAGCTCGAACCCGTCCACACCCGGTTTGGGTCGCAACCAGATCTGCGAGATTCGTCCGCCCGTACCATAGAGCTTGCGATACGTTGAAACCGGCATGAATGCGCTTTCCGATGCGCGCCCACGATTACCTTTATCGTGAAACACGCCGGTCACCTTCATGACCACGTCTTTGATGCGAACGTCCTTGCCGACCGGATCTTCGTTCGGCGCGAACAGTCGTTCTGCTACAGAGGTGCCGATGACGACGACCTTGCGAATCTCATCGACATCCAGTGGATTCGGCTTGCGCCCAAATAGGAACGGCACATCTTCCTTGATCTTGAAGTACTCATCCGGAATGCCGTGAATCGTGGCGTTGCTGTTCTTGCCTTCGTAGGTGACGGTGCCGTCTTCGGTCGTACTGTCGCTCGAGATCACCCGAATGCCGGGAATCTGGCGCTTGATCGCATCGATGTCTGCTTGGTCCAACTGGATCTTGCGGCCCAGCCCCATTCCCTTATATGCGACGCTCGTGTCCCCGCCCCAAAGCATCACGAAGTCGAGCACATCGCGCCCGAAATCATCCATCACGCCGTTCTGCATGCCGCGGCCGAATCCCAGCAGCATGATCAACATGAAAATGCCCCAGAACACGCCGAACGCAGTCAGCAGCGTGCGCAGCTTGTTCTGCTTGAGCGTGTAGAGAATTTCTTGGAGACCGTCGAGCATGGGTAGGTAGTGACTACTGACTAGTGACTAGCGGATAGGATTCGGAGTTGGCAGGTGGCAGTCAGCGGCATGCGTGTGAGGTGTGAGATGTGAGATGTGAGGTGTGAGGT
>JAEWBG010000014.1 GCA_023391335.1 Pseudomonadota bacterium | reverse complement strand
AGCAGAGCTTTCGTGACTTGAAGTGCGATCGGTTTGGATGCGCGTTCGAGCACAGTCTCACGCGTCAACCAAAACGCATCGCGGTGCTTCTGCTACTTCATGCGCTCGCCACTTTCATCTCCTGGGTTCAGGGCTGCGCACAAAGCATGAACGATCGCATCCTGCACTGTGCGGTTCGAGTTCATCGAGATCGTCCACGTTATTCCCTCGTGCGTATCGGTTGGGAAAGCGTACGACGCGGCCATCCACCTCCGCCCAATCTCAGCTGCAAAGCCATACCCGTGTGGCTGCTTAGATTTCTCTCCAACCAATCGTGAAGTTTGTGGGGATACGTCAGCGTCAAAGGGAGAGGGAGCACTCATGTATTCCTGACGGAACACGACTGCATGGATGCAGGAGGTAGGGGCAACGCAGGGAGCAGTTGCCGAGGTCGGCGCAGTCGGGAGAGGGTCAAGCACCTCCCCCTTTACGGGACTTTACGGGGGGGGCGACGAAGTCGGGAGAGGGTCCGTCCTCATCCGCGACCCGCAACTGGCGTCGGTAAAGATCCACTTGGATCTCGCGCTATTGCGCACGCACCGCAGCAGCGAGTACAGCTCGGTGCAACAAGCGCGAGGGTCACCCCATGAACATTCCTGAGCTACTGTCGACCAATCTCTGGACTGTTCTAGTCCTGATTGGTCTTGCGATAGGGCTTACCTTCGCTGTGTTTCACTGGCGCAAATTCGAGAAAGGCTACGAGAAGGGCGAGGCCGCCGATCCGGAAGAAGTCGCTCGGGATAACCCGCCCGATGAATGGTGCAAGAAACATTGGGAGAAATGCGTCGAGGCGCCGCCTAAAGCCTGACGTTTGATAAAAGCAGCTTGAGATTTCTTGCGAGCATGTGGGGGGGGGGACAGAGAGGAAGAGCCCCGACGCGAACGAAAGCCGGATAAAGAACTGAAGAGGCGCGCATGCTGCCTCTTCCGAAGTGCACTCGCCGCGACTAGCTCGCCTTCGGAAGAATCGTGACGACGATGCGTTTGTATCGCGTCAGCGCCGGTGTGCCCTTATCGGTGACTCTAAGAATGATGTGCGCCGTTTCGGGTTTAGTGACTTCCGGAGCGTTGAACGAAACATGCACAGTGTTCTCTGCGCCGGAAACCTTCATCGGCGTCTTCCAGCTCCCCGCCTCCGGGTAAGAGAACCACAGAAATGACAAGCTATCGCCATCTGGGTCGCTGCTGGGTGCGGCATCCAGCTCGAACGTGTCGTTGGAGTGCACTGTCAGCTGGTCGGATTGAACGAGCCTCACCACCGGCGGGTGATTGGCCTTCGCATACGGCAACGTTGTCCAGTTCATGCGCGCTGCAAAGTCATTTTGGAAATCATCGCGCCAGCGCCACAGCGTCACGCGGAAGTCTCTGAACGTTGTAGCAGCTGGCTTGATCGCGCGTCCGTAATCGTTCGCGACAAACGGTGTAAAGCTGTCCACCGCATTCGTCCAGATCGGTCGCGTCTCGGTTTCGATTGGAACTCCGCCTTCCACTGTCGCGGTACCGGCGCCAGGAACGACGGGTGTATAGAACTCGTATCGACCGCCCCATCCGCCAAAGTTCGGCGAGTCGGGCGCGTTCAACCCATTCGGGATCAATCCAAGGAAGGATGGTGTGTCGCCTTCCATGCCCCATGCGCCATCGGGATATTTCGCGCCCAAGGGTCCGTGTCCTTGCTGGATGTTTGCAGCGAGCCACGCGTTGCTGACCGTCGTGTTATCGATGCCTTCGATCTTCGTGTGGATCGCTGTCCATGTCGCGTCGGCGTATCGTCCAGTGCTGACGATATAAAAGAGATTCGGAAAGTTGCGACGCATCCAACTGCCGCTGTCGTCCTGATCGGAGATCGTGTAAACGTGCAACTTAGCGATCATCTTCGCTGCATCGGTTGCAGAGTTCGTGTCCCGAATTTGGGTGAGCGCCTGAGCAAGCGTATTCGCACCGCCCCACACCGAAATCCACAGAGGCCGCGGATCTGCCGAAGACAAAGCTTTCACGATCAAGTCAGATCCTGCAGAGCTCTTGCCGATACCTGCCATGCCGTAGTCGGGTTGTCCCGAAACGACGAGCGACTCGAGATGCTCAGCCGTTGGGTAGCCGGGTGCGTGCAGCAGCAGATTGCTCCTGACTTTCCCGTACTCTTTGATGACTGCTCGTATCGATTCGGGATGCACCGCGTGTTGCTGCCAAACTGAAGTGGTCGCGACCAATCCTTCTAGATCGATCTCGTTGGAATAGAGCATCAGCCGCACGAACGACTCGGTGTCATCCGGATCAGCTTCGATATCGGAAAGTACGATGAGGCGCTGCTTTTGTATGGAGTCCTGGCCCGATTGATTGGACTGCGCTGCGGTTACGAAGCACGGTTTAAGCAGTACCGCAGTCAATGCCGCGCACACGAATGATGTTCTTTTCATATCCGATCTTCCTAGGTGCACTGAAACTGGATGACGCTAAGACACCATCTTTTGATCTGACAGCTTACCTCACTGCCGCGCACAACAAGCTACGGGTGAAGGTTCAGCAGGTCGCGGACATATAGGGCGCCAGAAGCACTTCCGTTTCCGTGCGCTCCGCAAATACTCCAGATGGATTTAGGGCGAGTAGAGCTGCGGACAACTCTCGTTCGAATTCCTCAGCTCGCTTTCCAAAAGCCGATTTAGGCGACGTCGACATGGAATATATAAAAGCGATGATCGATGCAATGTCGCGTTCGAACGAGATCGCGAACTCGCGAGTTGTGAAATTGGCAAAGCAACCTGAGCGCAGCAAGGCTGGCTCGTGCTTAAGCTCCGGATTCATTTTCGGATGCCGGCCAATCTTTCCGATGTAGCGCTCGACGATCTCGTTTGCGCACGGTTCCCAGAGCTCTTGCGGTCGTCGCTTACCGGGATTGATCAACGCCAGCGCGCCGCGATCCGACCGCAGCATTTTCGCGAGTTTGCGCAGGACTCGATCGCGGTCCATCCAGTGGAATGCCTGGCCGATGACGGCGAGATCGAATGGACCGAGCGCCTCATCGAGTTGCTCGGCAGAGGTGCACACCCACTCGATATTGCGGCAGTGAGCCTTCGCTGCGAGCGCTAAACCTTCATCGATCATTTTCTGGCAGGGATCAACCGCGAGTACATGATCGACGCGATGCGAAATAGGAATCGCGATGGTCCCACTACCGCATCCGAGGTCGAGAACCCTCGAGCGCGTATCAAGCTTGAGAACGTCGCAAAGATACTCGAGCGCGTCAGGCGGGTAGGGTGCTCGATGCTTGTAATAGGGCGCGGCCTCTGCGAATGGCGAGTCGATCATTGGGTTGCTCATTGGGCTTGGTGGCGACCTCTTTCCGGCAGCAGGCATGCCACCTGCAGTCTTCCACAAATGGCGTGCTGCCGCCGATTGATTGAACCTCTCTGCCCCCAATCGCGTTGCAAGTGATTCTTCGTCCACTGGAGCAGGAGAGTGGGTTCGATGCTCGTTGCATCGGGTCGCCTCGCGCACTGATATGGCCCTCAACCTTCCGTCCTGGCTGAATGACTCCGCATTAGGCATCGCACTTCAAATCACCGTCATTCTGTGCGTTGCCTGGGCGCTTCGCAGGCTCACGCGCAAACTTTTCACGCTCGTGGCACGTCGCAAAGTTCTGCCGACTCAGTTCACCGAGGCGGGTCGACGTCTTGTTTCCACACTTATCTCGCTCGCCGCACTCATTCTCATACTGAAACGCTTCGGCGTGTCTGCACACGTCCTTTGGGGTGCGGTGACGGGATTTCTGGCCGTGGCGGCGATTGCATTCTTCGCTGCTTGGAGTGTGCTCAGCAATATCTTCTGCGCGGTGCTGGTGTTGGCGACACGACCGTTCCGGCTTGGCGATTACATCGAAGTGCTAGAGACCGGGGATAAACCGGGACTGCGCGGCAAAGTCACCGCGATCAATTTCATTTTCACCACGCTCACTGAGAGCGAGCCCGCAGAGTCGCCGTGGGTGCTGCAAGTTCCGAATACGCTTTTCTTTCAGCGCGTGGTGCGTCGGTCATCGAAGCCGATCACGGGATGAGTGATCGCGTAGCGGTTAGCTGTGAATCAAAAGCAAGCCGCTGCCTTCAAGGAACACAGGCGCAATCACCTCTCCCTTTACGGGGTCGACGAAGTCGGGAGAGAGTCACCACCTCCCCCCTTGCGGGGGAGGTCGCGCATAGCGCGGGAGAGGGGGCGAAGTGCCGACGCAGTCGGGAGAGGGTGCCCCGTTACCTCTCCTTAAAAACTGCCTCCTCACTCCCGACAGCTATAACTCGCCGCATCATGCGAGTCGCCGGTGCCGTTGTATTGAGCATGCGTTGGATAAGAACACAACGGGCGACTCTCGCCAGGAGCAGACTTGCCGGTCGCAATCACGCGTTCGGGAGCGCGATCGGATTCGACCCAATCGACCACGGCACTCAGCAGGTCGAATTGATCAAGCGTGCGCGCGCCGCCAGCGCAGTGCCCCATGCCGGGCACGAGGAATAAGCGGCTCCAATCGGTGAGCGGCGAATCCGTGTTGTCTCTGCCGAGTTGCTCGTAATACCACACCGTTTCTTTGGCTGAGAACCATGGATCACTCAGGCCGTGAGCGAAGATCAGCTTGCCGCCATGGCCGCGGAACGTGCTCAAGTTCGTCCAGGCGTTGGTATCACCCACCATGGCTCGCGCGTCCATCGCTTCAGCGGCTGCGGCGTCGACATCGAATTCCGTGCCCACCGGTTTGCCTTCTGGAATCATTGGTCCTGCGAGGACACCCGGCAGGCCTTCGGTGTTTGCGATGCCGGTATCGTAGAAGTAGCCCGGATACACCTGTCGTCCCGATGCGGTGCGTGGCCCCTGCATGATGGCGCGGATGGCGTTCGCTTGCGGCACCGAAAGGCAACCATCGCCTTTTTCACCTGCGCACGCGAGCGTGAGCGGATCGAACTTGCAGCTCTGCGGCGCGAAGATGAATCCATCTTTGTCGCCATCGATCGCATCGCACGCTCCGAGAACGCCATCGATCAATACACGTCGGTCGGTATCGCTGAACGCAGCGCGGGTTTGCGGATTGCCTTGTGCATCACGCGGCGCAATGGAATTCAATATCGACGTCGCGTACCTGAGTCCAAGATTCGAGAAGTTGGTGCGTGCTGCTGGCGCTACGGCCACGATGCCGTCGAAATAATTCGGGAATCGCTGCGACATCATCATCGCTTCGCGTCCGCCGGTGGAGCAGCCGACAAAATATGCGTGATCCTGCCGCTTGCCGTAATGACTCGCGATGATCGCCTTCGCGACTACCGTCACTTCAGACACACCGCCATACAGGAAATCCAAAGCGGCCTTTTGATCGCGAAAGAAGCTGCCGTCGAATCCAGTGCTCTGGTGTCCGGAATCCGTGCTCGCCACCGCGAACCCGCGAGCGAGTGCAGATTGTTCGCCGGAATAAGCACCACCCAGCGGAGGCTGGACGCTGCCGTTCAATCCGCCGCCGCCCTGAAATAGGAAACGCCCGTTCCACTTTGCGGGCAGATTCACAGCAAATCCGATCCCGTAAGATTTGCCGTCGCGCCCTGTGCGCTGGTCGATCACGCCATCAACTCGACAATGGGCAGGCACCGCGGGCGAAACTCCGGGCGCACTCGCGGCGACTTCCTGCGCTTTCGTAATTGTCACGCGATGCTCGGGCATCGTGAACTTCGTCAGGGCCGCGCACGAAGCAGCGGCATTCGCAATTGACGCTCCACCCATCAGTGCGACGGGGAGGAGAATCGTGGTGACGAGCGAGAGAGCTGATTTCATGCACTTTCCTAAGAAGCTAAGTCTTAACAGACGTTCGAAGCGTTCCCGCCTGAAGGCGTACGGTCATTGTGTCTGTATCCCGAGCAGCGATAAAGCGTTTGGATAGGATGAACAGGATTGACAGGATGGTCAGAGCTAAGGCGTCTGTTCCTGGTCTCGCCCATCCTGTTCATCTTGTTAATCCCGTCTAGAGGTTCTTCTCTTTGTATCCCGAGCAGCGATAAAGAGTTTGGACAGGATGAACAGGATATGGTCAGAGCTAAGGCGTCTGTTCCTGCTCCAAACATCCTGTTCATCCCGTTAATCCCGTCTAGAAGTTTTACTCTCTGCGCTACATCTGGCTACTCACTATGCGGCAGATCGGTACATATTTGAGTGGTGCAATCTGCAAGGCTGCCACTCTCCGCGATGTCCGAGCCGCATCACAGCGATGAGGAATCTCTATGCTGACTCGTCGATCTTTCATTGAAGGTGCCGCAGCAATAGGTGCGACGCTGGTATGGGCAGGCTCGGCTGAAGCGTCTAAGCAACGATGGGTCGAGCGGCGAGATCTCTATCCTGAAGGCGTTGCATCAGGTGATCCGCAATCCGACAGCGTCATCCTGTGGACTCGGCATCCGGTAGCCGACGGGCGCGACGCGACGTTGACTGTCGAAGTCGCCCGGGATCGCGACTTCAAGCATGTGATTGCGAAGGCACATGCGCCCGCACTCGCCGTATCGGACTGGACCTGCCGTGTCCTCGTCGCTGGGCTGCAACCTCGCACGGTGTATTGGTATCGATTCACCGACGCGAACGGTCACGGAAGTCGAATCGGAAGAACGATTACGGCACCGCGTGCGGATGATGCTGCGAAGGCGCGCTTCGCCTTCGTCTCATGCCAAAGCGTCAACGAAGGTTGGCAGAACGCCTATCGACGCATGCTGTGGGAAGATCAACGTACGTCGGAAAATGAGCGACTCGGATTTGTATTGCACCTTGGCGATTTCATCTACGAAGTCGTCGAGTACCCCGACGAGATCGCACATCGCTACGACCGTACCGTCAACGACATCGGGCGCATTCCGGACGCAAGAAAGGTCGGCAATTTCCACGTCCCGACGAATCTTGCCGGATATCGCTTCGTCTATCGCGCGCATCTTGCGGATCCTGATGTTCAAGATGCACGAGCGTGGCTGCCATTTGTTTGCATCGGCGACAACCACGAATTCTCCTGGCAAGGATGGCAGAGCTTCATCAAGTACGGCGGCAAGGCCGAGCCGGCGCAAGAGCTTCGCGTCGCCGCCAATCAAGCTTGGTGGGAATACATTCCCTCACGCGTCGCGAAATCATCCGGCGCAGGACTCGATCGGTTCGATCCACCGAAAGTGAAGAATGCGCCGATCGAAAGATTCGATGCGAATGGTTTAGGCGATGAGCCAAACAATCGTGCGGCGCTGGCCAGCATGACGGCGTATCGATCATTACGTTTCGGACGGCACATCGATCTCATCATCACCGATCATCACAGTTACAACTGCGAGGATCCCACGAGTCGGCCCGAGGCCGAGGTGTTCGGGCTCGACGAGTTTCCCTTTTTCGTTCCGCAGGAAGTGATGGAGGTGCTCGACGCTGGACGGGAGTACAACGATAGTGCACCGCCTGCCACGATCTCGTTCGATGGCAAGAACGTGCCGAATTTCCGGCGCGATGAACCAGCAGCGACGCTGCTTGGCGCCGAGCAAAAAGCCTGGTGGAAGAAGACGATTGCCAGCTCGGATGCCACTTGGAAGATCTGGGCTGCCTCTAACGGCACGCTGGACTGGCGAGCGGATCCGCAGAATCTTCCTGCCGGACTGACGCGGCCTTGGCCAGGAACCGGTTATGCATGTCTTGGCGGCGGCGATCTGAGTGCGACGTATCGAGAACGCGCTGAGCTCTATGGTTTCGTTGATGCTCAGAAGATCGATGGCTTCGTCACGGTGTCTGGCGATCGCCACAGCTTCTGGGCGGGATATTCAGCGACCGCTTTGCCACCTCAACCTTTCGAACCCGTGGGCATCGCGTTCATCACAGGGTCCATATCCGCGCCGGGCCTCGCCGAATCGCTGGAGCATGGTCTGAAAGGCCATCCGCTACGCGCGCTGTTCTCCGTCGAGCGTGCACCCGGGAAGCACGAAGCGACGGTGAACTTGTTACTGCGTCATGGTGTTCGTACAGCACTCGAATACGCGAAGACGGGCGATCGCAAGGCAGCACTTGCAGCACGCAATCCCGATAACGCGCCGCATCTCGAGTTCGTCGACATGGGCGGTCACGGGTACTCGGTCGTCACGGCGCAAAGCAACGCGATCGAAACAGAGTTCGTATGCGTGCCTCGACCGATTACGCGTGCATCATCAAATGATGGCGGTCCACTTCGTTATCGTGTTGTTCATCGTGCCAATCGTTGGAAGAGTGGTGAGCGGCCAATGCTCGAGCAACGAATCTTGGAAGGCGATCCGTTTCCGGCGTGAAGCGTGCACGCAAGGATTGCTGAACTCGACGCGATTTTTTTCACCCTCTCCCCAACCCTCTCCCATCAAAGGGAGAGGGAGCAACACCTCCCCCCTTGTGGGGGAGGTCGCGCGTAGCGCGGGAGAGGGGGAAGTGCCGAGGTCGACGCATCGGGAGACGGTACTTTCCGAGAAAGGCTCTGCGAATATGCAATCCTGACAGCAAGAGATGCGCAATGAGTGCTTCGGATCTTTCATCACTCCTTGTCTCCGTGCACTCCGTGTCCTCCGTGTGAAATCCTTCGATTGTTCTAGTCACTAACCGCAATCCGACGCCACGATCCGCCGGAGTATCCTCGGCCATCGCCCTGCGCTTTCCGTGGAGGATCTACCGATGGCGTATTCCACCGAGAACATCCGCAACATCGCGCTGGTCGGGCAGGCAGGCGCCGGCAAAAGTCTGTTGGCAGAGAGTCTGCTCGTTGCAACCGGCGCGATTCGCACTCGTGGCAGCGTCGAACGCGGCACGCTCACGTGCGATTTCGATCCTCAGGAAAAAGAATTCGGTCATTCACTCGATGCGGCCATCGTGCATTTCGAACAGGGTGGCTGTCACGTCAATCTCATCGATACGCCGGGCTATCCGGATTTCATCGGTCGTTCGCTGTCGGTGCTCGAAGCCGTCGAGACTGCTGCCGTTGTGATCAGCGCAGTGAATGGCATCGAGCCGGTCACACACAGGATGATGCAGTTCGCGCGTGATCGTGAATTGTGCCGGCTCGTCATCGTCAACAAGATCGACTGCCGCGAGTCGAATTGCGAACGGCTCGTGGACGAGCTGCGCGAAACGTTCGGACGCGAGTGTCTACCTCTCAATTTGCCGAGCGAGCATGGACGTTCAGTTGTGGACTGCTTTTTCCAACCCGGTACTGGCACGCCAGATTTTTCGAGCGTCGCGAGTGCGCATACGGAGATCATCGATCAAGTCGTCGAGGTCGACGAGAAATTGATGGCCTTGTATCTCGAACAAGGCGAGGAACTCACGCCCGAACAACTGCACGATCCTTTCGAGCGCGCCCTGCGCGAAGGCCATCTCATTCCGATTTGTTTCGTGAGTGCCGAAACCGGCGCCGGCATTACGGAGCTGCTGCAGATTATTTCGCGATTGATGCCCAACCCCATGGAGGGAAATCCGCCGCCCTTTCTCAAAGGAGAAGGTGATTCAGCCGAACGCGTGAAGGTCACTGCCGATCCAAACCAGCATGTGATCGCGCACGTGTTCAAAGTCACGATCGATCCATTTGTCGGCAAGATGGGCGTCTTCCGCGTTCACCAAGGGACGGTGCGTAATGGATCGCAATTGTTCGTCGGCGACGCGCGCAAGGCATTCAAGGTGGCGCACCTCTATCGATTGCAGGGCAAAGATCACATGGAAGTACCGCAACTGCTACCGGGCGACATCGGCGCTATTTCGAAAGTGGAGGAATTGCACTTCGATGCGGTGCTACATGATTCGCATGACGAAGATCATTTTCATCTGAAGTCCATCACGTTCCCGCCCGCGATGGCCGGTGTCGCGATCGAGCCGGACCGTCGTGGCGAGGAGCAGAAGCTCTCCGATGCGCTGCATCGACTTGTTGCCGAAGATCCTTGTGTGCGAGTCGAGCATCATGCAAGTCTCAATGAGACCGTGCTGTACGGGATGGGTGATCTACATCTGCGCGTCATGCTCGAGCGCATGAGGACTCGCTACGGCGTGCAATGCAAGACGCACACGCCCAGCATTCCGTACCGCGAAACCATCACGCGCCCCTCCGAAGGGCATCATCGACACAAGAAACAAACCGGCGGCGCCGGACAGTTCGGCGAAGTGTTCTTGCGTATCGAGCCGCTCGATCGCGGCACGGGATTCGAGTTCGTCGATGAAGTCGTCGGCGGTTCGATTCCATCGCAATACATTCCAGCAGTCGAGAAGGGCGTTCGCCAAGTGCTGAGCGACGGCGCGATCGCAGGCTTCCCGCTTCAGGATGTGCGCGTCATCGTCTACGACGGCAAACATCATTCAGTCGATTCCAAGGAAGTCGCTTTCGTTGCGGCCGGCCGTCGTGCATTTCAGAATGCGTTCCGCGATGCCGCGCCGATCGTTCTCGAACCGATCGTTAAACTCGAAGTCACGACACCTGCGCAAGCAACCGGCGACATCACCGCGGATCTCGCAACTCGTCGAGGCCGCATCAGCGGCAGCAACTCACTTGCTGGTGGTCAAGCACGCATAAGCGCCCTCGTCCCGCTGGCCGAGATCAACGACTACCAGTCGCGCCTGAAGTCACTCACGGGCGGCGAAGGCAGTTATGCGATGGAGCTGAGTCACTACGATGCCGTCCCAGCGCGCAAACAGCAGGAGTTGATGAAGGCGTGGAAGGGAGTGGAGGAAGAATGAAGAGGCCGGCCGTCTGAGAGCAGGAGCAGACTTCTTAATCAGACCATCCTGTCAATCCCGTTCATCCTGTCCAAACTCTTAGCTCCGACTCCGCGCGGAGAGAAGAATCTTTGAAAGGGTTAACAAGATGAACGAGGAAGCACTCGCGCGCAGGGTATCTTGCCCGCAGGGCTCGCCTCTTCAATTCCGTCTCTGGCCTGCCGTTAGGCTTGCCTGCCCGAAGGGCTTGCTTGCCAACGGCTACCCTGCCCGCAGGGCTTGCCTCTTCATTCCGCTTCAGATGACTTCACTCCGACCATTCTGTCAATCCTGTCCATCCTGTCCAAACTCTTAGCTTCCTGCTTGAGGATGCAGAGAGAAGAACTGTTAGACAGGATTAACAGGATGAACAGGATTAAAACGCGAAGAGAACACGCTTGGCTCGGATCATCCCGGCAATCCTGTAGATCCTGTCGACTTATCTCCCTAATCCAGGAGCGCGTCATTGGTCATCCATCGGTCAGGACGAATGAAGCCGCAATCAGCAGGTGTCCAAATTCGTGGGAACTTCTAAGATTCAGCGAGGGAGGTATTGAATCGAGTTGATGAATCGCTCGTGCATCGCATGCTCGTCGGAGCTACGCACAGCGGGTCCCGTCAGTGAGATCAAGATCATCAATTCTCCGCGCTTCAGATGCCAGTCGATTCGCTGTTGGTCTACTAAAGTTCCGTAGGTAACGCCTTGAATCCCATTGATGTTGATCGAAGTTGTCTCGATCTCGGTTTTGGTAACGCATGAAAGGAACGGCGCCAGATCGGCTGGGCTGCCGCTAGCTGCTAATTGGATCGCGAAGCGATGCCGGCCACAGTGAATGGTCCAACTAGTTCCACCTGGCCTCGACTGAGTTGAAACCTGCGCGGTAACAGCGGCACCACTTGGAATCTCCAAAGAGTACGTGCCGAATTCAAATCGAAGGGGCTGCTTGAAGAACTGCTCTACAACTTCCCTTTCGATCATCTCGCTCGTTTTCCGCTTCACGTTTCCATTCTCCGTGCCCGCCGCTGATTATGACCTATGATGGTTCTTGACCGTGCATCACTGAAGCGTCATCGGCATCATGCAGGTCCATCGATCAAGACGAAT
This sequence comes from Pseudomonadota bacterium, assembly GCA_023391335.1. Lineage (GTDB taxonomy): Bacteria > Pseudomonadota > Gammaproteobacteria > Steroidobacterales > Steroidobacteraceae > Steroidobacter. The sequence continues at coordinate 6,645 of JAEWBG010000014.1, read as the reverse complement.
CACGTCGCAATCGGTGGCTGCCCAAGTGTGGTCTCCCATCCTGTCAATCCTGTTCATCCTGTCCAAACTCTTTGCTTCCGCTTGAGCATGCAGAGAGAAGAACTGTTAGACAGGATGAACAGGATGTAAGAGCAAACGGAAAGAGTTTGCGCTGCTCATCCCGTCAATCCCGTTCATCCTGTCAACTTCTTGCCTCGAATCAGGAACGAGGTCAAAGCCGGCGTGAGCGCACTCACTGATTGCTGAAAATGAACCGCAGCCCACGATTGAAGAACTCGGGTTTCATGCCCGAGTGGCGTTCACCCTCGATCACACGGCCATCCCAGTGCAGGCCGACATAGTTACGCGATGCCAGAGTTCGGACAAAGGCGACGCCTGGTGTGACCAGTTCCTCCGCGCCGCCGGCTGCGATGAACAGTCTCACCGGTAGTTCTTTATGTTTCGCGGCGTAGTCGGCTTCTTGCCTGACGAGGAAATTGTTGTCCCATAAAAAATCGGGACTCCCCGCGAGATATCCCCAAAACAGATTTGGCTCAGTGAACATCGTGTAGAGGGTGAAGAGGCCGCCGAACGATTGCCCACCCAAAATGCGACGGGTCGGATCTCCGCGATAATCTTTTTCCATGAACGGAATTAGATCGGTCTTGATGAAGTTGAGAAACTTCGGAGCGTCACCGGATCCTTTCCGCTGACCAGGTGTAGGCGTGTAATCCATCGCGCGCAGTTCGTCGTAGTTAGGGTGATCTCCGTTGTACGTGATGCCGACCACCACGATATCCGGCATCCACTTGTCGTACACGAGGCCACCGACGACCGAGTCGAGAAGTTTGAAATCCCATTGCCCGTCGAGCAGATAGAGCACCGGATATTTCTTGTCTTTGTCTGTGTCGAAGCCCGCCGGTTTGTGAATGTAGAGGTCGTAGGTGCGTCCCGTGGAGGCGGACTTCATCGTCCGCACTTCGGAATTCGCGATGGTGACAGGCCGAACGTCGGCCGCCTGCGAGAAAGCAGCGAACCAGAACGAAGTGGCTAGGAGCGCGAACACTCGCAGGAACAATTTCATTGGGATGACCTCAGTAATAACGTTCAGTACAAAATAACGTTCAGCCCAGACAGTGCAGGAGTCCAGCGCCTTCAGTTGAGAACGCATGTGGCGCAGTCGTATGGGCAACCTATTGCCGTTTAGTCGCGCTACGAATGATTCGAGTTGCAGCAGACGCTCAAGCGGAGAGATTAAGCGATCGTTGCGACGGATGTCTCAGCAGAAACATTCGGGAAGTGGATTATCGAATCCCGGTGACATTTCTTCACCTATCCCCTGACTGCAGGCGTGTTTGAACGTCAACGTACGCGGCGAGGATCAGCTCCTCTAATCCAGCGACATCAATCTGGCCTGCGGGCTTCAGTTTTACGTGGCGCATGAACTTGCCATCACCTTCCAGCAGAGCTTTCGGATCGGGAATGTCGGCGCCCTGAAAGAACCCGACATTCACGTGCGCCCTGAACGCATTCACATAGACAAACGCGGCGTCACCCACGCAGGCAGTGGGGTGACCATCGTGCAAGAGCTCGCGGACATCAGGACCGCAGCTGCGGATGAACTGGAACCAGCGATCCGCGATCGCACCAAGCTCGCCTGAATGCCCACGCATCCAAGCGTCGACTCTTGGGTCTCGCGGGACCGCAGTGGGAAATCGGAAGAGTGGTCTCATTTCGCCTCAGCATGCTGGAGAAACGGTTCTACGACGCGTCGCTTCCGCCGAAACTTTCTGAAGCGACTGGAAGCGAGCGGACGATCGTTTCGGCGGAAAACTAGATACAAGCAGCCGGCGCCAATATATCTCCGTTGTTCTGAGTTATCCCAAGTTTCCGGCCCGCACCGGGGCGATTCTTCACGCACTCACACCATTGAACCCTCAACAAGTTTCTTAAGATCTGCAAGCACGTCGGGACCGTCATCTCCGCCAAACGATTCATCAGGCAGTGAAGGGCTTGGATCTTCCTGACGTACGAGCAAAGAGGTAGTGCCGTCCTTTTCGGCCAACTCATAGGTCATGAGGATGTAGCGCTCTGGGATGTCTTGCGGGTCAGACCGAGGCACGAGCAACGAGTACTTCAGGCGTGACGCGGGTGAGAACTCAAGAACAGTGCCGGTTTGTTCGTAGGTGTGTCCGTTCCATTCGTTGCGAAAGACGATAGATGTTCCAACGTTCCACGTTGTCACCAGATCAGAGCCGTACTGCCATCGCTTGACCAGATCAGGAGCAGTCAGGGCGAGCCACACCTTTTTTGCCGGTGCAGAAATTGTTACGGTTGAGTCAGATGTTCTCACTTGAGATCTCCAAGATGATCGTTGGCTCAGTGCGCGCCATTGGAATGCACCACAGCTTTAGACGATAGGAAAAACGCGTCATCTGGACTTCGCACAGAAACTTCCCATCGCGTAGGCGCGTTCAGGACGCGCCATGCGTACTTCGATCAAGCATTTCCAGGCGATTGAACTGAGCCACGTTCGAGCGGCCACCCCATGATGGTTGCCGTTTGGATCCTCGTGGGCGTGATCATCGCGTGGGTCTACCTGCTGGTGAAGAATCGCAGACGCACGCCCTATTTCAAGCTTGATCTCGATTCGCTCCCGCCGCTCGAACAAGGCGTCGAAACGCTCGCAGGGCTGACGGAGGGGACTGTTTACGAAGGCAACGCTGTCGCGGTGCTGCAAAACGGCGATGTGTTTCCTGCGATGCAGGCCGCGATCGCCGCTGCTGAACATTCCATCCATCTAGAGACATTCGTTTGGACCAAGGGAGCTCTAGAGAAAGATGTTGTGAGTTGGCTCTGCGCGAGGGCGAAGCAAGATCTCGAAGTTCGTGTCTTGGTCGATGCAGTGGGTGGTTCGGGTGCCGACAGTCGATGCTTCGAACAACTCGTCGCTTGCGGAGTTGAGTTCGCGCTTTACTGTCGACCTCGTTGGGCGAACATCCGCAGGTTTAATCAGCGAACGCATCGCAAACTGCTCGTCATCGACGGCAAAGTAGGGTTTGTATTCGGCCACGGAATTGCGGATCAGTGGTTGGGGCAGGCCGAGGATGAGAAGCATTGGAGAGACACCGCCGTGCGCATCGAAGGACCAGTCGTGCGCGCGCTGCAGTCGGTGTTCATGGAGAACTGGATCGAGGAAACGAAGTGTGTTCCTGCGGGACCGGGTTGTTTCCCCGCGCCGGAACGCAAAGGGGATATCTGCGCACACGTCTTCAGTAGCGCTTCGGGCGATGCTGTGTCGTCCGTTGCGTTGGTCTACACCGTCGCGATTGCGTCTGCTCGCTCGGAAGTCATCATTCAAAATCCTTACTTCGCTCCCGATGATGGGGTGTGTGAATTGCTGGGCAAGATGGTCAAACGCGGCGTGGCCGTCCACCTCATGATTCCCGGCAAGCACACGGATAGTCCGTTCGTTCGCGATGCCGGATGCTATCTATATGAGAGCCTGCTCAAAGCGGGCGTGCGCGTCTACGAATTCGAACCCACGTTAGCGCATCAAAAGATCGTGATCGTGGATGGCATCTGGTCGCACGTCGGATCGACGAACTTCGACTCACGCTCTCTAGCGCTCAACGAAGAAGTCGGGATCGGATTGCTCAGCAGGGACATCGCGCGGCAATTGCGTGATGCGTTCCTGAAAGATCTGGAACGCAGCACCGAAGTCACGCTCGATCGATGGCAGCGGCGAGGTTGGCATACCAAGGCGTGGAACTGGCTGGCATATCAGCTACACGATCAGTTGTGATGGTGCGTGCGGAGTATGAAGCCTGGCGTAGATATGCAGATCTGCAAACCTGACGCCGGATAGGGGCACTTTTTCCGTTCGCCCTGAGTTTATCGAAGGGTCCTGGAAATCAGGAGTGCTTCGACTCAGCACGAACGGTGGGTGTAACTATAAGCTGCTGTTTAGTGTGAGCGATTTGTGGGGAAACCTCAGGTGCGGAGGAAAGAGGGTCCCCCGGAGATTTGCAGATCTGCAAAGCTGACGCCGGATGGACGCTCTGCGCCTCAGATCAAATCGAGCTATTCCAGCGTTCGATGGTGTTGACCCCATCGTAGTGGCCGAGAACGCTCAACGTTGCCGTGTCGAGTTCGAAGAAGGCGCCGACCGCAACCGAAAGACCTATCCATCTCGCCGCTAGCACTCGCAACAGGTGTCCGTGTGCGAACAAAGCGATGTCTCCGTCGATTCCACGCGTGCGCTCGATCACGCGGTCGACTCGTGCGCCGACATCAGCGGGTGTTTCTCCACCCGGACATCCGTCATCGAAGAGCTGCCAGTTGGGAGAGGTGGCGCGAATTTGCTGCGTTGTGAGCCCTTCATAGTCGCCGTAGTTCCATTCGCGCAAGTTCTCATCAACAGATGCAATCGATCCAAATCCTGCCAAGTCGCATGTTTCACGGGCGCGCTTGAGTGGGCTCACCAACACCAGATCGAATTTCTCCCGCGCGAGTACAGGCCGGAGCTTTCTGGCACCGGATCGTCCGTCATCGGTGAGTGGAATATCCGTCAACCCGGTGTGCTTGCGATGCAAGCTCCACTCGGTTTCACCATGCCGGACCAAGAAGACTCGTTGTGTGGTTTCGCTCATTGGCGTTCGCACTAGTTGAGCTATTTAAAACGCGATCGATGACGATTGTTTCCGTTGAAGTCTACGAGTTCCGTACCGTTGCTTCATTGGCACCGTTGCTTCATTCTGCCGACAGCGTTCCGGTTCGACAGCGATTGCCTCGCTATCCTTATCTGGCGGCAAGTCGGTCATGGAGTAATGAATGGCGATTGCCCTGATCATCGGGTTGCTCATCCTCGGCGGTACGCTGGCCGTCTATGGTCCGGCGATTGTCGCGATCATCGCGTTGGCCGGCGCCGTCGCAGTTGTGATCGACAGATTCGTGCGGTTCGGCAACGAGGGAGCGGAGCGAACCAAGCGAGTGCTGCTCGGCGCAGGAGTCGCAGCGATCGGCGCATTCGCCTTCATCACGGGATTCTCGCAGATACTCGACGGTAAAAAGACGAAGGCAGGCTGGCTTCCAGCCGTGGGAGCTTCAGACCGGCCTTCCGAGCCTGCGGTGACACGTGTTCCGTCGCTGAGAGATCTCGCACCCGATGCGCTCGACGAGCTGTGCCGAACCGAATGCAAGGCCTCCTTTCAGTGGGATCCGTCTAATTTCGAACGCTCGAAGGTGATCGACATCGCCAATCCCAACCTGCCGGGATATACGGGCCTTGAGTGCTTCTACAGCGAAATGCCCATAAACGTCGGTTACGAGCAACGCAGACGCGATGCGGAGATCGACGAGCAGTGCCGCAAGATCGGCAAGGAAGGCTGCTTCTGGTCAGTGACTCACACCTTTGCTATCGATCATCCGATCGACTGCAAACGTGCAGTGTTGGATCCCGACGCACGCTGATCCGAATAGGTCATCGGATGCTATGAGCGTGCGTTTAAGCGCGTTCAAGGCGCGCTTTGCGCTCGCTAGAAGATTTCATCGCAAGATTCGGAGCGTCGAGCATCACGCTACTCGGCACTCTGGCCATTCATTCAATTGAATGGAGAATGGCGATGAATTCATTGCAGAACAAAGTCGCGATCGTGACGGGCGCGAGTTCCGGCATCGGGCGAGCAGCAGCGTTGCTGCTGGCTCGAAGCGGGGCGAAGGTGGTTCTAGTTGCGCGAGATCGAGCGTGTCTCGACAGAGTTGCCGATGAAGTACGTAGCGCTGGGGGATCGGCAGAATGTGTTTATGGGGATGTGCGAATTGAGTCCACGGCTGAGAGCATGGTTCGCGCGGCGGAGTCGCATTTCGGTGGGCTCGACATCGCATTCAACAATGTTGGCGACTTCGGTGCACTTGGTTCGACGCCGGAGATTGATGTCGAAGCATGGAATCGCGTGATCGAGGCCAACCTTACATCGGCATTCCTGGGCGCTAAGCATCAGATTCCTGCGATGCTTCGCAGGGGTGGCGGATCGCTCATCTTCACTTCGTCATTCGTCGGCAATTCAGTCGGTTGGCCTGGTACTGCAGCGTATTCCGCTGCGAAAGCCGGAGTGTGTGGACTCGTGCGCTCTCTTGCAGTGGAATTCGGACCGCACAACATTCGCGCGAACGCGATTCTAGCGGGAGGTACCGACACGCCAATGATCGCGCCGGTAATCGACACAGCGGATAAGCGCTCCGCACTTGAACGCCTCTATCCCCTGCGTCGAATCGCGCAGCCTGAGGAGATCGCTCGATCCGTAGTTTATTTAGCGGGCGATGACGCAAGTTTCGTGACGGGCACATGTCTCGCTGTGGATGGAGGCATCTCGGTCGCCGTCGGGTAGCGCGCTAGCGTCGAGTTAGCGGCGCGCAGGGTGCCGGTGCCGAATGAGAACTCGGCGAAATTCGGCGACGAGAAGGCAGAGATTACTCATCGGTATGACGGTGACGTTTCAGCGGAAACGTTTGAATGTCATCGCTCATAAAAATAGATCTGGAGTTACCAGGATTCAGCGGACACGTTTCTTACTTTGCTTGAAGACCCGCTCGAACTCTTCCGGACTAACTCCACCCAAGTGGCTGTGTCGTCGTGACCGATTGTAGAAGGACACGATGTAGTCG
>JAEWBG010000062.1 GCA_023391335.1 Pseudomonadota bacterium | reverse complement strand
TCGCCTGATCATTCGTTTGCAGCCGGATGAAAGCATAACACTGTCCGTGCTCGCAAAGAGCCCCGGCGAAGGCATGCGCCTGAAGCCGGTCGACTTGAGTCTGGACTTTTCCGATGCTTTCAAGACGCCAAGTCTGGATGCATACGAGCGATTGCTCACTGATGTCGTGAAGGGCAACCTCACGCTCTTCATGCGACGCGATGAATTGGACGCCGCGTGGCAGTGGATCGATCCGATCCGCGAAGCCTGGCTCCAATACGACGAACGTCCGAAGACGTACACCGCTGGAAGTTGGGGCCCCGCTGCTGCGAGCTCACTGATCGGGCGCGACGGCTTTCAGTGGAGGAATGAGCTGTAGGGATTCTTAAGATAGGTTCCAATGCACGTGCATCGCTTTCCAGATTCCGTAGCGTTAGCACGAGCATTGGCTGGCGAGATCAAGGTCGATTTGGACGAAGCGATCGCAGCTCGCGGGCGAGCGAGCCTGGTCGTCTCCTCGGGCGAACTCGAAAAAGATCTGTTCCGTACGCTGTCGGCCGAAGCCCTCGAATGGTCCAAAGTTTGGATCACGTTAACCGATGAGTGCTGGGTCGATCCGCAGGCGGAGCTCAGTCACGAGCGGCAGGTCAGGCAAACGTTGCTGCAGAACGCGGCTCAAGCGGCGCACTTCGTCGGTTTAAAGAACCCTGCCCAAACTCCCGAAGCCGGTGCCGACTGGGTGACTCGAGCGCTGACGCGCATCGCCCGGCCCTTCGATGTCGTCGTATTGAGTTTGGGTCAGGACGGTCAGATCGCGGGTCTGTGCCCGAATTCACTCGCCCTGTCCAAAGCTGTCGATCCCGCAGCGCCTCCCGGCTGCGTTGCAGTACACGCGCTCACGCCGCCTCATGCGCGGATCACGTTAAATCTACAAACCCTCCTGGATGCGCGATCCATTGTGTTGTTGGTGCGCGGCGAATCGGGTTGGCTGGCGCTCGAACGTGCGCAGCGCGATGGTCCCTACACGGAAGCGCCTGCACGCCTGCTGTTGCGCCAAAAAGGCACGCCGGTCGAGTTGTTCTGGGCGCCTTAAGAGCTATAAAGCTTGGCCCGCGCGAGTGCGTCTTCCCCCGGACCGCGCGTTGTGTATGCTTCGCGTCCCGATCCACCCGGCCACAGGCTCGCAAATGGCATCTTCGCAGTCCTCCGCTACTCCTCGCTTGATTGCAGATATTGGCGGTACGAACGCGCGCTTCGCTCTGCTAGAGGGTTACGACCTCAAAGAGGAATTGGTGCTGCCGTGTGCCGATTACCCGGATTTGGTCGCCGCCGCTGAGGATTTCCTGCGGAAAGTCGGTGCAGAGCAGGGCGCAAGACGACCTGTCGAGGGATCGATGGCGATTGCCGGCCCGATCACCGGCGATGTCATTCGCATGACCAATCACGTGTGGCAGTGGTCAGCCGCACAAACCCGCCAACGCATGAAGCTCAATCGGTTGATCTTCATGAATGACTTCACCGCCCTTGCGATGGCTGTGCGCCATTTGCCGCAGGAAGATTTGGAAGCCGTCGGTGGCGGCAGACCGCAACCGAACATGCCGATCGCAGTGCTCGGTCCGGGTACCGGTCTTGGCGTGTCCGGACTCGTGCCTTATGGCGAACACTTCATTCCGCTGCAGGGCGAGGGCGGTCACGTCACGCTGTCCGTGATGAATGAGCGCGAGATGGCGGTGATGCGTCAACTGCATCAACGCTTCTCCCACGTCTCCGCCGAGCGAGTGCTCTCGGGTCCCGGTCTCGTCAACTTGTATGAAGCTTTGTGCGCCGTCGATGGGCATGTGCCTGAGCAGCTCACTCCGCCGCAAGTGACGCGTCGTGCGCTCGAAGGATCGTGCCGCACGTGCATTGAAGCCGTGAACATGTTCTGCGCGTTGCTGGGTACGCTCGCTGGAAACTTGTGCCTTACGCTAGGCGCCTTCGGTGGCTGCTATATCGGCGGTGGCATCGTGTCTCGCTTCGGCAAGGCGTTCCAAATTTCGCCCTTTCGCGATCGCTTCGAAGACAAAGGCCGGTATGCCGAATACTTAGGAGCCATCCCGACGTACGTCATCAAGACCGAACTTCCGGCATTCATCGGCCTCGCTCATTCTTTCACCGAGCCGGGCCCGCGCTGGGAAGCGGAATGAGGCGCGCCGGCACGGATTAAGAGCAACACAAAGAGCACAGAGAGCCACAAAGATCACATAGAGTACGTAGAGAGAATCAGGCCAGTTTTGGTTGTGCTCTCTGTTTGTCTTTGTGCTCCTTGTGTTACGTCTTTCTTCTTTTGGCTCGCAGACAAACCGCAAGATTCGCGCCCATCGAATTCATCGTGGTGCGCGGCAAGCTCAATGTGCACTGCGTCCGCGCAGACATGGAGGCCAACGAGCACGAGCCTTGCTCGACATCGCACCTTAGTCCGATGTGAAACAAGTCGCAGAGATGACAAGCTCCACAGCGAATGGAGGACCTCGTCGTTACTCTCTAACGATTCGGCGGCGGCAATAACAAAACTGGGGACCTGTGACGATTCTATTCGGCGTGATCGCGCTGCTGGTGCTATTCGTCGCGCTGTGGTTAGTGTTGAGTGCGCGCGATCTGGATAGTCGATTGAAGTCGCTGCTCGCAGATGAAGTCGACTGTGTTCAGGACATCGAGCGCAGTCTCGAACGCTTGCGCGTCGAGTCGCAGCAGATCGTGCAGCGGTGAAGATTGCTACAACTTGACCTGGCTACTGACTTCCAACAAGCGATGGCTCGGCACGCCGAAGTGAATGGCGGCGAGCTGACTGTTACGGCCCATCAACGCGAACAGCCGCTTACGCCATAGCGGCATTCCCGAACCGATCGCAAAGACCGGATTTTCTCGACCGACGACGTACACCGTCTGTTCGGGCTCGTACGGCACGCCTTTTTCTTCGGCGACACGCAGCGCCGCAACGACGTTGGGCGACTCCATGAACCCGTAGCGCGCGATGATTCGGCATAGTCCCGGCCCGAAGTTTTGGATCTCGACGCGCTCTTCCGGGGGCACGAACGGGATCTCTGGCCTGACGAACGTGAGCAGAATATTGCGTTCGTGCAGCACACGATTGAACTTCAAATTATTCAGCAGCGCACGCGGCATGCCGCCGGCTTCAGCGGCGAGATACACAGCCGTACCGGGCACGCGCAGCGGCGGATCCTTGTCGATCAGGGCCAAGAAATCGCGCACTGGCATCTGCTCCTTGGCGATCACCCAGTTGAGCGTACGGCGGCCCTCGTGCCAGGTCGTCATCAACAGATACACCACCGCAGCGACCGTGATCGGCAGCCAACCGCCGGCTGCGAATTTGAGCGAGTTCGATGCGACGAACAAGATGTCGAGGATCGCGATGACGGCGAGGATTGCGGTCGTGAATCGCCAATTCTTCGCGCGCGAGAAACGCAACAACAGAATGACGAGCACCGCATCGATGAGCATCGTGCTGGAAATTGCGATGCCGTATGCGCCGGCGAGAGCGGTCGACGATCCATACGTCACGACCAACAGCAACGTCCCGATGCAGAGCAGCCAGTTCACCGTGGGTACGTACACTTGCGCAATTTCTTCGCGCGAAGAATGCAGCACTCGAAGGCGCGGCAAGTAGCCCAAGTTCAGGGCCTGACGCGTCACCGTAAATACGCCAGAAATGACGGCCTGCGATGCGATGATCGCCGCCATCGTTGCCAACAAAATCAGCGGCGGCAGTGCCCACGAAGGCGCGAGATAGTAGAACGGACTTTGAATCGCGGCCGGCGTGTGCAGCATCACTGCGCCCTGACCGAAGTAATTCAACACCAGCGCTGGAAAGGTGATCGTGAACCATCCCATGCGAATGGGACGCCGACCGAAGTGACCCATGTCGGCGTACAACGCTTCGCCGCCCGTCACTGCTAGGAATACGGATGACAGCACGACGAATCCCGCAGGGCCGTTGCTGCCGATGAACTTGATCGCATACCAAGGATTCAGGGCGAACAGCACTTGCGGATTCACGATGATCCAACGCAGCCCTAGCAATGCGAGCGTCGTGAACCACACCAGCATGACCGGCCCGAACGCTTTGCCGATCGCTCCTGTACCGCGTCGCTGGGCGATGAAGAGCGAAATCAAAATGATGATCGTGAGCGGAACGATGAAGTGATTGAGTCCGGGTGCTGCGACCGCGACACCTTCGATTGCGCCCAAGATCGAAACCGGCGGTGTGATGAATCCGTCGCCGAAGAACAGTGCGGCGCCGAACAGGCCCAGTCCGCCGATTGGTCCCCACAGTTTCCAATTGCGCGTGACGCCCAAGAGCAAGGTGCTGAGTGCGAGTACGCCGCCTTCGCCGCGATTGTCGGCGCGCATGATGATCGCGACATATTTCACCGAGATCACCAACGTCATCGACCAGACGATCAGCGACAGCAAGCCCAGAATGTTGTCGGCTGACGGTGCGATGCCATGGTGAGGATCGAGGCATTCGCGGAAGGCATAGAGAGGACTGGTGCCGATGTCGCCGAACACCACGCCCAAGGCGCCAATAATCAGTTTGCGATCCGCGCCTGCGTGCGCAGAGTTCGCACCGGCGGGAGAGCCATGCGCAGTCATCTTGTTGTTCGTACTTCAGTGACGCCTGGGCCGCGTATGCCCAAAGCGGGGGCGCATTCTAGCAGGGTGTAAAGAGCGCCCGATTCGCGGTGGGAGGATTCAAGGCTGACTATTCCGAGCGGGGTGCAAACCACTTGGACATCGCGAATCCGGCCGCGCCGCCCAGCAGAGCGGTGCCGATAGCTTGCGCGAGTCGCGCGTTTTCAGCGCCGAGCTGCTCCCGAACGGCAGCAACAAGAGGAGCGAGCAGGCTGGACTGTTCAATGAGGGATACGAACCAAAATGCCAAGGCGATCCCGGCCAACACGCCGGGGATCAAGAGCACGAGCGCACGTCGCCACATTGAATCCAGCGCCGCGAGTTGCTGCTCCACCTGCTCTTGAGCTCGTTGCTTCGCGAGAGTGCGTTGAATCGCATCGTTGGAGTCGACACGCGACCACAGTGCAGCGTCGAACTCCGGGGATAGCAAAGGTACGCTGAGCGTTGAACTGAGCGCTGCATCGATGGCGTTGAGCGCATCGAGATGCTCGCGGCACTCGGCGCAGCCTGCGAGGTGAGATTCGATTGCCGTCGCTTCTGCCGCGCTCGCGAGCCCGTCGCGCCATTCCTCTAAGCGCTGGCCCCACTCAGCTTCGTGCTGTGTCGGCAATGCAATCGGCGGCTTCATGTCTAGGCAGCTTCGCTCTCGCGGGTCAGCTCGATCAATTTCTTGCGCGCTCGATGCAGCAACGCTTTCACCGTACCCAAAGGCAATCCAAGACTCGCGGCGGTTTGTTCGTAGGACTTGTCTTCCATATAGAACAGCGTCACAGCCTGTCGATAGCGCTCCGGCAGTTGGTCTAGCAGCTGCGCCACGCTCGTGGTTGCGGAATCGTCCGCATCCGAAACCGAGAGCGCCGCAACCTCCGCGTTGTACTCATCGTCATCCGCGTCGATCGAGACGTGCGCCCGCTTCTTACGTAACTCCGACAGACACGCGTTGCGGGTGATGGCATAGATCCAAGTGGACAGAGACGCTTGGCCGGCATAACCGGGCAGCGCTCGCCACACCCGCAAGAACACGTCCTGGGCCACATCTTCAGCCTGCGCGCGATCTCGCAACATGCTGACGCACAAGCGAAAAACCTTGTCTCGGTAGCGCGGCAACAACATGGCCAGCGCGTCCCGATAGCGGCTCTCCCGCAGGCACTGATGGATGTCAGCGTCTGAGTCTGAGGGACCCGCGAGCGTCATTGGCGTTGAGACTTCCCGGTTGCGTAAAAGGTTGCGCTTAGCCTATTCAGGCGGCGCCTTACGGTGTCCTCGATTGGCCGGTGATTCGCAGCGACTTACCGAAGTGCAACCTTTTTGCACTCGCTGGAGTATCAATCGCCACGAACGGCGACCCTGAGGTCCGCGGCGGTAACACACATGAGCGACGTATTAGTTTCAGCCATTCCCATAGTCGGGATCGTTTTCGGCGTGGGCTTCCCGCTTGCCGTCTCGATCGTGACGCTGGTGCTGCGTCACAAGACGCGGCGCCAGTTGATCGAGCGGTATCACGCCGAGCGAATGGCCGCGATCGAACACGGTATGGAATTGCCGCCTTGGTCGCCCGAGCTATTGGAATCGCAATCTAAACCTCGCCGGCCGCGCACATCGCTCCTGCCTGGCTTGGTTTGGTTCTTTATCGGCATCGCGCTGCTCTTCGTGCTGCGTGTTGCAGCGGATGAGGGGCGTTACCTCGGATTGATTCCCGCGGCAGTGGGCCTGGCTTATCTGGTGTATTACTTCGTCGAAGGGCGGGAGATCGAGCGTAAGCAGATCGATGAGGAATTGAAGAAGGGATGAAGATGAAGATAAAGAGGCAAGCTGACTTCGTCAGCAGGCGAGCCTAACGGCAAGCGAGCCGTTGGTAGGGAAGCGCTACGCGCAGGCCAGATCGGAAACGGAGAGTCGTTGGACGCTTCGCGTCGGGAAGGACTTTTCGTCGAGAAGGATGCTGTCGCATCGGGAAAGACTGGCGTCGGGACAGATAACGAAAAAGAGGCAAGCCTAACGGCAAGCGAGCCGTTGGCAGGGAAGCGCTGCGCGCAGGCCAGATCGGAAACGGAGAGTCGTTGGACGCTTCGCGTCGGGAAGGACTTTTCGTCGAGAAGGATGCTGTCGCATCGGGAAAGACTGGCGTCGGGACAGATAACAAAAAGAGGCAAGCCTAACGGCAAGCGTGCCATTGGCAGGGAAGCGACATCCTGTTCATCTTGTTAATCCTGTCTAAATTCTTTTCGTCTGTATCGATCAGCAGGAAGAGTTTTTGGACAGGATGAACAGGATTGACAGGATGGCCAGAGGATGAGGTCTGTTCCCGCGGAGTCTTCATGCGAACTGCAAGCTGACTTCGTCCGCGGGAAGTCGCTTCACTTCTTCTTGAACAGATTTTCGAGCTCCGCGCGTGCACGGTCGGCGGCACTGGACTCCGGTGCGTTTGTTTCGTTCTTTGAAGATCCGAACAAGGCGCTAAGTTCTGCACGAGCGCGATCGGCTGCGGTGCTTCCTGCGTTCGAAAAAGCACCGGGGCGCGGCTTGAAGTAGTCGCAGAAGTTCGCGCGTTCCTTGTCTTTGACTTCTTCGGCGATGGTCTCGCGGCAATGCTTCGCGACCGATGTGCTGTACCACTCGCACAATTTGCACACGTGCAACTCAGCATGGCACTGCTTGCATTCGTCCAACCGACTGAGCGGCAGGCTCAGATACTTGAGCGAAGCGCCGCATTTCCAACAGACCAACTCGTCGCTCATGGCTTTTGAGTCGCGATCTCGTCGTAGCCGCGGCCCACGAACTCGATCAGGCAAATGCCGTGGCCGAATGGATCGGCTAGCATTGCGATCTTGCCCCAGCTATTGGAGCGGATTTGACTCTCTAGGCGCGCCCCGGCATTTCGTGCGCGGTCGACGGCGCCTTCGATGCTATCGACGACGAAATCCAAATGAACCGGCGTCCAGTGTCGCGCGTAGGACCGCAGATGGCGGCTGCTCGATGAGGCCACCGTGCCGTTTTGCTTTAAGAGGAGATAGATCGGCGAGGTTGCGCCCACCAGTTCGACGGCGTCGGTTCCAAAGCGTCGTCCGACACTGAGTCCGAGGCCTTCGCAGTAGAACTGCACGGCTTTGTCCAAGTTGTCGACGTCGATGTTGACCAGTAGCGACACCGTCATGCGTACCTCCGTTGGAAGGGCCGCAGGGTAGCGCCTTCTAGCCGGGAATTGCAGCAGTGCATGAACTACTCACACGCAAAGAATGAGTGTCATGCCTTCGCGCCTGCAGATCCGCACCCCTGTCGCTGGCACACTACGCGTATGAATACTCAAACCTCTCCCCAAACCACTCGAACGCCCAAGCAGAGACAAGTCGCGAAACTGATCGATGCATTGAGCACCATCGAAGGCGGTGGTTTCCCAGTACGCAGGCCTTTTCCCATTGCGGGCTTCAGTCACTTCGATCCGTTTCTGCTCGTGGATCACTTAGGGCCGGTGCAGTGGGCACCGCGTCAAGCATTGGGTGCGCCCGATCATCCCCATCGCGGATTCGAAACGGTCACGTACGTCCTGGCCGGCGAAAACGAACATCGCGATTCATTCGGCAATGCGGACATCCTTGGGCCAGGCGATGTGCAGTGGATGACGGCCGGCGCCGGTGTCATCCATTCCGAGATGCCGACGCCGAAGTTTCATGCGGCAGGCGGCGTGCAAGAAGGGTTTCAGATCTGGGTCAATCTGCCTGCTGCCGAAAAGATGATGCAGCCTCGTTATCAGACCCTGCGCAAGGATCAAATTCCCGTCGCCACTTCACCGGATGAGAAGGTGCAGGTGCGAGTCATCGCGGGCGATTCGCTCGGGGTATCTGCGCGCATCGACACGCGCGTGCCGGTGCAAATGCTGCACTTCAGCATCGCGCCGGGCGGCTCGATCGAGCAGAACGTCCCAGTCGAACAGAGCGCGATGATCTATGTCTTCCGTGGCGAGTTGCGCTTAGGCGCTGACGCGATTCGAGTGCGCGAAGGTCAAGCAGCGCTGCTGACGAGCGGCGATGCGATCCGACTGACGGTGGCTGCAGATGCCGGCGAAACAGCTCAGGCGTTGCTGCTCTCAGGCCAGCCGCTCAACGAGCCCGTGGCGCGTTATGGCCCCTTTGTGATGAACACGCGCGAGCAAATTGAGCAGGCGTTCGTCGATTATCAGAGCGGCCGCTTCGGCGTCATTCCTGCTCGGCAGTAACGAAGTCACGCCGCAGGTACGTGCGCGTCGGCGGAGGCGCGCGCTTCTTCTTGCAGCCACTCCAAGGTGCCACTGATTAGGGCATCGTTGAGGCGTCGCGGAGAGCACACGGCATAGATCGCGAAATCGCCTGGTACCGCTTCCGGAAACAGTTTCACAAGCCGTCCGGCTGCGAGCTCGCTCGCGGCAAAGACTTCCGATGCAAGGGCGATTCCTTGGCCTTCGATCGCGGCCTGCAACATCGAATTGCGGTCGCCGCAAATCACGCCTTTGCGACCATTGATCCCCTTCACTCCGACGGCATCGAGCCAGCGCACCCAGCCATGGAAAGAATCATCGTGCAGCAACGTGTGCCGTTTAAGATCGGCAAAGGTACGAACTGGCGCGCGCTTGAGCAGCGCGGGTGAGCACACCACAACGTCGCGAGGCTGAAACAGCGGCACCACATGCAAGCCGGGATAGTTGCCGCTGCCGAAGCGGATCGCGATGTCGACATCGTCGCGTGCGAAGTCCGCGAGTCGGGTGGACGTTTCGATATGCAAGTCGATCTCGGGGAATCGTTTTGCGAACGATTCCAAGCGCGGCATCAGCCAGCGCGTCGACAAGGATGCGAAGGTCGAAATGTTCAAGCGTCTTCTCACCGCCGGAACCGATACGTCCTCGATGGCGCTGGCCAAGCGATCGAAGGCTTCGCGAGTGCCCGCCGCGAGCAAAGCGCCGTGGACCGTCAACTTCAATCCTCGCGGTAGACGATCGAAGAGCTTCACGCGCAGTCGCTGCTCCAACTGCTTCACTTGGCGGCTGACGGCGGCATGCGTGACGTTGAGTTCTTCCGCCGCGGCGGTGAGATTGAGAGTCCGTGCGGCCACATCGAACGCACGTAATGGCCCCACAGGAATTTTCTTCATCGGCTCACCTATGACTAAAAGTCATACTTTCGCGCCTCAAACAGTCGCTTTTCCTACGTTCGATGCAGGTGCAGCCTATCGATCCATGATAAAGGCTCAGGCCGAGGAGGCGATATGGACGAGCTTACGTTTTTGAACGCCGCACAGCTGAAGGCTGACCGTTGCCTCGTGGCGCTCGAGCATCGAGGGGATGAGCGGCACCGCACTGCGCCGGCGCTCGGTCCCTCGGGGACGATCTCTGCGGCGCAACACAGTCCTTCGGATCGAGTGCGCCAGCTGGCCCCGTCGCTTTGGTCTCGGATCGTTCACCTGCGGTAGTGCGTGTCGGGTTGAGTTGGCAACCCGATCACGCGGCCGTGCGAGACATCGTATGTACGAGGCGGCCGAGTTTCTCGAGAGCGCCTTCGATGGTCTTCGACCACGGCATTCCGCAGCTCAAACGGATGTAATGGCGATAGTCGGCTTTGGCGGAAAAGACGATGCCGGGCGCGATGCCGATGCGACTCGCCAAAGCGGTGCGGAACAGCTCGGCACCATCCACGGCTGCTGGCAGCTCGACCCACACAACCACGCCGCCCGCCGGACGCGTGACGCGTGTGCCTGTCGGGAAGTAGCGGCCAATGGCATCGATGAAGTGATGTGCATTGGACGAGAGCGCCATGCGCACACGTCGCAAATAACGGTCGTAACCGCCGGTTGCGTAGTAACGCGCCAGCACATGTTGTTGCAGCGTTGGACAGGCGACGGACGCAAAGAATTTCGCACGAGCGATGTCTTGATGGAATTGCGAACTCACCGCCCATCCGATGCGATATCCGAGCGCGATCGTTTTCGATACCGAGCCGCAAGAGATCACCAAGCCCGATTCATCGAACGCGCGCATCGACGTCGGCCGCACGCTCCCATGATGCAAGTCGCCGTAAATATCGTCTTCGATAATCGGAACCTCGCTGTGAGTCAGCGCCGCAACGATCTCGCGTTTCGCATCGTCAGGCGTAAGACTGCCTGCCGGATTGTTGAAGTTCGGCATCAAGACGGCGGCGCTCAACTTCATCGTGCGTGCAATCGTGCGAACGGCATCCACATCGATGCCGATGCCGGGGCGATTCGGTACTTCCACGACTTTCAAGCTCAAGTGTTCGATCGCCTGCAGCAGGCCGAAGTACGTGGGCGATTCAACCAGGACAGCATCGCCCGGCCTGCACAACACCTGCAGCGTCAGCGTGATCGCATCCATGGTGCCGCTCGTGATCACGACGTGCGAAGGATCGGACGGTGCACCCGCGAGTGCCATGCGTTTGGCGATTTGCCGGCGCAACTCTGGAAGACCTGGCGGCAGAATGCATTCGCCCGCATTGAGCGGATGCGCACGCAACACCTCGCGCATCAGGTTGTTGAGACGTTGATTCGGATACAGCGAAGGAGAGGTGAACGCGCCGTTCAGGGGAACGATGTCGGTACGTGCCAGCGCCTCGCGACAGGTATCCAGCACTTCGGTTGCTACCGAGACCGGCCGGCGCGAGCGTGTAACTTTCGGGCGTGGCGCGGGAAGGACTTTCGTGCTCGGTGGGCGCACGTAGAAGCCGGACTGCGGACGCGCCTCGATCAAGCCTATGTTTTCCAAGTGGACGTATGCCTGCACGACCGTCGAAACGCTCACCTTAGCCGCGCGGCTCATCGACCGTACCGAGGGGATGCGATCGTTCGCGCGCAGCGTGCCGGTGGCAATTTGCGTTTCAACCAACTGCGCAACACGTTCGTACAACAGTGGAGCGGAGGCGGACATGGAAGACCTGCGGTGCAACTGTGCTGGCTGACGATCAGTCTACCTGAATCTGTACTGGCGGCCAGCGATCTCTGAGAGTAGCGTCCATGCAAAGTTCATCAAATCCGTCGCGCGTGTCATTCGCCATCCTTGCTGCATTCGCGGGCCTTTACATCATCTGGGGAACGACCTATTTCGCCATCGCCCTGACGCTGCGGACGTTGCCTCCATTTATCGCGGGCGGATTTCGCTTCATCGCGGCAGGCGCCCTTATGTATGCCTGGCTGCGATTCAAACAGCGCGATCCCTTGCAAGGCGTGAACCTGCCGGCGGCCGCGTTGTGCGGCGTGTTGCTATCGGGCATC
Source organism: Pseudomonadota bacterium (assembly GCA_023391335.1). Lineage (GTDB taxonomy): Bacteria > Pseudomonadota > Gammaproteobacteria > Steroidobacterales > Steroidobacteraceae > Steroidobacter. The sequence continues at coordinate 39,913 of JAEWBG010000062.1, read as the reverse complement.
GGCAACGGTTTCGTGATTTGGGCGCAGCAAGGCATTCCTTCCGGCATCGCTGCGCTGATCGTCACGGCGGTCCCGGTAATCGTGTTGATGCTAGATTGGGCTTTCTTCAGTAAGCGTGCACCGAGTACCCAAGCGCTCGTCGGCGTGGCGTTGGGTGTGGCTGGCGTGGTCACGATCGTTTCTCACACGCACACCCTGACGGGAAACGCACGTCCGCTCTATTTGGTGGCTTTGATCGTTGCGGCTATCGGCTGGAGCTTCGGCACGTTATTACAGAAGCGATCTGCTGGTCCCGCTGTGGTCTTGAGTTTCACATGCGTGCAGATGCTCGCGGGCGGAGTGTTCCAATTCGGCATGGCGGCCCTCACGCACGAATGGATCCGGTTCGACGCGCAACACATCTCCGCAACATCGGTATGGGCGGTGCTCTATCTCATCGTCTTCGGCAGTATCTTCGGCTTGAATTGCTTCCTGTGGCTGCTGACGCGAGTCTCAGCGCAGAAGGTGACGACTTATGCGCTGGTGAATCCCGTCGTTGCGCTGTTCCTTGGGGCCGTGTTTCTGGATGAGCGGATCACTCCGGTCGTCGCCTTCGCTGCTGCACTCGTCCTTGCAGGAGTCGCGTTGGTGCTGTTCCAGGGAGCCGTGGTGACGAAGTGGTGGCAGGCGCGCCGCATCGTGAGAAGCGTCGATTCTGTGTGAGGAGCGATATGTCCGATGTAGTGGCGACCTTTGACGATGGCACGCGCATCGTTACGTTCGACCCGCGATTCAGAGATGACTTTCGCCGCCTAAACGTTGCATGGCTCACGCGCTATTTCCGAGTCGAGCCGATCGATGAGCTGGTCCTTGGCAATCCAGAATCCGAGATCATTCAAAGCGGCGGTGAGGTGCTGTTCGCATTGTTCGATGAGCGCGTCGTCGGAACCGTCGCATTGAAATGGGAACAACCGGGCGAATTCGAACTCACCAAAATGGCTGTCGATGAGCCTTCGCAGGGGCGGGGATTTGGGCGCCGGCTCTTGAGCGCCGCCGAACTTGTGGCGAAGCAGCGTGGTGCCAAGAAATTGATTCTGTACTCGCAGCGCAGTTTGGCGCCCGCGATCCGCTTGTATCAAAGCTTCGGATTCAAAGAGATTCCGCTCCGTGACCAGCGCTACTCCCGCTGCGACATTAAGATGGAGCGTGCGTTGTAACGCGTTCGCGATGTATCACGTACGTGCCGCTTGCGATGATGATTGCGGCTCCGCCGAGCATGCGAAGGCTCGGTATCGTCGTCCAGAACAGCCAATCGAATAGCATCCCCCAAGCGAGCGCCGTGTATTCGAGCGGAGCTACGACCGCGGGATTCGCAGCACGGAATGCTTGTGTAATGAGATGTTGTCCGATCGCACCGCTGACGCCCAATGCAATCACCCACGGAACATGATCGCCCCGTAGCGGTGTCCAACTCGTAAGACAGAACGCACCGCTCACGAGCGTGATGAACGCGAGCGACCAGATGACTGTCGCTGCACCCGTATCGGTTCGCGAGAGAATACGAATGGTGAGCGCGCTGATGGCATATCCCAGCGCCGATCCGAGTGCAGCGATTCCTCCGAGCGTGATCAAGTTAGTGCCGCTCGGGCGCAGCACAATGAACACACCGGCCAACCCGACGAGCACGGCGGTCCAGCGTCGCCATCCGACGTGCTCGCGCAACAACGGAACCGACAATGCCGTCATGAGCAGCGGTGCGGACATGAATAGCGAGTATGCATCTGCTAACGACAACGCTTTCACAGCGAACACAAACAGCCAGAGCATCAGCACGCCCAAGATGCCGCGCAGAATGTGAAGATCCCAACGATGCGGAATCAGATCGCGCCATCTCCTTTGCATGGCAGTGACGGTGAGAAGCAGCGGTAGCGAAGCCGCGCCGCGCAAAAAGGTAACCTGCATTCCAGGATAGGACGTCGAGAGCTGCTTGATGCTCAGATCCATGACTGAGAACGTCGCCACAGCAGCGAGCATGCTGAGGATCCCGCGCAGATTGTTGTGATGCATGCTCGGTCGGTTTTGGCGGCGATACCAATGTCGCTTATCGACGGACAGCTTCGCATGGAACCGCCTGCGCCGCTGCGGGATTCATACGCTACCGCATAGATAAGGTGAGCTGTTATGGCCGTTCTCAATAGCGATCAAACGCTGCAGTTCAAAACTCGGCTACGCGAGCGCGCGGATCAACTCCGGGCGGAGATCCAAGAGACTTTGGAGCGTTCCAGCGGAGAGTCGCACGTGGCCATCTCGGAGCCAGCCCGGGATCCGGAGGACGATTCTTTCTCCAACTTAATCGTGGACGTGAATCTTTCCGAGGTCGATCGCGACGCAGACGAGTTGCGCCGCATCGATTCCGCTCTGCTGCGCCTCAACGATGGCAGCTACGGATTGTGCGTCGACTGCGATCGCGCGATCCCGATGGCGCGACTTGAGGCTGAACCTACCGCATTACGTTGCGTGCACTGCCAGGAACGATTCGAGAAGACGCACGCGAGCCAGAGCACGCCTACGCTGTGATCACATTGGGCTACTGATAACAGGCCGCTTTGCAGTCGTTGAGTTCGGAGCGGCACATGTTCTCTGCCTGCCGCTCCTCCTGGAAGCAGTCATACCGACTAGACATCACGTTCGGGCGTACCGCTGCTAGGCACATCGTGTAGTGTTCCCGAAAGCGTTCCGTACAGCGTTTGTCAGCATTCTTGCTGTTACATGTCGACGGGTTGCGGAAATAACCGCAGAAGGCCTCCACGTCCCGATTCGATCCCATGGGTTCTTCACCGTTCAGCGCGGCTGATCTTGAACACTCGGAGCGGGCGTGGCGGACTTGAGCACTGCAGCGTGCGTTCGATCGAGTGCATTCGCGTACGCACAGACCTTGCGGGGTGGCGTCCTTTTTATCAGATGGCGAATTGGCGTCCTGCTTAGATTCGGCCGCATTCGGACTGGTCGGTGTGTCGTCGCTCCAGCTGGCAGGGCTCAGAAACGCGATCGCCAAGAAGATCGTCCCGGACAAGCTCCAGAGTCTTGAATTCATACCGCTCACCCGCAATCAAGGTGCTGCGACTCTGGCTGCAGCTTGAGAAGCCGTCAATAGACGGTTCACGCGGTCGCTACAGCCTGATTGAACCAGTGCCGCGCGCCGCGGTCTGTGCCCGAGGTGCCCGCCCGCGCGCTACACTTCAAGCGTCCCACTGCATAGCGCCCATATGAGTCATACGTCCGAAGATCGAGTACCGGTTGAAGCGCAAGAGGGCGCAACGATATTGCCGTTCGAGCGGCCGCAATCCGAGCTGCAGAAAGCAGTTCAAATGCGCGCGCAGGAACAGATCGAACGCATCCGACAGCGCGAGCACGCAAAGCGCAATCCCAATCCGTGGCGCGTCGCTATCGTTGTGGTGCTGGCGGCAATTCCAGTCATTGCGCTTTTTAGCGGGGTTGATGCGTTCTTGCGTGCCATTCAGATGTACATGGCCACGCAGGCAGCCGAGCCCGCTCAGACTGAGTCGCAGCCGGAGCCGCCCCAGGAGATCGAATCGTCATCGGAACCCGGTGTGGTGTTTTTGCAGCCGAACCTTGCGAGCGGCTCGGACGCACCAGTTGCACAGGAGAAGAAGGCTGAGCAGCAGAACGCTCCGCAGCAGCCGCAACGGAAATAGCGCGCTGCCTACAGGCTTGCGCGCATGAACAGCATCGGACCGCTAATCGCCAGATCGACGAGTCCTGGTGTGCCTTGGTTCTTCGAATCCACGTTCACATTGAACGAGCGATAACCGAGTCCCCACAGCCAGTGGGAGTTGCTCCGCCAAGTCAGAGCGGCGCGCCAATCGAGAATCGAGCCGTCGACGTCATCGATGTTGACCGTTAGATATTGCGCGCGTCCTTCGAGCGACCAGCGCGTGCTGAAATCGAAGCGACCTTCCAAACCCGCGAACGGCAGAGGTGCAACGCCGCTTTCCGCATCGCGCAGCACGCGGCTGCGAACGAGCGCATTTGCCTGGACCTGCGCGACTTGAATGCCGAAGGTCCCGGTCAACTCGGCGCGATCTCGCACCAAGAATCGATAGCCGTACGTCAATCCCACCATCGTGAGATTCAGTTCGCTATCCACACGCTCGCCGACGAGATACGTCTGATCATCGAATACGATTTGTTTCTCGATGAATTGACTTGCGGATCGATGCGAGCTCAATCCGCTTAGACGCACTAAGTGATGCGTGCCCGGCAGCAGCGTGAGTTCGCCTTGTGCAAGGAACTGCGAGGAGTCGAGGCCGAGGTCGTCCTCTGCCGCAATTTCTGTTCCTTGCAGAATAGGTGAGTTGTCAACACGCAGCTTCGTGTCGTAACTGGCGTTCATCACCAGAATCTCGGCACGCAACAGGTCCTCCGACACGCGCGGCGCGGGCTTTGGCCACCAAGCCGGGTCTTCCGCATGTGCGCAGAACGCGCCCAGCGAACCTATGAGCAGCCCGGCGCATCTGACGATTTGCAGAACCCGAGGAGTGCTTTCGAAACTCAATGCGTGCGATCGAACCGATGCGCTCACGATTACCTCCGGTGAACGCGGTCGATTATGCCCGCCCGCTACCCGCTCGGCGATCTTTTGCGCCTACGTCATGCGAGTACGAAAGCCTGTCACTTTGTGAAAGTGTGAGACGCGTCGATTTTCGATGCGCGTTCGTCGGCGATGAGCGACAACCTACTGACTAGTGACTACTGACTGGCGGATAGGACAGAGAAGAGCGCATGCGGTTGTGTTGGATGCATGCTGGAAACCTGAACGGATGCGAATCTATTGGAGGCGAGGGCGGACGCGGATTCTGGCTAGTCACAAGTCACTAGTCACCAGTCACTAGCCGATCAGTGCGTCCAACTCACCATCGATTGGGACGGCGAATCATCCTCGCCATAGGGACAGTGCGCTTGCCGTCGTTGCAGTAGATCGCGAAGCTGTTCGCTTTCGACTCCCAACTTCTCGGCAGCCTTGTCCACCGGCATACCTTCGCAAATGATCAAGCTGATTGCGGTCCAATACAGCGCCGATTCGGAACGGACGTCTTGTTGAGGATGCATCGGTGCACCATTGCAATTCGCTTCAGCGAGCATGGTGAAAGCCTGATGGCGTGAAATATAGCGACAGGAATACCTACTTCGATCCGTGGTGACCGATGCCGCAGAACCGTTTAGCGATCGGCTTCTACTAACCGCTTACCGACGAACTGCCAATTTGCGATCGCATCAATCACGGCCCCGACGAAGCGGGCGCGCTCTTGTTGATAATCCAAGTAGTACGCATGTTCCCAAACGTCGCAGGTCCACAATGGGTAATCGCCATGCGTCAGTGGATTGTCAGCATCATGCGTCGTCACGATCTCGAGCTTGCCGTTTCGCGATACCAGCCAGGCCCAGCCGCTGCCGAATTGGTCCACGGCTGCGCTCACGAACTTCTCACGAAAATTTTCGAATGAGCCGAAATCGTTGTTGAGGCGGTTGAGGATGGGTTCTGGCGGCGTCGATCCGCCGTTCGGCGCAATCGATTCCCAAAAGAAATCGTGATTCCAAACCTGCGCTGCGTTATTGAAGATCTTCTTCTCTTTGCCTTGACCTTTCGCGGTCGCACGAATGATCTCTTCCAAACTTTGATTGTCGAACGACGTGCCCGCAATGAAGTCGTTCAACTTCTTCACGTACGCAGCGTGATGCTTCTCATGATGATGTTCGAGCGTGCGCGCCGACATCGTCGGACCAAGCGAATCTTTAGCGAAAGGTAGAGGCTTGAGCGTGAAGGCCATAACGCGCTCCGTGAATCGGTGGCGAGGAATACCGACGCGAACGCGCGGGGGGAGGGGAAGTTCCGGGTTACCAGGATCCAGGTGGTATATCGCTGACCCGGCGATGCCGAGTGCGTTGGACGAAATCGGGATTGCCGTAAACGCTGTGGGTGGCAGTGCCGGTCAGGTCATAAACGTCACCGGCATCGGTGACCAATCGGGTACATCGAAGCACGACTGTGTAGCCGCTTAGAGTAACGGCCGCTGCTGGAATAGGTACCGGTTGTACTGCGCAGTTTCCAGGTCCGCCGTTTTTAATGATGTAGGAACCATATTCAAGTGCACTGTAGGCTGCGGCGTTCGCACGCGCTTCGATGATCGTCAGGTTGGAAACTTGCTGCTGGGCCGATCCGATGCGAATAGCCACAGCACCCAATCCCGCGACCACAATCAAGAGGAACAGCGCGACCAGGAGGGCGCTGCCCCGCTGTCTTCCACATGATGTCCAGTGCGCTTTCATGGGTTGTTATCCACGCGCATTTCTTGAAACACCCGAATGGATTCCAGCGGCGCCGTTCCCCGGCCCACGGTGATGTCGAACTTCACGCTGCGTTGACAGACCCCATTGAAAAAGCTGGCGCATGAAATGGTGCAAGCGGTGACGCCGCTTGCAAGTGTTCTTGCTAGAGTCCCTGCCGAATTGAGTTGAGCGTCTGCTTCGCTCGAAGGGATGCTCGCAGCGAGCGCGTGATTGTTGAAACGCCGGAGCGTCCCAGTTCCAAGATTGCATATGTACGTCACAGGCTCTCTGATGACGTACACGCGATTCCATGCAGAGGATCCACTGCGAAACCAAAACGCAGGGTTTAGCTGGACCTTGTCCGCATTGTTGTTCACTCCTGCCAACACGGCCTGTGTAGATGAGTTCAAAAGATACGCATCAGCAAGTCCGGTTCCTGGATTGTTGATCGACAGGCGCCAACCAGCTTGGACTCCGTTGGGAAATCGTCCATAGGCATCAAAAAGACTGTCGCCAGCCGGAGAGAAATCGAGCTCCTGTGGAGTAGAACTTCCGGGAGCGTAAAAGGCCAAGCCCGATGTTTTGATCAGCTGGAGGACACGCGTGTTAGCACTCGTAAGTATCCGCACGCTGTTGGGCAACACGTCCTCTTGCGTGTCCTGCAACAGCCACCGAGAGAGGCGGTCCGCATCCTGTACGAGCTCGGCTCTTCGAGATTGAGCCATGTAAGCGTCCACCGGTGTGCTCATGAGAGCCACTGACATACCGACGACGATTGCCCCCACGGTGATCGCGACCACGAGTTCGACGAGCGTGAACCCGGAAAGCGGACGGCGCATTGGAACCAGATGAACACGCTTCATGTGTTGGTTTTCAACGCCTGGATGGTGACTTGCTGCCCAGATGGATCTGTCACGGTGACTGTAATAAGTCGAGCATTCGGGGATCCGATTCCGCCGAATGACTGCGGTATGACGGCTACCTGCGCGCTATAACCAGCAAGCCCAGGAACGATTGCATTGAGGTGGTCGCGCACTTGTGCATCGTTCAACCCGTTGTAGTCCTGAACATCGTTGTGAGTGGCTCGAGTTCCCCCACCGGCTGAAGTGAATGGCTTCGCGATGATTTCTTGCATGTAAGAATTCGCGATGGTGATTGCTTGCTCGCGTCGTATTTCCTCAGCGCTGCGGGTGGAAATCGCAGTCGTAAGTCCAACTGCCGTAAGGCTGGCGATTGCAATTACCACGATGGCCACGATCAGCTCGACGAGAGTGAATCCCATCTGCCTATTCTGAAGGTCTATTCGCATGGCACTTCGTTCGATCATCACGACACCGTGACGATGTTCGATAGCGGGTCGAGAGAGATGGTAAACGCGCCGACCGTGGTAGTGCCGGGAGCGGGGCCCACAACGTTGCCCGATGCGTCGAATGTGATCGTCCGATTTGGATTGGCTAGCACGCCGGGGGGCGCCGTGCCGTTGACCTGCGTGCCGTCTCCCTTGAGGAGAACGCGGTTCCAGGCGCCAGCATTGCACGTGTTGCGTTGCTGTGCAGAGTAGCTTGTCGCCGCGACAACGATACGGGTTGTGCAGCCGCTCGCGATGGCGGTGCGCTGTGCATAGCGAACAGCGTCGGCCAATTCGTCTGCGTAACCGCGTTCACTAAACGCACGATGATCGAGCAGCGAAGGCGCAGCCATTGCTGCGAGGATCGCAAGGATGACAAGCGAAGTGACGAGTTCCACCAGCGTGAAGCCTCTTTGCCGAAGAGTAGCGCTGAGCGCAGAAAGACTCCGTCCGAAGATTCGTGTTGAGTGCAGCTTGTATGACTTGCAGCTGATCATGTGGCGCTCGAAAGCAAGAAGGCGCCCAGGGGCGCCTTCTTGTGTTCCTACCCGAGGCATTCGCGTTTAGCAGTTGGTTCGCAGGCCCGAGTCCACGGTGTTTTCGTTGACGAAGCCTGCTCCAGTTCCGATGATGCCCGCGGGGTATGCGATCGCCGGCGTCCCACCACTGGCAGACGGGGCGCGATACTCAACCCAGCAGTTTGCCGTGTTCTTGGCGCCATTCTTGGTGAAGCGGCCGGTGTTGGTAACTGCAAACCCTTCGGTGCTTTCGATTAAGTTGCGCACTGTCGCAGTAGTCGGATACTGGAACACGAAGCGAACTGTTTGACCATTGATGACGATGTTCCGGGCGGCGTCAGTGCACCCTTGAGCGACGCATAGGCCATGAGCCATCGCCACTGCGCTGCGGAGAGTTCCGCCCATGTTCTTGGTCGCCGCAACGCGCGCCTCAGTTTCGAGGCCCATAAACCGCGGAACCGCAAAAGCAGCCAAGATGCCGAGGATCACGATCACGACCACGAGCTCGATGAGCGTAAAGCCGCGCTGAGAAGACTTAATCATTGAGGTAACTCCAATTCGCTTAACGAAGAACGCCGGCTATTCGTGCCTGACTTGCAGTGTTTATCGACTCTTCCCAAATCCACTGTAGGGGCAATGATGAGATTCGTGAGTGCCGTCACTCAGGGCCGGCTTACCTGTGAACCGCTTCACATATCGGTCAACCGCCGCCGCTATGTCCGACCTGAGCAATCATGTTCCACATCGGGAGCATCACGCCCAGTGCAAGCACGCACACGATGGCACCCACAGCAACGACCAGAATCGGTTCAATGGCAGCGCTCAGGTTCTTGAGTTTGTAATCCACTTCGCGCTCGTAGAATCCGGCAACTTCATCCAACAACCCGGATAAGTCTCCCGTTTCTTCGCCAACCGCCATCATTTGGATCACGAGCGGCGGAAACATGCCAACGCTGCTCGCTGCGCGACTCAGCGGATCGCCTCTCTCGACAGCCTCTCGTATCTTCATGACCTTCGCTGCCATGAAGTCATTGCCCGCTGAGTGGGCGATCACCTTCAGCACCTGAATGACCGGCATGCCAGCCGTCAGTGAAATCGACAGTGAGCGAGTGATGCGCGCGAGGATGCCTTGGTGAACCACCGGTCCGATCGCAGGCAGCTTCAGCTTCCATGTGTCCCACTGGAGTCTTCCTTTGTCTGTCTTCACGTAATTGCGTAAGGCGAACATGCCGCCGATCACTCCAGCCAACACGAAATGCCAGTTGTGCTGAGCAAAACTGGATACGCCCATGATGATCCGTGTCGGCAACGGAATGTTATTGCCGAGTGCCGCGAATAACGGCGCGAATTTCGGAATCACAAACATCGTCAACACCGCGATGGCAATCGCAATCACGCACAAGACAATTATTGGGTAGCGCGTGGCGGACTTGATGCGATCGCGCATGTCTTGATCCATCGCCATGTATTCGGCAAGGCGCTTGAACGATGCTTCCAACGTTCCGGTTTCTTCACCGACCTTGATGATGCTGATGTAGAGCGACGGAAAGATGCTCGGATGGCGTGCGAAGCTGCCGGCGAGATCGCGACCACCCTCGAGATTCACCAAGATGTCTTCGAGGGCTTCGCGCAGAACCGGATTGTGTGTGGATGCCGCCAGTCCTTTGATGCCGCGAAGCAACGGGATACCTGACTTCGTGATCGTGTACATCTGTCGTGAGAACAGCACGAGATCGGAAGTCGTAGGCTTACCGAAGCCAAGCTTCCGCAAGAGTCGCGTGAGCTCATCGTCCTTCTTGATGCTTGCGGGCTTGATCTCGATCGGGATGATGCCGTTGCCGAGCAAGCGCGATGCGACGCTGTCGGGCGAGTCGCCTTCCATCAGGCCACTGGCATATTCGCCGCGGCGTGATCGACCTGTGTAGTTGAAGACCGGCATATCAGTTCATCAAGCGCTTGCGCGAGTGCCCTCGGTAAGTGCGTCTTTGAGCAACGAATCAATATCGTCCTGTGAAACTTGCTCGACTTGCTGCACTTCCGGCTCGCTTTCATCGAGTCCGCTGGTGATGCCCATCGCTTCTGAAACACTCGTGGTGCCATTCGCAACCAGTTCGAGAGCGGCATCTGCGAGCGTCGTGAACCCCTCGCGCTTGCGAGCAAGCTCGGAGAATTCAATCGCATTGCCGCGGCGGATCGCATCGGCCAGCTGACGATCCATTTCAAGCATCTCGTAAATCGCAGTTCGACCGCGATAACCCGTGAGGTTGCAGTACGTGCAGCCCACGCCCATCTGGAACTTCATCTCGGCAATACGATCGGCTGTTGTTTGCGCATACAGCCAGGCGCGTTCCTGCGGATTCGGCTCTGAAGGCTGAGCGCAGTTGTCGCAGACGCGACGGACCAAGCGCTGAGCAACCACGCCATGCACGGCAGCGGCAATCATGTAACCCGCCGCGCCCATGTCGAGAAGGCGGTGCACCGTCGCCACTGCATTCATCGTATGCAGGGTCGAGAAGACCAAGTGCCCGGTGATCGCGGCACGCAGGCCGATGTCGACGGTTTCTTGATCGCGCATTTCGCCTACGAGAATGACATCCGGATCTTGGCGCAGCGTGGTACGCAGCACGCGTGCGAAATCCAGACCGATCTTCGGATTCACCTGTACTTGGTTGACGCGATCCAAGCGGTATTCGACCGGGTCTTCGACGGTGATGATTTTCGTGTCGGGTTGATTGAGGAAGTTCAAAGCGGAGTAGAGCGTCGTGGTCTTACCGCTGCCGGTCGGACCGGTCACGAGTACCATTCCGGCGCTGCGGCTAATGAGGCCGCGGAACTTCTCCAGCATGGCGGGTGCCATGCCCAATCGATCTAGCGTCATCAAGCTTGCGGATTGATCGAGCAGGCGCATCACCACCGACTCGCCAAATTGCGTTGGCATCGTCGAAAGACGCACGTCGATCATTTTGTCTTTGACCTTGAGCGAGAAGCGACCGTCTTGCGGCAATCGTTTCTCCGCGATGTCCAGACCGCACATCAACTTCAATCGCGTGATCAGTGCGCCAGCGACGCGGCGGCCATCGATCTTTTGTTCCTGTAGTACGCCGTCCACTCGCTGCCGGACGCGCAATGCACTCTCGCCGGGTTCGATGTGCAAGTCAGACGCGTGAACCTGTACTGCGTCTTGGAACATCGTCTGAATGAGGCGAATCACCGGCGCATCCGGTGAGCCTTCATCCGCACTCAGTTGCTCGAGGTCGATGTCGCCCTCGCGGAGTTCCTCGCGCACTTCCTGCGCAATGGATGCGATCTCGTTCGTGCGCCGATACACGACGTCCATCGTGCGCAACAGATCGGCTTCGCGAACCAGCGCCACGCGCAGAGGTTGCTTCAGTCGCGTCGCGAGTTCGTCGTATGCAATCAGATCCGTCGGATCCGCCATGCCGATCAGCAAGCCGCGCGCATCGGACTGCAACACCATCGCTCGGAACCGACGAGCTTGAACTTCCGGAAGCAACTTGACGGTTTGCTGGTCCAGCGTGAGTTGACGCACATCGATGAACGGGATCTGCAAGTGCTGCGCGAGCACTTCATTGAGCTTTTCTTCTTTGACGAGCCCAATGTCCGTCATCACGCGGCCAAGTTTTCGACCGCTGCGCTTTTGCTCGGCGAGCGCAGTCTGCAGCTGCTCGTCCGTGATGAGCTTGTGCTCGAGCAGCAGTTCGCCGAGACGAACTTTCTTACGAGCCAACGTACTCATTTGATTTTCGCCTTCTCCGTCATCGCATCGACGCGCTGATTCGATTCATCAACGAGCTGGCCCCAATCCGAGTCGCCAACCACGAGCGGCCGCAACAGGATGACGAGTTCGCTGGTGATGGTCTGATCGCGCTGGCTCTTGAACAGCTTGCCCAAGAGCGGCACGTCGCCGAGAACAGGGGTCTTGTAATCGTTGCGTTTGCGCTGCTCGCGCATCAGGCCGCCGATCACGATCACTTGGCCGCTGCGCGCCTCGACGATCGAATCGGATTCGCGAATCTGACTGAGTGCGAGCGGCAATGAGTCGGTCGTGCCGCGCACTGACAAAACCTTTTGCTGATCTGTCACATCGCTGATCGTCGGGTGAATGTGCAACAGCACGCGTCCGTCGTCGCTGATTTGCGGTGTCACATCGAGTGCGACGCCGGAGAAGAACGGTGTGAGCTCGTATTCGACGGTGGTCGTTGTTGCAGTGCCGGTCGTGGTGTCGCTGTGCACGCCAGTGATGAAGAATTCGTCGGTGCCGGCTTTGATGATCGCCTTCTGATTGTGCAAGGTGGAAACGCGTGGGCTGGAAAGAACGCGTGTGCGGCCCTGAGTGCTCAACAGTTCTAGTAGCACGTTGAAGTCGGCGAAGTCGGCTCCCAGCACAAACGCGCCGCCCAGAAGACTGCGTGAGATGCTCGTGATCGGATTGCCGGGGCCGATTGAAGCACTGCCGCCCTGAGGTATGAGCTGATCGCGATCGAAGCCGCCGATCGGGGAGCCTGGGCCGCCGGTATAGGTGTTACGCCCGTCCTTGAACACCGCCGTCCAGTTGATGCCGGCTTGATAGGCGTTGCTCAGCTCGACCTCGACTACCTTCGCTTCGAGAACGACCTGGCGCGTGACGGTGTTTTGAATCTTCGCGAGGTAGTCCTGAACTTCGCGCAATTCGTTCGGCATCGCTCGCACGACGATCACACCTGACTGGCGATTGATAACGACGCTACGATCTTGTCCGCCGGCGGAAACGATCAAACCCAAATCCGTCTCGATACCTTTCCAGAAATCCGAGTCGTTACGTGTCAGGACTTCGGTGCCCGTGACATCGGACGTTTGTTCGCTGCTGCCACCCGTTGCAGAGGAACTGCTATCGCTGCTGGATCCATCGCGCTGAGAAACTTGTCCTGAGCTGATACGAGTTTTGGACGCGCCGACTCGCTGTAGATCCAAATAGTTCATATGGAAGATGCGGGTCTGTATCGCGGCTGGAAGCACCATGAAACCCGTGCTGACGCGCCGGTAGTCATATCCATACAGATCGCGAACGGCGTCGAGTACTTGCTCGACTGTCACTTGCTTCAGATGCAACGAGACGCGGCCCGCGACATCCGGATGCACCAACATGTTGTACGGCGTGCCGTCCACGAGGCCCATGAAGAAGGCGCGTGCTGGCGCGTCTTCGACGTTGACGTTGAAGCGTGGTTCGCCGGCCGCAGCGGTGACGGCGGTTGAAGCAGCATCTTGCGCGTGGGATGGGGCTGCGACGAAAGCGACGGCCGACGCCAAGGCGAGAACCCGGACCCAGCCGTTCGAGAGATGCTGCAGCGACTTGAATAACCTGATGATCATGACTCGTCCTTCGGTGCGATCGGCTGCCGCACCTGAACCACATGACTGTCCAGCCGGGCGACTTGGCTGTGACCGTCTCGCGTATAGCGAATACCGTCGCTGAGAACTTCATCGATGCGGGCGTCGCCGACGCGATCGCCGGCGCGAACGACCTTGCCGTTCACGATCGCGAGCATTCGCTCGCTCGAGCTCAAGATCGCTTCGACGCGGATGGCACGCGCGCTCGCTGCGAGCGGCGCACTTTTCGCATTCATCGGTTTGGTTGGGTCGCGTAACGCTTCGGCACGTGCGCCGTGAGCGATCAGCATCGAGCCAACTGCTGTAGCGATGGGCGCAGCGGCTCGCGCGCTTGCTGAAAGGTAGGCCGCCGTTACGCGGAGCGAATAGGGCAGTGCACTGCATGCCTGTTTGGTCTTCTTCATACGCCTAACCACTCCTTATCCATGCTCAACGTGCTCAGTTCGATACGAACGCGGTTGAGCGGGTAAGTGCCAGAGTTCAGTTCGAGCACCTTCCAATAGAAATGCCAAGGCAGCGCTTCGAGCGCGCGCAGGTACTCGAGTACATCGAGGTAGCTGCCTTCGATGACGATCTCGACAGGATGCACGTAAGGTCCGGCATCGACCGGCGTAGGCGGAGTTGCCGAACCCATTGCAGCCGGCTCGCCCTCAGCGGATTCGTCGGCAGCGGAAGGCGGTGTTGGTTCGGGAGCCGGTACCGCAGTCACCAAGCTGGTAACTGGCTTGTTGTGCAGACTAACGAGCGTGAGTCCGCGTTGATGCGAGAGGACATCGTGGATGACCTGCACCATGCGCTCCGGAGGGATCAATCCTGCAGCTTTGGATGCGAGCTCTTTATTCAAATCGTCGAGCTTCGCCTGCAATTCTTTGGCCTTCCGTCGTGCGGCCACCGCGGGATCGCTTTCCGCTCCACTCATCGCCGCATCCGAATTCAGCGAATCTTGCAGCGCGGTTAGCTCGGAATTCACCGAACGCAACTTCGAGGCGAGCGGATCTTGGATTGCGATCATCCAAGTCATCACGAACGCGGCGAGTAGTGCCGCGCAAACCAGCACACGCTCGCGTACCGTAAGGCGATCGAAGCGCGCGAATAACGATTCGAGTTGTGCAGGCAGCTTCATGAGGTAGCCTCCACAGTCGGATCGAGGGCCTTGCTGCCGGCGCGAAAGCGCACTGGTCCGTCGTTCTTCTTTGCAGGCCTCGATTCGCTCTCGACAAATTCGGCGTTCGCGTCCGCTGTGGTCAGTTTGCTCGGCCGCTCGATCACGAAGTCATCGAAACGAGTGCCGGCCAATGCGGGTTCGGCGGAGAGACTGCGCAGATATTGCGGAACGACATCGGGATCGATGGTGGCGCCACGCAGAGTCATTGCGCCGTTCGTCCCGGAGAGAATCATTTGGTCGAGCCACAGGCCATCGACGTGTCTGCGAGCGAGCGCTTCCATCCGTTGCGCAAATCCTGTGGTTTGACCGGCGGCACCCGATTGCAGGATTTGGACCGCGCGCGTTCGCTCGGCGACCTGTGCGTCGAGCTGTTTCACCCGTGCATCGAGTTGCTCGGGCGTTTCGTTCGCGGTGCTTTGGCCGTCCTGTTCGAGCGCAGCTTGCAGCTCGCTCTGCTGAGCGCGCAATTGGTCGAGTTGAGTTTGCACTCTGGCAATCTGCCGATGCTCATTCCACGAGAAGGCGGCGAGACCGACGAGCAGTAGCACAAAGCCGATCCCGACCGGCTTGGCGGCAAGCCCGCCGCGAGATTCCGTGAAAATCGGCTGATAAAGATTGATCTGCTGGCGCATGTCAGCCTTCCGTGACTTCAGTGCGAAGCGCCGCACCGAGCGCCATCAACGTGGCCCAATCGGGCACCACTTCGCCTGCCTTGTGCACGATGAGGTGTTCACGAGCGTCGAGCACTGAGATGCGCAGACTGGTCTCGTTTTTCAGGTCGTCGGCCAATTTGTGTACGCGATCATCCGCGGGTGCGAGGACCAAGTCGCCGATCGGGGCTTGATCGAAATGGCTTTCGTAGTAATCGAGCGAGCGTTGGATCTCCAGTGCCAATGAGCCCGCGTCGAGAGCAGAGCGATCTTGCGCGTGCGGATCGAATCGCCGTGAGGTATCGATACGGCGCGTGAGATAGAGCAGTCCCTGACGCGTGATCACGAGCTGGGCGAACTTGTCATGCACGCCGAGTATTGCGACGCCTTTCTGGTCCTGCGGCAGGATCGATGCAATGTTGCGCAGGCACAGTTCGGGGATATCGATCGCGTTGAAGCCCTTTGCTGCCGCTTTGAGGCTCATCGCGATGCGTTGTACGGCAGTCTCGCGTGCGGCCACGGCAAACAACATTTTTTGCTGGGCTCGGCGCGCGGGATCGGGAATCTCAAACACGTCGACCGAGGCTTCGTCGACGTTGAAGCTGATCGCATCCTTCAAGCGCCAGCGAATGGCTGCGCGCATTTCCGAGGGCAGCACTTCCGGCGCTTCCACTTGCACGATTTGGTATTCGTCGCCGTCGATCACCGCGCAGGTTGGCGCGCGCTGTGCACCGGCCTTGTCGAGGGCGGCTTTCAATGCAGCACTGGCCTCGCCTTGATATTCGTGAAGGGCGCAGTGCTCGAGAGACGGTTTGGCATCCGGCGTTCGGCGCACGACGGCCAATGCAAATGCACCGTCGTGCAGCGCGATGCCTGCTTGACCCACGCCTTGCGATTTCGCACCGAACCGATTTTTCAGCACAGACAACAAAACGACCTCGCCAGAACGCGCTGCTTTCAGCTCGAGATAGCGGGTCGGGGCATCGAAACTTAACGGAACGACAGGAGAACTGTGGACTGGCGCACAAGGCCCTGCGGGTTTTCCACGCCGTTGGTTTGGGCACGTTCGCCGTGCTGCTGACGCGGCAAATTTCTGCCGCCCAGTGCCCAATCTTTGAGCCCGTTCAGGTTCGCGACATGTCGATGGGCATACTCTTCGTGCGAGGGTAGAGCGCCAGATGACAAAAGTTTGAAGCAGGGTTCATGCGTCATAACGCAATCCGGTCTATATTGCGCGCCCTACGCAAGGCGTAGGCCACCGCGGACTGGGAGCAGGTGGTTCGTGAACCAGATCACGTTTTCGTGCGGCCGAGTACGAAGCATCCGCAGAGGTGCTGGGACGCGGACGCGGTACAAAGGGCAGTGCTCGGCGCGCAACCGAGCCTCGCAGGTGGGAGGAATGGCTAGTGGTCAGGTCGATTGACGGGAAAATCCGTGTAGCCGCAGTTGCATTGGCAACCATGTTTCTGAGCTCGGTGCATGCAGCCGAGGATCCGCCGCCGGCGTCGTTCATTACCTTGAAGTTCGAAGGGGAATGCGATTCCGCCAACAAACATCTGTGGCTCGCGAACGATCACACGTTCAAGACCATCGCTGTGCGAGTGCAATGGCATGCGGCCGGCGGCAAAGATCTGTCCGAAGAGTTTTACCAAGGTCCGAAGACCTCGCGCGAGATCGGCTGTGCGGCCGATGCAGTGATCGTGGAAGCGAAGTTCGCCGAGTTCTAGTTTCAAGGTTGGCCAAGGCGCTTCAGTCTCTTCGCGGCGCCGACTCGGGCAGATTGTTCGCCAGAAAATCCAGCGCGGCGATGCGAATCCTCAGCTCGCGCTGGTTCAGCGCCCGAGCTTCGCTCTCGCACATTCCGTACTTCATCTTGAGAACGCAGATGATCTCTTCGTCTGAGGCTGCGTTCTGATTCATATCGCGCGGTGTGAATTGCATGGCAAGACCTTGGCTTTGCCATACTTAAAGCAAATCGGATGCCAGCCTCGAAACGCGGTGAATTCGCGAGGCGCCGCGCAGTTTCGCGCCAACAATGCGGCGGAAAGCTGCCGTGCGGCGAGATTAGGTCGCATCGCGTGCCGTCGAGTTCACAGAATCTTCGGATCAGCGCGATGGGCGTCAGAAGTTTGACGATGAAAAAAATAGCGTGCGCGGGGTTTGGCCGCGCACGCCTGCATCGGAGGATGGCTCAGGGGGGGATAGTCGACCATCTCGTAAGCAGAATGAAACCGAAGAAACAATCCTGACGCGCCCACGAGCGGCGCGCCTGATTTCATCCAATGCACGAGCTATGCCATGGCCGATGGCGCAGGAATCCAAGCCTCAATCGTCGAACGAGCCTCTCCAACGCACCTCGAGCGTGCAGCCCTGTAGCCGATGCGCGCCAGAAGCGACGTGTGCCAACGTGCTTGTTTGAGTCGAGCGATTGTTCGCGGCCACAAGGGATTCTGAGATAGGTTCTAGGCAGCTTGCTTCTCGGGCAAGCGACTCAGCTGCGTCGCCATCAACCGCAGCACAACGATCGCGGCGGTTAGAAGCAACGCGCTCGACAGGAGGAATGGAGCGCCCGGCAATTTCCAATCGCGGTGGGTTGCAATAAAGAACGCGAAGGTTTGCGTGAAAACGATTGGCCCGAAGAGATTGGCGATGCCCATCACGCTGCTGTTCGCGCCCTGCAATTGACCTTGCTCGCTCGGCCCCACGAGCCGAGTCATCACGCCTTGCACCGCGGGCGTCATCATTCCCCACAACGACATCGCAGCTACGCCGATGACGTAGATCGCCCCCGTGGTCGCGAGTCCTTGTATACCGAACCCAATGAAGCCGAATGCAAGCGCGACCAGCATCGTGCGCCGTTCGCCGAGCTTCTTCACGACGCGGCTCACCAGAAATCCTTGCACGATGATGGAAGCGACGCCGACGCCGGCCAGCAGCAATCCGACCGAGCGCGTATCCCATTCGTATCGATAGCCCATGTACAGCACGGATACGGAGGGCAATGCCACGTGCGCCAAGTTGCTCAAGAAGCTGACGCACGCGAGACCCCAGAGTTCTGCATGTGACCGAAGCAATTTGAATGCGCCGAGCGGATTGGCCTTTTGCCACGAGAAGCCGACGCGACGTTCGCGCGGCAGCGATTCCGGTAGCACGAACAATCCATACATTGCGTTTGTGAGGCTGAATGCAGCCGCAACCCAAAACGGCAAGCGCGGACTGATATCGCCAAGTACGCCACCCAGCGCAGGGCCGACGACAAATCCTGCACCGAACGCCGCGCCCAACATTCCAAACTTGGCTGCGCGTTGCTCGGGTGGTGTGACGTCCGCAATGTACGCGCCTGCGGTACTGATGCTTGCCGCTGTGATGCCGGAAATGACGCGGCCTACGAACAACCAAGTTAAGGACGGCGCCAATGCCATCAGGATGTAGTCGAGGCCCAATCCAAAATTGGACAACAGGATGATCGCGCGCCGGCCGAATCGATCTGACAACGAGCCCAGGACTGGCGAAAACAAAAACTGCATCAACGCCCACACGGTCCCGAACAGACCGTAAATCGAAGCGGCCTTGGCCGTATTGCCGCCCACGAAATCTTCGACGAGACGCGGCAGCACTGGGATGATGATCCCGATCGCGAACATGTCGAGCAACACGGTGATGAAGACGAACGCGAATGCTGCTCGGCGAGGTTGGGGCGTGGAAGTCATGGAGCGATGACCTTGAGTGCTGAGTGAATTGTACCGGCTGGCATGATCGTGTGATGAGGTGATGAAGTGATGGAGTGATACCGTGAACGGCGAGGGTTGCTACCGGTCACCACTGTTCACCTCATCACCTCATCACCTCATCACCCCTTCACCCTCGCCTCAAGCTCCTCAATCGTTCGCGGCCAATCGTCTTTCAGCAATCGCGAGAGCGAGCGGTCAGCGAGCACTTTGCCGCCGGTTTGGCAGCGTGGGCAGTAGTTGGTTTCGTTATCGGCGTAACGAATGCGTTGGATCGCAGTTCCACATCTCGGGCACGGCATGCCGTACTTTCCGTGCACGGCCATGTCAGGGTGAAATGCAGTCACCTTTTCCGGAAAGGCATCGTCCGATTGTTCACGCAAGCGCTCAGTCCATTCCTTCAGCACCGATTGGCAACTCGCGAGTAGTGTTGTCCACTGATCGGTCGTCACTTGTTTTGTTTGCAGCAACGGTGAGAGCTGTGCGCGATGCAAGATCTCATCCGAATAAGCATTGCCAATGCCGCTCAAGATGGTGGGATCGGTGAGCGCGCGCTTCAGCGTGTGGTTGCGCTCGGTCATTCGCGCGCGAAAGGTCTCATCGTCCGCATCCAAAACCTCGAGGCCGCCGCGATCGAACTCGTGCAACTGAGACGTAGTGGTTACATGAAGGGCTGCACGACGCTTCGTCCCTGCTTCGGTGAGTGTCAGCGTACCGTTCGGGAACGCAATGGAGAGCAGCGAGGCTTTTGGGCGGGTGCGCGCTGAGGCATCGAACCAGTGCAGGCGCCCCGCGATCATCAAGTGCAACACCAGCCAAATATCGCCCTCGGTGCCGATCGCAATGCGCTTACCGAGACGACGCACATCAATCACTTTGCGGCCTTCGCACGCCGTCAAAGGCGGTTCCGCCGTTCGTAGCAGAAATGGGTTGTGCAGCAGCACGCGCTCGATCGGTTGCTGCAAGATGCGATGCTGCAGAGCTTCGATATAGACAGTGATGTCCGGAAGCTCCGGCATGAGATCGCTTCCCGACTACAGCTCGCGCAATCCGGTCGTGATCGGGAGCTTGGCTGCTCGCAAGCTCGGCATCAGTCCGCCCACGAAACCCAGAATCAGTGCGTAGATCAGACCTTGCAGCAGCAATGCCGGCGTCACGGTGAAAGCAAAAGTGATCTGGCTGAACGCGGCAAAATTCATCGTCGATGCGCGCATGCCGTTGAATGAGAAGTAAGAGATCAGCATGCCGATTACACCGCCCGCCAGCGCGAGCAAGAGCGCTTCGACAATCACGGATGTCACGACTGGACCCGAGCCGAATCCGAGTGCACGTAGCGTCGCAATCTCGCGCGTGCGTGCCGACACAGCGGAGTACATCGTGTTCAAGGCCGCGAACACTGCACCGAGGCCCATTAACAACGCAATCGCAATGCCAATGGTGTTGACGAGCGCTCGCAAGGTTCTCGATTGCTCTTCATAGAATTCCTTCTCGCTAAACACTTTCACATTGAGTCGCGGGTCCGATGTGAGCGAATCTTTGAATGGCTTCATCGCTGCAGGACTCGTCAGCTTGGCGCGCACCGATTGATACGATGAACCGCGGTTGTAAGCGCCTTGCAGGATCGTCGCATCGGTCCAGACTTCCGATTCTGCGACGCTGCCGCGATCTTTGAAGATGCCGACGACAGTCCATTCCGTCGTACCCCAGCGCAACTTATTGCCAACGGTGAGTCCAGCGAATTGCTTAGCGGCGCCTTGTCCGGCAATCACTTCGAAGGTGCCCGGCGTAAAATCTCTGCCTTCGATGATCTGAAACTTTTGGCGCAGCTTCTTAGCTTGCTTGGAGACACCGCGCAACGGAACGTTTGCCGCTGTTCCAGTACTTCGAAGGGGTACGTCGACCACCACGTACAGTTCCGGTGAGGCAATCGGACCATCTGCATCGCGGGCAATTTCCTTGGCATCAGAAATGATGCGAGCGACGTCCTGACCGAATCCGCTGCTCATCTCGTCGTTGGATCCGCCGCGCAGCACGATCGCAACGTCGGATGCGCCGGACTGATCCAGTACGGCACGAAACCCTTCGCCGATGGACAGGACACCGATCAGCACTGTGACGACGCCCGTGATGCCGACGAGCGCCACGATGGACGATGTGAGCCGCTCGCGCATATTGCGCACGTTCATTGCTGTAACAGCGGCGATTTGTGACATTGTGTTCGACATGCGGATTGCGCCTCGAGATTCTTCGCGTTAGGTGCGTCGCAGCGCTTCCACGATCTTCAAGCGCCAGGCCTGAGTCGCAGGAAGTGCGCTCGCCACAATGCCCAGCAGCAATGCAATCGCGAACCCAATTGCAAACGTGGATCGAGGCATGCCGAGCGAGGGGAAGAAGTTCTGCAGCGCCTGGCCAATGCCGACGGATGCGCCGCCTGCGATCAACAACCCGATCGCCGCGCCAAGCAGTGTGATCAGGAGGGATTCGCCGATCACGAGCCCAGTGACGGACGCACTCGAGAAGCCCAGGGTCTTCATGACTGCAAGTTCATTGGTACGCTCGCGCACCGATTGGCCCATGGTGTTCGCGATCACCAGCAACATCGTGAAGAACACCGCGCTCGCAACCGCGGTGACAAGCGCGCCGATGTTCCCCATCTGATTTGCAAACGCTTGCGCGAATGCTTTTTCGGTTGCTGTCTTGGTTTCCGTTTCGGAATTGGCGAACAGCGCATCCACCTTCGCAGCCATTTTCGCGGCGTCGTCCGGATTCTTTATTCGCATCACAATCCAGCCGATGGTGTCGCGTCCGAAGCTTCGGGCCTCGTTCAAGTACTCATGATGAAAGTACACGCTGGAAAGATCGTCATTAGTGCTGGTGAAGATCCCCGAGATCTTCATCGGCCAGGATTGCGTACCATCTTTGTTGGTGAAGATGTTCGAACGCATGGGAATGGTGTCGCCGACCTTCCAGCCGAAACGCTTCGCAATGAGCGTGCCGACGATCGCGCCCTGTCGATCGTTCAACCAGGCCGAGCGCTCTTCTGGCTTGAGTTGCAGTTCCGGATAGACATCGAGAAAGCTCGGCGCATCCACAGCGATGGCAACGATTTGATTGCGGTCATCTTGGTACACGCCGCCGAACCAATCCTGGGAGGTGGCAACGCGAACGCCATCGAGTCCACGAACGCGCGTCAAGTAACTCTCCGGCAGCGGTTGAATGAGCGAGACCTTGTGTGTCGTCATTAACCGATCCACACCCGCGAAATCGGCGCCTCCAGTGAGCGCGGCACGCATCGTCTGCAGCACTCCAAACAGCAGGAACGCAACGACGATCGAGGCCAGCGTCAGCCAGGTGCGCAACTTCTTGCGGCCGAGATTCGACCAGAGTAAGTGCAAGTACTTCATGAGGGGCTCTGCGCTTTAAGCGGCGGCGTCCTGACCGAGCTGTCCCTTGGTTAGATGCAACGTGTGTTTCGCACGTGCGGCTGCATGCGGGTCGTGCGTCACCATGATGATGGTCTTGCCTTGCTGCTCGTTCAGCGCTTGCAGCAGATCCAAGATCTCATCGCCCGACTTGCGATCCAGATCGCCGGTCGGTTCGTCGCACAGAAGCAGCGTCGGATCGGAGACGATCGCTCTCGCGATACCGACACGTTGTTCTTGGCCGCCCGACAATTCGCGTGGTTTGTGTTTGGCGCGTTCACTCAATCCGACGAGACTCAATGCGGCCGAAGCGCGCTTGCGGCGTTCCGAGGCGGAAAGCTTGGTGAGCAGCAGAGGCAACTCGACGTTGCGCTCCGCTGTGAGCACCGGCAGCAAGTTGTACATCTGAAACACGAACCCGACGTTCGCGCCGCGCCAGCGGCCCAACTGCGCATCGCTCATCTTGTCGATGCGTTGACCGGCAATTTCGATGGAGCCCGCGGTGGGGCGATCCAATCCGCCAATCAAATTCAGCAAGGTGGATTTTCCCGAACCCGACGGCCCCATCAGCGCGAGGAAGTCGCCCTTGGGAATGTCTAGATTCAGGGCCTGCAGCACGTGAACGGTTTCGACACCGCGCTTGTAGTCCTTGGCGACGCCACGCAGGCGCACGAGCGAGTCAGTCATGCTTTAGACCTCTTGTTAGTTCTTGCGAAAGCCCGCGCTGCGCCGCGCGTCTTTATGACTTCGGCTTTACCTTCGAGCCTTCTTTCAATCCATCGACCGGTTTAGCGATCACGACGTCGCCTGGATTGATTCCAGCAATGACGTCGACTTGGCCGTCCCGCTCGCTTCCGGTGCTAACAGCAACACGTTCCGCTTTATCGTCGCTGACGCGCCACACGTATCGCGTTCCCGAATCTTCTGTGACGGCTGTTGCCGGAACGCGCACGGCTGGGCGCGCATTCGTAGCCTGTTTCGCACCCTCGCGTTCTTCCAAGAACGTCACCTTCACACCCATCTGCGGAAGGATGCGCGGATCGAGTTCATCGAAGCCGATACGTACGCGCACCGTTGCCTTCTGCCGATCCGCGGTGGGCACGACGCTGACCACGTGGCTTGGGATCACCCAGTCCGGATAGGCATCGAGTACAGCTTCAGTTCGTTGATCCTGATGCACGCGATTGATGAACGCTTCGTTGACGTCGACTTCAATTTCGCGCGAATCCATGTCAACGATTGTCGCGATTCCGGTTCGCGTGAATCCGCCGCCGGCCGACATGGGGGATACGATCTCTCCAGGCTGTGCGTCTTTTGAGACGACGACGCCGTCGAACGGCGCCCGTACTAACAAGTCATCCAGATCTTGCGCCCGAACTTTCAGCGTGCCTTCGGCGACCCGCACTTCAGCCTGCAACGCATCGAGCCGGGCCTTCTGCGCGGCAACGTCGGATTGAGCTTGGTCGAGTTGCGATTCGCTCACCAGTTTGTCGGCGCGCAGCTGTTCGGTTCGATGCAACGTGCGCTGAGCTTCGGCGAGCCTCACTTCGACTTCGCTCAAATTCTTGCGAGTCGACTCCAATTGGCGTTGTGCCAGCTCGTACTGAGGGCGCATCGTCGTGTCATCGAGGCGTGCGAGCAATTGGCCTTCCTTGACGGTCATGCCTTCTTCGACGTGCACCTCCGCAATCTTGCCCGTGGTTTTAGCCGAGACCGTGGCCTGACGTCTTGCGACCACGTAACCCGAAGCGTTCAACACTGCAGCTCCACCGGATGCACTAGTGCTTGCCGGTGCGGCGGTCACGGTCTCGACTTCGATGGCGCCCGTGTGAAAGAACGCGACTGCCGCGGCGACCAACGCAACGAACAGTACGATCGCGATCAGCCACTTATATATTGGGTTCGAGCCTTGTTCGGCCGGCTCTGCTTCGCGCTCGATGCGCAGACTGTCCAGGGCGTTCTGATCGAATGACATAGATCCACTTCGCTTGGGATTGCTGAACCGCGATTTCAGCGCGAGCGGATTCTAAACGCATGTCATGTGGGCTCGTAACCGGATGTCGGCGAATGCCGGTGAATCGCCGGTTGGAGCGAGTCGCTCAAGCGACGGCTTGGGCGTTTGCGGAGACCTCACCCGTGATGGGGCAACTTGGCAGCGAGAAATAGAACACCGCTCCCGCATTGGGTTTTGCTTCGGCCCAAATTCGCCCGCCGTGGCGATCGATGATTCGGGCCACCGTTGCGAGTCCGATGCCGGTGCCTTCGAACTCGCTATTTCCGTGCAAGCGCTGGAATGGTTTGAATAATTTCTTCTCGTACGCCATGTCGAAGCCTGCGCCGTTGTCTCGCACGAACAACGTCGCCATCGGGCCCGCATGCACCATACCGACTTCGATACGCGGAGCATCCGTCTTGGAAGTGAATTTCCAAGCGTTCGTGATCAAATTGGTGAACAGATCGGCGATCAAGCGGCGGTCCCCATGCACCGTCATGCTGGATTGCACGGCGATCTCGATCTGCCGGTCCGGATCTTTCTGCCGCAAGTCGCTGATGATCGAATCCACCAACGCGCTGACATCCACTATCTCGCGATGCAGCGTGTGCCGGGAGATTCGCGACAGCGTTAGAAGCGCGTCGATCAATTCCGACATCTGTTTCACGCTCGATTGAATGCGTCCGAGTCGGCGGCGCTGATCTTCAGTCGCATTCGGCAGCGACATTTCCAGGAGTCCAGCTTGGCCAGCGATGGTCGTCAGCGGCGAGCGCAAGTCGTGAGACACGGAGGCGGTGAACGCCTCGAGTTCCCGATTGGCTCGAGCTAATGAGTCGTTCGCTTCGCGAAGTTGGCGTTTGCTAGGCAGCCGGATCAGTTCGCGGAACGATCGCCACAGCAAGATTGCAGTGGGGAAGGCCGCGCCTGCAGCCAATGCTTTCATGGCCGCCTCGAGCACATAGTCGGTGTGCCACACGTTCCAGATAGCCATCAGGTGCGCGAGACCTGATGAGATGACGAAAATCGCGAAGCTGACGAGTAGGGCACTGAAGCGCACATCGCTGCGGCGCTTGGAGAACTTCAACAAGAAGAAGGGGATGACGAAGAATCCGATCGCCAGCACCAGATCCGGAATCACATTGGCCCAAATGAGCGCAGGCTCCCAAGCGAGGCTTTGGCCTTGTGGCGCGAGTTGCACAAGATGTTGCTGCGCCACTCCGAAGTCCTGCATGCAGGCTCCTTATTTGAATAGTGAATCGCGCTGGTCCCCGGGGCTGCATTCTACGCACGCCGCAAGCGCCGACGCGTCACGTTGTTTGCGGATGCCTTGGTCGATGCGATCGATGGTTTGGCATGAAATCGGTCCGAGCAGAAAACCCCTGCGACATGTCGCATTCGCGCACGCTCACTCGTCTTTAGGGGGTGCGCGATAGGGCGCTCGCGCTCGGCAAGGTTGCTCGTCCCACCAACTTCATCTTCAGAAAAATACAACGATCTGATGCTTCCCGCTCGGAAAAACGAAGCTACTACTTACATTGGCTTGACGGTGAGGTCATTAATCCGTCAGGCGAGATCCGTGCTTTTCTTTGCTCCGTTTGACTACACCGGCTGGACGGTTACTATACCGGCCGGTCGGTACATCCCCGACATTCCCGTCGAAGCTCCTTTCATGTTGGAACCTCATTCAAATGTGGGCCCGGCTCGAGATCGCGTTCTCGAAGCTGCGGAGCGACTCGTCGCCGATGTGGGCGCTGCGCGGCTCACGTTAGATGCTGTGGCGAACGGTGCGGGTGTTAGTAAGGGCGGCTTGCTCTATCACTTCCCTTCGAAAGAGTCGTTGCTTACTGCGCTTGCTCATCGGTACGCCGAGAGCATGGAACAGTGCATCGCAGGGGCGAAAACGAATCTTGCAGAACACGGCAAGAGCCGCGAGCTCAAAGCCGCAGTGCTGGGCATCCTGGGCGCGGACCCACGCTCGCGTGCATTGAGCGCTGTCTTACTCGCGACTGCCGCGAACGAACCGGCGCTACTCGATGTAATCCGCGAGTGCGTTGCTCATTACACCAAAGAGCTTGAAGACACCTGTTCGAACTTCGCGCGCGCAGCGATCGTGACGCTCGCTGTGGACGGACTGAAGATGCGTGAGGCACTGCGCATCTCGCCATTTACCGACGCTCAGCGCGAAGAGATCGTTCAAGAGCTGCTCGCGATGGCAGAGCAGTCATATAAGTAATCGAGAATCACTGGTCAGTTTTGTATTGCAGGTAATCGATATGTCAGCGCGAATGATTCGCTCATCGTTTCGTTTTTCATTGCTGCTCTCGGCGGCCATCGTTTCGGCGTGCAGCGGTAAGGCAGCTGAACAGCAGCCACCTCCCACCGAGGTGACCGTAAAGACTGTCACCAAAGATCCCGTCCCTCTTGATCTCACCTACACGGCCCGAGCGGTCGGATCGCGTGAGGTTGAAGTCCGTGCGCGCGTGAGCGGCATTTTGCTGAAGCGTCGCTACGAAGAAGGCAAGCCCGTGCAGCAGGGTCAGCCGATGTTCTTGATCGATCCCGAGCCCATTCGCGCGCGGCTTGCCTCCGCCAAGGCCGATGTGGCGGTGGCGCAAGCACGCTTGGATGAAGCTCAGCGTCAACGCGATCGCATTCTGCCGCTCTTCGAACACAACGCAGTAAGCCAAAGCCGCCGTGACGAGGCCGTTTCAGGGTTCGAAGTGGCACAGGCAAATCTCACTGCAGCTGAATCCCGCTTGCGTACCGCCGAATTGGATCTCGAATACACGGATGTGCGTGCGCCGATTACCGGATTGACGAGCCGCGAGGTGTTGTCGGAAGGCAGCTTGGTTTCGACCGATCAGAATTCGAGTTTGTTGACGCGCATCGTGCAGGTCGATCCGTTGTACATCGAATTCGCGGTGCCAGAGGCCGAAGCTGCGTTGTTGCGAAGCGCGGCGTCGGGCCGTCAATCGCCCCCGCCGCACGTGAAGTTGCTACTTGAAGATGGCACTGAATTTCCGGACGCCGCAAAGCTCACGTTCGTGGATAACGCCGTCGACACCAGCACCGGCACCGTGCGCGTTCGCGCCGTGTTGCAGAACAAAGAAGCCAAACTCTTTCCAGGTCAGTTTCTGCGCGCGCGCGTAGAAGGCGTCTCGCTGGGGCAGGTCGTGGCGATTCCGCGCAAAGCGATCATGCCGAGTCCGCAAGGCGCAATCGTGTGGATCGTGGATGGCGAAAACAAAGTGCAGCCGCGCCCGGTTCAAGTCGGCCGGAGCATGGGCAATAACGTCGTGATCACCGAAGGATTGGCGGCAGGCGATCGATATGTCGTCGAAGGCGTGATGAAGCTGCGAGCGCCAGGAACGCCAGTGAACCCAATTTCTGCCGATGCGGGTCCGCAGCAAGCCGCGTCGCCTGCCAGCGTCGGTGGGGAGCACGCATGATTTCGCGTTTCTTCATCACGCGGCCGATCTTTGCGTGTGTGATATCGGCCTTTATCGTGCTTGCGGGACTGGGCGGCATTCGTGCACTGCCCGTCTCTGCGTATCCGAACATCATTCCGCCGCAAGTCACTGTGACGGCGGTGTATCCGGGCGCGACGGCAGAAACGATCGCCCAAACGGTCGCGGCACCGCTGGAAGAGCAGATCAACGGCGTCGAAGGCATGTTGTACATGCAGTCCGTGAATGCAGGCGACGGGACGATCCAGATCAACGTCACCTTCCAGGTGGGCGCCGATCCTGATCTCGCGGCCATTAACGTCAACAATCGCGTTCAAGCGGCCGTGCCGCGTTTGCCCGAAGAAGTGCGGCGCCAAGGCGTGATCGTGCGCAAAGCATCTTCATCGATCTTGCAAATCGTCACGCTCACCTCGCCCGATCAATCGAAGGATCTGCTCACGCTCAGCAACTACGCGCTACTCAACGTCCTCGACGAATTGCGCCGCGTTCCCGGTGTCGGCGACGTGCAGATGTTCGGTCAGAACTATTCCATCCGCATTTGGATGCAACCGGACAAGCTGGCTCAGCTCGGACTAACTGCTAGCGATGTCGCTGCCGCCGTGCGCCAGCAAAATTCTCAGTTTGCGGGCGGTCGCGTCGGTGTGGAACCGATGACCGATGGTGTCGACTTCACGTTCTCCGTGACCGCACAGGGGCGTCTTGCTACGCCGGAGCAGTTCGGGGAGATCATCGTGCGTAGCACCAAGGACGCATCGATCGTGCGGTTGAAAGATGTGGCGCGCATCGAACTCGGTGCGAACAACTACAACTTCTCGACGACCGAAGACGGCAAGCCTGCCGTGTTCATGTTGACGTTCTTGCAGCCAGGCGCCAATGCGATCGCGACCGGCGACGGAATTCGCGCGCGCATGAAAGAGCTCTCCGCGGACTTTCCGCAAGGCATCGCGTACGACCTGCCGTACGACACGATCAAGTTCGTGAAGATCTCCATCAAGGAAGTGATCAAGACTCTGTTCGAGGCGATGGTGCTCGTGTTCTTGGTCGTGCTGCTGTTCTTGCAGAACTGGCGCGCTACGTTGATTCCGATGCTCGCCGTGCCTGTGTCTTTGATCGGCGCGTTCGGAGCGATGTATCTGCTCGGCTTTTCGATCAACATCCTGACGTTGTTCGGGATGGTGCTTGCGATCGGGATCGTCGTGGACGACGCGATCGTCGTACTCGAGAACGTCGAACGTTTGATGACCACCGAAAACCTCTCGGCTCCTGCGGCGACCGCGAAAGCGATGGAAGAGGTCACGCGGCCCGTGATCGCAATCGTCTTGGTGCTGTGTGCAGTGTTCCTGCCTGTCGCGTTCTTGGGCGGCCTGGTCGGCGAGATGTATCGACAGTTTGCGATCACCATTGCGGTCTCTGTCGCGATCTCGGGCTTCGTTGCGCTGACGCTCACGCCTGCCTTGTGTGCGACGTTGTTGAAGAACAGTACGCATTTGAAGACCGGCTGGCTGCATTCCTTCAACGAATGGTTCCATCGCGTCACGGAGCGTTACACCGCGGGCGTTCAGGCTGTGATGAAGCGTGGAACGCTCGCGGCGGCAGTCTTTATCGCGATGATCGTCGCGACCTTAGGTCTGTTCCGCATTGTGCCGACCTCTCTCGCGCCCAATGAGGATCAGGGCTACATCTACATGATTGGATTCTTGCAGCCAGCCGCATCGCTCGAGCGCACGCGCAAAGCCGTCAACTCGATGGTCGAGGCCATTCGCCATCACCCGGCGGTCGCCAATACCGCGGCCGTGGCCGGCGTCGATCCGCTCACGATGGCGTCAGCCACGAACTCTGGCGCAGTGTGGTTGCCGTTGAAGGATTGGAGTGAGCGCAAAGGCAAAGGAATGTCTCCGCACGACGTGGCGATGGCGGTATTCGGTGCGGGCATGCAAGTGAAGGATGCCTTCTTCCTGCCGGTCGAGCCGCCGCCGATCGAAGGCTTGGGTCAATCGGGCGGATTCGATGCGTACATTCAGCAGCGCGGCGACGGCGGGCCCAAAGAACTCGAGAGCGTCACGCAGCAGTTCATTCAGGCGGCTTCGCAGCGCAAAGAACTGGGCCCAATGCAAACCTCGTTCAGTGCGAGCGTGCCGCAGATTCGCATCGAACTCGATCGCGAGAAGGCGATGTCATTGGGTGTGCCGGTCACGGATGTGTTCGACACGCTGCAAAGCACCTTCGGCGCGTTATATGTCAACGACTTCAATCGTTCCGGTCGTGTTTTCCAAGTCCAGTTGCAGTCTGAGCCGCGTTTCCGCGCGTACCCGGAAGATATCCGCAATGTGTACGTGAGAGCGCGATCGGGCGAACTCGTTCCGCTCACGGCGGTGGCCTCCGTGCGAGAAGTGACCGGTCCGGAAATCGTCGAGCGTTTCAACTCCTTTCCTGCCGCGCGATTGATCGGCGGTGCGGCGGAGGGTTACAGCTCGGGTGATGCGATTCGCGTGATGGAAGAGTTGGCGCAGAAGCTGCCGCCGAACTACTCGCTTGCCTGGACAGGTTCTGCGTACCAAGAAAAGCTGAGCGGCGGCAAGTCGACAGGTATCTATCTACTCGGCGTGCTGATGGTGTTCTTGATCCTGGCCGCGCAGTACGAGCGATGGACACTCCCGTTCGCGGTAATTTTGGCTGTGCCGTTTGCGGCGTTCGGTGCGTTGGTTGCTGTTCTTCTGCGCCATTTGCAGAACGACATCTATTTCCAAATCGGCATGCTGACACTGGTGGGACTCGCAGCGAAAAACGCGATCCTGATCGTGGAATTCGCGATGATGAAGTATCACGAGGGAATGTCGTTATACGACGCAGCGGTGCAAGGTGCGAAGTTGCGCTTCCGACCGATCATCATGACTTCGTTGGCACTCATATTCGGCGTGTTGCCGCTGGCGGTGAGTTCCGGTGCCGGCGCGGGCAGTCGTCACTCGCTCGGAACGAGCGTAATCGGCGGCATGTTTGCCGCCACGTTCATTGCAACGTTCTTCGTCCCACTGTTCTTCAAATGGATTGCGGGCTGGAAGGTGAGTCATGTCACTGACGCTCCGCCGGCCGCCGAACTGAAATCAACTTGATGCTGCGGGCTCAATCGAGCCCGCGCGATAACAACTTATGAAACGCATTAATCTGATTACGACGACCGCAGTGGCGGCCACGATGCTTTCGCTTGGCGGCTGCTTTGTTTCCAGCGTCAGTCCGCAGAAGCCGGAGTTGCCGCTGCCGAGTGCGCTGCCGGCTCAGACCGCAACCGCGGCGGATCTGCCGGATCCTTGGTGGACGATCTTTGGCGATGCGACGCTGAATTCGCTCATCGAAGAGGCACTCGCGCACAACACCGATGTGGCGATTGCAGCGGCACGCGTCGAGCAGGCACGCGCTTCACTGCGGATCGCGAATGCAGATCGATTGCCGAACCTCGATGTACAAGGAGATGTCACGCGAGCGAAAGCAAGCTCGCTGCTGGCTCCGGTGCCCGCGCAAGACCGCGAGGTCACCACATACACGGTGCAAGGCGCAGTCGGATTCGAACTGGATTTCTGGGGTCAGTACACCCGCGCTTCTCAGTCGGCACGAGCGCAGCTGCTCAATTCCGAATACGGGCGCGAAGCCACGAAGCTGAGTCTCACCGGCGATGTCGCGCGAGCTTATTTCGGACTCATCGCCGCTGCCGAGCAGTTGGCGCGTGGACGAGACACGCTCGCCACCCGCGAGGAATCGGTGAAGCTCGAGCAATTGCGTTTGAACGCGGGTGAAAGCGATGAGTTCACGTTCAAGCGAGCGTTGGCCGAAGCAGCAGCGACGCGCGTTTCTTTGCATCAGCTCGAACTGGAAGTGGTTCAGCGCGGCAATGCACTCGCGGTGCTTCTGGGACGCTCGCCGAAAGAAATGGTGGACCACGCGGTTGCGAGCGAAGGCATCAACTTGCCTGCTGCGGTCACCCTGCCTGCCGCATTGCCTTCAAGCATTCTGGAGCGGCGTCCCGACATCGGCGCCGCAGAGGCTGCATTGAACGCATCCGCGTTCGATATCGGCGTGGCGCGTGCGCAGTTGTTTCCAAGTATTCGTCTCACCGGTGCATACGGCTCGGTCAGTCCCGAGCTGAGCGATCTCTTCAAAGAACCGTACGAAGCATGGTCGATTGCGGGATCGCTGTTGCAACCCATCTTCGAAGGCGGACGCCTGCGCGCTAACGTGAAGCGAGCGTACGCGGTTCGCGAGGAACGCAAGGCGCAGTACGCGCGCGCGGTCCAAGTGGCATTTCGCGACGTGCTGAACTCGTTGCGAGGCCAGGAATTGATCGCAGCAGTTCGAGATGCGACTCGCGAACAAACAGATGCTCTGCAGCGGGCGACGGAACTTGCCGAGTTGCGCTATGACCAGGGTGACATCGGCTACCTCGAACTCCTCGATGTGCGCCGAGGCTTCTACCAAGCCCAGATCTCACTCATCGCCGCCGAACGCGACGCGTTGCTCAACACCGTCGATCTGGCGTTGGCTGTCGGCGGCGGGTTGGGAACCCACGCAGAAACATTGAGCGCCCGTAGATAGATCAACTGATTCGGACAGCGCTGTCACAGATCACGCTTGTTGCAGCGCATTTCCCGTCCACACGCTTAGGATCTTCTTGCCAACGACCAGGCCAAGTCGTATAGTTTTCCCCGTAGATGTTATCGGTAACATCTACGCTGCCGCGCTAGCCGGGGTGATTGGCCAAAGCGCTCGCAGCAGTGCGTCAGTTTTCGGTTTCCGCGGGCTTTGCTCTGCACGCTGTCCCCCCTGCTTCTTTGGCGTGTGGGGCAAGACCCGCGGTCCCTTCCTCGAGAAAGCCAGCGATGCGCATCGTTATGTTATGCGTGCGCTCAGGTGCTCCCTGAATTTGTATCCAATAGTCTCCAGATCTCTCTCGTGCGGTCGAGCTTTTTGTGAGCCATTGCACAGGAGACTGTCATGCAGGCGATTACCGATCTGGCCGACGCCAGAGCTCGCGCTGAAGAACGAAGAATAAGTCCGCGCAAAGTGGTGAGCTTGCGCGCGCGTGTTGTGTTTCCGGATAACACGATGCTCGAGGGCCATGCCGTTGACTTGTCACGCACCGGCATCGGACTCTGCTCTCCACGGATGTTACAGCCCGATCAAGACTGCAAACTTCTCATCGATCTCTCTGCATGCGGTGAAGAGATCGAGCTGAAGCTGATTGGGCGTGTTTGCTACTGCAGAGAGCAAGCAGCGAATAAGTTTCGCGCGGGACTTCACTTCATCGGATTGGACGCGCACGCCGCACGAATACTCGATCAACTTCTCAGCTGATCGATCGGTTGAAAAAAATTCAATTCACCGTACGAATTTTGAATTCGTAGGGCCGTAAATCTCCGCACAAAACAGGGATCCTTTACACAGCATCGCGCGTTGCAGGATTCGCGCGCGCACTCGCGCGCCTAAGCAGGAGAGGAATTCTTAAAATGCGCGACACAGTGCGAAGCGGCCCGGGTAGGTCGCTCTTAACCAAATCATTTGCTGCGACGACGATGTGCGCCGCGCTGTTGGCCCTAAGTGCTTGTGGCGGAGGCGGCGGTGGCGGTGGCAGCTCACCTCCGCCGTCTTCCGGCTCGAACCCACCGGTATCGCCAACACCGACACCGACGCCAACACCGACACCGACGCCGACGCCAACACCGACGAACACGGCACCGACGGCAAACGCGGGTCCAGATGCAACAGTAGTGCTGCCGACCGATTCCGTAGCGCTGCAAGGCAGTGCGACTGACGCAGAAAACGACACGCTCACCTATTCATGGACGCAAACCGCAGGTCCGGAAGGGGTGACGTTCGATGATGCAACGGTCCCAACGACGACAGCTCACTTCCCTGGCGCGGGTCAATATGAACTGACGCTCACGGCAAGTGATGCTTCGCTGAGCGGTACCGATGTCGTCGCGATAACGGTTTCGGACGGATCTGCTGTTTTCCCAGCCGCTGGTCTTTCGAGTGACCCGCTTCGCGGATGGACCGTCGTGAACGATCCAGCAGAACTAGGCATGGACGCGTCGAAGCTCGCGCAGGCGGAACAGTATTCTCAGATCAGCGCGTCGAGCTCCGGAGCCATAATTCGTAAGGGCAAGGTCGCTTACTACTGGGGCGGACCATCAGCTGATCAGAAGTCCCTCGGCGCACCTCTTTATGACGTGAAGTCCACGACTAAGTCGATGGGTGGCGTTGCGCTCGGTCTTGCGCTAGAGGACGGCAAGATTGGATCGATCAACGATACAGCGCAGCAATATCTCGACAGTTTCGGAAAAGTCGAGGACGGCCAGCCCGCCAACGATCCGGGCAAACTCGCGAGCATTACCCTGCTGCAGCTTGCGACCCATACCGCAGGATTTGCGAAAGATGGCGGCTACTGTCAGCTGCAGTACGACCCTGGCACTACGTGGTCGTACTCCGATTGCGGTCTGAATTGGTTGGCGGACGTGCTGACGAACGTATATCAGCAAGATCTGCTGACGCTGACGCAGGATCGCGTGTGGAAGGAAATCGGATTGACGAGCGCAGATCTCAGATGGCGCGCAAACAACTACCGTACGGATGGCGCAACCTCCGTTCCGCCTCGTCGCGAGTTGGCTGCCGGCATCACTGCCAACATCAATGCGATGGCACGCGTGGGTTTGCTGTTCCTGAACAATGGCAATTGGAACGGCAAGCAGATCCTGCCGCAGTCGTTCGTGCAGACGGTGCAGACGCCACCAGCGGAAGTGGCATCCGCCGCCAATCCGAACCCAGACACCTATCCAAACGCGACCTCTTCGTATGGTGTCTTGTGGTGGACGAACAAGCCGAATTCGGAAGGCGTGAAGCCAATGCCGAACGTGCCCGACGACGCATTCTGGGCGTGGGGCTTGGGCGACAGCGTGATCGTCGTGATTCCGAGCAAGGAACTCGTGATCGCGCGCGCTCAGATCATCAAGGTCAATGAGAACAACTTCGAAACCGGACTAAACGGACGCGAAGGTTGGAATGGCGACGCCTCGGTGCTCGAACCGCTCGTGCAGCCAGTCGTCGAGTCCATTCAACAGTAAGACTACTCGCGTAGCCTCCATCAGACGGGGCGACTTCGGTCGCCCCGTCTTTCTGTCCGACGTCTCACCTCGTTTATTTACGCGCGTTTATTTACGCGCGTTGCAGCGGGAACCTCGCCGTGCACGCATGGGTTTCGCCAGGACTTGCTGACCTGGAGATCCGCCCATGAGCTCACTCGCACAGCGCTTTGCTTCGCACGGCAATTTGAACACGCTCGAACGTTGGCTCTCGCTTCTGGGCGGCATCGGTTTGCTCGCCTCTGCGGCACGAGGGAGCGCTGCGGGCAGAATTGCCAAGGGCACTGTGGGCCTTTCGCTGCTGGCACGCGGCGCGGCCGGGCACTGCGCCATGAAAGCTGCGCTCACGGGCGAGAGTTCGCTAACCGATGGCCTTAAAGATCAATGGCACCAGCTCGCTTCGCAGGCCTCGCACATCGGCGAGGCACTCGAACCCATTGATTCGCTCGATTCGCTCTACAGTTCGGAGCTGCAAGAACTGCACAGTGCTGAGGCGCAGTTTTGCTCGCTCTCCGAAACGCTGCGCTCCGTCATCAGCAGTGCGGAACTGGCATTTCGCATCGAGGAGTACGCAACGGAATTGAAATCGCGGCAGACCGATCTGCAGAGTCTGCTCGCGCGCGTTGGCGTGGATGTGTCCGGGGAAGCGGACGATGCGATGCAGGCACTCGTGGAGGAGACGCACAAAATGGCCTCTCTGGCGGATCGCAGTGTGCGCGATGCGGCGGTCACGGCTTCGCTCCAACGAATCATCCACTATAAGATCGCAGGCTACGGAACGATCGCCTCATATGCCAAAGCACTTGGCCGCAACGATGAGGCAGGGCACTTCGCTCAGCTCGCGGATCGCGACAAGGCTATCGACGGCGAATTGACCGAACTCGCAAAGAGCACCTTGAATCCGCAAGCCGCGCATTCGAGCTTAGCCAGGGAGACCGCGACTCCGCCGACGCCACCGGAAAGCCTGCACTAGCGCTCGAAGCCGAAGCGCTCTCCGGCACATTCGGCTCAAAAAAGTGAGTGTCCCTGTCCGCCGTTGTCACCGTTGGCGCCGCGGATCAGCATTGGCGCCGCGCCCGCACGTAAGGGTCCGCCCGGACTTAGGAAATCACGCAGCCGAATCCTCCGGCTGTGATCGAACGATCTGCGTTCCGATATGCCTGCCGCTCGTTGCGACACCGCTGCGATTGGCTGAGAATGATCACCCCGCATCCCTCGTCGGACGCGCGGATTCCTCACTGCATCATCGCGAAAACTCTGACTTTTGCCTGCAGCTCAGCGCTGCGGGTCGGCACGATGCGAAGCGCGACTGCAGTTTTGTTCGATCGTAACGTGTCTGCACGCGTGGAGATTCTCGATGATTAAGGATCGTATGACCGTCCTCAGCGCCATGATGGAGCAAGGCGTCATCCCCGTTTTCTATCACCCAGACGTAGAAGTCTGTAAGAAGGTGATCCAAGCCTGCGGCAACGCCGGCGCAAAGTGCATCGAATTTACGAATCGCGGCGACTTCGCTTCGCATGTGTTCTATGACGTCACGCGTCACTTCGACAAAGCCGATCCCAGCATCATCATGGGCGTGGGCTCGATCGTCGATGCACCCACCGCTGGCATCTACATCGCGAACGGTGCGAAGTTCGTCGTCGGTCCGGTTCTGAATGCCGATGTGGCAAAGGTCTGCAATCGCCGCAAGATCCCGTACAGCCCCGGTTGCGGCAGCGCTTCTGAAATCAGCTACGCCGAAGAGCTCGGCTGCGAAATCGTCAAAGTGTTTCCCGGCGGATCCGTCGGCGGGCCCGAGTTCGTCAAGGCAGTGCTCGGTCCGATGCCCTGGACTCGCATCATGCCGACCGGTGCGGTCGATGCGACCGAAGAGTCGCTGCGCAAGTGGTTTGGTGCAGGTGTTGTCGCGGTGGGTCTGGGCAGCAATCTGATCACCAAAGAACTGTTGGAGAAACAGGACTACGCAGGCATCGAAGCGAAGGTCCGCTCGACAGTCGATCTCATCAAGAAAATTCGCGGGAAGTAATCATGGTCGACAACGTGTTGAATATTCGTAAGCCCGAAGAATGCCGTTGGGACTGCGCCTCATTTGGCGAGGTCATGTTGCGATTCGATCCAGGTTTCGGTCGTGTTCGCAACGCTCGGAGCTTTCAAGTATGGGAAGGCGGCGGTGAGTACAACGTCGCACGTGCGATGCGAAAGTGTTGGGGTAAGCGAGCGACGGTCGTAACGGCGCTTCCCGTCAATGACCTGGGCTGGCTGGTCGAAGACTTCATCATGCAAGGCGGCGTCGATACATCGCATATCGTTTGGCGTGAATTCGATGGGCTCGGGCGCAACACCCGCGTCGGCTTGAACTTCACTGAAAAGGGTTTCGGCATTCGCGCCGCGTTGGGATGTTCGGATCGCGGCCACTCGGCTGCGTCGCAGATTCGTCCTGGCGAAGTGAACTGGGAAAAGCTCTTCGGCGAAGAAGGGGTGCGTTGGTTTCACACCGGCGGCATCTTCGCGGCACTCGCACCGAATACATCTGAAGCGGTTATCGAAGCGGTCGAAGCGGCGCGCAAGTATGGAACGATCGTTTCTTACGATTTGAATTACCGCGCATCGCTTTGGAAAAGCCAGGGCGGAAAGGAAGGCGCACAACGAGTGAATCGCAATATTGCGAAGTACGTGGACGTGATGATCGGTAACGAAGAAGACTTCACCGCTTGCTTGGGTTTCGAAGTCGAAGGTCTCGATGAACACATCTCGGCGATCGACCCGTCGAACTTCAAGAAGATGATCGAAACCGCCGTGAAGCAATTCCCGAATTTCAAAGTCGCCGCGACGACGCTGCGCAACGCGAAGACCGCAACGTTCAACGATTGGTCTGCGATTCTCTATGCAGGCGGGCAGTTCTATCAGTCCGTGATGCGCGAAAACCTCGAAATCTACGATCGCGTCGGTGGAGGGGATGGCTTCGCTTCGGGTTTGGCGTACGGATTCTTGGAAGGGAAGGGTCCACAAGCTGCGGTTGAATATGGCGCAGCACACGGTGCGCTTGCGATGACGACCCCCGGCGATACTTCGATGGTGAACGTGAAGGAAGTCGAAGCAGTCATGAAAGGCAAGGGCGCTCGCGTCATCCGTTAAGTCAAACGGTTCTTCGTTTACCTATGTCAAATGCGTACCGCGGCTGGCCGGCCGCGGTAATGGTTGCCACGTGATCGATGTCACGAATCTCTCGTGGGGTACACCCCGGCGTGAGGGCCTTTGTCGGGATTTGTCGCTCAACGTTATGAGATCGAACAAAAACCACCAAGGAGCACCTCTACATGTTTGCTACGGAAATCCCGCCGCCCCTCGCGCGAGATCGCAGCAAGTCCATTCGCACTCGAGCTCGCGTCCAAATCGATCCGAAGATCGTGCTGGATGCGAAGGTCATGCGAGTCGCGCCGCGCGGTGTCAGTTTCGTGTTGCCGCGCAAGCTCGAAGAGCAACAAAGCTGCAGCTTCGATATGAACTTGTTTGTTGAAGGCTCGGTGCGCCGCTTGCGCGGTGTCGGCCGGATCGTCTCGTGTTTTTGCGCTGGCATGGATGGCTTTCGAGTGGCCATGCAATTCACCGAGATGGATGAGGATAGCGCTGCCGCATTGGAGGCTTTGCTCGCACGCGCCTGAGCTGCGGCGATCTAAATTACTTTTTCTTCTGCGTTCCAGCGGATCCAAAGGATCCTCGGCGTCGTATATTGACCGACGTTAGAGGAGAGACCGCATGAATGCTCTGTTGCGCGTACTTGGCATCGCCGTCCTGTGTTGGATCGGTAGTGTTTCGGCTACCCCGCTGACCGCGAATCAAGTGGCCATCTTTGATCAATGGCGTGCCGAACGCGTTGCGCGTCTTCGCAAGGAAGACGGATGGTTGACCTTGGTCGGCCTGTATTGGTTCAAGCAAGGCGAGAACACGTTCGGGCGCGATTCAAGCAACACGCTCGTACTCGACAATCCATCGATGCCGCCGCGTCTGGGGTCCTTCGAGCTAGACGGTCGCGATGTTCATTTCACCGCGAGTCCGGGCGCGAACGTCACTCATGAAGGCAAGCCGGTTTCGTCCATCGAAATGCTTCCGGACAGCGCGAGCGATACGACGGTCCTAGGTGCGGGTTCACTGCGCTTCTTTGTGATCACGCGTTCGAACAAGATCGGTCTGCGCGTCCGCGATCTGAACAGCCCTGCGCGAACCGAGTTCAAAGGACTCGAATACTTTCCGCCTTCGCGCGAATGGATCGTCAATGCACGGTTTGAGCCTTATCACCCGTACAAACGCATTCCTATCGTGAACATCTTAGGAATGCGCGAGTCGATGCAGTCGCCCGGCGCGATCGTGTTCGAGAAGGACGGTCACACATATCGGCTGGACACCGTGCTCGAAGATCCCGACGACAAGGAATTGTTCATCATGTTCGCGGACGCAACGAGCGCGCACGAAACCTATGGCGCCGGACGTTTCATGTACGTTGCGTTCCCGAAGGACGGCTATATCACCGTCGATTTCAATCGCGCCTACAACCCGCCTTGCGCCTTTAGCGATTTCGCAACGTGCCCGCTACCGCCGCCGCAGAATCGATTGAGTCTTCGTGTCGAGGCCGGCGAGAGGAAATATGCGGGGCGTGAGCATTGAGCAATGGGTGATCGAGTGAGGGCGAACATCGTTCGCGTTAGAGCTCCGCGTAAACCGGCTCGTTCTGGAGCAATAGCTTTCTGTTGAGCAGGTGGCGCTGGCTGCACGCCAGCGC
>JAEWBG010000059.1 GCA_023391335.1 Pseudomonadota bacterium | reverse complement strand
TATCCGCTATCCGCTATCCGCTATCCTCATTAAACTACGCGCCCTTTTGACGTGAGAGGACTCACCATGGGCTTTCTAGCGGGCAAGCGCGCGCTCATCATCGGTCTGGCAACCGAACGATCCATTGCTTATGGAATCGCAGAAGCGATGCGGCGCGAAGGTGCGGAGCTAGCCTTCAGCTATCAAGAACGCTTCAAAGATCGCGTCGAGGGCATGGCCAAGGAGTTCGGCTCTAACCTCGTGTTCGATATGGACGTGGCCGACGACGCAAGCATCGAGAAGGGGTTCGCTCACCTCAGGTCATCTTGGGATTCGCTCGATGTCGTCGTGCACGCAGTCGCATTCGCGCCGACCGATGCGATTCGAGGTGGTTATCTTGAATCGACCACGCGCGAGAACTTCCGTATCGCCCACGACATCTCAAGTTACAGTCTCACTGCTGTAGCGAAAGCCGCAGTGCCGCTGATGGAAGGCCGCAACGGCTCGTTCGTCACGCTCACGTACTTGGGCGCCGTGCGGTCACTGCCGAGCTACAACGTTATGGGTCTCGCTAAGGCGAGCCTTGAAGCAAGCGTGAGGTTCTTGGCCGCGGATCTTGGCCCGCGGGGCATTCGCGTGAACGCAATTTCGGCAGGGCCGATTAAAACCCTCGCAGCGGCAGGCATCGGAGGATTCCGCAAAATCCTTGGGCATGTCGCGAGCGTTGCGCCCCTTCGCCGCAATATCACCATCGAGGACGTCGGCAACGCCGCAGCGTTCTTATGCTCGGACCTCGCGGCCGGGATTACGGGTGAAGTGGTCTACGTCGACGGTGGGTTCAACACCGTCGGAATGGCAATCAGCGATCAGGAATAGTTCGGGGTTCGGCCGCTTTCGGCGTCCTGCCTCTCGCGGCATTAGCACATCCGTGTGCGGCAGGGTTCGGGGTTCGGGGTTCGGGGTTCGGCCGCTCTCGGCGTCCTGCCTTTCGCGGCATTAGCACATCCATGTGCGGCAGGGTTCGGGGTTCGGAGTTCGTCGATCCACGATCCCCGAGTCACGATCCCCGCTGGCTCACCCTACTGTTCAAACACCTGATTATTCTTCACGACCTTGGCTTTGCGGGTCGCTTCTGAGATATAGGCCGCGAACTCTTCGTTGCCGCGTTGGCGTTCGCTGCGACGGCGTAGCGCATCCTTTTCTTCTGGTCGCGCGCTCGCGGGATCGCCGTTGTGCACGTCGTAGAGCGCAAACACTGCGTAATTGCCGTCCGCGGTCGCGACGCCCTCGAAGTGCGGCTTATCTGCTTTCACTTCCGCAGATGGAATGGAGAACGCAGCACGCACCAGTTCGGCAGGAGCCGACGTGTCCTCGCGAGTGATCTCGCGTCTGCCTGCGGGGCTCAATTGCGCCCCACTCATCACCGATGACCACGCCTCGCCCTTCTGCAGTTGGGCGACCAAGTCGGCGCCTTTTGCAGCCGCAGCTTCTCGGCCCGCTTGATTCTTCAATTCAGTTTGAATTTGCGCGCGCACATCATCGAGCGGTTTTGGAGTTGCCGGCGTGTGCTTGGTGACTCGCAAAACCAGCGCGCGATCTTCGCCAATCGTAACGAGGGGGCTGTTTTGCCCGCGTTCTAAAACGTCTTCGCTAAACGCAGCTTCAATCGCGTTCGGATCGTGATCCAAGTCGCCGCCGCCTTCGCGAGTGAAACCCGTCACGGTCTTGAGCGGCACGTTCATCGACTTCGCAACGGAGTCCAATTCGGTGAGACTCGAGAACGCCGCATCAGCGAGCTTCTGCGATTCATCGTAGAAGATGCTCTGCGCGCGGTCGGCTCGGTAGTCCGCTTCAACCTCCGCACGCACTTCATCAAACGGACGCACTCCGCCCGGCTGCACGTCCTCGAGCTTGATGATGTGATAGCCGAACTGCGTTTTTACCGGACCGCGGATCTCGCCTTGAGACATCGAGAACAACGCATCATCGAATGGACCCACTGACATGCCGCGCTCTTGGAAGCCGAGGTCTCCGCCTTGTGCAGCCGATCCCGCATCTTTGGAATTCGCGCTTGCCAGTGCCGCAAAATCCGCACCGGCTTTGGCTTGTGCCGTCAGATCCTCAGCCTTCTTCTTGGCTTCGG
This sequence comes from Pseudomonadota bacterium, assembly GCA_023391335.1. Classification (GTDB taxonomy): domain Bacteria; phylum Pseudomonadota; class Gammaproteobacteria; order Steroidobacterales; family Steroidobacteraceae; genus Steroidobacter. The sequence goes on along the minus strand of JAEWBG010000059.1, from coordinate 65,786 downwards.
CGTCGCTCACACCGTTCTCTGTTGTGATGAGGATGTGTCTCGCACGTCGACGCTCGGGCGTAGTGAACTTCTCTTTGTTCTGTTCGTAGTAGTCCTTCAACGAGGCCTCATCTACGGCAACTTTCGCTTCTGCCTGCGCCCGCGTCAGCTCCACGTACTGCAAATCGACCGACTCGGGCAGCATGAACTGATCTGCATGCTCGTCGTAATATTTTTTGATTTGCTCGTCGGTTACGGTCGCAGCGTTTGCCAAGCTCGAGGCAGAGATGATCGCGTAATCGACTGCGCGCTGCTGCTTCTCGAGTGCATAACGCCGATCCACCTCGTGCGGCAACGCGAAAGCCGAATTGACGACGCCGGACTCGAGCTGAGTCAAGAGCATGTTGTCTTGCATCTGATTTTCGAACTGCGTTTCCGTCAATCCATTGGAACGCAGCACGGCGCTGTAGCGCTCTTTGTTGAACTTGCCGTCGACTTGAAACTGCGGGAATTCGCGAATTCGTTGCGCGAGTTCCTGATCGGTCACTGCGTACCCGAGCTTGCGCGTCTTCTGACGCAGCAAGGTTTCACGCACGAATTGATCCATGAGCGCGGACTGCTGCGCCTTGGCGAGCTGATCTGGAATTTCACCGCGAAGTTGCTGCTGCAATCGCGACTGTTCTTGTTGCCAAGCACGGCGCACTTCTTCGATAGAGACTTGCTCTCCATTGACCTTCAACGCGTAGTGCGCAGCGCCGGACTTGAAGTCGATGCCCCAGAAGATGAACACGAGGATGATCGCGCCAAGAAATACGGCTGCAATCCAGCCGGTGACTTTGTCGTGAATGGTCTGCAGCATCGGTGCTTGTCGTAACCAGAGTGCTTGATTGGGGGGCGCATGTTAGCGCGGCTGTGGTCCAAACTGGCGAGCCGATTGTGTTTGGTTTTGTCGTGTTCGCGACTCGCGAACACAGGCTAAGCAGCGCCGACCCCAAAAAAAATCAAAAGCCGGAACGCAGGTTCCGGCTTTGAATCATCGAGAAAATGGCGGAGCGGACGGGACTCGAACCCGCGACCCCCGGCGTGACAGGCCGGTATTCTAACCAGCTGAACTACCGCTCCGCGCTGAGAACCATGTTTAACGCCTTGGGGAAGGCGTGGTGGGTGCTGAGGGGATCGAACCCACGACATTCGCCTTGTAAGGGCGACGCTCTACCGCTGAGCTAAGCACCCTGCGATGTGTAACGTGCTAGGTGTAGCGTGTGAAACAAAATGCGCGCTTCACACATCAGACCCGACACCTCACACGGTGCGCTCGCTATCGAGCCCCCGCGAAAGGCGCGCTAATTTACAGCATCCTTTAGAGCCTTGCCAGCTTTGAAAGCGGGTACTTTGCTGGCGGCGATTTCGATTGTTTCGCCAGTGCGCGGATTGCGACCAGCACGAGCGGCACGACCCTTCACGACAAAGGTACCGAAGCCCAGCAGAGCCACGGAATCGCCGGACTTGAGCGCCGCGGTGATGGACTCGAACACGGCATCCACTGCACGAGTCGCGTCAGCCTTTTGCAGGCCCGTCTGTCCGCTCACAGCATCGATCAATTCGGCTTTGTTCATGTGAAATACCTACGCTCTCAATCGAAAATGTCCGCCTTCTCGGCGGCGGCGCGTTATAGCAGCGCACCAAAGGGAGGGTCAACGGTTATGCGGAATAAAGTGAAAAATATGATCGGGTGAGCAAGTGAAAGGTGTAGCGCGGCTCGGCGCGCTCTCCACGTTTCACTTCCCTAACGCCTCACCCGGTCACGGCGACGTAGTCGCCGTCTAATGCGCCCTCACCTGCTTGTTCGCGCGCTTTCCAACGCGGCGCGTGCGGCCTTTGTCGTTCGCGCGTGGTGCGTCGGTAGCGGCCTGCGTAGGAGCAGGCATGTGCGTCAACGCGACTTGCAGGACTTCATCAATCCACTTCACCGGCTTGATTTCGAGACTGTCCTTGATGTTCTGCGGGATGTCCGCCAGATCCTTAGTGTTGTCGTCGGGAATCAAGACCGTACGAATGCCGCCGCGATGAGCCGCCAGCAGCTTCTCCTTCAGGCCGCCAATCGGGAGCACCTGTCCGCGCAAAGTAATTTCGCCCGTCATCGCCACGTCGGAACGCACTGGGACTTTCGTCAGCGACGATACGAGGGCTGTGCACATGCCGATGCCCGCACTCGGCCCGTCTTTCGGCGTTGCGCCTTCCGGCACGTGAATGTGCACGTCGACCTTCTGATAGAAATCAGCATCCAATCCCAGCACCGCGGCGCGACTACGCACGACCGTCATCGCTGCCTGAATCGACTCCTGCATCACCTCGCCGAGTTGGCCGGTGTGCGTGAGTTTGCCCTTGCCGGGCACCACGGCTGCTTCGATCGTCAGCAATTCGCCGCCGACTTCGGTCCACGCAAGCCCAGTCACTTGACCGACATGATCTTGCTCCTCCGCACGACCGTAGCGGAATCGTCGTACACCCAGATACTTGCTCAAGTTCTTCGGCGTGACGTTCACGACACCCGTGTCGGGCTTGGCCAGCAACTGCTTCACGGCCTTGCGGCAGATCTTCGACACCTCGCGCTCGAGGTTACGAACGCCGGCTTCGCGCGTGTAGTACCGAATGATGTCGAGCAGCGTCGCTTCGGACACTTTCAACTCATCGTCCTTCAAGCCGTTCTGCTTCTTCTGTTTAGGCAACAGATACCGCTGCGAGATCGCACTCTTCTCGTCTTCCGTGTACCCAGGCAGTCGAATTACTTCCATACGATCGAGCAACGGAGCCGGAATATTTAGGCTGTTCGCAGTGCAAACGAACATCACTTCAGACAAATCGAAGTCGACCTCGAGATAGTGATCGCTGAACGTGGAGTTCTGCTCCGGATCGAGAACCTCGAGCAACGCGGATGACGGATCGCCGCGGAAGTCCATTGCCATCTTGTCGATTTCATCCAGCAAGAACAGCGGATTGTGAACACCCGTCTTCACCATGTTCTGAATGATCTTGCCGGGCATCGAACCAATGTAGGTGCGGCGGTGCCCGCGAATTTCAGCTTCATCGCGCACGCCGCCGAGCGACATGCGGACAAACTTGCGATTCGTCGATCTCGCGATCGATTGACCGAGCGAGGTCTTGCCCACACCCGGGGGCCCGACCAAGCAGAGAATCGGACCTTTCAAGGTCTTCACACGCTGCTGCACGGCGAGATATTCGACGATGCGTTCTTTGACCTTCTCGAGACCGTAGTGATCTTCGTCGAGCACTTTCTCGGCAAAGGCGATGTCGTTATGCACCTTGGTCTTCTTCTTCCAAGGGCACTTCACCAGCCAATCGACGTAGTTACGCACCACCGTGGCTTCAGCCGACATCGGCGACATGAGCTTCAACTTGTTGAGCTCTGACATGGCCTTGTCGCGCGCTTCCTTCGGCATGCCCGCCTTCTGAATACGCTGTTCGAGCTCAGCGAGTTCGTTCGGTGCATCTTCGATTTCGCCGAGTTCCTTCTGAATGGCCTTCATCTGCTCATTTAGGTAGTACTCGCGCTGGCTCTTTTCCATCTGCTGCTTCACGCGGCCACGGATGCGCTTCTCGATTTGCAGTACATCCATTTCGCCTTCGATGAGAGCGAGGATGTGTTCGAGGCGTTTGCGAACGTCTTGGATCTCGAGCACCTTCTGCTTGGCATCGAGCTTCAGCGACATGTGCGCCGCCACGTTATCCGCGAGTCGGCCAGGCTGTTCGATGCCGGCAAGGGCTGTCAGCACCTCCGGCGGCACCTTGCGATTCAGCTTTACGTACTGCTCGAACTGGGACGTCACCGAACGCGCGAGCACATCCATTTCGCGGTCGTCGTACTGCTCGATATCTTTGTATGGGCTGATCTCGGCCGAGAAGAATTGGCCGGTGTTGAGCTTCTCGATCTTGGCGCGCTCAGCACCTTCAACGAGCACCTTGACGGTGCCGTCCGGCAGCTTGAGCAACTGCAGAATCGTCGCGACCGTGCCTAGACGGTACAGATCCTGAGCGCTGGGATCGTCCACATCGGCTTGCTTTTGGGCGACCAGCAGAATCTGCTTGCCGGAGCGCATCGCCTGATCGAGGGCGAGAATGGATTTCTCGCGCCCCACGAACAGTGGAATGACCATGTGGGGATAGACGACGACATCACGCAGCGGCAGCACGGGGATCGCCGTGGGGCTGCCAGGTTGCGAGTTCTCTGGGGATGCGTTTTCGGGAGTATCTGTGCTCACGCGGAGTACCTATATGTGAGTCGTCCTGCTGCGAAACGGAAGAATCGCAGATGTGTTTAAGGAAAATACCGGAAGCACAGCGCGCTCGCTAGCGTTTAGGAGCGCAGATTCTTTCGGGTTTTGCCGATGCGGCGCACGTCACATTTGAAATGCAGGGATGAACTCATTGCGACGCAGAGATTCATCTCAGCGTGTGGTGCGTACGGCGACATCGATCGAAACTCCACCGCTAAAAACAAAACAGGGCGCTCGAAGCGCCCTGTTGATTCCTCACCGTCCGGTCCGCGATCAATGATGATCGCTACCTGTCGGACGTCGCTCCTCAACAGCGGATAACCGTGCATCTTCGGCATTGCCATAAAGAATGTACGGCTTGCTCTCTCCCAGGATGACGCTCTCGTCGACGACCACTTTCTGTACATTTCTCAAAGACGGCAATTCGTACATCGTCTCGAGCAGGATGTTCTCGAGGATGGTGCGTAAGCCGCGAGCACCGGTTTTACGCTGCATTGCTTTCTTGGCCACTGCCTTGAGTGCGTCCGGACGGAACTCCAGCTCCACGCCTTCCATGTCGAATAGCTTGCGGTACTGCTTGCTCAACGCGTTCTTCGGCTCGAGCAAAATGGAGACGAGCGCAGATTCATCGAGTTCATCGAGCGTTGCGACAACCGGCAGACGACCGACGAATTCCGGAATCAAACCGTACTTGATCAGATCCTCCGGCTCGACGTCATGGAACACGTCGCTCCCATGCGGCCGTTCGCTCTGCTGGCGCACATCGGCCGTGAAGCCAATGCCGGTCTTTTGGGTGCGGTTCATGATGATCTTTTCCAGACCCGCGAATGCGCCGCCGCATATAAACAGAATGTTCGAAGTATCGACCTGCAAGAATTCCTGCTGCGGATGCTTGCGGCCGCCCTGCGGCGGCACGGAAGCAATCGTGCCTTCGATAAGCTTCAACAGTGCCTGCTGCACACCTTCGCCAGACACATCGCGTGTGATCGAAGGGTTGTCAGACTTGCGCGAAATCTTGTCGATCTCGTCGATGTAGACGATACCGGTCTGCGCCTTCTCAACATCGTAGTCGCACTTCTGTAGCAGCTTTTGAATGATGTTCTCGACGTCCTCACCGACATAGCCCGCTTCCGTGAGGGTGGTTGCGTCGGCAATCGTAAACGGCACGTTGAGCAGGCGGGCTAATGTCTCGGCGAGCAAGGTCTTGCCGCAACCCGTCGGGCCAATCAGCAAGATATTGCTCTTGGCGAGCTCGACCTCGTCCTTCGAACGCTGCTCGGAGGTCTTGGTCTGCAAGCGCTTGTAATGGTTGTAGACCGCAACCGACAGCACCTTCTTGGCGCGCTGCTGGCCGATCACGTACTCATCCAGCACTTTCTTGATCTCGTGAGGGCGGGGCAGCTTGTCGCGAGTGCGCTCGGCGCGCTCTTCGAGCTCCTCGCGGATAATGTCGTTGCAGAGCTCTACACACTCATCGCATACGAACACAGATGGGCCAGCGATGAGCTTGCGCACTTCGTGCTGGCTCTTTCCGCAGAAAGAGCAGTAGAGCAGCTTGCCGTCATCGTGTTTGCCGCGGGAATCGTCGGACATGGATCACCCTCGAAGGTCAGCGCGAACCACCGTTTTCGGGCAAGAAAACGGTGTCGGGGCTATATAGCACGCAGCGCCATCAAGCTGCAAAGACGCCCTGCTCCGGGCCGAAGATCTGCCCCGGAGTAAGTAAAAAACCGATGGAAGTGAGTTACTTAGCAGACGGTGTCGCTGCTGCTGCCGTGGCCTCACCGCGCCGTTCCATAACGCGGTCGATCAATCCATAGGCGCATGCCGCCTCGCCACCCATGAAATTGTCGCGATCGGTGTCCTGGCGGATCTTGTCGATCGTTTGGCCAGTATGTTTGGACAGGATTCGATTCAGGCGGTCGCGGGTTTCGAGCACCTCGCGGGCGTGAATGTCGATGTCTGAAGCTTGGCCCTGAAAGCCAGCCAATGGCTGGTGAATCATGATGCGCGAGTGCGGCAACGAGAAACGCTTCCCCTTGGCGCCCCCCGCCAGGAGCACTGCTCCCATGCTGGCTGCCTGACCTACGCACATGGTGCTTACGTCTGGCTTGATGAATTGCATCGTGTCGTAGATCGAGAGGCCCGCGCTCACCGAACCACCAGGAGAATTGATGTACAGCGCGATGTCCTTTTCCGGGTTCTCGGACTCCAAGAACAACAGCTGCGCCACGATCAAATTCGCCATATGGTCCTCGATCGGACCCACGATGAAGATCACTCGCTCCTTCAACAGGCGCGAATAGATGTCATAAGCACGTTCGCCGCGAGCCGTTTGCTCGACGACCATTGGGACTAGGTTCATAGCTCCGCGACTCATTCGACTGTGGCCTTTGATCTAAAGTGTGCTCGCTGAAGTGGGGACGAACTTGCAATGAGCAAGTCCTCGATTTGAGCTTTCTACCTCACTCCCAACGAGCACGCCATACGCAGGCACTCTACGCGCCGAAGTTCATCACTTCTTTAAAGGTCGACGGCTTATCCGTCACCCGAGCGCGCTCCAACACCCACTCGACAACCTGGTCCTCGAGCACCGAGGCTTCCATCTGCCGCTGCAATTGCGGATTTTGGCGATACGTTTGTAGCGCCTGCGCAGGGTCATCGAGCTGCTGCGCGAGTTCTTGAAAGCGCGCCATCACCTGCGATTGATTCACCTTAATTCCGGCGCTCCGCACCAATTCACTGACCAGCAACGTCAACGCAACTCTGCGCCGCGCCGCTTCCATGAAGTTCTCCGCAGGCGGAATCTGCGAGGCATCGCGTGCGCCCATGCGACGCGCCGCATCGACTTGGAGCTCGCGCACTTGCGTGTCGACCATGGTCTTCGGCAGCTCGACCTGGTTGGCCGCCAAGAGGCCATCCATTACCTGCTTCTTCACATTCGAGCGCACCGCATCGGCCAGCTCGGTCTTCATGTTCTCTTCCACTTCCTTGCGCAACTGCTCCGCACCGCCCTGCTCGATGCCGAACGATTTGCAGAACGCGTCATCGAGCTCGGGGAGCGTGCGTTCTTCGACGCTCTTCACGTTGATGGCGAACACTGCCTTCTTACCAGCGAGATCCGCGGGATAGTTCTCCGGGAAAACCAGCTCGATCGTCTTCTGCTCACCGGGCTTTGCACCTTTGAGGCCTGCTTCGAAGTCCGCGAGCATGCGGCCGGCCCCGATGACGATCGCAATGTTCTCGCCCTTGTTGCCTTCGAACGGCTGCCCATCGACCGTACCCTCGAAGTCGATGGTGACGCGATCCGTGTCCTTCGCTTCGCGATCGACCGCCGTATAAATAGGACGCTGTTCACGCAGGTTCTGAATCATCGTCTCGACGTCGGCTGGCGTGACTTCCACCGCGGGACGCGCAATTTCGAGGTTCTCGACAGGTGCAAGTTGAATGGGGGGCACGATTTCGAACGTGGCGCGGTATTTGAGATCACCGCCCTGCTCCAGATTCAGCGGCTCGATGCGAGGTCCGCCGGCGGGCGTGAGCTTCTCTTGAGAAACCGCCTCCGCAAACGTCGACTGCACGACATCGCCGAGCACTTCTTGGCGAACTTGCTCGCCGAACTGCTGACGCACGACCTTCACCGGAACCTTGCCGGGACGGAAGCCCTTCAAACGAACCGTGCGACTGAGCTTCTGCAGGCGTTCGTCGACTGCCTTCTGAATGCGCTCAGCAGGCACCTGAACTTCCATCCGGCGCTCGAGCGTGCCGGTCGACTCTACCGAAACGTGCATTGATCAAGACCTCTGTGTTGAAGCACGGTGCCCACTCATATCAGTGGTGCGAAAGGAGGGACTCGAACCCTCACGGGGGTTACCCACTGGAACCTAAATCCAGCGCGTCTACCAGTTCCGCCACTTTCGCGGCCGAGCGTCTGGGATTGCTTATCCAGGCGCGTACTCTGCATCGGCCGACCGACGCAGCGGGCCGCGGAGTATACCTAAGGAAGGCTTGAAATCACCCTGTTTCTGAACCGCTGGGGCGGACACGTCAACGGCTGAGCAGCCCCGGGCGAAGCCGAGTTTCAGGAACCGCAAGCGGCGTGTTTTGGATCGAATCAGGGGGCGCAGGGCGCGAAGGAAAGTGGTGGGCCGTATAGGACTCGAACCTATAACCAACTGATTAAGAGTCAGCTGCTCTACCAATTGAGCTAACAGCCCACATCGACGTGACTCGTGACTGGCGGATCGTGAATGGTCAGAAGAACTGCCCAAACTTCCCGCTGCGGTCTACTTTTGGCGGTCTCGGAAGACTCTCTTCCTAGTCACTGCCCGCCATCCGCTATCCACTAGGAATGGGGTGGACGATGGGACTCGAACCCACGACGGCCGGAATCACAATCCGGGGCTCTACCAACTGAGCTACGTCCACCATCGTCCAATGCTGCGATGCATTTGCACCGCACTCTCACGTAACGCTCAATGCGCTTCGCCAGAGAATTTCATTTACTCCGTCCTGCCTCACAGCGCCAGTGGCGCGCCCGGCAGGAAATATGCCTTCGCCGTCCTGGCCGGCACCTCTTCGAGGCCAGCCTGACGTCTGTTCAAAAATCGCTCCCGGCGATTTTTGTCGAACCTGCGATGACGCGTACGTCATTTCGCACGTTCTCGTCCACCGTTCCGCGCCAATGGCGCGCCCGGCAGGACTCGAACCTGCGACCCCCGGCTTAGAAGGCCGGTGCTCTATCCAGCTGAGCTACGGGCGCAGCGTTCCAAACTCACCGACTCAACGCTTCAGGAACCGGAATGGTCGGGGCAGCAGGATTCGAACCTGCGACCCTCTGCTCCCAAAGCAGATGCGCTACCAGACTGCGCCATGCCCCGACAGCAACCCGGCTCCGCTCGGGCCGCGAATCATACGGATGGGGCTCCAGAGCGTCAATTTGAAAGATGAGTGACTGCAGATGAGAACCTGAACGGGCGCCCCGCTTATGTCCTGCGCCAAGTGGTCGTGCCACCCGGCTTGTCTTCGAGTGCAATGCCGGCCGTCAATAGCTCATCGCGAATGCGGTCGGATTCTTTGAAGTCTTTCGCCTTTCTCGCCGCGGCCCGAGCAGCAATGAGCTGTTCAATTTGGTCGTCGCTAAGGCCAGCCCCTTGTGCGTCGGACGGAGCACGCGAGGGCTTGCGTAAGAATTCCTCGGGCGCAAGTTGCAGCAAACCCAACACGCCGCCCAACTCGCGCAGTTCTCTTGCGAGTTGCGAAGCGCGGGTCGGATCCTGCGCAGATTTGGCCTTGTTCACTTCTGTCGCGAGCGTTTGTAGTACAGCGATGGCTTCGGGCGTGTTGAAGTCATCGTCCATGACTTCTTTGAAGCGTCGTGTCGCGTCGCCAGCTTCATAAGCGCACGATGAGTCAACGTCGCGCAGCGCGGTGTACAGACGAGTTAACGCCGCATCCGCCTGTTCGATCTGCACGAGCGAATAATTGATCGGACCGCGATAGTGACTCGCGATCAGAAAGTAGCGCAGCACTTCCGGATCTCGAACGTGACCCGAATCGAGCACATCGCGAATGCGGAAAAAGTTGTTCAACGACTTCGACATCTTTTCGTTGTCGACGTTGACGAAGCCGTTGTGCATCCAAATGTTCGCGAATTTATCGCCCGTCGCCGCACACGACTGTGCGATCTCATTCTCATGGTGCGGAAACTTCAAATCCGTTCCGCCACCGTGAATATCGAAGTGCGTACCCAGAATGTCCAAACACATGGCCGAGCATTCGATATGCCAGCCGGGCCGTCCGTCGCCCCAAGGCGAAGCCCAGAAAGGCTCACCCGGTTTCGCTTGCTTCCAAAGCACGAAGTCCAGGGGATCGCGCTTTGCGTCGTCGACAGCAACACGCGCGCCGGCACGCAAGTCGGCAAGATGCTTGCCCGATAACTTTCCGTATCCTTCGAACTTGGCGACCGAATACATCACGTCACCGTTGCTCGCGACGTACGCATAGCCTTTCTCGATCAGTTTTTGCGTGATCGCAATGATCGTCGGGATGTGGTGAGTTGCGCGTGGCTCGCTATCCGGACGCAAGATTCCGAGACGATCGTAATCCTCATGCATCGCAGCGATAAAACGCGACGTGAGCGCCTGGACGGATTCGTTGTTCTCGGCAGCGCGCTTGATGATCTTGTCGTCGATGTCCGTGATGTTGCGAACGAAGGTCACCTTGAGCCCACTGAATGCGAGATAGCGCCGCACGATATCGAAGGCCATCTTCGAGCGCGCATGACCGATGTGGCAGAAGTCATAAACGGTGTCGCCACAAACGTAAATCCGCACAGCACCAGGCTCGAGCGGACGCAGTTCTTCCTTCTGCCCTGTCAGCGAATTGAAAATCAGCATCACGCGGCCATGTTTTGAGCGCTGGTCAGACGCTCACGAATTTGATCGGGCGTCAGCAAGGCCACGATCGGCGCCAACTCTGGCCCATGCGTTGCGCCAGTTAGTGCTGCGCGCAGCGGCATGAAAAGCGCCGGCCCTTTGCGCCCAGTGACGCGACCGAGCTCCTTCGTATTTTCCTTGAGCTCCGCAACTCCGCGACTGAACACTTCATGTGCGCGCGCAAAGAAGTCGGGGCCAGCAGTTTGAATCGCTACGCGAGCTTCTTCGTGCATCAGTGGGGCCGCACCAAAAATCACGTCCGCCCATTGCTGAGCATCGATTGGAAACGCAACGTTGTGACGAATCGCGGTCATGAATTTTTCAATCTGCTCATCGTTCAATTGCTGCGGCAACTTCACTCCGATCCAGTTGCGAAAGTCCTCTGCGGAGAGATGCGCGACGGCCTCTCTCTGCCAATGCAGCAACTGCGCTTCGTCGAACTTTGCAGCCGCCTTGCCCAATCGCGCGATGTCGAACTCGCGTACTAAGGCGTCCGGATCCAAAAATGCATCGCTCGCGCAGGTATGACCTAGTCGCACCAATTGATTGCTGACCGCGCCCGCGAGGAAGCCGCGTTCACGCAGGTCCTGGAGGCTCATCGCGCCATGTCGTTTCGACAGCGGTGCGCCATCCATACCTAGCAGCAGTGCGACGTGTGCGTACTGCGGAGTCGGAAGTCCGAGCGCTTGCAGGATCAACAACTGACGTGGCGTGTTCGTCATGTGGTCGTCGCCACGCAAGACGAGCGTTACGCCCATCAACGAATCGTCCAACGCGTTCGAGAAGAAAAATGCAGTACTGCCATCGGTACGACGGATGATGAAATCGCCGATATCGTCAGAGTTGAATTTCTGCTCGCCGTGCACGAGATCGTTGAATGCAACGATCTGTCCATTCGGCACCCGGAACCGCAGCGCCGCCGGCAATCCCCGAAGGCTACGCTCGGCCCGCTGTTCAGCGGTCAAATTGCGGCACGTTCCTGGATAGCGTGGCGGTTTACCCGCAGCCAACTGACGCTTTCGAGAGAGGTTCAATTCCGTAGGCGTGCAGAAGCACGGATACGTCAGTCCGAACGCATCGAGTTTCTGCAACCACTCTTCGTAAATAGCGCGGCGCTGCTGCTGGCGATAAGGAGGATGAGGCCCGCCTACATCTGGGCCCTCGTCCCACTCGAGTCCCAACCAACGCAGGTCTTCGAGCAAGCGCTCTGTGTAACTTTCCTGAGAGCGTGCCTCATCGGTATCTTCGATGCGCAGAATGAAGCGGCCGCCGCTCTTACGCGCAGCCAAATAACTGAGCAACGCGGTTCGCGCATTGCCTAGGTGCAACATGCCCGTTGGACTCGGGGCGAAGCGCGTGACGAAGGGTGTGGATGTCATCTAGGCAGGCAGATCGTGGGGAGCGCGCATTCTATACGCCCCATCCATCGCAAGCATATCGGCTGAGAACCCCAGATCCGGCGAGACACTTTGGTACCATTCGCGCGTCTTCTCACTGCGGTACCGAACCATGCGAATTCTCGGCTTGATCTGTGCTCTCGCTCTCCTGCCGATTTCACACGCAGCTCAGGCGCAGCAAGCCCCTCGTGTGCGGGTGCAGACGAATCTCGGCGCATTCGTGATCGAACTCGATCCAGAGCGCGCTCCTCTATCCGTCAGCAATTTCCTCGACTACGCGCGCTCTGGGCACTATGAAGGCACGATTTTCCATCGCGTGATTGCGAACTTTGTGGCGCAGGGCGGCGGCTACGACGAAAAGTTCGTGGAAAAGCCTACGCATGCAGCAGTGCCGAACGAATCGGGAAACGGTTTATCGAACGTGCGCGGAACTGTCGGCATGGCGCGGACAGCCGAACCCCACAGCGGCACCTCGCAGTTCTATATCAACCTTGCGGACAACCTGAGCCTCGATCCTAAGCCCAGCCGCTGGGGCTACGCGGTATTCGGCCGCATTGTGGAAGGTATGAACGTCGTAGATCAGATTGGAGCTGTGGCCACGGGCCAAGTCGGACCCTTCGAGCGCGATGCGCCGATGAAGAACGTCGTCATTCAGAAGGTAGAAGAACTCGGCACACCGGGAGCCAAACCAAACGCCCCGAACGTTGCAGCTCCCACGCAGCGCTGACGTTCGTGACCACGCTTTTCATCTCCGATTTGCATCTCGATGCGACGCATCCGGAGATCACTGCTCAGTTCTTGAGCTTCTTGGATAACGAAGCCGTCCACGCCGAAGCGCTCTACATCCTCGGCGATTTATTCGAAGCCTGGATTGGGGATGACGATCCCGACCGGGACAAGCGCCGCATCATCGCCGCCCTCAAGCAAACGACCTCGAAAGGCGTGCGCTGTTACGTGATGCACGGCAATCGTGACTTCCTGCTCGGCACGCGCTTCGCTCGCGAAACGGGAGCAGAACTCATTGAGGACGGCACGGTCGTCGATCTATACGGCCGCCGAGTGCTGCTCCTGCACGGCGATACCCTGTGTATAGACGATCCGTCGTATCAACGACTGCGGCGAATTGTTCGCAATCCCTTCGTGCAGTTCGTCATGCGTCGCTTAAGTCTGCGACAACGGCAACGGCTTGCGGCGCGCATGCGCGAAGGAAGCAAAGCACACATCCAGGCAATGGATCGCGCCGCGCCGCAGATCATGGACGTGAACCAAGGCGAGGTGGTGGCAACTCTCAAACGATACGGCGTGGATTGCATGATTCACGGGCATACGCACCGACCAGCGGTCCATCAGCTCTCAGTGGACGCAAAGCCCGCCACAAGGATCGTGCTCGGCGATTGGTACGAACAAGGCAGCGTCTTGCGATGGAATCGCGACGGCTATGAACTCGCAGGACTCAAGCGCGCCGCCTAGACCTGCGGCAGGCCGGAATGGAATCGAAATTGAGGGTCGGGGCTAGTGATCAGCTCTGCCTCGACTTGCGCAAGATTGGCAAGCCTTGTCAGCCAATCGGTTCCATGCGCCCTCGCCTCAGCCAACTTCAAGTACAAACTTCCGTGCCGCGCCTCAGAGTGCGCAAGCGCCGCATAAAACTTCGCAAGCGGGTCCTGCAAGCGCGGAGCAAGCCCGACGAATCGCTCGCATGAGCGAGCCTCGATCAACGCGCCGCACAGAAGTAAATCCAACAAACGCCCCGGCTCATCCTTGCGCAGCGATCGACGCAGGCCGTCGGCATAGCGTGACGGCGCCATGCGAATGAACGAGACCTTCAGCTCAGACATGAGTTGCTGAACTTGCTCGAAATGCCGCAACTCTTCTCGGGCAAGGCGCGACATGCGCTGAGTCAGCTGCACATCCTCTGGATAAGTGAAAATCAAACTCAACGCGGTCGATGCGGCCTTCTTCTCACAATTGGCGTGGTCGATCAGCAGCTCTTGCCAGCGCTCCGCGGCAACTTCATACCAGCGCACCGGCGTTGGGGCGGCGAGAATGGAGTGTGGTAACGGGATGGCGACGGCGTTCATTCAAGTCCGGTCCGGTCGATTGCAGCAATTGCGGCGATCAATTCCGCTGAGGATGCGAAACGATCATTGGGATCTTTCGCAAGCAACCGGTCGATGAGCGGCTGCAAGCGATCGAGCGGCTCGTTCAATACCGGCACTGGAGCATTGCCGTGCATGTAAATGACGGCCATCGGCGTTGGAGCCACGAACGGCTTACGCCCCGTCAGCATCTCGTAGAACACGACGCCTAAGCTGTACAAGTCGCTGCGTACGTCCAGATCGCGTCCGTGCCCTTGCTCCGGGCTCATATAAAACGGCGTACCGAAAATGACTCCGGCACCGGTGATTTCCAGCGCTTGTTGCGAGCGCTTCGCGAGCCCGAAATCGATGATCGCCACTGAGTCATCCGTGCGCACCATGATGTTGCCCGGCTTCAAGTCTCGATGCAGCACACCGACGTCATGCACGGCATCCAGAGCACTCGCCATCTGCGCTAAATAATTCAATGCCTGCACCGGACCCATCCCTTGAGAGATCTGGGATCGCAAGTCGCCGCGTGCGAAGTATTCCATCGCGATGTAAGCGTGGTCGTCCGCAATTCCCAAATCGACGATTCGTACGACATTGGGATGACGAATCTTCGAGATCAATTCGTACTCTTGCAGGAAGCGTTGGAACTGTGTGTGCGAGCTCACGTTGGGTTCGTCTCGCAAAACCTTGAGCACGACCATCTCACCGGCGCGCTCGCTTTCGGCGAGATAAACCATGGATGTGCCGCCGGTCGCGAGTTCCTTGACGAACCGATGGCCCAGAATCGTGATCGACCCGAAGCGGCACAAGTCGTTCAAGCGACTGCCAGTTCGCAGCAGTGCCACATCGTGACGTCGACGTTGCACCGCATCTTTCAACGCGCTCGCCATGCGTCGCGTTTCGATCCGTTCCCGCACGAGTGAATCGACTGCGCCACAATCCACCGCGCGCGTGGCAAGTGCAGGATCTTCGCCTGGCGCTACGAACAAAACCGGCGGAAACTCCGGCCGGTGCAGTAGATTTTCGAGCCACTCGATGCCGCGATTATTGTCCACAGAATAATCGAGCAGCACAGCGTCGTAACCGACCGCAGTGAAAGCCGAATGGAATCGCCCCGAGTGCTTCGGAGCATGGATGCGGCACTCCGCATCCGGGAAGACAATCGAGAGGTGTTGCTCGAGCGAGCGAGCGAGCGGCGTATGGTCGCTGACTATGAGGAAGCGAGGGGCGACGATCGCGCTGTTGCTCGCCAGTCGCCCTGCTGCACTCATGCGAAGACTTGACGTGAGAGCAGCGTCAGACCGCGCGTATCGCTTTCAACGAACTGCGATTGACTTGACGTCGCTGCGCCTTGGCCAAATCTGAGCGCTCTTGTTGCAGTCTCGCCAAATATTCAGGCGTGACATCGCCCGTGACGTAGTTGCCGGAGAAGCACGAGTCATCGAACGCGTGGATCTGCGAATCGTGATGCGTGCAGGCCCGGATGAGATCTTCGAGATCCTGATAGATCAACCGGTCAGCGCCGATCAAGCGTGCCACTTCTTCTTCCGTGCGCCCGGCAGCGACGAGCTCAGAACTCGCCGGCATATCGATGCCATATACGTTCGCATAACGCACCGGCGGTGCGGCGGAGGCGAAGTACACGCGGCGCGCGCCAGCCTCACGAGCCAGGTCGATGATTTGCGCGGAAGTTGTACCGCGCACGATGGAGTCATCGATCAGCAGCACATTCTTACCGCGGAACTCCAGATCGATCACATTCAGCTTCGAGCGTACCGATTTCGCGCGCTGCTCCTGACCCGGCATGATGAACGTGCGGCCAATGTAGCGATTCTTCACGAACCCTTCGCGATACTTGATGCCGAGCAGTTGCGCCACTTGGACAGCGGCGGTGCGACTCGTGTCGGGAATCGGAATTACCACATCGATGTCGTGATCCGGCCAGACGCGACGAATTTTTTCGGCAAGCAGGTCGCCCATACGCAATCGCGCTTTATGTACCGAGATGTTGTCGATGATGGAATCGGGTCGCGCGAAATAAACGTATTCGAAGATGCAGGGCGTGTGGCGATCGACCGCCACGCATTGCTGCGAATAAAAGCGTCCATGTTCATCGATGAACACCGCTTCGCCCGGCCCAACGTCGCGCAACAAAGTGAATCCAGCTTGATCGAGCGCGACGCTTTCGGATGCCAGCATGTACTCAGGACCCTGCGCGTGGTCGCGGCGCCCGATAACAAGCGGGCGAATGCCATGTGGATCGCGGAATCCAAGCAACCCATGGCCCACGATCATCGAAACCACCGCAAACCCGCCGCGCGCGCGTCGATAGACTGCGCTCACCGCACTGAAAATATCTTGGGCCGAAGCGCGCGGCGTGCCTGCGTGCGACAACTCGCTCGCCAACACGTTGAGCAGGACTTCCGAATCCGAGCTCGTGTTGAGATGGCGACGATCTTCGCGAATCAGCACTTCAGCGAGTTCAGTCGCGTTCGTGAGGTTGCCATTGTGACCGAGGCAAATTCCGTAGGGTGAGTTGACGAAGAATGGCTGCGCTTCTGAGGAGGTATCGCAACCTGCGGTGGGATAGCGCACATGGCCGATGCCGATATTGCCCTTGAGCGCCAACATGTGCCGATGCTGGAACACATCGCGCACCAGACCTGTCTGCTTACGCAGAAACAGTTCGCCTTCGTGGCAGGTCATGATGCCTGCAGCATCCTGACCGCGATGTTGCAGCACCGTCAGTGCGTCGTACAACTGTTGATTCGCAGGCGAATGGCCAACGATTCCGACAATACCGCACATGATCAGCTCCTCACGATATGACGCCCACTCGCATCGGTGCGATGCGCCTTGACGTCAACCAAGTTCATGCCTGTTTCGGCGAAGGTTTGCAGCCAGCCCGCAGCTTCTTCCGCATAAGGAAGCAATCGAGATTGTTTCCACCATCCGACGCGCGGTAGTTCCACGAACTGGGCGAGCAGGACGAAGACTGCAATCACGACGGCACCGCGTACGACACCGAAGAACAGACCCAGCAATCGATCCACCAGCAAGCTCAGACCCGAATGTCTGAGCAGATAACTCAGCGCGGCAGCAAAGAGCCAGCCGACGATCAACACGGCGAGGAGAATTAAAAGACGTGCAGTCCAGGTGCTCGCAGGCGGTTTGCCGACTGCGCCGCCCAAGTAGTGCTCGACCAACGGCGCATAGCGCCATGCCAACCACAAGCCGCCCAACCATGCCAACAACCCGATCGCTTCGCGCACAAAGCCTCGCACCATGCCAAGGGCCATCGATGCGACGAGCACGCCCAAGATCAAGTAATCAGCACCATTCATAGGCGGCGATGCGAACTGAGACTAACGGACGAAAGGCGACATGAGGAATGCCGAAAGGCTCGCATACAGCGATGCCGATGCGGCGGCGCAGATTCTACCAGTGCCCCTTCGAACGTGCCCAAGAAGCGTCCCAATTCCGCTCAAGGATGAGGCACGACAGTGGCGCCGGAGTTCTCGCTCTTGAGCTGACGCTGCAGGGCGTCAGCCGCGGCCCGATCCTGCAGCGGCCCTACTCGAACGCGATACAAAGTACCGTTCCCTGACTTCACCGGCATCACAAACGCTTTGTGCCCCTTGCTGCTGACCTGCTGGGCCAGATGCTCCGCGGTCTCTCGCTTCGAGAAGCTGCCCAGCTGAACTGCCCAGCCCCTGGATGTGGGGACGGTCCGATCGGAAGCAACGGGTGCTGGTTTCGCAGTGGATGCGCTCGGCTCTGGCGCGGGCTTTGCGGCCATCGGTACAGCAGCAGCGGGGCGCGACGCTTGCGCCTGAACGTCGGGTGCGGGTCTGCTAGTCGACGTATGAGATTCCTGAGGCGTCGATTCGCTTTGCTGCACAGTCGATTCAGGGCTCGCCTCAATCGGGGTGAGCGACTGCAAATCAGCTGACTCGGGAGGAGGCGCAGCGGTCGTCTCTGCTTGCTCAGGGGCGCTTGAAACCGCCGGGGCTTGCGCAGGTTGACTGAGATCGATCGTGTAAGTCTTCGTCGGCGAGTTGTCGGGAAGCGCAGCAGACGGCCTCGCCTGCTCGTGCTTCGGGCCGGACAGCATTTCTGGAATGAGAATCACGGCAGCTGCAAGCAGCACTGCGGCGCCAACCAGACGTTCTTTTACGAGTCGCTCCACGGCGCGAAGTATAAAAGGGCGACACGGGTTCGATGCGAGTTTCTATCCTCCGCTATCGACAGGCCATTCAACAGAATGCGTTTCAGCGGCCCAAGTACTCGATCGCCGCGGCGGCGGTCAGGAAAGACCCAAACACGATGACTCGGTCGTCGGACTGCGCTATCCGCTCTGCAATCGCGCACGCGCTCGTAACATCATCCGCTCGATGAGCCACTGTTACCCCGGCGGAACCGAATCGGGCAGCGAGATCTGAAACCGGCAATGCTCTGGCGCTCGCCAGACTGCAGACGATCCACACATCAACGCGATCTTTGAGGGTCGCCACGACGCCCTCCACGTCCTTGTCGCCGAGTATTCCGCACACCGCAATGGTTCGGCCCGTAGTCGGTGCGCGCTCAAGTTGAGCTGCCAGCGTCTGTGCAGCTGCTGGATTGTGAGCGACATCGACGATCCATCGCGCGGCACTTCTGGGATTTGGAACGGCCTCGAAGCGGCCCCGCAAGTTCACGGTGCGAAGGCCTCGATCAATCGCCGCAGGTTCGACCGGCAACCGATCTCCAAGTGCGGCGATGGTCGCCAGCACTGCGGATGCGTTGTTGTATTGAATCTCACCATGCAACGCGGGGCGCGGCAGATTCGAGAATGCCGTGCCGAGTCCGCGCCAATTCCATTCATCGCCATTGCGCTGCCAGTCGAACTCTGCCCCGAGTCGAAAGAGCACCGCGCCCACGTCGGATGCGACGGCGGTTATCGACTTGGGCATTGCCCTGTCGCCGAACATCACAGGCCGCCCGGCCCTCATGATTCCGGCCTTTTCGCGGCCGATCGCTTCGACGTCAGTTCCCAACCACTCGCAGTGATCCAGGGCGATCGAGGTAATCACTGCCACGTCGGCATCGACGATGTTTACCGCATCAAGCCGCCCCCCCATGCCGACCTCGAGAATCACAAGATCCGGCTTAGCGGTTTCGAAGATCAACAGTGCAGCGAGCGTATTGAATTCGAAGAACGTGAGCGTCTCATCCTCGCGTGCCGCATCGATTCGCTCGAAAGTCGCGATGAGCGATTCGTCGGAAACCGGATGCTCGGAGATACAAATGCGTTCGTTGTACTGAAGAAGATGGGGTGACGTGAAGGTTGCGGTCCGATAGCCCTGTTCCGCATAGATCCGCGCGAGCAGCGCAACCGTAGAGCCTTTGCCATTCGTGCCCGCTACCGTAATGACAGGGCACGTCGGACGCTGCCAGCGAAGACGCAAAAGCGTGCGCTGCAGCCGCTCGAGGCCCAAATCGATCGCTCTCGGATGAAGCGTCTCTTGCCATGACAGCCAATCCGCAAGCGTCGCGTGCTTCATGGAAGCGAACTGAACTCGTTGAGAATGAACAATCGGATGCTGCTGCGGCGCGGTTCGAAGCCCTACGAATTCCACCCAACCGCGCGGCGCAGATCAGGCCTGCGGTGCGGGTTTTTGCAGGAACATCGTCAGCAAGCCCGCGATACGATCGCGCATGTCGCGCCGATCCACGATCATGTCGATGGCGCCGTGCTCTAACAGAAATTCGCTGCGTTGAAATCCTTCCGGCAGCGTCTCGCGAACGGTCTGCTGAATCACGCGCGCACCAGCGAATCCGATCAGCGCTTTAGGCTCGCCGATGTTGACGTCGCCGAGCATCGCCAAGCTCGCCGAGACGCCACCCGTAGTCGGATCAGTCAACACTGAGATGTAGGGCAAGCGCGCTTCGGCCATGCGCGCCAGCGCAGCACTCGTTTTCGCCATCTGCAGGAGCGACAACAACGCTTCTTGCATCCGGGCACCGCCGCTTGCAGAAAAGCAGATGAGCGGTTTGCGATGTTCCAAGCAATGTTCGACCGCACGCACGAATCGCTCGCCTACGACCGAACCCATCGATCCGCCCATGAAAGTAAACTCGAATGCGCAGGCGACAATCGGCAGCCCGTGCAGCGTCCCGCTCATCACGATCAGCGCATCCCGTTCTTGCGTGGTCTTCTGCGCCTGGAGAACTCGATCGCGATATTTTTTCGTATCGCGAAACTTCAGCGGATCTTCGGGCTCGACGTTCGCGGCAAGCTCTTCAGCCCCTTCTGGGTCCAGGAAGTGCTCCAAGCGTTCGCGACCGCCGATACGCATGTGATGACCGCATTTCGGACACACATGCATGTTGCGTTCGAGCTCTGCGCGATACAGCACCGCATCGCACGCGGTGCATTTCATCCACAAGCCTTCGGGAACCGAGCGCGTTCGGCGTTCGGTTTTGATACGCGAAGGCATGATCTTCTCGAACCAAGTCATCTATCGAAACCCTTTATTTCTCAACGAGCTTAGGGCCGCTCACGCCTGCATTGCGGCGGTCCAAAAGAGTGCGCATCTATACTTCGTCTGGCTTTGCGCGGCAAGCCGCGACCCAGGATTGGCTGCTCTCACTGGGTAAGCGTAGGGACTCGGCATAGCGAACCCCGGCGAGGTACAACCCTCCAGGTGCGGCAGTGACCCCGCCCTGTTTGCGATCACGCGCAGATAAGACCTCTGCAACCCACTCGATCGGTCGTTCGCCGACGCCAATCGCAATCAGGACGCCAGCGATATTGCGCACCATGTGATGTAAGAACGCGTTGGCGGTGACATCCAACGTCACGAACTCACGCTCGCGGGTGACATCGATTCGATAGACACAGCGCATCGGGGTTCGCGCTTGGCACTCGGCTGCGCGAAACGAAGAGAAATCGTGCTCTCCGATCAAGAGTTGCGCAGCTTCGTGCATCCTCGGCGCATCGAGCGCATCTCGAATCCAACACACGCGGTTGGCATCCAAAGCCGGGCGCGAGCCGCGATTCAGAATCAAGTAGCGATAGCGGCGAGCCAACGCGCTGTAGCGAGCATGAAAAGCAGGAGGCACTTCCTGAGCCCACAGGGCGCTGATCTGAGGAGGCAGGTTGGTGTTTGCACCGAGCACCCACCCCCGCGCGGTGCGCACTGACTCCGTGTCGAAATGCACAACCTGCATGCTGGCGTGAACGCCCGCGTCTGTGCGGCCTGCAGCCGTCACTTCAATGGGATGATCGGCCACCCGCGAGAGGGCCTGTTCGAGAGGAGTTTGCACGCCGAGCGCATCGGCCTGTGCTTGCCAGCCGCGGAAGGCGCTGCCGTCGTATTCAAGTCCGAGCGCAATGCGAGGCATTAGGGAAGAGGCTGGAGACGGGAGACTGGGGGCTGGGGTCAGAATAGCAAACCGGAAGCGCACGAAGTGCGCCTACCTCCAGCCTATAGCCTCCAGCCTCTAGCCAGCGCAGCAATCAGCGAATCGATTCCAGAAGGCGGTTCGCTTCTTGCTTCTGACCAGGATTACCTTCCTGGAGAACCTCTTCGAGAATGCTGCGCGCTCCATCCGGATCGCCCATATCCATGTAGGCACGAGCGAGATCGAGCTTGGTCCCCACTTCGCTCATCGTCACCGGTTCGAGTTCGGACAGTTCCATCTCGTTCACGTCGCGAGTGCTGGTCGGCGATGAATCCTCGTGAGCAAGAGGTTCGCCGACATCCAAATCGACGTGATGCTCCGCTGAGGCCTTGTCATCGAACACGTCCGAGAATTCTGTATCGGGACGTGCGTGACGAATGGTGTCGTTGGTTTCGATAGCCCCAAGGTCGTCAAGATCCACATCCAGCGTGCTGGGGCGCTTCAGTGATGCCGTGGAGTCAACGTCCGGACGCCGCTGCTCAACCGTATCACCGCCACCCGATAGATCGACGTGATCGATATAGATGGTGCCGGTGCTTTCGATGTCGAATTTCTCGACCCGCGGCGCTTCCATCGTGCGATCCATGCTGCTGAGCGATGGAGCCAGCTGGGTCATTTCGTCGTCTGCGATCGGACGGGCGATCTCGGTGGATCCAGTGTCGCGCGCCAGACTGGTCGTCTCCTCGAACGCGCCCGACTGGTCCATTTGATCTACGTCGAGACCGAGATCATCCAGTGAAATCTCAGAAGTCTGATCGGCGCCGCTGCTGTCCAGCGTTCGTGATTTGGTCGAATCCCTATCGAGAATCGGCGATTCGATCGTCGGCGTTTCTTGCGTACGAGCGAGCGGATCCAATTCGCGGGTGGGCTCGTCTTCGACACCTGACTTTTCTTCATTCAACAGCAGGTCGAAATCCTCGCCGTCGCTCGCGACCTTGTGCTCACCGCTGCCGAATTCGAGATCCAAGCCAGCGGGCTCGTCCGTGGCTGCAGGCTCTGCGAACAAATCGACGTCGACGCGGTTTTCGCCGCCTTCCAAGTTGACGTCCACCAAATCCATATGCGGCGATGCGGACTCGCCTTTGAACATCGAATCGTCCGGAGCAATCTGCTTGCCCATGATGACGATCTTGTCCCACTCGCCGGCCGCCGCCTGATCGCGCGTGGAGTGCAGATCGCGAGCGGTATCCAAGAACAGTTCTTTGTTGCCCCAGACGAAGTAGATCTCGAGCAACTTCAATTTCAGATCACGGCGATCCGGTTCGCGCTCGATGGCGATTTTCACCAGATCGGCGGCCTGATCGTACAAGCCGTACGCCATGTGGAAGTCGGCTTCCGCAAGCGCATCTTGCTGGTCCAGACGCACGGAGGTTTCGCTGCTGAGGGTGTCGTCGCCCACCTTGTTGTAAGCGGGTTCAACTGGCTCAGGAACTCGCGGCGCCGGTTCGCGACGCGTGGTCACGGGCGCGGGTTCTTCCACGTCGTCGGCTGCGACGGGTTCTTCGATGTCATTGTCCATCGCGAACGAATCCGCCCGGCGCGAACGCTCGACGGCAGGCTCGTAGCTCATCGGTGGCAGCGAATCGAGCGAGTCGGACGATTCTTCGCGGCGCTTGCGAATCGTGTTTGCGATCAGCGCGATTACGCCGACGATGCCGAGCAGTACCAGCACCCACCAGTAATCGCCGATTCGCTCCATCAGCGAAGGCTCTTCCGGCTGTGGCGCCGCTGGACGTGCGGGCGGCCGCTTCACGGGTTGCTGTTCTGGTGCGGCCGCAGGCTCTTGGGCAGTCGGCGCGGGCTCCTCGGCTACAGGAGCTGGAGCTTCTTCGGTAACGGGAGGCGTCTCTGCCTCGGGTGCAGGCGGCGCAGCGTTCTGCTGAGCACCCGCCAATTCGGGATTATTCACTCCCAAACGGCGATCCTGGCTCGGGGCTGTAGTCGTACCCGCTCGGCCCGATGCTTCAGGTTGAGCTGTGGTAGCCGGCGCAGGCGCGGGAGCGGTCGGCGCTTCTTCCGGTGTGACCAACCGGAGACGGTTGCTTTCTTCCACCGTCTCAGTCGGCTGCGCGCCACTCCACTCTTGCGTTTGACGAGCGACTTCTTGCGTTGCGTCTTGCGTGGAGATCGCTTCGATTTCCGAGATCTCCGGAATTCGCAGCACGGCACCGGCACGCAGACGATTGATATTGCCGCCGAAAGCCTGAGGATTCGCGCGGAACAGCGCGATCATCGTCTGGTTGACGACGCGACGCGGGCCTGGGTTAACGCGGCTCGCGATTCTGAACAGCGTGTCGTTACGCTGCACCGAGTATTCGCCGCCAAGTGCGCTTTCGCTCGGAACCGTTTCGCTTGGCGCAGCCGCAGCTGGAGCGCTCTCGGGCGCTGGCGCCGGTAACGGCGTTGATGTCGATTCTGGACTTGGAGCTTGAGGTGCCGGAGCTGGCTGACGTTCGATCCGACCTTCGGTCTGCGCGCCCGAACGCGGTGTGGTTACCGGTGGGGCCGCTTGAGGCTGCGACGGCATGAACACCGGCGGATCGAGCAGCACGGTGTACTCGCGCACCAAGCGACCGCGACCCCAGCTTGCCTCTACGAGCAGGGTTACGAACGGCTCCGTAACCGAACGATTCGAACTAACTTTGATGGTGGGACGGCCATCAGACCCGCGACCCACCGAGAAATTGAAAGAGGAGAGGAACGCAGGACGGTCGATGCCGTAGCGCGCGAACAGATCGTTGCTCGCGAGACCCACCTTAAGTGACGACAGCTCTTCTGCGGTGGGCCCAATCAACTCGATCTCAGCATTGAATGGCTGGTTCAAAGCGGAGTTCGTGTGGATTTCACCCAACCCCAGCGCGTAAAGCGTTGCGGGGGACAGCAGGGCGCCCGTCAGCAGCAGGCGCGGCAGTTGTCTTCTCATCAGCTCTCCCGATACATGTCCCGAAGCGTCCCTAGATAATTTCCGGACCTTCAAGGGCCTTTTTAGGGGTCGTTTTGCTTAGGCGCGAGCTGTAGTCAAAGCTCATGTGCTTCTTGACTTTGCGCGCGCAACTATAGCTTACAAATAATCTTTCACCAAAATCTCAGCGATCTGTACGCTATTTAGCGCAGCTCCTTTGCGAACGTTATCGGACACGATCCACAAATTCAGACCGTGCTCGTGGCTCAGGTCTTCCCTGATTCGCCCGACGTACACCGGATCAGTCCCTGCCGCTTCCGTCACTGCCGTTGGGTAACCACCCGGCTTTCTCTCGTCGATCACGACGACGCCGGGCATCTTCGCCAAGAGCTCACGCGCCTGTCCTTCCGTCAGCTTGCGACGCGTCTCAATATTCACAGCCTCCGAGTGACCGACATAGACCGGCACTCGCACCGCCGTCGCATTCACCTTGATGGATGTGTCTTCCAGGATCTTTTGCGTTTCCCAGAACATCTTCATCTCTTCTTTGGTGTAGCCGTTGTCGAGGAACACGTCGATTTGCGGCACCGCGTTGTACGCGATCTGCTTCGCAATCACCTTCGGAGACACCGAACCGCCGTTCGCAAGTGCTTGCACCTGCTCGGTCAGTTCATTCATCGCCTTCTGCCCACCGCCGGACACGGACTGATATGTGCACACGTTGATGCGCTGAATACCGGCCGCATCGTGCAGCGGCTTCAATGCCACGAGCATCTGCATCGTCGAACAATTCGGATTCGCGATGATGTTGTGCTTCTTGTAGCCGGCGATTGCATGCGGATTGACTTCGGTCACGACCAGCGGCACGTCGTCCTGATAGCGGAACTGCGAGGTGTTATCGACCACCACGCACCCCGCTTGACCGGCACGCACTGCATGGACTTTCGAAACGGAGGCACCCGCTGAAAACAAACCTATTTGGGTGCGAGAGAAATCGAAGGTCTCGAGGTCCTGCACCGGCACATCGCGCCCGCGAAAACGAATCGTCTTGCCCACCGAGCGCGAACTCGCCAGCGGGAAGATTTCATTCACCGGGAAATTGCGTTGCTCGAGAATGGACAGCATCGTGCCGCCCACTAGCCCGGTCGCACCGACCACGGCCACATTCCAACCTTTGCTCATCAGTGCCTCAACACAGCAAAACCGATCGCTTGATCACATGCGGGTTAATGACCCGTCTAAGCGCCGCGTGAGATCGCCATCGCCGCGGCCGCGCTCTGCACCTACTGGGACTCGTTAGAGCGCCCGGCGCAAGAGATGCCGAACACTACAATAAACACTGCACATAAGATAACTTTTGCGCGCGAAAACACGCGCTGGATCACACTCGAAGTGCTTATTTAGTCTGTGCGGGAATCACCGGCGTGACGCTCTTCACATCGGCGTTCTGCGCGCGGTGCCGCAGATAGTGATCCATCAACACCAGCGCCAGCATCGCTTCAGCAATCGGCGTTGCTCTCAGTCCCACACAAGGATCGTGACGCCCTGTCGTAACGACCTCGACCGAATTGCCGTCCAGATCGATGCTCTGGCCCGGGATGATGATGCTCGAGGTGGGCTTGAGCGCAATGCTGACGAGGATGTCCTGTCCCGAGCTAATGCCGCCTAGCACGCCGCCCGCGTTGTTAGTTTTGAATCCCGTCGGCGTGAGCTCATCGCGGTGCTGGCTGCCTTTTTGTTCGACTGAGGCAAACCCCGCCCCAATCTCTACGCCCTTCACTGCATTGATGCTCATCATCGCGTACGCGATGTCGGCATCGAGACGATCGAACACCGGCTCACCCAGTCCAGGCGGTACTCCAGTGGCGACCACATTGACGCGTGCGCCGACGGAATCCCCCTCGCGACGCAGGTTGATCATGTAGTTTTCAAGTTCTTCGTTGCGCGACGGATCCGGGCTGAAGAAGGGATTGTCGTACACGGCGGTCAAGTCGATCGGATCTAGACGCAGCGGACCCAGCTGTGCGAGATAACCGAAGATCGAAACGCCCAACCGTTCGCGCAGATACTTGCGTGCAATCGCGCCCGCGGCCACTCGCATCGCGGTTTCGCGCGCCGACGAACGCCCACCGCCGCGATAGTCGCGAAAGCCATATTTCTGCTGATACGTGTAATCGGCGTGCCCGGGGCGAAACCGATCCTTGATCTTTTCGTAGTCGCGCGAACGCTGGTCTTCGTTCTCGATCAACAAGCCGATCGGCGTTCCCGTCGTCCTGCCCTCGAACACACCGGAAAGAATTTTGACTTGGTCCGGCTCTTTACGCTGACTCGTGTGACGCGAGGTACCGGTGCGACGCCGCTCCAGATCCGGTTGGATATCTGCTTCCGACAGCTCCATCCCAGGAGGACATCCATCGACGATGCACCCGAGCGCTGGCCCGTGGCTCTCGCCGAAGGTTGTCACTGTGAATAAGGTGCCGAAGGTGTTGCCGGACATGGGTATGAGAAGTGACTAGTGACTAGCGGATAGTGACTAGGAGATCCAAGATGCGCGGCATTCTAGCCGCTATCCGCAGCTGCAGGGTGAACTCGGAGGGGCTATCAATGGCGAGCTCATGCCATCAGTAACTCGATTTCCAATCTGAGATTACGAGGAATCATCCCATCTACCCTCCGGATCGGCTTCCTATCCGCTAGTCACTAGTCACCAGTCACTAGCTTCCAGCTGGTCCGCCATCAGCACGAACACTCCGCCGCCGCCGCGTTCGAACTCGAGCCAGGTAAAGGGCACCTCGGGATACGCTTCTTCCAAGGCGACTTCAGAGTTGCCGACTTCGACGATCAAGATTCCACCGGCAGTCAGATGTTCGCGAGCGCCCTGCAGGATTCGACGTGTGATATCCAAACCATCGACCCCGGAATGCAACGCCAAGCGCGGCTCACGCGTGTATTCGTGCGGAAGGGAAGCCATCTCGTCATCACCCACGTAGGGAGGGTTGGAGACGATGACGTCGTAGCGAGCTGACCCAAGCCCATCGAACACATCGGACTGAATGGCACTCACGCGCCCTTCGAGTCCGTAGCGCGCAATATTCATCTTCGTGACCTCGAGCGCATCGGCGGAAATATCGCTCGCATCCACTCGGGCGTCGGGCAGCGCCAAAGCCGCCGCAATTGCGATGCACCCAGAGCCGGTACCGATATCCAACAGTCGATGGATGCGCGCGCTCGCGATCCAAGGCTCGAATCGCGCCTCAATCAATTCCGCAATCGGAGATCTTGGAACCAACACGCGTTCATCGACATAGAACTCATGGCCCGCGAACCACATCCGCTGCGTGAGGTAAGCGGCGGGCACGCGCTCGCGAACGCGTCGATCGAAGAGTTCGTTGATGCGAGCTGCTTGGCCGCTCGCGACCGGCTGGTTGTACACAGAGTCCGCTTCTTCGTGGCGCAATCCGGCAGCGAAGAACACGAGTTCTGCGGCGTCGTCGAATGCGTTGTCGGATCCGTGGCCGAACCATAGCCCCGCCTCATCGAACTTGGCAGCGCCGAATTCAATCCACTGTCGGACAGTTTTTGTGGGCAACGGATTACTCATCGGACGGCGCTGCTATCTGCGATAATTCATCGACATCATGGCTACTCGCACTCAAACCATCGCACTGGCGATCGGCATCGGCATTCTATCGATTGTCGTCGGCGCACTCTCGGCTCATTGGCTCCTAAGGCAGAAGAACGACAGCCCGGTAGAGCTTACGTCAGGCACGGCCATTAGCCCGCCGCGTCCATTACCCGCAATGCAGTTCGTCGATCAGGCGCAGCGTCCATTCAATGTGGATCGGCTCAAAGGTCACTGGACCTTCATGTTCTTCGGATTCACCAATTGCCCGGACGTGTGTCCGACAACGTTGGCTTTGTTGGCACAGACGAAGAAGCAGCTCGCCGATCTGCCACAAGAGCAGCAGCCGCAAGTTGTGTTCGTCTCAGTGGATCCTGAGCGCGACACACCGGAACGGATCGCAAGCTACGTACGGTTCTTCGATCCTCAATTCACCGGTATCACGGCAGCACCGCAGCAGATCCAAGCATTCACGACGTCAATGGGCGTCCCTGTCGCAATCAATAAAGCCGCCGACGGCACCTACACCGTGGATCATTCGGGCGCTGTCTTCGTTATCGATCCCAATGGCAACTGGCATGCGCTGTTTTCCCCGCCGCTGCAAGCTAAGCTGATCGCTGCCGATTATCGCCGTCTGATCTCCGCACCACACTCATGACCGAAGCACCGGCCGCCACTCTCTCCGATCGCTTGTTTGCGATTCTGCAGTACCTGCTGCCCAAACATCTTCTTTCGCGATTCATCTATGCCATCACGCGTAGCGAAACCATATGGGTTCGTAATGCGATATTGAAGATCTTTTTGCGCGGTTACCGCGTGACGATGCAAGAGGCAGTGGAGCCGAACCCATTCGCGTATCCCAGTTTTAACGCCTTCTTTACGCGTGCGCTGAAGGCGGATGCGCGACCGATTGACAGTGCGGCCAACAGCATTGCATGCCCCGTGGATGGCACGCTGAGTCAATGTGGACCGTTGCGCGACAATTTGCTCATTCAAGCCAAGGGGCATTACTACTCGCTCGAGGACCTGCTTGGAGATGCACAACGCGCGAGCTCGTATCGCAACGGCACGTTCGCCTGCATCTACTTGGCGCCTTACAACTACCATCGCATTCACATGCCGCTTGCGGGCGTTGCGCGCGACACCATCTACATTCCAGGTGAGTTGTTCAGCGTGAACGCTGCGACCGCACGAGCCGTGCCGCGCGTCTTCGCGCGCAACGAGCGATTGATCTGCGAGTTCGACACCATCGCAGGCCGCATGACGGTCATCCTCATCGGGGCGCTGTTCGTCGGCAGCATCGAAACCGTTCATTGCGGAGAAGTGAATCCACCTCCGCGCCGTGGAAAACGGCCGGTTCGAATCGACGAGGGAATCGGCCAGCGATTTGAGAAAGGCGCAGAGCTCGGCCGCTTCAACATGGGCTCGACCGTCATCCTACTGTTCGAAAAAGGGCGCGCGGACTGGAACTCCACATTGTTCCCAGACGCGACTATCCAGCTTGGAAGCGCCATCGGCCTCGTGCGCTCATGAACGATTGGAGGCCTACCGCATCAATCGCGACGCTCGAAGTGCGCGCGAAGATGCTCCGCTCCATTCGCGACTACTTCGCTGCCACGCGTGCGTTGGAGGTTGAAACGCCAACCTTGAGCGCCACCGCAGTGACCGATGTGCACCTCGCGAGCGTGGAAGCACGTGCGAACAATGATCGGCGCTATCTGATTACCTCTCCGGAATATGCAATGAAGCGATTGCTCGCAGCCGGCTGTGGCGATCTCTGGCAAATCGGTCGCGTATATCGCGATGGCGAAGTCGGGCGCTGGCACAACCCAGAGTTCACCTTGATCGAGTGGTATCGCATCGGCATGGATCATCACTCGCTGATGTCCGATGTCGAGCGGTTAATCAACGCCGCTCTGCCGGCCGCCAAACAATTCGATCGGGCAGAGCGCGTGACGTATAGAGACGCAGTTCAGTTGCACGCCGGAGTCGATGCGCTCGAGGATCCCGTTGCGGTGCTCGTTGCTCGGCTCGAGAGCGCGAACATCGATGTGCCGCGCGATCTGCACACCGATCGCGACGCATGCTTGGACTTGATCATGAGCACGCTCGTCGGGCCGCATCTTGGGCACGGCCGACTCACATTTATCTATGACTATCCCGCCTCACAGGCAGCCCTCGCTCGGATTCGCGGACCGGTGGCGTCACGATTCGAGGCGTATCTAGATGGTGTCGAACTGGCGAACGGATTTCATGAACTCGCGAATGCTTCAGAGCAGCGCGCGCGATTCGAAGCGGATCTCGAGCAGCGCCGCAAACGCGGCTTGCCGCAGATGCCAATCGATGAACGCTTTCTATCGGCACTTGAGCATGGCTTACCGGAGTGCTCGGGAGTCGCGCTGGGCTTCGATCGTTTGGTGATGTGCGCGGTGGACGCGAAACACATTCACGATGTACTGACCTTTCCGTTCGAGCGAGCCTGACATGCACGAAAGCAGCATCGATCGATCTTTGCCGAAACCGCAGTTCTATGCTGCGCTCTGCGGCGAACTGCAGGCGTTGATCGCGGGCGAATCGGACTGGATTGCCAATTTGGCAAACACCTCCGCCCTGCTCTTTCATTCCCTCGAGAACGTGAATTGGTCAGGCTTCTATCTGCTGCG
The DNA here is from genome assembly GCA_023391335.1 of Pseudomonadota bacterium. GTDB lineage: Bacteria > Pseudomonadota > Gammaproteobacteria > Steroidobacterales > Steroidobacteraceae > Steroidobacter. The sequence continues at coordinate 34,955 of JAEWBG010000059.1, read as the reverse complement.
CGAAAACGAACTCGTCGTCGGACCATTCCAAGGCAAGCCGGCATGCGTCCGCATAGCACTCGGCCGCGGAGTTTGTGGAACAGCGGCTCAACGCAGAGAAAGCATCGTCGTGCGGGACGTCAATCAATTTCCAGGACACATCGCGTGCGACTCGGCGTCCAACTCAGAAATCGTGGTGCCGATGATCAAGAACGATCAACTACTCGGCGTGCTGGATATCGATAGCCCGATGAAGAATCGCTTCGATGAAGAGGATCGGAGGGGGCTGGAGGCGTTTGTCGAGATCTTGCTGCGTCAGCTCGAGAGATAAGCAGGTCACATCCGGGTTCGGCCGCTCTCAGCGTCCTGCCTCCCGCGGCATTAGCACATCCGTGTGCGGCAGGGTTCGGCGATCCACGATCCCCGACCCACGCTTTTTTCTTCTATCCGCTATCCGCTATCCGCGAGTCACTAGCTCTCAGCCCTTCGCACGAGCGATGTACTCGCCAGTACGAGTATCCACGCGGATGAACTCGCCTTCATTGATGAACAGCGGCACGCGGACCGTCGCGCCGGTTTCAAGCTTCGCTGGCTTTGCACCACCCGTTGCCGTATCGCCGCGGAGGCCGGGGTCGGTCTCGATCACCTTCAACTCGACGTGAGCCGGAGGCGTCACGTTCAAAGGCACGCCATTCCACAACATGACGGTGCAGCTCATGCCGTCCTTCAGCCAAATCGATCCTTCGCCTAGCGCTTCTTTGCCCGCGGTGTATTGCTCGAAGGTATCCGGAACCATGAAGTGCCAGAACTCGCCGTCAGTGTAGAGATACTGCATCTCAGTCTCGACCACATCGGCAGACTCGACCGTGTCGCCCGACTTGAACGTTCGCTCGATGACGCGCCCCGTCTTGAGGTTACGCACTTTGACGCGGTTGAAGGCCTGGCCCTTGCCGGGTTTGACCATCTCGTTCTCGACGATCGAGTAAGGATCGTTCTCCAACATGATCTTGAGGCCAGACTTAAATTCGTTCGTCGAGAAACTGCCCATATGGCACCGCCGCTGACTGATGCGAGAATGTGGTCCGGCGCCGGTCGCGCCGAAAAGGGCGCAGATGATAGCCGCAACCTCCCTCTCTAGCCAGTTCATCGCATCGTCGGCGGAAGCCTCGATCGAGCCCGTCGCCTGGCGTAAAGCACTCGCGGATGCAGTCAGCTCCGCCGATGAACTGTGTCGACTGCTGAACATCGACCTCGAGCAGATGTCCCCGGGCGCCAGCGCCCTGCGTGAATTTCCATTGAAAGTCCCACGAGGCTTCGTCTCCCGCATGCGCCGTGGCGACGCGAACGACCCACTCCTGCTGCAGGTATTCCCATTCGCCGCTGAGGAAAAAGCAGTGGCCGGATTCGGGGTTGATCCCGTCGGCGATCTCTTGAGCCGTGCTGCAACCGGATTGCTACATAAGTACGAAGGGCGAGCACTCTTGATCGCGACGGGCGCCTGCGCGGTGCACTGTCGATATTGTTTTCGGCGTCACTTCCCCTATTCGGACGAATCGGCTTTGCAGAACGGCTGGAGCGCCGCCCTAGACCAGGTGCGTGCGGATACCAGCGTCAACGAAGTCATTCTGAGCGGCGGCGACCCTTTGAGCCTAAGCGATCGGCGGCTGATTCAGCTCACTGATCAGCTTGCGACCGTACCGCACGTGAAGCGCCTGCGTATTCACACGCGGTACCCGATCGTTTTGCCGGAGCGTGTCGATGCAGGACTGCTTGCGTGGCTGGAAGGAGTGTCGCTTCAGAAGGTCTTGGTGATCCACGCCAACCATGCTCAAGAGATCGACGACAGTGTTCGATCGGCGTGCACTCGATTGCGAGAACGAGGTGTGACGCTACTCAATCAGAGCGTGCTCTTGGCAGGCGTAAATGACGATGCCTCGACGCTGGCTGAGTTGAGCGAGGCCCTCTTCGCGGTGGGCGTCCTGCCCTATTACTTGCACGTGCTAGACAAGGTGGCCGGTGCAGCCCATTTTGCGATCGCAGACGCCAAAGCGCTGGAAATTCACACCCAACTGGCGGCCCGTCTGCCAGGCTATTTGGTCCCGAAACTCGTGCGTGAGATCGCCGGGGCACCCGCAAAAATGCCTGTGACGGCAATCCCTTAAGCGACCGATTTCAGATGCTACAATCCCGGCCGATATCTCGATGACGCGATCTTCAAGCGCGTAATCCCTTCAATCGCGGAGACTTGCCAGTTGGCCGAACAAAGTGCAGTGCCGATGATCGTTCTGACGCGTCATCAGGACAACGTCGAAGCGATCAACAGCACCTTGCGCAACGGCGGCACGGCAGCTCGCTGCAGTTGGATTCGTGAACTCAACGATCTCGCCGATGCGCTGGCGCAGATCAATGCTCACATGCTGATTGCCTTCGTGGGGCCGGACCCAGCGGACACGACCAAGATCATGTCTGTGCGCAATCAGTTCGGCCCGACGGTTCCCGTGATCATCGCGCGCGATCAAGTCGATGAAGAAATCATCGCCGCGGCAATGCAACAAGGTGCACGCGACGTCGTGACGCTGAAGCATCCCCAACGCTTGCAAGCGGTCGTCCATCGCGAACTCGAAGCGCATCGTCAGGCACGAGAGCTCAACGCGACAGTCAGCGCCGCACGCGAGTATCGAGAACAGCTCAAGTCATTCATGGCCGGCTCCGCCGACGCGATCGCCCACGTGCAAGAAGGCATCGTCGTCGACGCGAATCCTGCGTGGCTAGAGCTCTTCGGAATTCCCGACGTGGACTCGATCGTCGGCACGCCGTTGATGGACACCTTCGATTCCGAAGCGCACGCCGCCATCAAAGGTGCCTTGGTCGCCTGCCTGCAAGGCCGGTGGTCGGACCACGTGTTGAAGGCGAATGCGATCTTGAGCGATGGGTCGCCGGTTCCGCTGGAAATGGAGCTGTCCAAGGTCGAGTTCGACTCTGAACCGGCGGTTCGCTTGTGCATTCCTTCGACAAAACCGACGAACAGCACGACGCATCTGAACGATCAGCTAAACGACGCGCTCGAGCGCGATGCGGCAACCGGCGCCTTGCAACGCAAGTTCTTCATCGAGCGATTGAGGAAGTCGCTCGCACACCCCATCAAGGCCGGCATTCGCCAACTTGTCTCGGTCGAACCTGACAAGCTCGCCGCACTCTGCGATGACTTAGGCCCCCTCGCGGTCGAAGACTTCATCGGACAATTCGCGGGACTCGTCGGGGAAACGCGGCAGTCCGGAGATCTTTTCGGACGGATGGGCGACGGCGCCCTGATGTTACTCATGGAGCGCGGCACACCTCGGGATGTCGAGGTCTGGGCCAACAACTTGATCAAGAAAGTTTCGGCGCAAGTCTTCCGCGTCGGCGAGAAACAAATCTCTTGCACGTGCAGCATCGGTGTCGGCGCCATCGACCCTCGAAGTCCAAACATCGAGCTGTCGATCAACGATGCGATCACGGCGCGTCGCAATGCCCAGGAAGCCGGCGGCAAGCGCGTTGTCGTCATCGATCACCAGGACGAAGACACTAAGCGCCAAGCGGCGGATGAAATCTGGGTGCGCCATATCAAAGCGGCGCTCATGGAGAACCGCTTCCGTCTCATGCAACAGCCGATCGCGAGCCTACTCGGCGAAGATCGCGGCATGTACGACGTGCTGGTGCGCATGGTCGACGAGTCGGGGCAAGAGCTTCTGCCCGCAGAATTCATGGCCGCCGCCGAACGCAATGATCTGATGAAGAACATCGATCGCTGGATCATCGGCGCTTCGATGACTTTCTGCGCCAGTCGTCCTGTGAAGCAACTCTTCGTGCGCCTGTCGAAGGATTCTGTCCGCGACAAGTCGCTCGTGCAGTGGCTCTCGAATCAATTAAAAGCAAGCCGCATCGACCCGCAACGCATCGCGTTTCAAATCAGCGAGCAAGTCGCCACCGAATATCTTGCCGACACGACGGATCTCGTCGGCGGGTTGCGCAAAGCAGGATTTTTATTCGCGCTCGAACACTTCGGCACGGGACGCGATCCTTCGCGGTTGCTGGCTCACTTGCCGATCAACTTCATCAAGGTCGACGGCACGCTGATGCAGGGATTAGCAGTCGATCCGAACCTACAACAGAAAGTTCGCGAGCTCGTGGATCAGGCGAAGGGAAAGAAAGTCGCGACGATCGCCGAGCGCGTCGAAGACGCGAACACCATGGCCGTGCTGTGGCAGCTCGGCATCGAGTTCATTCAGGGCTACTTCGTGAATGAGCCCGAGCAAGTCGTCATCGGCTGACAGCGAAGAGCCGGACGCAACACAAAGCGCGCAGAGAAAAATCGAAAAACGATCGGGCTGGGGTCACAGACGGCGCGTTGCGTATCGAACGAGCCGACCTACTTTCGAATTTATGTGCTCTTTGTGTTACGTCGGATCAGCCTTCCACTTCCAATCGCTCAACCTTGCGCCAGCCACGCGGCAGCACCGCACCACGCTGTGCGCGTTCGCCGCGATAGTCTTTGAGCTCAGAGAACTTCAGGGTCATTTTGCGATCGCCTGAACGCACGATGAGATTCTGATCGGGCGATACGACAGCGATCGCTGCCAAGAACTCATCGCGGCTCTCCACCTTCTTGGATGAAAGGCCAAAAATCTTATTGCCCTTGCCGCGTGGAAGTTCCGGCAGATCCTTTACTGGGAACGCGAGCAACTTGCCGTCCGAGCTCACGGCGCATAGCAACGCTTCATCGCTCGCAGGCACCGGGGCCGGGGCGAGCACACCAGACTTTTCGGGAACCTTGAGCACCGCCTTGCCGGCGCGATTGCGCGAATGCAGCTCTTCCAGCTTCACGACAAATCCATAGCCCGCATCGGAAGCCACCACCCAGCGATCCTCTGGATCGCCAATCATCACGCCCGCGAACGTCGCGCCTTCCGGCGGATCGATGCGACCCGACAACGGCTCGCCTTGACCGCGAGCGGACGGCAGCGTGTGTGCGAGCAAGCTGTAGGCGCGGCCGGTGCTATCGAGGAATACGGCTTGCTGCGTGCTCTTGCCGCGTGCTGCCGATTGGAACGCATCGCCTGTCTTATATGAGAGCGTCGCCGGATCGATGTCGTGTCCTTTGGCGGCGCGCACCCACCCACGCTCCGACAGCACAACCGTCATCGGTTCGCTCGTAACAAGAGATGTTTCGTCGATTGCCTGTGCGGCTGCGCGCTCCACGATGCGGCTGCGCCGATCATCGCCGAACTCTTTTGCATCCTTTTCGAGTTCGTCGCGCACGAGCTTACGCAGACGCGCTTTGCTCTTGAGGATCTTGTCCAGTTCTTCTTGCTCTTCGGCCAATTCCTTTTGTTCGCCGCGGATCTTCATCTCTTCGAGCTTCGCCAAGTGGCGCAACTTGGTTTCGAGTATTGCCTCGGCTTGAATCTCGCTTAACTTGAAGCGCTTCATCAGCACCGGTTTTGGCTCTTCTTCCCGACGGATGATGCGGATCACTTCATCCAAATTGAGGTAGGCAGCAAGCAAGCCTTCGAGGATGTGCAACCGCGCCTGCACTTTTTCCAGGCGCCAATTCAAACGCCTGGTGACGGTGTTGATGCGATACGTCAACCATTCTTCGAGCAACGTCTTGAGACCCATCACCTTCGGCCGACCATCGAGGCCGATGATGTTGAGATTCACTCGATAGGTGCGCTCGAGATCAGTCGTCGCGAACAAGTGCGCCATCAACTGTTCGATATCCACGCGATTGGAGCGCGGCACAATCACGATGCGAGTCGGATGCTCGTGATCGGACTCATCGCGGATGTCCTCGACCATCGGCAGTTTCTTCGCCTGCATCTGTGCGGCGACCTGTTCTTGAATGCGGCTGCCGGAGACTTGATAGGGCAATTGCGTGATGACGATGTCGCCGTCTTCGATCTCATAAACAGCCCGTGCGCGGATTGAGCCGTTGCCGGTCTCGTAGATCTGACGAATCTCAGCGCGCGGCGAAATGATCTCGGCGCCCGTCGGAAAATCGGGACCTTGGACGTGCTTGCACAGCTCCTTCAGGGTCACATCCGGATCTTCGAGCAATCGAATACACGCTGTGACCACTTCGCGCAGATTGTGCGGCGGAATATCCGTCGCCATACCGACCGCGATACCCGTCGCGCCATTCAAGAGTACGTTCGGCACCCGCGCCGGCAACAACACCGGTTCTTCGAGCGTGCCATCGAAGTTCGGCGCCCAATCGACCGTGCCCTGCCCCAACTCCGAAAGCAGCAGCGCCGAGTAACGCGTCAGACGCGATTCCGTGTAACGCATCGCCGCGAACGATTTCGGATCGTCCGGCGACCCGAAATTGCCTTGGCCATCCACCAGCGGATAGCGATACGAAAACGGCTGAGCCATGAGGACCATCGCTTCGTAACAAGCAGAGTCGCCGTGCGGATGAAACTTGCCGATCACATCGCCGATCGTGCGCGCCGACTTCTTGTGCTTCGAGGCTGCGGACAACCCGAGTTCGCTCATCGCATACACGATGCGTCGCTGCACCGGCTTCAAGCCATCGCCGATGTTCGGCAATGCGCGATCCAAAATGACGTACATCGAGTAGTCGAGATACGCCTTTTCCGTGAACGTCCGCAGTGGCAGCCGTTCGATGCCTTCGAAGTTGAGGGGTGGTTGGGTGGGCATGTAGGAAGTTGGATGGTGACTAGTGACTAGCGGATAGAAGAAGCACGAACCGGCGAAACGACATCTGCATTGCCTTGGATACGATCATGCGAGGCAGTCGCGATCGAAGTACCAGCCTTTAGCTAAACGACGGAGGTGGACCTATGTCCTCTGTTCCAATCCGCTATCCGCTATCCGCCAGTCACTTCTCCTTACACCTGCACTTCTGCAAGGTTTCCCTTCGTCTCGAGCCATTCGCGGCGATCGGCGGCACGCTTTTTCGCGAGCAGCATATCCAGCATTTGGTCGGCTTCGTCTTTGGCTTCGACGGTGAGCTGGACCAACCGACGCGTCTCGGGTGCCATCGTCGTTTCGCGCAGTTGCATCGCGCTCATTTCGCCGAGACCTTTGAAGCGCGTGACAGTTGGCTTCGCGCGCGGATTTTCGGCAGCAATGCGATCGAGAATGCCGGCTCGCTCAGCCTCATCGAGTGCGTAGTAAACCTGCTTGCCCACATCGACGCGAAACAGCGGCGGCATCGCAACGTACACGTGGCCGGCCAAAACCAGGGGACGGAAGTGACGCAAGAACAATGCGCACAGCAACGTCGCGATGTGCTGACCGTCAGAGTCCGCATCGGCCAGGATGCAGATCTTGTGGTAACGCAAACCAGTCAGGTTATCGGAGCCGGGATCGACGCCAATCGCAATCGCGATGTGATGCACTTCTTGTGATTGCAGCACATCGCCGGCTTCGACTTCCCATGTGTTCAGGATCTTGCCGCGCAATGGCATCACGGCCTGGAATTCACGATCGCGCGCTTGCTTCGCGGAGCCACCTGCAGAGTCGCCCTCCACCAAGAAGAGCTCTGAGCGCTCCGGCTCTTGCGAGGTGCAATCGGCAAGTTTGCCCGGCAGCGCCGGTCCGCTGACCACGCGTTTACGTGCCACCGACTTCGACGCCTTCAGTCGCGCCTGCGCACCCGCAATGGCGAGCTGCGCGATCTTCTCGCCGCTTTCAGGATGTTGGTTTAGCCACAAGCCGAATTGATCTTTAACGACACCCGAGACAAACGCCGCGGCTTCACGCGAAGACAGTCGCTCTTTGGTCTGCCCCGCAAACTGCGCTTCTTTCATCTTGGTGGAGAGCACGTAGCTCAATCCATCCCACACATCTTCCGGCGCGAGCTTCAGACCTTTCGGCAAGAGATTGCGGAATTCGCAGAACTCACGAATCGCATCGGTGAGTCCAACACGCAAGCCATTGACATGTGTGCCACCTTGCGCCGTCGGAATCAGATTGACGTAGCTCTCTTCGACCTTGGGACCTTCATCGACGCGCCACGCGAGTGCCCACTCCGCTGCTTCCTTTTCGCCTTCGATCGCGCCAGTGAACAACTCTTGCGGCAGCCACTCGCCGTCTCCGAGCGCTTCGCGTAAGTATTCCGTGAGGCCACCGGTGTAGAGCCATTCTTCTTTCTCGCCGGTCTGCTCGACATGCAGCGTCATCTTCAGGCCGGGACACAGCACGGCCTTGGCGCGCAACACGTGTTTCAGCTTGGGAATCGAGATCGTCGGCGACTCGAAATACTGCGGATCCGGCCAAAACCGCACAGTGGTGCCGGTGTTGTTCTTGCCGACATCGCCGACAACTTCAAGCTTGGACTTGGCCTTCCCGTCCTTGAAGCTGATGTTGTATTCCTTGCCGCCGCGCTTCACCCAGCACTCGAGATGCTTGGAGAGTGCATTCACGACAGAGACGCCGACGCCATGCAAACCGCCGGAGAATTTGTAGTTCTTGTCTGAGAACTTACCGCCCGCGTGCAGGCGCGTCAGAATTAATTCGACACCGCTCACCTTCTCTTTCGGGTGAATGTCGACCGGCATCCCGCGCCCGTCGTCGGCGACTTGCAACGAACCGTCTTTGAAGACGGTAACGTCGATGCGCTTCGCGTGGCCAGAAAGCGCTTCGTCGACGGAGTTGTCGACGACTTCATGCGCGAGGTGATTGGGGCGACTGGTATCCGTGTACATCCCGGGCCGACGGCGCACGGGATCGAGTCCGCTGAGGACTTCAATATCTGAAGCGGTATATGACATCGCTACCGAACGAGATTAGGTGTTGGAATCGCAGGACACTTTAGTGAGCGCCCGGCCTTTGCGGCGAGTCTAGCATGCGCTCGAGCGCGATTCGGTCAGGCAAAACATGAGGACCCGTTGTGGAAGAAAAGGAATATCTCCACGGAGAGCACAGAGGACACGGAGAACGGCCTCAGAACTGGAGAGAACGGGCGCAATGATTGATCGGACGCCACGAGCCGTGGTCCTTCAACGTTCGCTCAGTTCCGATCGTTTATCTTCTCTCCGTGCTCTCCGTGTACTCCGTGGAGATACCTCCGGTCTGCCCCTAAGCGCGATGCGCTTCAACCGGTTCGCCAAGATCCTTGGCAAGAGAATCGCGAGAGGATTTGGGAAGCGGCGACACCGAATGGGAATACGCCGGATGATCGATACCGATCGAGATATCTGCCCCCTGCTGCGCGGCAGAGGACATTTGTGGCGTGAGCTCGAAGCGCAAGAAGTGCACGGACGAGGTCTTCTCGTCGTTCCCCCGTTCGAGGTCTTCATCCGCAATGGCAAAGACGCGATCGAACCCCGAAACCTGAACCCAGCAGCGATCTTCGATTCCCTTCATCTGCGCCAGGCGCTCACGACGCTCACTCGGATCAGGAAATTCGATCAAGAACGTGACCTTCCAATTGCTTCCATCGGGAATCAGCGGGTTGTACGCGTCGAGTTCGTCTTGGATCCCCGCCGCTTCGAAGATGCGTTCCACTCGCAACATTTCTTGTACTTGGTATTGCACCGTCAACTGATCTTCGAAGCACCACGTGGCGTTCGGGCCGACGGCGATCGTGCGACGGCTCTTGTGATCGATGACCTTCGCACGAAAATCTTTGCGCGCCGTCGAGTACTGCTCGAGGCTCATCAAGTCGGTGCGAGTAAGTTTGCGCAGATGCATAGCAAGTTCCTGAGGTCGTTTCTCCGTGTGCTCGGTGAGCTCCGCGGAGATCCTTTCCTATATTCCGTAAGCCCTGCGAAGCAGGGTCAGCGGATGCGTCGGTTCCTTGTTCCCTTCCAATCCAGATTCGATTTGATGCCCCGCCATCGGGCAGTCGCTCGAGTAGTGGTCCGCGCCGGAATCGGCAACGCGACGAAACACGGGCTTGCCGATCTTCATCGACGTATCCCGGTACTCGCGCTTCACGCCATAAGTTCCGTTATGACCAGAGCAGCGTTCGATCGGCTCGACGTGCGTTTCCGGCACCAGCATCAGCACATCCCGAGTTTTTAGCCCAAGGTTCTGCACGCGCAAATGGCACGGCACGTGATAACTGATCTTGCCCAGGCGATGTTTGAATTCGGTCTTCAACAAACCCGCCTTGTAGCGTTCCCAGAGATATTCGAACGGATCGAACATCGCATCTCGGACTTTCTGCACGCGCTCATCGTCGGGAAACATGAGCGGCAATTCTTGTTTGAACATCAACGTGCACGATGGCACCGGCGTCACGATGTCCCAGCCTTGATCGACCAACTTCACCAACGCTGGAATGTTTTCTTCTTTGAGCTTCTCGATCGATTCCAAATCGCCCAATTCCAACTTGGGCATGCCGCAGCACTTCTCCTGCGCCGCGATCGTCACAGGGATGCCGTTGTGCTCGAAAATCGCGACTAAATCTTCGTTGAGTGCCGGCTCATTGCGATTGCCATAGCAGGTCGCGAAAAGTGCCACCTTGCCTTTGGTCTCACCTGCAGGTGTCGCTGTGATTTGCGGGTGCTTAGCTTTAGCGAAGCGCTTGCGGTAGGAAGGACTGTGATATTCGGGAATCGGGGCTTGCGGATGCACGCCCAGCACTTTGTCGAGCATCGAGCGGCCGAATGCGGTGCGATTCACCGTGTTCACCACTTCGGACACGACGGGAATCCCGGCGATGCTGCCGACAGCGTCGGTCGAGCTCAGGATCTTGTCGCGCGTTTTGACGGGCTGATTTTTGAACTTGAATGCTTTCGCGCGCAGCATCAAATGCGGAAAGTCCACGTTCCAAGGGTGCGGCGGAACGTATGGGCACTTCGTCATGTAACACATGTCGCAGAGGTAACAATGATCTACGACATCCCAGTACACCTTGCGATCGACGCTCTCGACTTCGCCCGTACTCGACTCATCCACCGCATCGAACAACGTTGGGAACGCATTGCAGAGACTGAAACAGCGGCGGCATCCATGGCAGATGTCGAACACACGTTCCAGCTCTTTGAAGAGCAGGTTTTCGTCTAAATACTGAGGATCTTTCCACGCGATCGGATGACGCGTCGGAGCTTCGAGACTGCCTTCGCGCGCTGGACCGGATTTTTCTTGGGACATGGAGCTTCGCAGGCTGGAGGCTGGAGACCGGAGACCCGGGGCTGGAGCCAGAGACCCAACCAGCCGTCTGTCTTCCGCTAAATCGCTTTGGATCGTCGACCACTCGCGCCCGAGATCGGGCGCGAGTTTTCTGACCTATCCGCTAGTCACTAGTCACAAGTCACTAGTTAAAGCGTATCGAGCGCCTTCTGGAAACGATTGGCATGCGAGCGCTCTGCCTTCGCCAGCGTCTCGAACCAATCGGCGATTTCATCGAAACCTTCTTCGCGCGCCTGCTTGGCCATGCCCGGATACATGTCGGTGTACTCGTGAGTCTCACCGGCAATGGCAGCCTTCAGGTTTGCGGAAGTCGCGCCGATCGGCAGGCCCGTTGCCGGATCACCGACAGCTTCCAGATATTCCAAGTGACCATGCGCATGGCCGGTCTCGCCTTCCGCAGTCGAACGGAACACAGCAGCGACGTCATTGAAACCTTCGACGTCAGCCTTGGCTGCGAAATATAGATAGCGACGGTTGGCTTGGGATTCGCCGGCAAAGGCGTCCTTGAGATTCTTTTCCGTGCTGGTGCCCTTCAAGTTTTTCATTGCAGGATCCTCACTTAAGTATCGTTGCGTGATTGCGTAGGCCATTCGCAACGAAAAGTCCGCTGCCGGAAGCGTGCGCTGCCGTTAGTAACTTTCCGCTGGTGAAAAACCGTGCCGTTAGACAAAGTCTAATGCGGGTGCGAATCTATGCCCGCCTGTCAGGCAAGTCAACGACCGAACTTTAGTCACGTTGTGCATTTGACCGGTCGCAGGCAGGAATGCAAGCTTGCCGCGCCCTCGTACCCGCCCAGATCTGTACTCACCGACATGGCCGAACCGCAAACGCCGCCCGCCGATTTCGAACGCTCGTTGACTGAACTCGAAGCGCTAGTCGAAAAGCTCGAGCAAGGCGATCTCTCGCTCGATGAATCCCTGAAGTGTTTCGAACGCGGCGTGCAACTTACTCGCACCTGCCAAGCTGCTCTCAAGCAGGCCGAACAAAAGGTCGAGATTCTTCTGCGGCGCAGCGGCGAGCCCGAGCAATTCGAGCGCGCAGAATTCGACAGCGACGACGAAACCTGAGCTGCCGCATGCATCAGGATTCGTTCGCGACCATGTTGCGCGCGTGGCAGACGCGCATCGAAGAACAACTCGACGCGCGATTGCCCTCCCCTGCGGAGCCCCCTCAACGTCTGCATGAAGCACTGAGATATAGCGCGCTCGGCGGCGGCAAGCGCGTCCGGCCGGCGCTCGTGTATGCGACGGCGGCAGCGCTCGGCATTCCAGCGGATCAGGTGGACGGCGCTGCGTGTGCAGTCGAACTCATCCACGCCTACTCGCTGGTTCATGACGATCTGCCCGCCATGGACAACGATGACCTCCGCCGTGGTCGGCCCACGTGTCACAAAGCGTTCGACGAAGCGACCGCGATTCTGGTCGGCGATGCATTGCAGGTTCTCGCTTTCGAACTGCTGACGGACGGGCCCGGGTTACCGCCGTCGACAACGATGCGCTTGAAATTGGTAAGCCTGCTCGCGCGGGCCAGCGGCACGCAGGGGATGGCCGGCGGGCAGGCATTGGATCTCGCTGCCACCGGGCGCAAATTGAATCTTGCAGAAGTCGAGCAAGTGCACGCACGCAAAACCGGCGCGTTGATTCATGCCAGCGTATTGATGGCAGCCAGCTGTTCGAACGATCTCTCTAACGAAAGGCTGCAAGCCCTCGATGAGTACGCACGCGCTATCGGTCTTGCCTTCCAAATTCAGGATGATCTTCTAGATGTGGAAGGCGACCCGGCAGTAATAGGCAAAGCGACCGGAGCGGATTCCGCATTGAACAAGCCGACCTACCCAGCCGTTGCGGGGGTGGAAGCTTCGCGCAAACGCATGCATGAGTTGCATGAGGCCGCTTTGAATGCGCTTCGCCGCGAAGGTTTGGAGAACACGCCGCTGGTGGCGATTTCTAACTGGCTGGTGCTGAGAAAATCCTGATCCGGCGCAACTCGGAAATCCGCTTACAGGCCACGAGCTTCCCCGAGGTTTCCTGTAAACTGCGCGCCTTCTTATGAACTCCGTCCATTCTTACCCGCTCCTCTCGGCGCTCGACTCTCCGGCGGATCTTCGCAAGCTCCCTGAGTCGGATCTGCCGGCTGTGTCGAGCGAGTTGCGGCAGTACCTGATCGACACGGTGAGCCAGATGGGCGGCCACTTTGCGGCGGGCCTGGGCACCGTAGAGCTCACAGTGGCTCTGCATTATGTCTTCGATACACCTCGCGACCGTCTGGTGTGGGATGTTGGCCATCAAGCGTATCCGCACAAGGTGCTCACGGGCCGCCGCGACCGGCTCGGCACCATCAAGCTGAAGGACGGCCTCGCGCCGTTTCCGACTCGCAGCGAAAGCGAGTACGACACATTCGGCGTCGGCCACTCGAGCACCTCGATCAGCGCGGCATTGGGAATGGCCATCGCCGCCGCGCGCCAAGGAATTGATCGTCGCGTCGTTGCCGTGATCGGCGATGGAGCGATGAGTGCCGGCATGGCTTTCGAGGCGCTCAATCACGCCGGCAGCTTGGATGTCGACATGCTGGTCATTCTCAATGACAACGACATGTCGATCTCGGAAAACGTCGGCGCCTTCTCGAATTACTTCGCGCGCGTTCTTTCCGGAAAGCTCTACGCAACGCTCCGTGAGGGCGGCAAGAAAGTGCTCCGACGGATGCCCACGGTTTGGGAATTAGCGCGACGCTCCGAGGAACACATGAAAGGCATGGTGCTTCCCGGCACGATTTTCGAAGAACTCGGGTTCAACTACATCGGGCCAGTCGACGGCCACGATGTCAACGCGCTGACCGCTACGCTCAAAAACTTGCGCGATTTGAAAGGCCCGCAGTTTCTGCATGTCATCACGCGCAAGGGCAAAGGCTACGCACCGGCTGAAGCGGATCCGATCAAGTGGCACGGCCCAGGTCCTTTCGACCCCAAGAGCGGCGTCATTTTCAAGGAAAAGACCAGCGGCCCCAGTTACTCGCAAGTGTTCGGCGATTGGTTGTGCGACATGGCTGCAGCAGATTCGAAGGTCGTCGGCATCACGCCCGCGATGCGCGAAGGCTCGGGAATGGTGGAATTCTCCAAGCGCTTCCCCGACCGCTATTTCGATGTGGCGATCGCCGAACAGCACGCCGTTACGCTGGCTGCGGGCATGGCATGCGACGGATTGAAGCCGGTCGTCGCGATTTACTCGACGTTCTTACAACGCGCCTACGATCAGTTGATTCACGACGTCGCCTTGCAGAACTTGCCGGTGACGTTTGCGGTTGACCGGGCCGGGCTCGTCGGCGGAGACGGCGCAACCCATCAAGGTAGCTACGATCTGAGCTATCTGCGATGCATTCCGAACATGCTCATCATGGCGCCTGCCGATGAGAACGAATGCCGGCAGATGCTGTTTACCGCTGTTGAAAGCGGAGTGCCTGCGGCAGTCCGTTACCCGCGAGGACAAGGCCCAGGTACGCCGCTCGAGAAAGCGATGCGTGCTTTGCCGATCGGGAAAGCACAGGTGCGCCGCGAGGGTCGCAGCGGCCTGGCAATCATCGGCATCGGCGCCATGGTGCCGTTCTGCGAACGCATTGCCGAGAAGCTCGATGCCACACTCGTGAATCTGCGTTTCGTGAAGCCGCTCGATGAAGAACTATTGCTGCGAATCGCATCGACTCATCGCAGCTTCGTCACAGTTGAAGAGAACGTTGTCGCAGGCGGCGCCGGCAGCGCGATTGCCGAATTGCTCAACGCACACGGTCACACGCTGCCGTTGCTGCATTTGGGCATCCCCGATCGATTCATCGAACACGGGTCTCGCGAGGATTGCTTGGTTTCAGCCGGATTAGACGCGGCATCCATCGAACTGGCGATTACGCGTTGGTGGCACGTTCCCGCCCGCGCCGCGGCGTCGTAGGAAATTCACTCTTTCCCCGCCGCACCCGGCGCACGCCGGGGCCTTCGCTTATACTGCGCCGCACTTGATTACCGCCGGGCGACCCCAATCCGCCCTCTGTTATGGCCAGCTCTTCAGACACACTCAATAAATCCGCCGCCTCTGTCATCGAAGATGTGCAGAGCCGCGCCGATTCGCGCCGGATTCCGATCAATAAGGTTGGAATCAAAGATGTCTACCATCCGGTACGGGTGAAAGATCGCGCTAGCGGCGAGCAGCACACGATCGCGAACTTCAATATGTACGTCGCGCTGCCTCATGACTTCAAAGGCACGCACATGTCGCGCTTTGTCGAAGTGCTACATCGCAACGAACGTGAGATATCCGTCGAGTCGTTTCGCGACATCCTCGCTGAAATGACCGAGAAGCTGGACGCGAAGTCCGGCCACATCGAAATGGAATTTCCGTTTTTCGTGATGAAGAAGGCGCCCGTCTCGGGCGTGGAGAGCTTGATGAACTATCAGGCCTCACTGATCGGCGAACTGCACAACGGGGAGTCGGAGCTTTGGATCAAAGTCGTCGTCGCCGCGACCAGCTTGTGCCCGTGCTCGAAGCGCATCTCTGATTACGGTGCTCACAACCAGCGCTCGCATATCACGATCAAGGCGCGCATCGACGGCCACATGTGGCTGGAAGAACTCATCGATATCGCAGAAGACGAAGCTTCCTGCGAGGTGTACGGGATTCTCAAGCGCCCCGACGAGAAGTACGTGACCGAGCGCGCCTACGACAATCCGAAGTTCGTCGAAGACATTGTCCGCGACGTCGCTGTCCGCCTCAACAATGAACCTCGCGTGCGCGCTTATGTCGTCGAAGCGGAGAACTTCGAGTCGATCCACAATCACTCGGCGTATGCATTGATAGAGAAAGAGAAGTGACTGGTGACTAGTGACTAGTGACTAGCAAGAGGTCACGGGTCACGGTTGACAGTGTGAATTCGAGGCCCCCCGTGTGCCAACACCAAGCTTGTCACCCTGACGAGGACCGGCCGTCATCGATTCGGGAAGCAAGCGCACTACTCATGTAGACACGAGCTTCGACGAATCGGGCAGAACGCACCTTGGATTTCTTTTTTGCGTTCTCTGCGGCTATTTTTCTTGTTCTTTGCGTTCCTTGTGTTGCGTCCGAAATCTTAGTCTCGCTTCGCGCGCTATGCGTCAGCTGACGCTCTGCAAGCGGCTGATCAAGCTGCGCAAGAAGACTTTGTTGAATCGCAACTGACACGCAGCAGAACCCTGCTCCAGCAGCGTCGAGCTGACCTTCATCAAGGTCACTGCGGAGAGTGCCTTGATCGTCGCCAAGCGTTTCGCGCCGCGAACGTAGCTGGTTTCACCGAAGCAGTCGCCTTCATCCAGCTGGCCGACCGCTTTGCCGTTGCGCATCACGGCGACGCTGCCTGAGACAATCACGTAGAAGCGATCGTCCATCTCGCCTTCTTTGACGATCTCCTCGCCTTCTTCGTAATCCTGCCAAGTGCTCGCGCGCAGCACTTCGAGAATCTCGGCTTGCGAGAAGTCATGGAAGAACTTGAGCGTGCGTAGGATCGAGAATTGCTCTTGCTTGTCGATCTTCGACGAGCCGTCGCGGATCGTCTGGTGCACGCGAGTCAGATCCGCCGCGAGTTCTAAGCCGTTGCGATAACGCTTTGCCGGGTCCTTCTGCAGCGCCTTGGCTACGGTGTTCTCCAGTACCTCTGGAATGTCCGGACGCAGCACGTGAATCGGTTGAGGCGTCGCGTAAACAATCTGATGCAGCAGCTTCGAAAGATTGCCGCCGCGGAATGGTCGGTACCCGGTGAGCATCTCGTACATCACTGCACCGAGCGAATACAGATCGGAGCGATTCGTGATATCGAGCGATTGCACCTGCTCCGGCGACATGTACGAAGGGCTGCCGGCGATGCCGTCGATACGAGAGATCTCCGAGTCTTGAACCAACGCGATACCGAAATCGATGATGCGAACGTCATTGGCCTGCGTGAGCATCAAGTTCGACGGTTTGATATCGCGATGGATCACGCCACGACTGTGCGCGTAGTGCAACGCCTTCGCGCACTTGTACATGATCTCCACGACATCATCGACAGGCAGCAGGTTGTCGGGCTTGCAGTACGCCGATAGCGTGCGCGCGCCGTGAACGTGTTCGGTGACGATGTAGTAGTGACCGTTCTCCTCGCCCGCATCGTAGATAGGAAGGATGTTCGGATGCTGCAGCATGCCGACCATGTGCGCTTCCGAAAGAAACATTTTGTGCGTGACGCGCGCGCGGTCTTCGTCGTGCGATTCGAGGTTGTAGACCTTGATGGCGACGTCGCGGCGATAGTACGGATCGTGCGAAAGATAGACGACGCCCGTGCTGCCGCGCCCCACTTCCTTGACGATGACGTATTTGCCGATGCGTTCCGGAATACGCGAATCGCGCGTCGGTGCGCTGCGCTGAACGGTCGGGGCGCTCGTTGAGTTCACAGGCTTTTGGTTATCAAGCGTCAGATGAGTAACTTCACCGCAAGCAAGATCGCACCAGCGAAAACACCTGCAATGATGTCATCCAGCATAATTCCCAGCCCGCCGGAGAGACTGTGATCGGCCTCCCGGATCGGCCAGGGCTTGACGATGTCGAAGAACCGGAACAGCGCGAATCCGCCCAGCAACCAGTACCAATTTGCTGGAGCTGCCAACATCGTCACGGAATATCCGGTGATCTCATCCCACACGATGCCGGAATGATCGTGGACCCCCAGACGCCTAGCTGACTCGCCGCAAATGTAGATTCCGGCAAGACACGCAATCAGCGTGAAGGCCAAATGCGTCATCCAACCGAAATGCATCGCCACGATGACGATCGGAATGGCGATCAATGTACCGAACGTGCCCGGAGCTTTGGGACTCAATCCCGCGCCGAATCCGAATGCGAAAAGGTGCACCGGTTGACGCAGTATCGACGGATCGGCAGACCACTTCATCGCTTCGCACCTGGTTTGAAGTGATCGTAGCCGCGCGTATTGGGATCGAACTCCTTGCCGCTCCGCACGCATCGAACGGTTCGATCCGCCGTGATCCTGCCGATTTGCGTCACCGGTATTTTTAGGTTCTGCAGTCGAGACTGATCCGCTGCGTGAGAAGTGAACAGCAGCTCGTAATCATCGCCCCCCGCGAGCGCAAAAGATAAAACCCGCTCCATGTCGAAAGCATCGCGAAGCTGCGAGGACAGCGGCAAGCGATCGGCATCGATCTCAGCCCCTACACCGCTTGCGGTGCAAAGCTTGTCGAGATCCGTGAGCAGCCCATCCGAGATATCCATGCAAGCGCTCGCAAAGTCTCGCAACGTCCTGCCCAAGGAGATGCGAGGCTCGGGACGCAAGAATCGTTGCTTCAAGTAGCGGGTCGACTCGACCTCCGGCATCGCTTGCTGAATCGCCGCGAGTCCGCCTGCAGCATCGCCAACGTGGCCCGAGACGAAGATCAGATCGCCCACTTGTGCACCCGATCGAGTCAACCAACGATTGCTCTCCACCCACCCGGCAATTTGGATGGTCACAACGAGCGGCCCACGAACCGTGTCACCGCCGATCAATTGCACATTGAATTTGCGTGCGAGATCGAACAATCCGGACGCAAAGCCGTCTAGCCATTGCGCATCATTGTCCGGGAGACTGAGCGAGAGGGTCATCCATTTCGGCACCGATCCCATCGCAGCAAGGTCGCTCAAGTTCACCGCCAGCGCGCGGTAACCCACGTCAGCGGCATCGGTGCCAACCGGAAAGTGAACGCCTTCGACGATGGTATCGACAGCGACGACCAGTCGCTGACTCGAGGGGATCGAAACCACCGCGGCGTCATCGCCGATGCCCAGCAAGACGTCGCCTGACGTTGGCTTCTTGAAGTAGCGCGCGATGATCTCGAATTCGCCGAGGGGCATGCTGCTTACCTGAGTGAATAGCGGATTGCGGATAGCGAATGGTTAGAGCGCAAGCGCACCAACAGATCCGAAACGAGCGCGACAGCCTTGACCTCTTTTCGCAGGCGCCGAAGGCAATCGACTATTGACGTTCGATCGCCCTCAACTCGCGAGCCGCCCGGTCGAGCACGGCGTTTACATACTTATGTGCATCCGTCGCACCGAAGCGTTTCGTCAGATCGACGGCTTCGTTGATTACCACGCGATACGGCACATCGATGCGATGCTTGAGCTCGTACATGCCAACCATGAGCACTGCGGTCTCGATCGGATCGAGCTGTTCGACCGGGCGATCCAAGAACGCACTCAAGCCGTCTTTGATCGCTTTTTGTTTTTCGATACAGCCATTCACGAGTTCAGCGAAGTGATCTCGATCCACACCTGCCGACCCTTCATCTTCTAAGTATTGGTTTCTGAGTTCGGCAGGGGTTTGCCCGGTCAGTTGCCATTGATACAGCGCCTGCATCGCGAGCTTGCGAGCAATCGATCGCGCACGTGAGCCGCGCGCGGATTTCGGAGGTACGTTGGAAGTAGATTCTTGCGACATTTGCACTCAAAACATCCGAGGGCCGCAGCCATCAGATCTCAATTCGACGCAGCAGATTGGCGAGTTCGATCGCAGTAACCGCCGCGTCGACGCCTTTGTTTCCCGCCTTGGTACCTGCCCGCTCGATCGCCTGCTCGATTGTGTCTGTCGTCAGAACACCGAACGCAACAGGGATGCCGGTGTCGTTCGCAACGCGCGCCAGACCGCTCGAACATTCGCCCGCGACGTAGTCGAAGTGCGCCGTCGCACCTTTGATTACGGCCCCCAGCGCGATGATCGCGTCGTAGCGCTTGCTCAATGCCAACTTACGAGCCACAACCGGCAGGTCGTACGCACCCGGCGCCCGCACGATTTCGATCTGCTTGTCGCTGGCTCCATGGCGACGCAATGCGTCTACGGCCCCACGAACCAGTTGATCGACGATGAAGTCATTGAAGCGCGACGCCAGAATGGCAAAGCGCAGCTCGCGGCATTGCAGATCGCCTTCGATCGTCTTGATGGAGTCCATTGTCACGGGCATGGGTGGAATTCGGGGCGGGAAGTATAGCCGCCTAGACGACCTTCGCACCTAAGAACCGGAAGATATCTGCACAGAGATCACAAGAACACGGAGATGAGTATTGGGAATCGCTTGAAGTTTCCCCATCAATGGAGCGCAAAATCGAATTTGCCGTCACAACGGCTTCCTTTTGCATTTCCGCTCCGTGCCCTCCGTGTGCTCCGTGGAGACTCTTCTCCTAACTCACATACTCCACAACTTCCAGATCGAACCCCGACAGGCCATGCATCTGCTTCGGCGCGGACAGGACTCGCATGCGTTTGACGCCAAGGTCGCGCAGGATCTGCGCGCCGATGCCGTAGGTTCGCAGGACGGTCGCTCCCGAAATCGGCCGGGGCGGCTCGGCTTGATGATTGGCATGGATCGTTTGGACGGCTTCTACGAGATCGCGAGGTGATTCCTCCGGGCGCAGGATCACAACCGCCCCGTGCTGCTCTTGCGAAATACGCTTCAATGCAGCGCGCAACGGCAACCCGAGCTTGTCGTCTTGAATCCCGACCACATCGCGCAAGGTATCGCGAAGATGCACGCGCACGAGCGGAGCATCTGGGCCGCGCAAGTCGCCGCGCACCAACGCGAGATGCACGGTTCGATTGACGTGATCCTCGTACGAGTACATACGGAATCGTCCGAATTCCGTTGCCACTTCTTGTTCGTCGATACGCTCGATCGAGCGATCCTTCTCGAGTCGATAACGGATCAAATCCGCGATCGTCCCGATCTTCAATTGATGTTGCCGCGCGAAGGTTTCAAGATCGGGACGACGCGCCATCGTGCCGTCTTCATTGAGGATCTCGACAATGACGGCCGCGGGCTCAAGGCCGGCCAAGCGTGCGAGATCGCATCCCGCTTCGGTGTGACCTGCGCGCGCGAGTACGCCACCCGGTTGCGCCATCAACGGAAATATATGGCCGGGCTGCCGTAGGTCTTCGGGCTGGGCATTCCGCCGAACTGCAGCACGGATCGTCTGCGCGCGGTCATGTGCCGAGATTCCGGTCGTCACCCCTTCGGCCGCCTCGATCGAAACCGTGAAGTTCGTGCGGTGATCGAGATCCGTGTCGCCGACCATCAAAGGCAACCGCAGTTGGCGGCAACGTTCTCGCGTGAGCGTCAAACAAATCAATCCGCGACCGTATTTCGCCATGAAGTTGATGTCTTGAGCGCGTGCGAACTCCGCAGCCATCACGAGATCGCCTTCGTTCTCGCGATCTTCGTCGTCCATGATCACGACCATACGGCCCGCACGAATGTCCGCGAGAATCTCATCGATGCTATTGAGCTTGAGCCCAGAGGTGGAGTTCATGAATGCACGCCTCCGGCGATACGCTCGACGTAGCGAGCAATGATGTCGACCTCCAAGTTCACCGGCGTGCCGCTGCGATACGAATTCAGCGTGGTCACTTCAAGCGTGTGCGGAATCAGGTTGACGCTAAAGCGCACTCCTTCCACGTCATTGACCGTAAGACTCACGCCATCGATGCAAACCGAGCCTTTCCGCGCGATGTACTTTGCAAGCGGTACTGGCACTTCGAATTGAACACGAACCGATCGCGCATCGTCATGCCGTTCGATCACGCGAGCCACGCCGTCGACGTGACCTGTCACGTAATGCCCACCGAGCGCTTGGCCCGCCACCAATGCCTTCTCGAGATTGACTCGTGTTCCGGTTTGCCACGATTTGAGCGTGGTCACGTTCAGCGTCTCAGTCGATACGTCGACTGAGAAACTATCCGCAGTTAGACGCGTCACCGTCAGACAACAACCGCACACCGAGATGCTGTCGCCGATCGCGACGTTCGCAAGCCCTAGATCGCGCGCGCCGATCAGCATTTCGACGTCGCCGCCCTTAGGAGTAATGGCCTGGATCTCGCCAACGGCCTGAACGATGCCAGTGAACATGGGGTCTCGACGCTACCGAGATTTCGGCACGTATGTGAGTTTTAAATCCCGCCCAAGCGGCAGGGCCTGCTTCAGTTCGAATTGTAGCGCGGCATCCATGCGCGCTAATGGTGGCAAATGCAGTAGTGGTCGCGCCGAATCCCCCAGCGCGAGCGGCGCGAGGTAAACGATGAACAGATCCGCGACGCCTTCTTCAATGACGCATCCGGCGAGCGTAGCGCCCGCCTCGATCAACACGTCGTTGCATTGCCGGCGCCCGAGCTCGGCCATGAGCGCACGCAAATCAACTCGCCCGCGACTATCCAGCTTCGAACCGAAAAGTTCAGCCCCGCGCGCCTGCAATGCAGCGCCTTTGTCGAGATGCTCGCGTGCTGTTGCAATCAATACAGAGCCGTCGAGGAAAATGCGCGCCGCCGATGGTGTGCGCAGGTTCGAATCGACGATCACTTTGAGCGGCTGTCGACCCCGCATCTCGATAGCCGGATCGCGAACATTCAGTTGCGGATCGTCCGCTATCACTGTGTTCACGCCCGTTACGATCGCGCTGCATTCCGCGCGAAGCCGATGCACATCAGCTCTCGCATCCTCGCCCGTGATCCAGCGGCTGACGCCATTCGCGAGCGCGGTGCGACCATCCAAACTCGCCGCCAGTTTCACGATGACGCGCGGCTGACCGGTGCGCATGCGTTTTTCGAAGCCGAGGTTGAGTTCGCGAGCTTCGTTTTCCAGTAGCCCACTGCTAACGTCTATTCCTGCGGTTTGCAGTTGTCGGATCCCTTCGCCACTCACTTTCGGATTGGGATCGAGCGCACCGCAAACAACGCGCTTCACGCCCGCTTGAATCAGCGCGTCGGTGCAGGGAGGTGTCTTGCCGTGAAAGCAATGCGGCTCGAGCGTGACGTAGGCCGTAGCTCCGAGCGCGTGCTCTCCCGCCATTCGCAACGCATTCACTTCTGCATGAGCTTCACCGGCGATCAAGTGACTGCCTTCGCCAAGCACTTGATCGCCGTGCGCAATCACACACCCAACACGCGGATTAGGCTGACAGGAGTAGCGCCCGAGCTCGGCAAGCTCGAGTGCACGCCGCATGTGTCGGGTGTCCAGCTCGCTAAACATTTGCGGTCAACGCTTCTTCGGCGGCTCGGAGCCGGTCCAAAGCGCGAGCTGATTTTCGGTTTCTTCGCGAGTGCGGCGGTGGCGCATGCGCTCGATCTCTTCGCGAAACGCATCGACGTCTTGGAAGCTCCGATACACGGATGCAAAACGCACGTACGCCACTTCATCCAAGTGATGCAGCTCTTCCATCGTGAGCTCACCGATCAGTCGCGAGGCGACTTCGCGTTCGCCCAAGGTGCGCAGCTTGTGGCAAATATGCGCGACAGCCGCATCCACCGCCTCGCTCGCAACGGGACGCTTTTCTAGTGCCTTGAGCATGCTGTTGCGGAGCTTCTGCTCATCGAAGGGCTCGCGACTGGAGTCGCTTTTCACGATGCGCGGCATGACGAGCTCTGCGGATTCGAACGTCGTGAAACGCTCGCCGCACTTGAGGCACTCGCGACGCCGGCGGATCTGCTGACCTTCACCGGCCAATCGCGAGTCGATGACTTTGGTTTCCTCGTGATTGCAGAAGGGGCAGTACATGGGATTGTGAGAAAGTGAGGGTGGTGAGGAGGTGAACGTCGTTGCTGAGTAGCACTGACTGTCGCCTTTCACTTCCTCACTTTACTCACTCCCTCACCCTGGCGCGTACACCGGAAAGCGCTTGCAGATCTCCTCGACCTTGCCGCGAACGCGGTTGATGACGCCTTCGCTGCCATTTTCGTCGAGAACGTCGGCAATCCAGTTCGCGAGTTCCGTGACTTCGGCTTCCTTGAAGCCGCGTGTAGTGACTGCAGGCGTTCCAATACGCAGACCGCTGGTCACAAACGGCGGACGCGGATCGTTTGGCACCGCATTCTTGTTCACGGTGATGTGCGCGCGGCCGAGTGCGGCGTCTGCATCCTTTCCGGTGATGTTCTTGTCGATCAGATCGAGAAGGAACAAGTGATTGTCAGTGCCGCCTGAAACGATCTTGTAACCGCGCTTCATCAAGGCCGCTGCCATGGCACGCGAGTTTGCGAGCACTTGCTGTTGATACGTCGTGAATTCGGGCTGCAGGGCTTCGAGGAAGGAAACCGCCTTTGCCGCAATCACGTGCATCAACGGGCCGCCCTGGGTTCCAGGGAACACGAGCGAGTTGAGTTTCTTCTCAATTTCCTCGTTCGCGCGCGCCAAGATCATGCCACCGCGGGGACCGCGCAGCGTCTTGTGAGTCGTTGTCGTCACGACGTCAGCATGTGGAATGGGGCTAGGATACACGCCAGTTGCAACGAGACCTGCAACGTGCGCCATATCGACGAGGAAGTAGGCGCCGATCGAATCCGCAATCTTGCGAAAGCGCGCCCAATCGACGACTCGCGAATACGCCGAAAATCCTGCGATCACTAGCCGCGGACGATGCTCCTGTGCGAGGCGTTCGACTTGCTCGTAGTCGATCTCGCCAGTTGCAGGATTCAGTCCGTATTGAACGGCTTTGAACACCTTGCCTGAGAAGTTGACCTTCGCGCCGTGCGTGAGATGCCCGCCATGATCCAAGCTCATGCCGAGAATCGTGTCGCCTGGATTCACCAGTGCAAGGTACGCGGCAGCATTTGCTTGCGAACCGGAGTGAGGCTGTACGTTCGCGTATGCGGCGCCGAACAACTTCTTGGCGCGATCGATCGCGAGCTTCTCCGCGATATCGACAAACTCGCAGCCGCCGTAGTAGCGCTTGCCGGGATAGCCTTCAGCGTACTTGTTCGTGAGCACCGAACCTTGTGCCTCCAGGACGCGCGGGCTGGCGTAATTTTCCGAAGCGATCAACTCGATGTGATCTTCCTGACGCTGCTTTTCCGCGTCGATGGATTGCTGCAGTTCGGGGTCGAAATCGGCGATGCGAGTGTTAGCGGGGAACATTGAGCCCTCCGGAAATGAAGGGCGCGAATTCTACAGGAACGGGTCCGCCGCAGGGGTTCGCGGCCGCGAATTTAGAGGCGCGACTAAGCGGTAGCGGACTCTTCCGCCTCGACAAAGCTCTGTACGACGCGCGTCCACGCGCGGGCCAAATTGCGCCGGTTGTAGCCGCCCCCGCCCGTGGCGACCAACCTGCCCTGTGCGAACTCGTCAGCGATGTCACATAACCGCCGCGCGGCGTAGGCGTGCGCTTCTTCTGAGTAGCGCATGTGCGTAATCGGATCCCCTTCGAGGCTGTCTGCGCCGCACTGAAGGATCAGGAATTCCGGGCGTCCTGCACGCAGATACGCCTCGACTTTCTCCCATGCACGATGGAACTCCGCATCGTCCGCACCCGGCGGCATCGGAATATTCAACTTCGTCCCGCGCGCCTCACCTGCGCCCGTTTCCTCGGCGCGGCCAGTGCCTGGATAGAGATATCGACCGTCCTCGTGCAAATCCGCAAACAGCAGGTCCGGATCGGACTCGAACCCGTAAAACACCCCATCCCCGTGATGCGCATCGATATCGACGTACGCGACGCGCCGAACGCCGAACTTGTGGCGCAAGATTTCAATCGCCACACCGCAGTCGTTGAACACACAGAACCCTGCAGCATGACCTCGCGACGCATGATGGAGGCCGGCGATTGGGATGAACGCTCTCTTCGCGCGGCCTTCCATGACCGCTTCTACTGCCACCAACGTCGCGCCAACGACATAGCTCGCCGCCTCGTACACGCCCTTCCATGCTGGCGTGTCTCCGGCGTCCAAGTACCCATGCCCGGTTGCGGATCGATCACGAACGAGATCGAGGTAGGCCGGCGTGTGAAAACTTTCCAGCTCCTCACGCGTCGCTAGTCTCGGACTCGCGCGCTGAATCCGCCCGTCGAGACCGGCCTGATGCAATTCGCGCATGAAGACCTCATGCCGATCCGGCCCAAAAGGATGCCCTTCGCCAAATCCATAACGCGCGATCTCATCGCCCGAGACGAGTAAAACCTGCGAACTTGCCATGAAGCGCTGCGATCCGGCCGCGAAGAAGCTGCGAGCATAAGGCACATTGCCAACGGTTGGGAGTTGAGGGTTATGCCGCGAGAGGCAGGATGCCGAGAGCGGCCGTTTCCCCCACACCTCACACGAGTGGCGTGCGATGGAGAGCGGATTCACCGCCGTGCCTCAATGCCGCGCTATTCAGGAGAAAGCAAAGGAGGTTTTGCAAGGGAGAACGGCAGGAATCGCATCGTTGTACCTCACCGCACACATCGGCGAACTTGTGGCGCCAGAAGAACTTAGGCGTGAAGCGGACGACTCTCCGCATACGCGCAGAACCGGCGATGCGGTGAGCATGGGCACAGAAGCGAGATAGACGCCAGAATCGATTTTCCGGAGCGTCGAAACACACGACGTGTTTCGTCGCAGGCCTACAAGGATGTACTTGCGTGCCGGTCCGGAAAATTGATTGTGGCGGCTGGCTCGCCTGGTCCTCGTTGCGCAACATCATTAACCACCCTCTCCCGCGCCTTGCGCGACCTCTCCCATCGAGCCCCATCGAGGGAGAGGTATTTGAGTCCTGGCTCTTGCGTCGCTGCGGTCCTTTCCTCGAATGGAGGTATCCGCTGCCTGCGTTCTGGTTTTGCCGTTTGCCGTTTGCCGTTTGCCGTTTCTCGCTCCCACCTCCGGTAGAATCCGCCCTCCAATCACGCCCGAGTCCCAACCGAATGGCACAGTTCATCTACACCATGAATCGCGTCGGCAAGGTAGTGCCGCCCAAGCGCGTCATCCTTCGCGACATTTCCCTCTCGTTCTTCCCCGGCGCCAAGATCGGCGTGCTCGGTTTAAACGGCTCCGGCAAATCGACCCTTCTACGCATCATGGCTGGCCTCGATACCGAGATTGAGGGCGAAGCGCGCCCTCAGCCCGGTATCAAGATCGGATTGCTCGCACAAGAACCGAACTTGGATCCGAAGAAAGACGTCCGCGGCAACGTCGTCGAGGGCGTCGGCGAAATCCAAGCGCTGATCGATCGGTTCAATGCCGTAAGCGATCGCTTCGCCGACCCGGATCTGGGCGAGGACGAAATGAACAAGCTGCTCGAAGAGCAAGCGAAACTGCAGGATGCGATTGATGCGAAAGGCGGCTGGGAGCTCGAGCGCAAGCTTGAAGTAGCCGCCGATGCATTGCGCTTACCTCCATGGGATGCAGACGTCACGAAGATCTCCGGCGGCGAACGTCGCCGCGTCGCGCTGTGCCGCTTGTTGCTATCGCAGCCCGACATGCTGCTGCTCGACGAACCGACCAACCATCTCGATGCCGAATCCGTTGCGTGGCTGGAGCGGTTCCTCGAAAGCTATCCCGGCACTGTGATCGCCGTGACCCACGATCGTTATTTCCTCGACAACGTCGCAGGCTGGATTCTCGAACTGGATCGGGGCCACGGTATTCCATGGCAGGGCAACTATTCGTCGTGGCTGGAGCAAAAAGAGAAGCGCCTTGCAATCGAAGAGAAGCAACAAGAAGGCCTGCGCAAGACGCTCGAGCGCGAATTGGAATGGGTGCGTGCGAATCCGAAAGCGCGTCAGGCGAAGAGCAAAGCTCGCTTGCAGCGTTACGAAGAGTTGGCATCGCAGGAATTCCAGAAGCGCAACGAGACGAACGAAATCTACATTCCGCCAGGACCGAGACTCGGCGAGTTGGTTATCGAGGCGAAAGATCTGCGCAAAGCGTTTGGCGATCGATTGCTGTTCGATCACTTGAGTTTCAATCTGCCTGCAGGCGGTATCGTCGGCGTGATCGGTCCGAACGGCGCCGGTAAGACGACGTTGTTCCGGATGATCACCGGCCAAGAGAAACCTGACTCAGGCGAAGTGCGCATCGGACCTTCCGTGCAGATGGCGTATGTCGACCAGTCGCGTCAGTCTTTGAATGACGCCAATACCGTATGGCAAGAGATTTCGGGCGGTCTCGACATGATCCGTGTCGGCAATTACGAGACTTCATCGCGCGGTTATGTCGGCCGCTTCAACTTCCGCGGTACACAACAGCAGCAGTTGATCGGCGAGCTGTCTGGCGGCGAACGCAATCGTGTACATCTCGCCAAAGTGCTGAAGAGCGGCGGCAACGTCATTTTGCTCGACGAACCGACGAACGATCTCGACGTCGAAACGCTGCGAGCACTTGAAGAAGCGCTGCTCAACTTCCCCGGCTGCGCCGTGGTGATCTCGCACGATCGCTGGTTCCTCGACCGAATCGCGACTCACATCCTCGCCTTCGAAGGAAATAGCGAAGTGGTGTGGTTCGAAGGTAACTATGCCGAATACGTAGAAGATCTACGTCGCCGCAAGGGCGAAGACGCCGATACTCCTCACCGCATCCGCTACAAGAAGCTCGACGCGTAAATCGTGACCTCCGCCGCCGCCAACTCACCGCTCAGCCTTGACGGCGAGTCGCTGACGTTGGCGGTGCTGCGACGCTTCGATTCGCAAGGCAGAGAAGTCGAGATTGCACACAGCGCTCGCGAGCGCATGTCTCGCAGCGCTCAGGTTGTGCGGGATGCCGTCGCCGCAAATCAGGTCAGCTACGGCATCACGACCGGCTTTGGCGCATTCGCAAACAAGCGCATCTCTGCCGATCAAGTTAAGCAATTGCAGCTCAATTTGATTCGTAGCCACGCCAGCGGCATTGGCAAACCGCTGGAGGCGAAACTCACTCGCCGCATGCTGCTGCTCAAAGCGAACAGTCTCGCAGCTGGCCTGTCAGGCATTCGGCCCGAACTCGTCGATGCGCTTGTGGCCATGGTCAACCGCGACGTTCTGCCGATCATTCCCGAGCGCGGCTCGGTCGGTGCCTCTGGAGATCTCGCGCCGCTTGCGCACATGGCGCTGGCGTTGATAGGTGAAGGAGAAGCTATTCATCGGGAGCAACGGCTTGAAGGCGCTGCCGTTTGTGCAGCCGCAGGTTTTGAGCCGTTCACGCTAGAAGCGAAAGAAGGGCTGGCGCTCGTCAACGGCACGCAACTGAGTCTGGCTCTCGCACTCGAAGGCTTGTTCCGAGCCGAAACATTGCTCGACGCAGCGATCGTCACCGGCGCATTGACGGTCGATGGCTTAGCGGGCAGCTACACACCTTTCGACGAACGCATTCAGCGTGCGAGCCGATCGCCGCACCAAATCGAAGTCGCGCGCCGCTTTCGCAAACTGCTCACCGAGAGCGCAATTCATCTCGACCACGAAAACTGCGATCGCGTTCAAGATCCGTACGCAGTGCGCTGCATGCCGCAAGTATTCGGCGCGATAGAGGCGTCTATAGCACACGCACGTGACGTGCTCGAGAAGGCAATCAATGCGGTGACCGACAATCCGCTGATTTTCGAGACGGACATTCTCTCAGGTGGAAACTTCCACGCCGAACCGCTCGCAATGATCAGCGACTACTTGGCTATCGCGGTTGCGGAACTGGCTAGTATGTCGGAGCGGCGGACGGACTTGCTCGATCGACGAGTCAATCCGGCCTTGAACATGTTTCTCACGACAGAGCCCGGCCTGGAATCGGGTTTCATGATCGCGCATGTCGCGGCCGCTGCCCTGACATCAGAGAACAGAACGCTTGCTCACCCCGCTTCCGTCGACAACGTTCCGACCTCGGCGGGGCAAGAGGACCACGTGAGCATGGCGCCCTGGGCCGGTTACAAGTTGTTGCGCATTTGCGAGAACACAGCCCAAGTACTCGCGGTGGAATTGCTCGCCGCAGCGCATGCGGTCGATAAGCAGCAACCGCTGGCGACGACGCAAGCTCTGCAGCAAGTTCAGACTTTAGTCCGGCAACACGTACCCTATCGTCCTTTCGATCATCGTTTGGATCGCGATATCGCGATCCTCACCAGGTTGATCGGATCGGATGCATTGGGTGCCTTCACGTCCTAGGAGTTGCGAAAGGATGCCTTCTAATGCAGTCGTCATTGTCATAGCGATCTTCGGCTTATTGCTCCTGGCTCTTGCGACCCAGCGGTTAGTGCGAGCGCGGTTCCTTGCTGCAGGAGGAAGCGCTCTCGCGGGATTGGTGTTGCTCGGTGCAGCTGCAGTAGGCTTCTTAATCACCACCAATCTGCACACTTATGCGCGACTGACGCACGAAGAGCCGGTTGCAGAGATCGTTTTCGAAGCCCGAGGCCCACAACGATTCGCAGCGACGCTCACGCAAGTGCCGAGCGGCGAGATGCAGACCTTTGTGCTTGCTGGCGATGAGTGGCAACTCGACGCGCGCGTGCTGAAGTGGCGCGGTTGGGCAACCTTACTGGGATTGGATGCGCAATATCGATTGGAACGAGTCAGCGGCCGCTATCGCGATATCGATCAAGAACGCCGCGCCGAACGGACCGTCTATCCCTTGAGCGAGAATCCCGGCATCGATCTATGGACTCTCTCGACACAGTATCCACGCTGGTTGCCGTTCGTGGATGCGGTCTATGGCAGCGCGACGTATTTGCCGATGGCTGACGGCGCTCGGTATCAAGTGGCGATTACGCAATCAGGATTGATTGCTCGGCCGCTGAATCAAGCCGCGACGAATGCGGCTGGCGGCTGGAAATAAAGAAGAATTTCACACGGAGAACACGGGGATCACGGAGTAGAGATCCAAGAATAAGACGCAACACAAAGCGCACAAAGGTTGATTTATAGGCCTTAGCGAAGCCACAGCGCGAAAGCCACCCGCAGATCCGCTGCTCGATTTCAGGCTCGGATCGATGGACCGATGGCTTAATCCTCTAGTATTCGACCTATGCGATCTTTGTGTTGCGTCCATTCCTCCGTGCTCTCCGTGTCCTCCGTGGAAATATTCTTCTCTACCCCACCCACACTCGAGCATTGCGGAACATCCGCATCCACGGTGAATCTTCGCCCCATTCATCGGGATGCCAGGAATTCTGCAGCGTGCGGTACACGCGCTCGGGGTGCGGCATTAGCAGCGTCACACGGCCATCTGTCGTCGTGATGCCGGTGAGTCCGGCTGGTGCGCCGCTGGGGTTCGCCGGATAGGTTTCCGTCACGCGTCCGAAGTTATCGACGAACCGCAGCGATAGCAGATTCGCCTTCACGAGCATATCTAGGCCGGAAGCATTCTTGAATTCGGCGCGTCCTTCGCCGTGGGCCACGGCGATCGGCATGCGAGAGCCTTCCATGCCAGTGAAGAACAGAGACGGCGACTTCACCACTTCGACCAAGCTGAAGCGCGCCTCGAACTGCTCCGAACGATTGCGCACGAAGCGCGGCCACAGATCGGCACCCGGAATGAGCGAATGCAACGCCGACATCATCTGACAGCCGTTACAGACGCCAAGTGAAAACGTGTCGTTGCGTTCGAAGAATGCAGTGAACGCATCGCGAAGTTGCGCGTTGAACAGAATCGACTTCGCCCAGCCCTCGCCCGCTCCAAGCACATCACCATAGGAAAATCCGCCGCAGGCAATAAGCCCGCGGAAGTCTTTCAGACTTGCGCGACCGGCGACGAGATCGGTCATGTGAATGTCGAACGGCTCGAATCCCGCGCGGTACAGGGCTGCAGCCATTTCCATGTGGCTATTGACGCCTTGCTCTCTCAAAACCGCCACTTTCGGTCGCACACCTTTGACGATGAACGGAGCAGCCACGTCGTCATCGGTTTTGAACGTCAACTTAGCGTGCAAACCGGGATCGTCGTGCACACCCACAGAGTCGAACTGCTCGCGTGCGCACCGCGGATCGTCGCGCAGCTCCGCCATACGGAAGCTGGTCTCCGACCATGCACGATGCAAGTCCGAGCGGCGCTCATTGAGAACGAGTGCGCCACCGACTCGGATCACAATTCGATCTTCGTTCGTCACACGTCCGATGGGACGTGCGTGTAGTTGCAACCCGTGCTGAGCCAGCACGTTGAGCACCGCATCTCGGTCCGCCGTGCGGACTTGAACGACAGCACCGAGCTCCTCGTTGAACAACGCGCGTCCGATTCCGTGCAAAGGCGACGGAAGTTCGATCTGCAAGCCGCAATGGCCCGCGAACGCCATCTCTGCAAGCGTCGCGAACAATCCGCCATCCGAACGATCGTGATAGGCAATCGCCAATCGTTGCGAACGCAACGCACGTATCGCGGCGAAGAAGCCAGCCAATAGAGACGGCTGTTCGCAATCGGGCGCTTGGTTGCCGAACTGACCGTAGACCTGCGCGAGAGCTGAGCCGCCGATGCGATCACGACCTTGACCCAGATCGATCAGCAACAATTCTGTGTCGCCTCGATCCGTGCGCAGCTGCGGCGTCAATGTCGCCCGCGCATCGATGACGGGAGCGAACGCCGAAACAATGAGTGAAAGGGGCGCAGTCATCTTTCGCGGCTGGCCCGACTCTTTCCAACTGGTCTTCATCGACAGCGAGTCTTTACCGACAGGAATCGTGATTCCGAGTGCTGGACAGAATTCCTCGCCTACTGCCTTGACGGTTGCGTAGAGATCCGCGTCTTCGCCGGGTTCGCCGCAAGCGGCCATCCAATTTGCGGACAGGCGCACATCGGACATCTTGGCGATATCCGCGGCTGCAATATTAGTAATTGCCTCAGCAACAGCCATTCGCCCCGATGCGGCTGCATTGAGCAAGGCGAGTGGTGTGCGTTCGCCCATCGCCATCGCTTCGCCGGTCGACGACGTGTAGTCACTCAACGTGACCGCAACGTCGCTGACGGGTACTTGCCAAGGACCGACCATTTGATCGCGGCTAATCATGCCGCCGACGGTTCGATCGCCGATCGTGATCAGGAATGTCTTGTCTGCAACCGTCGGTAGACGCAGCACTCGATAGGCCGCTTCGCGAACGTCGATGGTTGATGCATCGAAAGCATCCGACAGCCCGCTCAATCGCTTCACGTCTCGTGTCATCTTCGGCGGCTTGCCGAGAATGACATCGAGCGGCAGATCGACAGGAGCAGTGCCGAGCAATGGATCGCTGACGGTCAGCAATCCATCGTTGGTAATTTCGCCAACCACTGCGAATGGGCATCGCTCGCGCTCGCACATCGCTGCGAACTGCTGCACGTGCTTCGCTTCGACGATGAGGACATAGCGCTCTTGCGCTTCGTTGCACCAGATCTCTACAGGCGACATGCCCGGCTCGACGGACGGCACAGTGCGCAAATCGATACGCCCGCCACGACCTTGCGTGTGCGCCACCGATTCTGGAATAGCATTCGACAGACCACCGGCACCGACGTCGTGAATCAACACGATGGGATTGTCTTTGCCCATCGCCCAGCATTGATCGATGACTTCTTGAGCGCGGCGTTGAATTTCAGGATTGCCGCGTTGCACGGAAGCGAAATCCAAATCTTCAGCGCTGGATCCGCTGCCGACGGACGACGCAGCGCCGCCACCTAGACCGATCAACATCGCCGGGCCGCCGAGCACGATGATCTTCGCGCCAGGCGGCACATCCGGTTTTTCGACGTGCATGCGACGCACGTTGCCGACGCCGCCCGCGATCATGATCGGCTTGTGATACCCGCGCAGCCCAGGCCTCTCGCTCGAGGCCGATTGCGCTTCGAACGTGCGGAAGTAACCGAGGATATTGGGCCGGCCGAATTCGTTGTTGAACGCAGCAGCACCGAGCGGCCCATCCGTCATGATCTCGAGCGCAGAGGCAATGCGCGATGGACGCCCGAAATTTTGCTCCCAAGGCTGTTCGAAGCCAGGGATGCGCAGGTTGGAAACCGAGAAACCGGCGAGCCCCGCTTTAGGTTTGCCGCCCCGCCCAGTTGCACCTTCATCGCGAATCTCGCCGCCCGATCCGGTGGCCGCGCCGGGAAACGGCGAAATCGCTGTCGGATGATTGTGCGTTTCCACTTTCATCAAGATGTCGATCGGCTCTTCGTTGAACGAATAGCGATGCGTATCGACATCCGGGAACCAACGATGCCCAACCGGCCCCTCGACCACGGCAGCATTGTCTTTGTACGCGGAGAGCACACCCGCGGAGTTGCGTTGATACGTGTTCTTGATCATCGAGAACAGCGACTTCGCCTGGCGCTCGCCGTCGATGATCCACTCGGCGTTGAAAATCTTGTGACGACAATGTTCTGAATTCGCTTGCGCGAACATCATCAACTCGACATCTGTCGGATCGCGCCCCAACCGATTGAAATTCGCTTCCAAATAGTCGATTTCATCGTCGGACAACGCGAGCCCGAGCGACTGATTGGCTTCAACCAAGGCCATCCGACCTCGCGCCTTGAGATCGATGGTCCGCAACGGTTGCGGTCGTTCATGCGAGAACAATCGTTGCGCATCTTCCGCTGTGAGCACGGTGGTCTCAGTCATGCGGTCGTGCAACGCTGCACTCGCAGTGTTCAGTTGCTCAGCGGAGAGCGGTTGAGACGCGCCGATCGTGTATTCGATGCCACGTTCGATGCGCTCGATCGCATCGAGTCCGCACACCTGCGCGATGTCAGTCGCCTTGCTCGACCAAGATGAAATCGTGCCGAAGCGAGGAATGACGAACAGCGTTTGCCCGTGAGCCGCCTGCGACCGACGCGGTTCGATACGCGGCCCATAGGTGAGCAGTGCGTCTAGAACGCGGCGCTCATCAGCTGTGAGCTCGCGATGTGCTTGTACGAAATGAACGAATCGCGCCTGGATCGATTCGATCGGCGCACCGCGCGAGCGGATGGACGCAAGGAGCCGGGCAGTTCTGAAGTCGGAAAGTGCGATCGCGCCGGGCAGTGTGAGCATCAGAGCGGAAGGTAAGCGGCGGAGCGGTCCCGCCTTAAGAACGAAGGGCGGGCATGATACAGGAAACCCAGTGACTAGCGGATAGCGACTAGGGGACAGGAAAGCCGGGGACGGGTGG
>JAEWBG010000030.1 GCA_023391335.1 Pseudomonadota bacterium | reverse complement strand
GAGTATCTCCACGGAGGACACGGAGATCACGGAGTAGAAGATCAGAATAGGCGCACGAAAAGGAAACAGCTCGTTGGATTGCCATCGAGTTGGCCCACTGTTACTTACGGTCCAGATATGATCGATCGAATTTGATCTTTTATGTTTATCTTCTGAGCCTCCGTGCTCTCCGTGGAGATTCTCTTCTATTTGACAGGTGACGGGCCGATGTCCTTCGACCGGCCCAGGACGAACGGAGCAAAAAAGATCTCCGCTCACGCGCTGATGCGATTTTTCGATTTTTTCTTGGATCTCCGTGTTCTCCGTGCCCTCCGTGTGAAACTCTTCGCCCCCACTACCGCAGCGCTTTCGCAATCGCACGCTCGGTAATCGGATTCATCACTGCATAGCCTTCCGGCGTCGGATGCACGCCATCATTCGCGAGGCCAGGCTTCATCGCGCCTTTGTCATCGGCGAGCGCGGCGAAGTAGTCCGCATAGATGATGTTGTGCGCATTCGCATAGCCCTTGATCCACGCATTCAAATTCGGGATCGCCGGAATCGTCTGCACCTCAGGCCGCCAAGGGAAACGACCCGCAGGAGGAATCGAAGCGAGCACCACCTTGATCTTGTTCGCGTGCGCGAGTTCGACCATGGACATCAGATTTTCTTGCGTCATCTCAGGCGTCATGGGACCTGTGTTCCCAGCAACGTCGTTCGTGCCCGCCATGATGTGAACGACTCGAGGCTTTAGATCGATGACGTCTTGGCGAAATCGCACGAGCATCTGCGGTGTCGTTTGTCCGCTGATTCCGCGGCCCACGCGGCCGGACTTGAATAGATCCGGTGTCTTCGTGACCCAGCCTTCTGTAATCGAGTCCCCCATGAACACGACGTCGACGCGCGTTTTGTTAGCGCGCAATGCGTCGTTGTCGGCGCGATAGCGATTCAGTTGCGCCCAATCGGTTTGGTTACGTTCGGCGAGTGCACGCGTTTTCTCATCCAGGCAATCGAGCGGACTCGCGGCAAAAGCACTCGCTGCAAATGGCAATGAGCACGCGGCGATGAAGGTACGGCGTTTCATGGAGCACTCCTCAAATTGCAGATAGATCCGCCCAACTGCTGCTTTGCAGTCAGACCCGTGTCGCTGAATTCGATATAGCTTCGAGACGACCCGAAGCGTGGCCACTGCACCTCGCCACTCGGATTTGGATCACCCGTTTTGGCGAACCGTACCCAATAGTCCTGCAGCTTCACTTCAGGATTCTTCGGTAGCGCGAGCCCGCCGAAGACGTAAGACAACTCCGAACTATGGATCGGCGTGCCGCCATTCACGGGCGTAACGTTGAATTCGTATTGGAACACTGGATGGCCCGCACGCTCATGTGTTGCAGCGACGAAAGCAGCAGGACAGCGAAACATGATGTCGGCTGCAATGCGCGTCGCGAGTGATTCCGACACGGCTTCGTCATGCGCGATTCCGTACGCGCGGAGCGCCTCGGCAGAATTCTTTCCGAAAGCGATTTCCACGGCATGCCGCGCGTTCGCGGCGCCTCTGAACATCGGAAACTCCGTGGCGTTCGTGCCGAGCATCAACTGCACCGGTTGTTGCTTACCGGAACGCAGAATGTGCTCGGGTGTATCCGGCAGCACATAGCCGTCGACGATCGATTGCAGCCAAATGAAGCTGTCGTCCTCGATTTGCGGCGGATCTAACTGCAACGATGCTTCGAGTAGCCGTTGAGCAGACATGTCGCGTAACTCCGCCGCACTGCGAGCGCTGGCGAGCCTCAAAATCTGTGCACCAAGTGCTTCGTTTTGCTGCAAGGTTCGCGGCGGCAGTCCGAATCCTGCCGTGCCGCTCTCTTCTATCGCTCGAATGAAGAGTCCTTTCGATCGCGGCGACAACATCAGCAACCCGACATCTTGCGCACCGGCAGACTGGCCGAAGAGGGTGACTTGATTCGGATCGCCACCGAATGCAGCAACGTTGTCGTGAACCCATCGCAGTGCGGCGAGCTGATCGAGTAGCGCGTAATTGCCGGAGGAGCGCGTGGGTGAATCCTTCGTGAGTTCGGGAAGCGACAGGAATCCAAACACATCCAATCGATACTGAATCGCAACCAGCACGACGCCGCCTTGGACCATCGTCGATGCCGCGTAGTCGCCCGCAGAACCGGCGCGATTGGCGCCGCCGTGGATCCACACCATCACGGGAAGCTTCGCCGCCGTATCCAGTTTCGGTGTGTGGACATCGAGATAGAGGCAATCTTCGCTGCTGCTCGCCGCATCGGTTGCGTTCCAGCCGAAGGAAGACTGCATGCAGGGCGCGGCACGGCGAATTGCATCGCGAACGCCGGGCCACGGTTTTACAGCCTGCGGAGCACGCCAGCGATTTTTGCCCGTGGGCGGCGCTGCGAAAGGAATGCCGCGAAACAGCGTACTGCCATCGTCCAATTGTTGGCCGCGCACAGCACCCGCTTGGACGTGTGCAATGGGCTCAGCGCCGTGAACAGCAAGTGATGCAGCCATCACAACAAGCGCCGCCACAACGAATCGTGTTCGACGCATGTTTCGAATCCTTGTTACGCCTTCGCGTTGAAGCGAGCGAGCGCCTGATCCATTTCCGCGATGGCGCAGACGATGTGATAGAACGAGCTCGCAGGCGCGGGCTCATCGATCAGACTACCGTCGAGATTCATCTTGTCGTACCAGAGGCCCTTGATAGGCGTGTTGAGGTACGCACGCAGAGCATGTGCCGCTTCATCTGCACCGCGCCAGTAACGATCCTCGCCCGTGTGGAGCGCCGCAGAACACATGGCTTTCATCTTCTCGGTCTGCGGCCACAGCCGAGCTTGCGAATCGCGCACCACGCGATCGGTGAGCAACGTGTTCATGGCAACACCACGTTTCGCATCCCATCCGTGCGCCTCAGCAAGCGAGATCAGGCGCATCGCTGCATCGAAGGCACGCTGATTCTGCGTTCGACGATTCCAATTGAGCAGAAGCCAGGCCCATTCGTATTGATGGCCAGGTTCGACGATGCGGCCGTCGACGCCCGCTACCGGACGCCAATCGCGATCGAAGAACTCCAACAAAAAACCCGTGGCAGGATCGAAGAAGCAAGTGAGCGCGAGTTCGACGATCTCTTCGGCCAATGCCTGCCATGGGCCATCCGGATCCAGATCGCTCCAGGCCAAGCTCGCTTCCAACAGATGCATGTGCGAATTGGATAGCAACGGGACGATGCGCGGCTTGCTCTCCTCGAAACCCGCAAGTGCATGGCCCAACTCTGCTCGCATCACAGTAAGCAGATCGCGTGCGCGGTGCTTGAGGGTCTCGTCCTGCAACGTCCTAAAGGAGTAAGCAAAGCCGAGAAGTGCGAACGCTTGATCGTAGAGTACGGCGCGATCGTTTACGACGCTGCCGTCTGATGCGATCAATGTGCGGACGAATCCATCCGAGCGCGGGTAATGGCGCAAAAAGAAATCGAGCGCGTGGGTGATCGCATTCCTTGCTGGTCCCGACCATCCGAGTTCAGGTGCAAGCGCGTACGAATAAATCTGTCTCGGATGCACCCGAGCGCGTCGCGGTTCGCCGGTGGGTTGCCCGTCTTGCTGGAGGCGCTCGTGAAAGCCGCCGCCGGAGTGGTCGGCGCCATGCGTCCACCACATCGGGTATGCGTGCTGAATGAGCCAATCCTTGAGCGATGCCAGAGTTCTTGCCGCGTCATCTGCGGCGCCGGTCTTCGCTGTCATTACTTCGCGTGTGCTGTTTGCGGACCCGCACCTTGCCACAAACGTGCGGCTCCCCGCACGCCGGATGAATCGCCCCACTTCGCGGGCACGATACGCGCCTGCCAACGATCGCAAAACACATGCGCTGCGATGATCTCAGGGAGCGGCTCGTAAATTTCGCCGACGTTCGACAAACCACCGCCGAGAACGATGGTGTCCGGATCGACGATATTCGAGATGACTGCGAGCGCACGACCCAACCGATTGACGTATCGAGTCAACGCAGCTTGAGCCTCGGCATTTCCGGCGCGTGCGGCGCTCACGATCCCCTCGCCATCCAGGGACTTGCCAGTGTGCTGCGCAAAGTCACGTTGCAGGCCGCTGCCGGAGACCCATGTTTCCAAGCACCCACGTTGGCCGCACCAGCACTGGGGCGTGTCGAACTCCTCGCGTGTGGGCCAAGGAAGCGGGATGTGCCCCCACTCGCCGCCAATGCCGTTTGCACCCTCGACGAGCTTGCCATTCACAACCAGGCCACCGCCGCATCCGGTACCCAGAATTACCGCGAACGTCACGTTCGATCCCGCAGCCGCGCCATCGACCGCTTCCGAGAGAGCCAGGCAATTCGCATCGTTCGCGATCCGAATCTCGCGCCCCAGCGCGCGCGCCAGATCTTCATGAAAGCGCCGCCCGTTGAGCCAGACCGAGTTGGCATTGCGCATCACACCGGTTCTTGGCGAGACCGAACCTGGCGCACCAACGCCAATCGTGCCGCGCGCGCCCACCTGCTGTTCGACATTGGCGACCAAGTCGCACACAGCGCGAATCGAAGGTTCATAGCTGCCGGGGTTGGGAACACGAACGCGCGCCAGAAAATTTCCGCTCGGATCCAGCGCAGCGGCTTCGATCTTGGTGCCGCCGAAATCGATACCGACTTGCACGGGCGGCACCGCTTGCGCATTCAGCTCAGCGGAGACTGGATTTGAAATGGAGTGGGAAGCGGCCACGGCTTGCTCAAATTTTTTCTCGATTGATCCACCTGCACCGGCCCCGGCGGCTTATGTGAGCTCTCGCCGGCTGCCTCTTCGGATACAGATCGCGCGCAAGGCTACGGTCATTTTTTAGAAAAGTAAATTTCTTTATTCCATTGCCGTCTTCATCAAGGCCGTTCGCGAGGGCAGTAGCGTTTCGTTGATCGGCAAAATCGCCGCCCCGACAGCGGGTGCATCGGCCGCCATAGCGGCTCGTAGAACAGGAGCGATGGCGGGCACTTCTCCGGCACGTTTGCGAAGGCGTTGGTTCAAGCGGTCGGCGAGACGATCCACGATGTCGCTCGGCAAGCGCCCGCCAATGAACACTGCTTTGGGGTTCACCAAACAACTCACGGCCAGCAATGGATCGGTGAGAAAGTGAGCCGAGTCGTCGATCCACTCTTCCACGAGTGCCTGGCCGGTTGCATTCAGAGACTTCAGCTGATCCGGCCGCGAAATCTTCTGACCCTTGGATGCCAGGCGCTCATAAAGCGCCGAGAGAGACACCGCCTCCTGCAACGACTTCGCCGCCGTGCGACGCGAATGTAGAGGCAGGAATCCAATCTCGCCGCTGCGCCCATCGGCACCGCGGAAGTAATTGCCTTCGATGACCAATCCGCCCCCGAGCGCGGCACTGATCAAGATGTAGAAGAACGTCGGGCTGCGCAGTCCATGGCCAAATTGCAACTCGCCGATGGCTGCGGCCGCCGCGTCATTCTCGACGAATACGGGGAGCGGCAATGCGTCGGAGAACAATCTCGAGACATCCACCGTATTCCATACGCCATACGTCGAAGGACGATGCGGCAGGTTGATGCGCCCCAAGTCATCCGGAAGCGCGACACCAATACCAATCACTCGCTCCCGAGGGATCTGCTTCTTGAGCATGTTGTCGATCGCTTTACGCGAGAAATTCGCGACGCGGTCGGGCAAGGCGAAGTCGATCTCGTCGGTGACGCGAGCACGGACATTGCCCAAGAAATCCAGCGCGACTACGGTGACGTGATCGCGATCGATGTTCACGCCGAAAGAGAAGCAGCCGTCGGGATTGATCGCGAGCCGCATCGCAGGCTGGCCGCGTTTGCCCTTGGTGCGACCGATCTCGACGATGAGTTCCTCGTCCAAAAGGCGATTGGTGATGTTCGCAATGGCAGGCGTGGTGAGGCCCGTCAGCCTCGCGAGATCTACCCGCGTCATTTCGCCGTTGACGCGGATAGCCTGCAGCGTCACGCGCTGGTTGTAGTCCCCCGCACGTTCCAAGTTCGTGCCGGCCAGGCTCCCGGCCGATTGAACGCGGTGACGGCTATGACGCTCGACGGGCTGCATGCTGATTCCTGCCCTTTTTTACTTGTGAATGGATCGCGCCCGGGGTCCCGCTCGTTGTGAGGTGACCCGTGTTTGCGGTAACCATTGTATGGCGTCGGTACGCCGATGCGTGATCTAAAACGTGCGAAAGTTTAGTCCGTTGCTTTGGCTGGGCGCGGCCATGCTGGCCGCGTGGATACTCTGGCGCCGCCTCCAGTCGGTCCGCTTTGAGGATGTTCTCGCCCAAATTCGTGGGGTTGGAGGCGTACGCCTAGCCATCGCGCTCGCATGCTGCGCGACTTGTTATGCCTTAGTCGGTCTGTATGAACGACTCGCGTTTCGGCTGGTGACGGGACGATCCGAATTCTGGCCGCCATTTCGCACCGGGGTGATTGCGAACCCTATTGGGCGTGCCATCGGCGCGGCACTATTCAGCGGTGGCGCGCTGCGATATCGGCTCTATTCAAAGCTCGGGCTAGACGCCCTTCAAGTGAGCGCCATCGTGTTGCTCGCAGTCATGCCCTTCGCTCTCAGCGTCATGCTGCTCATCGATATTTCTTTCTTGGTACAGCCTGAGAAGGCGAGCAAGGCACTTCATCTCTCGTCGCGTACGATCACCGCGATCGGTGTCATCGGCCTATGTATGGAAGCGGCTTGGCTCGTCGTAGTTGCACGACGCAAAGAACCGATCAGCATTCGCGGCAAGCGCATCAAGTTGCCGCCGCTCAAACACACGCTGATACAGATCGCGATCGGAATCACTCAGCTCTCGGCAATCGCAGGGATCTTATACGCGCTGATGCCTGCCGAGTTGCAGATGAGCTGGCCAGCGTTCGTGGGCATCTACTGCATCGCATTCGTGGCTGGGCAGATGAGCAACGTGCCTGCGGGACTGGGAGTATTGGAAGCTGCCCTGCTATTGATGCTTCCCCAAATACCGCCAGGGAAATTAATCGGCGCGGTGCTCGCTTATCGAGGCGTGTTCGAGTTGTTGCCGCTCGCAATCGCGCTCATCGCGTTTGCGTCGACCGAACTTCGCGTGAAAGAGAGTGCAGTCGAGGGACAAAAAGCGGCTTGACCCCTGTATCGAGCCTTCAACTCGCGATGTATCACCGCGAGATCACGACGCGATCGCCAGAGAATAAATCGATTGCCATCACCGAACCTGCAGCGGTCTGCGCGACATACGCAATGCCGGTTGCGTTGTCCACATCGAGCCCGCTGGCCGCCAGCAACATCGGGCCTTGCCCTGCAGATGCCAGATTGATCGGCGTCGTTGGGCTGATGCCGGAGACCAACCCCGGGGTGCCCACCGACAGATCCATAGAGAAGAGGTTA
This sequence comes from Pseudomonadota bacterium, assembly GCA_023391335.1. Classification (GTDB taxonomy): domain Bacteria; phylum Pseudomonadota; class Gammaproteobacteria; order Steroidobacterales; family Steroidobacteraceae; genus Steroidobacter. Next base: position 8,992 of record JAEWBG010000030.1, on the reverse strand, counting down.
AAGCCGTAATCGTCGAAACCGAACAACCGTGACCCACTTGTATCCAGTTCCAATGGTCCTGGCAAAAAGTTCGCAGATGTATTGTTCGAGATGACGGTTCGGTTGCCGCTCGCAAGATCCACCGAGAGCAGATTGTGATCGTTTGCATTCGAAACAACTGTCCGCGTCGGAGCTGACTGTGGCTCCAGGACAAAATTGGAAGGGAAGTTGAATCCTGGACCGCTGCCAGTCGCACCGTCCGATATCGTCGTTGGATCACCCGTTGTTAAATCTATGGCGTAGATTGCATCATTGTCCGCGACAGAGAAGTCGGCGTCGGAGAAAATCAACCGGTTGTTCTTAACATCGTGCCTCACTTCGTTCACCAGATGAGTGGCGCTCGGAAGGCCTAGATCCAAGACATATCGGTCGCCGGTGGTCAGATCGGCGGAGAACAAATAATAGTTGGTCCCACGCATGACGCCGAGTATGTGCGCAGGCTGCTCAGGACGAGTATCTACTAGAAATGCAGTGATCGTGCCCGGGTATGGCCCACTGCCGAGCCCGGGTGATAACACCACCTCACGGTCACCCGTAGACAAATCAATGCGCGTCAGCCCCGACTTCCCCGCGACTAGCAACGATCGGGGTGTGCCGGTCACTTGTTCGATCGCGAGGCCCCACGTCGACAGCATACGTGTGCCCGCACCAACCTGAGAACTCACGACCGTCTGACGCGCTAATGTTTGCGAATCGATACCGAGAATCTCGCCAGGCTCTTGTGAAGTGAAGATAGTTTTCGCAGCGGCATCGATCGCAAGCCCGTGACCTGCTTGCAATGCAGGTCCTGAACCGACATCGGAACTCGCCAGCAATGTACGAGCGCCGTTTTGAAGATCGATGCCGAGAACTGCGCCTTGTTCAGGATCCAGCACGAGTAAGCGACCGTTGACGGCGTCCAACTTCATCTCGCCTGTGGCGTTCAAAGGGTCTCCAGTCGTGACGAACTCTTGTCGGTTGTAGGAGTTCGGATCGATTGCAACGATAGTGGATCCGTCTGCCGTGCCGACCAGAACGCGCGGAGCGCTTGGATTCGCTACTGCGTCGTATTCGATGGACGATGCATCCGCTAACCAAATACCTGATCCGACCGTTCCTGATGCAATCACGGTGCAGGTACCACTGCTCAGGTCGACTTTAACGACCATTGGTGGCGTGGAACTCGCTTTGCTCGTAACGAAGAAGGCGCGATTGTTGGCTTCATCGACGGCGACATCTGCAGCGCTCGACATGCCGATCGGAGGGCCGCATTGGGTGATCGTGCTGAGTTCTCCAGAGCTCAGATCGACCGCGCTGAGCGTCACCGTGGTAAGCACCAGAGCGCGATTGTGAGCTGAGTCGATGGCCAGCCCATGAAATGGCACAGGCACGTCTGTAGTTCGGGCTCGAAGCACGGTTGTGCTTCCGGTTGCATCGACTGCATATATCTGACCGGCTGCCGTGTCAGCCACGATTAGCCGGTTGCCAGCAGCGTCGTAGTCGATACCACCCGCGCGCGCAATCTGAGCCCCGCGCTTCACGACAGAAGCGACAGCTGCACGATCGACAACGTTTCCGGCGCCGTCTGTGGCAGCGACGACGATTTCATTGCTTCCGCTCGAGAGCGAGACCTGCGCAGTCCAAGTTTGATATTCGTCTGCGGTCGTCGCGAGAACTCCATTCACGCTCACCGACGTCAGCCCGTGAGTATCGCTCGATGTTCCGCGCACCGTAATCACCGGCGCGTCTGTAGCCGAATGAGCTGGCGGGAAAACGATGGCCGCAGCGGGCGGTGTCGCATCTATGGTCCATGTGTACGTCGCAGGACTGGCGTCGACGTTCCCTCCGTCGACAGCACGAATGGCGAAGGTGTGCGAACCATCTGCGAGTCCGCTCAGCGTGACGGGGAGAGTCACCGCGCTATACGTTGCATCATCCAAGCTGGCCTCGAATGAGCTGCCACTAACTGAAGAGCTAGCATCGAAAGTAGCAGTCCGCTCTTTCGATAGAGCTGACGGTTTCGCAGTGATCGTAGTTTCAGGAGCTGTTGTGCCCGAGCCGGGTGAGCCTGGTGATCCCGGTGAGCTTGGTGATCCGGGTGAGCCCGGTGAACCAGGTGAACTTGGGCTCCCTGGCGATGTGGGTGTTTTCGATCCAGAACCGCCACCACCGCCCCCGCCGCATCCTGCGGCCGTGAGAACTATCGCGATGCTTGCGAGCGCACTGCAAATCAAACACGCGCGATGGCCTTTCATCTTCTCTCCTTGCGATGCCGACACTTCGTTGATACCGGGGATTACCCGTGCACGGTGACGCGGGCTTGCGACACATGTTACATGCAGTTTGAAGACTTACACCCGCTTGCGAATCAGATGGATCTCGCAAACGATCAAACCTTGACGGAGTTCACAAGTTCGCGCCCATCGAATGCGATTGCCACGCTTGCAATCCGAATGGGAATTGACGAAAGGCGTGTCGTAATTTTCGTTCTTATGTCAATCCAATATATGACGGTGCTGACGCCCTCCTCTCCATCGCTGCTCAAAGCGATGCGGCAGTTATTCCTCCCGATCTAATGTGCTGCTCAACGGGACAGCGTCCTCATTCACGCTCGAAGAGACGGTGTGCGAATAACTCCTTCTCCATCCACACGCATTGAATGCGACGAGCACTCAGTCACAAGCCCGCGATCTGGAGAAACCAGTACTGTGCGGATCAATCTATTCAGCGCGAGTACCAGCGGCCGTTCCCCGATCGCCTCTGAGACTTCGCAAACAGCATCGCACCGAGCGCCAGCGCGCCGCCGATCGCGATCGCCGCTCCCGCCGGAAACGTTCGAGCACCCGTGCTCACAATCTCGCCAGCGTGCGGCCCGAGCAACTCCATACGACGCTTTGTCATCTGAGCACCGAGCGACTTCAACTGATCGCCAAGCAGGCGTTCTGCGGCCGGCAGGAGTTGTGTCTCTTCATCAGCGACGTGATGAATCACGACTCTCATCAGGTCCATCAAGGTGTCATCGAATGCATCCTCTTCAGGACTCATTCCGCGCAGCTTGTCGATGTAGCCGCGCATTTCGTCGTGCTCTGGTTTGCTGTCATTTAGAACCTCATCGCCTTGCAGCACGGTTTGCAGCGCAGGATAGAAAATTTCCTCTTCGAGCTGCGCGTGCACCGTGAGCGCGAGGCAGATATGTTCGACGATAGCCTGCTTACGAGCCGGCGAAGTGTCCTTCTTGTACCGATGGAACGCGGCCATCACGTGCGTGTGATCCATGCGAATCATCGAAGTGATGGATGGGCTGGCTTTCGCGACGATGCTGTTCATCGTGGTCTCCATCTGGCTAGTTGGTAGGTGAACACAACGCCGCGAATGCATCGGTGTTCCGATCCGCGCTGATTGCGCAAGATATCCACGGTCGTGCCACGTCCGCGCAAACTCTTGCTCCGTACTCCGTGTCCTCCGTGTGAAATATCTTCGTCCTTCTTCAGCGAAGAGGAAGCGCGTTGCGCAAGGTGGCCGCTGGCAAGGAAGCCATTGGCAAGGAAGCGCTTCGCGCAGGCCAGAGCGCACGCGCAGCTCACACCACACACTTCACACTTCACACGGCCGCGCACACTCTTGCTCCGTGTTCTCCGTGTCCTCCGTGTGAAATTTCTTTTTTTCCGTATCCCAGCGCGAAGCTCTCACGCGAGCAAGGTTCGCTCTCACTCACTTTTTTGTTGCGTTCGAGTGTCGGTGTCTCATCCCAGCACCCCTCTGCGTTGCGCAAGCTCGATGATCGATTCGAAGTCGACATTCGAAAGCGGTTTGGTGATGAAGTGTTCGAACCCGGCTTCCTGACAACGCAACTTCGCTTCAGGCGAACATTGCCCCGTGAGACACACGAATAGCGCGCGAACATCCGGAGCGAGTTTCTTTAATTCCGCGAGAGCTTGGCAGCCATCCAAGTCCGGCATGTCGAGATCGAAGAACGCAAGGTCCGGCTGCACTTCTTGAACCAACTTGATTCCTGTGCGTGGATCGTAGGCGACGTGCGCAGTGTGCCCGACGACCTCGAACAACAGCGCAAGGGTATCGGCAGCATCGCGGTTATCGTCGATGATCACGACGTTCAGAGGAGCACTGGCAGAGACGTTCGGCATGTGATCGCGCCAAGCCGAGAAAGTTGATGCAGGGTCGGCATGGCTACGATCAAATCATGGCAGCGCATCTAAGTTCGTAAGCCGCAAACGGCCATGAGCGCGCGCACTAGGTACCAGTACGGAATGGTGTGGGGACAGCGCGCGTCGAGAAATCCGTACACTTTCAGGGAACGCGGGTATTCGCGCAGTATGGTTTGCGAGGTTGCCGATCGCCCCGAACTCACGCGCTCTTGATTTGTCATCAACACACTGACAAGAGCAGCGCGAAAGAGCAGTGCTTCGACAGCTCAGCACGAACGGGTGGAAGGAAGCAGTGAGCGCACTTACCCCAATACTAAATTTGTTTCAGCGCGGCGAAGCGAGATCGAACGCACTTGGATCGTTGGTCACTCAACTTGCTAACAGGAAATTGTGCGCCCCCATCCTAACCTTCCCCCCTCGAACCGGGGGAAGGAAAAGGAGTTGCTGCGCGAGCCTACACGGACGTCCATACGGCACCCCACACTCCACCCAACCCCAATCGCGATCGCGGCCCGTTACGAAAGTCGTTTCAGAGGCGTAGCGGGAAGCATTCGGGTTGGCACCGTCGTTGTTGGCTTGTGCGGGGAGCCATATTCGAACTGCGATGCCGCCTCCCTCCACCCCACACTTCACCCCAACTGAGTTGCGGGCGCGTCGTCAGGTTTGGTTGCCGGGAGTCATTTCCAAAACGTTCAAAAACATGGATGTTTTTGTACGAGCCTACACGGACGTACTTGCGGCGTTTTTGTGAAATGACTCCCGGCAATCAAGCCCAGCAGCGCCGCAATCGCAACTCAAAACTCCATGCTCATATCCGTTGCCCACGTCTTCCCATTCCCCGCCTCTTTGATCGGAATGCAACCGTGGAAAGCGCCAGGCACGGCGGAGTACTGCAGAACGGTCGTTGCACCCTGCTGCGAGGTGAAATACCCAAGCATCGTGAGCTCTTTCATCATCAGCACGAACGGACGTTTTAGATCGTGTCGCGACGTGCCGCGCATTTCTTCTTCGGCCTTCACCGCAGCGTCGTGATGTTTGCGCACCAACTCTTCCTGATCTTTGGCTGCAAGCTGCACGAAAGACTTTCCCTTGGACTTCGAGGCTTCATCGTCAATCTGTTGCAAGCCGCTCAAGAAGCGCTGCTGATCTTCCGCCGGATACACGTCTTTCAGCATCACGTCGATGAACGCCGGAACGCCGACATCACTCGCCCCAGGCGTATCGGTCTTCGGAATGATGACTTCAGCCACCGCCGTAACCACTGCCGCTTGTGCATCGTTCAGAAATTGCGGCTTCCACGTCAGCTGCGATTTCGCATCGTGCTTCGGCGAGCAACCGCTCATGACGCCAAAGATGGCGGGAGCAGAAATCGCGCCGCCCATGACAAAGGCGACTTGCTTCAACAGTTCTCTGCGATCCATGTGCGTCGCCCCTTAAATGTTGCCGCGCTTGAGTTCTGCGACTGCGTGATCCGCAGCCCGCGCAGTGAAGGCCATGTATGTAAGCGAAGGATTCTGGCAAGCGGATGAGGCCATGAACGAACCGTCGGTGACGAACACGTTCTTGCATGCGTGCACTTGATTCCACTTATTCAACACCGAGGTCTTCGGATCGCGACCCATGCGTGCCGTGCCCATCTCATGAATGCCTAAGCCGACGCCCATTTCGCCGTCATGCTTAACGATGTTGCGATAGCCCGCTGCTTCGAGCATTTGAGCCGCATCATTCGCCATGTCGACACGCATCTTGCGTTCGTTCTCGCCGAGCGCCGCGTCGAACGCGAGCACTGGGAAGCCCCACTTGTCTTTGCGAGTGCGATCGATCGTGACGCGGTTGTTGTGATTGGGCAGCATCTCGCCAAAACCGCCCATGCCGATGGACCATGGACCTGGTTGGGCGGCCTTCTCTTTTAGATCGGCGCCCAGCGACGTGTCGTGCATCATCCCCGTCCAGCTCAGGCGCTGCGCGCCGCCCTGATAGCCGAAGCCGCGAATGTAATCGCGCTTGTCTTTGCCGATGTTGCGATAACGAGGGATATAGAAGCCGTTCGGACGCCGGCCGAAGTAGTAACTGTCTTCGAATCCGTCGACGATCGCATTCGCGCCCACATTCAAGTGGTGATCCATGATGTTGCAGCCGAGTTCGCCGCTATCGTTGCCGAAGCCGTTCGGGAATCGATTCGAAGTGGAATTCATCATCAGCCATGCGGTGCCGAACGTGGACGCGCACAAGAAAATGACGCGCGCAGAAAATTCCAAGTGTTCATTGGTTTCGGCATCCAGCACGCGCACACCGGTCGCGCGCTGTTTCTTGTCGTCGTAGATGACCTCGTACACGATCGAATTCGGACGCAACGTCATGTTGCCGGTCCGCTCCGCCGCAGGCAGCGTGCTCGAATTGCTCGAGAAGTAACCGCCGTAGGGACAGCCGCGGATGCACAAATTGCGATACTGACACGTGCCACGCTGCGGACTGTGCGGCAGCGGTGCGGTCGCGTGAGCGACACGACCGATGATGAGCTTGCGACCGAGTTTCTGATCGAGCTGATTCTTGAAATGCTGCTCGACGCAGTTCAATTCCATCGCGGGAAGAAACTTTCCGTCGGGCAGTTGCGGCAGTCCTTCAGTGCTACCGCTGATACCCGCGAATTGTTCGACGTGGTCGTACCAAGGCGCGATCTCGGGATACCGCACCGGCCAATCCACGCCGACGCCATCTCTCCCGTTCGCTTCGAAGTCCATCGGACTCCAACGATAACTCTGCCGACCCCACATCAATGAACGGCCGCCGACGTGATAGCCGCGCATCCAATCGAACCGTTTGATTTCGGTGTAAGGATTGTCGATGTCGTCGACAAACCAGTGCTTGGAAGCTTGCGTGATGGTGTATCCCGTGCGGGCTTGCACCGCCTGGCGCTCGAGATCGGCTTGAGTAGGGCGCCCGGCGTACGGCAACTCCCAAGGATTTTTCATCGCGGTCGGATAATCGCCGTGCTTTACGTCGCGACCGCGATCGAGAACCAACGTCTTGAGACCTTTTTCGGTGAGTTCTTTGGCGGCCCAACCGCCGCTGATACCCGTGCCTACGACGATTGCGTCATACGAATTGTTGCTCATGCCTACCCCTGCTGAATCGACGCGGAACTCTAACGTGAACTAACGTGTCGTTAGAAGAAGATGTGTTAAGCGGTGCCAGAACTTATCTCACAAGCCCGAGGTTCTAGTGACCCGACCGTTGAGAGCTAGTTCCCGCGCTTCAGGACATCTCGTAGGAAGTCGTAGTAGAAGTCCAGGGCCCGATCGAATGCATTCGTGCCAATACGCTCGTCGCGGCCGTGCATGCGATCATCGGTTCGCTCAATCGCCTCGCCACTGACGAAGTAGGTTGGGATACCGGCCGCACTGGTGAATACGGCATCGGATGCACCGACAGACAGGGTCGGCACCACTTCGACACCCGGGAAAAACTTCGGGGCCACGTGTGCTAGCGCGCCCATCACGTCACGTCGCAGCGGAGGCGGCTCAAATCCGCGGTTCAATGGGGCTGTATCCTGAAGTTCACCCGCTGAATCCACATAACGAATGACCACGTCGGTATCGGCAACGACGGAGATCAACGTCTGGCGCGTTTCTTCCGGCGAGTGGCCAGGCAGAATGCGGCAGTTGACGATGGCTCGTGCGGATTGAGGCAGCGCATTGTTTGCGTGTCCCGCATCAAGCCGCGTTGCCACGCATGTGGTGCGCACCGTTGCGTTGTCGACAGGATCCTCAGAGAGCCGAGCAATGGCATCGGCATTCGGTGGCGTCTGCAACACGCCTCGCAGATCTTGAGCTCGTTCAGGCGCCGCAGTCTTTAACGTGCTTGCGTAAAAAGCGCGCGCAATATTGTTCAGTTCGAACGGAAACTCGAACGCTGCAATCCGATCCACCGCGCGGGTCAAGGTGTAGATCGCGTTGTCGCGCCTGGGCACCGAACTATGGCCGCCCTTGTTGGTGACCGCCAATTCGAAGTCGGCATACACTTTTTCGCTCGCGGATACTTCCATCGTGATCGGCTTGCCGTTTTCGAGCACGACACCGGTGCCGTCGTGATTCAGTGCGAATTCAGCGTTGACCAAATCGGGGCGATGATCGAGCAGCCACTGCATCCCGTTTGAGTCTCCGCCCTCTTCGTCTGCGGTCAGCGCCAGGATGACGTCGCGAGCACCTCGGTAGTGGGCCTGACGCAAGCGAATCATCGTTGTCACAAGAATGGCATCGCCGTCCTTCGTGTCCTGCGTGCCGCGTCCGTAGTAGAAGCCATCCTTCTCCACGAACTGATACGGATCCGTCGACCAATCCTCGCGACGCGCTTCGACAACATCCAAGTGCCCCATCAACAGCACGGGTTTACCCTTGCCGGTCCCGCGCAGACGCGCAACCAGATTTTGTTTACGCGGATTGTCCCCGACGATGCTGATGTCTTGATCGCTGAACCCCGCATCGCGCAGACGTTGCGCCATTGCCTGCGCAGCACGCGTGGTCCCTTCGCCGGATTCGGACGTGTTGATCTCGATGAGTTCTTTGAAGATGTCGCGTGCGAGCGCGTGCGGATCGATGCTTTCGTTGGCGTGCGTAACGGTCACGCTGCACATCATCAGGAGCAGAAGTAGCGATTTGTTCATTGATGAGCACCGTGGTCAGTTCTCGGTTGTCCGTTTTCAGTTGGCGGAAGAGTGTTTCGGAGTCGCGATCATGATCCACCCTCTCCCGGACTTTGTCCGACCACCAGGCGCGAGGTGTCTTCTTCTCCGTTTCCCGTTTCCCGTT
>JAEWBG010000029.1 GCA_023391335.1 Pseudomonadota bacterium | reverse complement strand
CGATCGCGCAACGCTCGTCTCTTCGTTCCGGTTCGAACCCCGACCCCCGACTCACGAACCACGACTTCCGTCGCCCTCACTCCGCCGGTTTCGGATTCGGCACTCCATCTTCGCGATATTTGTTCATCCGATGTTGTGGACCCATCGGTCCGTTCATGGGACCCATCATCGATCCCATCATTGCGCATTGCCCGCCCATCGCGGCTTGACATTCCTGGCGCGCGGCTTCGTGACACTCCCAAAGTGTTTTGTCTGAACGCAGACACGCGGCCATGTGCTCGTGCACCTTGGCCATCTGTTCGCGTTGCTCCTTGGTTGGAGCGGGCGTCTTCGCGGCAGGGGCTGGCTCATCGGCCGCGTACGCTGCGCCGAAGAACGCTAGACACACGACAGCAGCCGCCAATTTCGAGATTACGTTGCTCATGACTTCCTCCCGGCTCGCATGGAAAGGGCACGGATTGGGCATCAAGAATGTTCATCCGCATCGCCCGCGGATATGCGGGCAAGGCCGTAAACAATACGGTCTGCCCCCTATTCGTTCCCGGTTCGGGGCGCCATGTCGGGCGATTCTGTGGACCGATCAACAGCCATGCGCTGAGCGGGAGCAGACATACGTGAGTTCGCGGAGTGCTTACGCAGGATCTCCGATGCTCATCGTCAAGCCACGGCGCTACAAAACGCCTTCATTCGATAGGAGGACGCGCACCGTGAAGACCGACAAGCAGTTGCTCGAGGACGTTCAGGCGGAGCTCAGCTCCGATCCCAGCATCGATGAGCACCGGATTCTGGTTTCCGTGAAAGACGGCATCGTGACCTTGGCCGGCCAGACGCGCTCTTTTCTCGAAAAGTGGAGTGCGGAGAAGCTGGTGAAGAAAGTCGCTGGTGTGCGTGCCATCGCTAACGAAATCGATGTGCTACTCGGAGCGGACGGCGTTCGCACCGACCAGGAGATCGCCGAAGCCGCCGCGACCAGCCTGCGCTCGAATATCTCGGTGCCCTATCACGATGTCAAAGTGGTCGTGCAGGACGGATGGGTGAGTTTGGAGGGCCGCGTCGAGTATTGGTACCAACGCAACGCGGCAGAGAACGCACTGCGGCACTTACCCGGCATCAAAGGCATCACCGACAACGTCATCATCACGCCGCGCGTTTACGAAGGCGACATTCGGGGCCGCATAAAACAGGCCTTCAAGCGCCACGCGAGCATCGATGCCGATCACGTGAAAGTGACCGTCAAAGATGGCGTCGTGACGCTCACCGGCGAGGTGGACACGTTTCAAGAAGTCGAGGATGCTGAATCGGCGGCGTGGGCGGCGCCTGGTGTCGCGAGCGTGCAGAACCAGTTGTCGGTGCATCCGCATTGATCTTGTGTCCCGGGCGGAAATTTTCGAGCACGCGTCACATACGCCTGAGCGGAAGGACGGATCGCTTTGCGATCGGGAAGGACGGACGTCGGGACGGAGCAGAGTAGCGACGGACGTCTTTGTCGTCAGGTGGGCCTTCGGCAGGAAGGACGCGTTGCGTCAGGAAGGACTAGCGTCAGGTCAGAGAAGGGAAGGACGGACGCTGCGCGTCGTGATGGACGGACGTCGAGAAGGATGCTTTCGCATCGGGAAGGACTTCGTCGGGACGGAATCGGAGGTGCACGACGGATCGCTTTGCGATCAGGAAGGACCGTCGTCAGGAAGGACGCTCACGCGTCAGGAAGGACTGGCGTCAGGACAGAACGAAAGAAGAAGGCAAGCTGACTGCATCGGCAAGCAAGCCTAACGGCAAAGAAGCCATTGGTCCGCACGGGACTTCCCGCAGAGTCGCACACGATCTGCTGGGTCGCAGGCAAGCGCTTCTCGCAGGCCAGAAGTGCAGCTGTGGCGCAAGCGCCCAATTTCTCCGTCATCCCCACGCAGGTGAGGATCCATCTGAGTTCCAAACACTCGGCCAATGCCGGCATGAGTCCAAAGAGCTGCTAGCGTGCGGATGGGCTCCCACCTACGTGGGAGTGACGAATTCATCAGACACTTCACGGCGTGCTCGTCACGATCCGATCACGAGTCACAAGTCAGAACACTCGATGATGCTCAGATAGCTTAGCTCCGACCATCCTGTCAATCCTGTTCATCCTGTCGAATCTCCGATGTCTTCTTGCGCCTTGTGTTTCGTCCGACTCTCTGTGTTCTCCGCGTCCTCCGTGGAAATTCTTTCTGCGAACGAGCGAAGCTAAGAACAAGATGGGCACCCGCCTGCGCGGGTGCGACGGACTTTTTTGAAGGCCACTACTTTGTGATTGCGAACTCGGACAGAGCGCCTCTGTAAGCTCTTGTGTGAGATTCTGATTCGTCACAGGTCACCAGGCCCAAGTCACGGACCAGAAGCCAGCGGTGACGCGACCTACACCTCGCACTTCAGACCGATCGATTTCTGTCCTGCCGTAAGGCCCTCCTGATCCGAGAGGATCCTTCCTGCCGAAGGCCTTCGTGACAACGCAGTCGTCCGTCATTTAAGTTGACGTCGCGCGTTCTCAGCGGGTGCGACGGGATCTGAACTCAGTGCGCTCTGTGTGAAATTCTTGAGTGACTGGTGAATGGTGACTGGTGACGAGTCAGACGCCGCTTCGACAAGCTCAGCGCGAACGGAGGAGGGGACAGACGCCCGGCTCCAGCTCACGCGAGCAAAGCTCGCTCTCACTTACTCACTTATTCTTTGTGCGCTTTGTGTGGCGACTCTCCGTGCCCTCCGTGTGAAATCCGACTTCCGGCTCTCTTGCCAGCCGATCACATCTCCGCCCCAACACCCGCCGGCTTCTTCTCCTCCGGAATCTCGGTCATCGTCGCTTCGGTGAGCAGCAAAATGCTGCCAACGGACACCGCATTCTCCAGCGCGACTCTGACGACTTTGGTCGGATCGATGATGCCGGCTTCGAACAGATCGACATAGACATTGCGCGCAGCATCGAAGCCGACATTGTTGGTGGATTCCAGCATCTTGCTTACGACCACTCCGCCGTCGACGGCGGAATTCAATGCGATCTGTCGCGCGGGCGACTCCAACGCACGCTTCAGAATTTGCACGCCGGTGCGTTCATCGCCATCGCACTGCTTTTCGACATCCGCCACGGCCGACACGCATTTCAACAGCGCCAGGCCACCGCCCGCGACAATGCCCTCCGCGACCGCGGCCTTCGTTGCACTGATCGCATCATCCAACGCGTCTTTCTTGGCTTTCATCTCCGACTCCGACGGGGCACCCACTCGAATGACCGCTACACCTCCGGCAAGCTTGCCCAACCGCTCTTGCAGTTTCTCCTTGTCGTAGTCGCTCGTCGTTCGCTCGATTTCATGGCGGATCTGCGCGATGCGCGCATCGATCGCGTGACGATCTCCAGCGCCACCGATCAGCGTCGTATCGTCTTTGGAAATGACGACGCGCTTCGCTCGGCCGAGCAGCTCCAGCGTCACGCTTTCCAAGCTCAACCCCAAGTCCTCAGACACCACCCGACCTCCTGTCAGTGTCGCAATATCTTCGAGCATGGCTTTGCGGCGATCGCCGAATCCGGGCGCCTTGACGCCTGCGCTCTTCAGCACGCCACGAACCTGATTGACGATGAGCGTTGCAAGTGCGTCGCCTTCGATGTCTTCCGCAACGATTAGAATCGGCTTGCCGCTCTTGGCGACCCCTTCGAGCAGAGTGATCAAGTCCTTCATGCTGCTGATCTTGCGGTCGGTCAGTAATACGAATGCGTCTTCCAAGACAGCCTCCATCTTTTCCGTGTCGGAGACGAAATAGGGAGACAAATAGCCGCGATCGAACTGCATGCCCTCCACGACTTCGAGCGAGGTATCGGTGGTCTTGGATTCCTCCACCGTAATCACACCATCTCCACCGACCCGCTCCATGGCTTGCGAAACCAAATCGCCAATGGCCGCATCGTTGTGAGCCGATACCGTCGCCACCTGCGCCTTTTCCTTCGGTGTGGTGACCGGCTTTGATTGCGAGCGCAGCGCCTGCACTGCCGCTTTGAGTCCGCGATCCAGGCCACGCTTGAGGTCGATTGCACTCGCACCTGCAGTTACATTGCGAACGCCTTCGGCGAAAATCGCATGAGCGAGGATCGTCGCCGTGCTGGTGCCATCGCCGACGGCATCGCCAGTCTTCTCTGCGGCCTGCCGGAGCATCTGCGCGCCGAGATTTTCCTCGGCATCTGGAAGATCGATCTCCTTCGCAATGGCGACGCCGTCATTGCAAACGACTGGCACGCCCCAGGACTTCTGCAATAGAACGGATTTTGACTTCGGCCCCAGCGTGATCCTCACTGCATCGGCAAGCTGCGTTGCGCCGTGCAGGATTTTTTCGCGAGCGGCAGATTGGAACGTGATCTTCTTGTGCGACATGACAGAAGCTCATTTGAGTTGTTGCATCCTTGCTCGACATGCCGACGAAAGTTGCGCGTTGTGGCCCTAATCTACGCACGCATTCACCGACAACGCTTTACCCACTTCGGGATCACGTGCGCAAATGCGCGCGTGATCCCGCGACATGAAGGCGAATGTTGCCTTGCAAGTTGGGGCTACTTGACCTCGATCGCCACCTTCTTGGCTGCGGGCGTCGCCACTTTTGGAATGCGAATTTTCAACACGCCATCCTTCGACTCGGCGCGTATCGCTTTGGGATCCACGTTGTCGGGAAGCGAGAAGCTACGAGAGAAAGAACCGTAGAAACTCTCGACTCGAATTTCGTTCTCGTCTTTGCTCTCCTTCTCTTGGCGACGCTCTCCGGAGATGGTGATGACACCATCATCGAACGTCACTTTGACATCCTCCTTCTTCACCTCCGGCAACTCAGCCTTGATGAGATATTCCTTGTCCGTCTCGGAGATGTCCGCGAGCGGCTTCCACTCGGCGCCCTCCTCGCCATTGCGGCGCAACCCGCGCGAGAAGAACGGCGAGTACTGGCGGAAAAAGTCATCGAAATCCCGAAACGGTTCCCAGCGTGTGATGTTCATATGCATGCCCTCATCTATTGTTTGGCACCGCGAGCATGTGCGCGTGCTGGGGAGGTTCGTATTCGGACAATGTCGTAATCGCTACGGGCACGTCACAGAAACTAGAACTTATCTCAGACTCCCTTCTGATCCGCATGCCTACCGAGGTCTTTTGCACACCAAGCACCCGGCAGCATCGGCAACCAAAAGCTCAGCCCTCTGAATAGAAGCGTGGCCGACAATGCCGCCGGCAAAGAGGCGCCCGCACTCTCGAGCATCCACACAGCGCCCGCTTCGAAAGTCCCTAGTCCGCCGGGCAGCACACCGAAGGTGCGGAACATGTTCGCGAACATGAATCCGGCGAAGACGACGAGCGGATGCAACTGCGTTCCTAGCGCGATCAGCAAAGTCCACACCGTCGCGGCATCGAGCAGGACAATGGCCCCCTGACACGCAGTGGAATGCGCGATGAGTTTGCGGCTTCGCACCAAACTGCGGTCGGCGCCTTCTATCGAAGCGAACAGTTCCCGCACCGGTTTGAGGGCGCGCATGCCAGATGGAATTTTCTTTTGCGGGCGCCCAACCAGCCAAATGAGCGACACCGATATCGCGATCGATATCGCGATGAACAACACTGCGGCAACTCCGACGACGCGCAACGACACGGTCGTGATCGGGAGGATTGCCAGGGCAAGCATGAGCAAGATCGCGTAAGCGAAGAAGTATCCCGCGACGTTAAGCACGACCGAAGCCATCACGCCCGGCATCGGCATGCCGATGTAGTCCAGCTCTTTCGCCGTCCCCGCCGCGCCGCTCAATCCTGCCGATGGCAGCGCTTGATCCAAGAAGAGCTTCGCCAGACTAAGGCGGAACAGCGTTGCGAAGTGCAGTTTGAACTTGGCAGCGTTTCCGATCGCGCGCCAAACCTCGCTTTGCGCCGCGTAGGTTGCGAGCTGTAGCGCAACGGCCACCCAGAACCATTCGGGATTGGCGCGTTGCGCCAACGCGGCGATTTCTTCGGCTTCGGAAAAGTGAAGCGCGCCCCAGGTGACCGCAATGACGAATGCAATGCCGACGAGCCACGGCAGCCAATGCCGTGCGCCATGCGGCTCAACGAGACCGCCTCCTGCTGCGTTCACGTTGCTCACTCTGGATCTGCTGCGGTTGAAGCTGGCTTACGCAGCACATCGCATTCGGTTCGCGATGTATCGCAGAGCTGCCTCGTAGCAGGCGTTCGCGCTGCGCAGCGCCTGCGTCTCGAGGGCCGCAGACACTCTGCCGTAGTCGATTCCGAAGCTCTGCAGTTTCGCGATCACTTCCCGGGCGAACTGCGCATCATTACCTAGGCGATGCGAAGGCTCACCACGAGTCCGATAGGCATTCAACGCATCGAGCGTGAGCGAGACAATCGTGTCGCGTCCGGCGAGTGCATCCGCATATCTGATTTCATCCGCACTGGTGAGGTTCACTCCCACCCACAACAGCCTCTGCGGAATCGCGGCTCGATCGCTCAACAACTTGGCGCGGAACGTTTTCATCCTAGCCT
This sequence comes from Pseudomonadota bacterium, assembly GCA_023391335.1. GTDB lineage: Bacteria > Pseudomonadota > Gammaproteobacteria > Steroidobacterales > Steroidobacteraceae > Steroidobacter. The sequence continues at coordinate 10,961 of JAEWBG010000029.1, read as the reverse complement.
CGTACTCGCGGTGTGCGGCCTTCGCAAGCGCCACACCCCAACGGCCTCGCAGATGGCTCGCTCTGGAATGCTCGAACTTCGGATCGAGTGCCGCATCGATTTGCGCTACGCCGAAGCTGGCGACCGCGCAGATCTCACCGATCGAATGGCCCGCATCCAGACGCTTCTCTAGTGCGCCAAAGTAGACGTCCGCGACTTTGCTGTACCGCTCGACGCTGAAGATGTCGGTGATGTCGACACAGATTCCACCTTCTAACAGTCGAGCACTCGCGTGCAGCCCTGCATCAGTGGCCGGAACCTGGATCATCACGTTCGGGCGATCGATGAGGGTGCGAAGGCGCTCCGCTTCCCAAAAGAGCGCATCGGCATCGATCGCAAGATGCGGCGATGCAGGCAGGCTGATGTACCCGTCGCGGCCATGAGCACGCTCGTGAATCGGCAACAGGATATCGGCAACGCTGCGCGCATCGTCAGCGACGATGCGGTCGTAGATTTCCGTTGGCGTAAGACTCAGCGCGGCGAGCTTCGCGATCTCGGCGGCGTATCTGCTGTCTGTCTCCAACGCTTGCCGAAGACGCAGCGGATGAAAGATGACGCCCGAAACGGCGTCTTCATCGATCACACCTTGCAATCCGCCATTGCATAGAAACGAGCGGCCCGCATGATCGAGCCATACGCTCTGACCCATTTCCGTAAGACGTCGGACTGCGCTGGGACTCATGCGTGTACAGCAGCGGATTGCGCCCTCGCAGCCGTTCGCGAGGGTCGATTCACCCGACGCGTGCGCTCGAGCTGGGTGAGGATCTTGAATCCCCTGGGTTTCACGACAACGACATCGCAAGCCATCCTATCGATGACCTTCTCTGCCGTGTTGCCGAAGAAAATCTTCTTGATCCCGCTGCGGGAGATGGCACCCATCACGGCCACGTCGACCTTCAGGCTGCGAGCGAGCGAGGGCAATTCCAGTTCCACTTCACCTTCGTGCAGCACGATGTTGGCGGCCGGGATCTCATGACGATCCGCTAAGCGCTGCAATCTTCTGCGAATTTGTCGCGCCAACTTCTTTCGGTCCGCTTCGGGCAGCGGTATCCAGTAAGCCTCGACTCCCGCACTCACCATGATCGTCTGAGGCGGAGCGTAGCAATGAACCAACTGAACGCGCCGCGGCGAGCCGGCAAGTTCGATTGCGCGGCGTACGATCCGATCATCCAGGCCAGATGGCTTCGCCCGCTCATGAAAAGGGTCGACGGCAGCGAGGACGCGCGAAGTTTGCGATTCGTTGCGTTTACTCAGCCAAACCGGGCAGTTGCACTTGCGTAGCAACTCCCAATCCGTGTTGCTCAACCAAATACGTGCGATGCGAGCGTGGGTATTCGAAGCTGCAAGGACGAACATCGGACGGTGTTTCAATGCCAACTGGGCGATGACATCGCCCGGAGGATAGCCGCATACGACATCGACGGTGCACGCAATCGAGGCGCTGACATGCTTGCGACACAGCGCACCTAAGCTCGACGCCGAAGAATCGATCTCGTGAGCCAGCGCTTGACTGACTACTGCGGGCCGCAAACCCGAGCCGATCGCGAGCGGAATCACATGCACGAATCGCAGCGACGCATTGAAACGCTTGGCGAGTTCTGCAGCTTTGCGGATGAGCGGTATCGAGGTGCGATCGACGCTGCGAATCGCAACCATGATCGACTGTGAGCGTGGAGCGGGCATAAAACCTCCCTGGCTTCACTGTGAGCGCAGCTCCCTCGAACCGCGCTTCGGGATTCCCGCTAGAGCGTCTCGGTCGTTCTATGGCGCCGAGATCGCAAAGCCGCCGTGATGCAATGCATGTTGCGCGGCGAGGTTGAGGCTCGCCTTCCATTCGCCGCTCTTCTCCTCGCTGCGACGATGATGTCCGCGCTTCAATGCTTGGCCGACGCGACCCGGCGTACCGAGATCGCTCCATCCGCACGGCGGGACCGCCAACACACGCAGCGCGGTTTCGTATTTCTGTGCGATATCGCGTGAGAAGTCGAACGAGGCCAGCTCGCGATAAGCAGCTCGCGTTTCCGAAGGACGATCCGGCGCGGCGGCGTCGTGAGCTACTGCGCGACGCAGCGCAGCAACCGCAGAGGGCATCGCACGCTCAAACAAGCGAAGCAATGCTTGGCCGCGCACGGCCATGATGAACACGTTCCATAGTGCGCCGCGGCGCATCAACTCGAGTGCCTTCGCTTCATCGGGCTTTTCCACGAACTGCGCTACGCCCACAAGCGAACCGTTGAGCTGCGTCGACGGAACGATGTAGCCAAGGTCCGGGTCGAGTTCGTCCGGTTGCATGCCTAGCAACACCAGCTTGTCGTCGGCCTCGTCCGCGACTCGTACTGCATTGCGCAAGTATTGAGCGAGTACGGATTCGTCTTGCACATGATGATCCGACGGCAGCAACAAGATGCGAGCCTCAGGATCGCGCGAGAGGATATGCAGCAGCGGCAGCAGAATGCCATTACCCGTGCCGCGGTTTTCCGGCTGCACGATGATGTTTGCAGCGTCTCGGGTTTCGAGTAGGTAGTCCCAGAACCGGCGATGCTGCTCTGCCACAACGATGCAAATGTGCTCGCGTGAGCTGACTGCTTCCGCACGCAACAGAGCTTCGTCCAACAGCGAAGCACCGCCGTGCAGAGAGCAGAACTGCTTCGGAATGGCGAGACCACTGCGCGTGGTCGTCAGACTACGAAGCCGACTTCCCTCTCCAGCCGCAAGCACGATCGTCCAAGTGTGGCCAGTCATCTGCGTTCCTCCGTACGTGTGATTCACACCTTATGCGGTTGTGACGAGTGTCAACATTCGCGACGCCACGTACGGTGTACGCAGGATCACTAACATAAATTCGAGACAAGAATTCCAGCGACGGCCGATCGCGACATCGACGCTGATCGACCGGTTGGCTGCCGTCAGGTCAGACTGAAACCAATTGAATTCAGTGTGAATGCATACGGCTTTCCAAATGGTGCCCTGTCGAAGCACGACGGACGCTGCGCGTCGGGACGGACTGACTTCGTGAAGGACCGCTTCGCAGTCGAGAAGGACTTCGTCGGGTCAGAACGGAAACCGACTCTGAGTATGGCGACCGGCGATTTCAGTTTGATGAACGGTCGACAGCCATCGCTGCGACTCGAGAGCTCGACGGAGACACGCAGAGCACGGGGGGTCGGACGCAACACAAAGCGCACTGAGTTCAGATCCCGTCGCACCACTGAGAACGCGCGACGTCAACTTAGATGACGGACGACTGCGTCGTCAGGAAGGCCTGCGGCAGGAAGGATCCTTTCGGATCAGGAGGGCCTCACGGCAGGACAGAACGAGATGCGGCAGACGACTGCGTCGTCGCGAAGGCCTGCGGCGGGAAGGATGCTGCGCATCGAGAGGGACTCACGTCGGGTCAGGAGAAGACAACGGCGCACGACGCCCGTGGTCCTGTAGAACTCACAACGGAAATATCGCTGTGCATTCGTGACGATACGCACGTGAAGTGTCCGGTGAGTTCGTCACTCCAACGAAGTTTTCTTGCTAGTCCCCAGTCACAAGTCACCAGTCACTCAATTCAACACTCTGGCGTGCGCGCAGCGCTTGCTTGCCGGTGGCTCGCTTGCCGTTAGGCTTGCCTGCCGACCACGTCGGCTTGCCTCTCATCAAACAGATTTCACACGGAGGACACGGAGAGCGCGGAGCACACAGAGTTGTGTTGAACGGCGGAAGCCGTAGGTGTGAGGTATCTGGTGCGAGCCGCGCGCCCGTTCTGGCTTGCGCGCAGCGCTTCCCTGCCAATGGCTTCCCTGCCGTTAGGCTTGCTTGCCGACCAAGTCGGCTTGCCTCTGTTCTTCTCTGACCCGACGAAGTCCTTCCCGATGCGACAGCATCCTTCTCGACGCCCGTCCTTCCCGATGCGACAGCATCCTTCTCGACGTCCGTCCTTCACGACGCGCAGCGTCCGTCCTCCCCTTTTTCTGACCTGACGCCAGTCCTTCCTGACGCAACGCGTCCTCCCTGACGCAACGCGTCCGTCCTGCCGAAGGTCCACCTGACGACAAAGTCGTCCGTCGTTTATCCAGTCCTTCCCGATCGCAAAGCGATCCGTCGACTGTGATAGAGGATGTTATAACTGCGCCCGGTCCCACTCCCAGAGCGCCCATGACCCAAGAACAACGCGAATCGATCACACTCTTCTCGCCCGCTGCCGCGAAGCCCTTCGCGAGCAAAGTCGCCGCTGCACTCGGGGCGCAGCTATCGCCGAGCGAGGAGCGCGAGTTCGAAGGCGGGGAGCACAAGATGCGGCCGCTGTGCGATGTCACAGGGCACCACGTTTTCGTCGTGCACAACTTACGGGGCGATCAGCACCAATCCGCGAACGACAAACTCTGCCGTCTGTTGTTCTTCATCGGAGCATTGAAGGACGCGGGTGCAGCGAGCGTCACCGCCTGCCTGCCCTACTTCGCGTATGGACGTAAGGACCGCCGCACCAAATCCCGCGACCCGATCACCACCAAGTACGTCGCGCGCATGTTCGAAGCCGTCGATACCGATCGAGTGATCGTGCTCGATATTCACAACGAGGCAGCGCTCGACAACTCATTTCGCATTCCCACCATACGGCTCGAAGCTGCGGCGATGTTCGCAACCGAACTCACCTCGCACGTTGGCACCGATCTACTCGTTGCCTCTCCGGATGCGGGCGGCATGAAACGCGCGCATCAGTTTCAGTCGTTCCTGCAAGAGCATTTCAAGGATCCGGTTGGTACCGGCTTTATGGAGAAAATTCGCAGCTCGGGACAACTCAGCGGGGAAACGTTTGTGGGCGATGTCCGCGGGCGCGAAGTGATTATTTACGACGACATGATTGCGTCAGGTTCGACGTTGATGCGCGCAACCCGCGCCGCGCGCGAAGCAGGCGCCCAGCGCGTGCTCGCCGTAGCAACTCATGCCGTCTTCACGCCGGATGCGATGCAGCTATTCTCGCCGCAAGGTCCCGACGAAGTATGGGTCACCGATTCCGTCGCGCTCGAGGAGCCATTCACGCGCGTACCCGAAAACAAGTTGCGCGTGTGTTCTGTCGCTGGCCTTTTTGCCGATTCCATCGCGCAACTTGCGCCCCGAAACGCGAGCAGCGCACCTCTGCGCCGCTGAACCGACCGGCGCATTACGCACTGCGAATGCGCCGCTCCGATCGCTGCTCCTGATGGATGGAACCAGATAACTCGCACATCATCGCCGTGATCGCATCCAATGCATCGTCACTCGCGATGACACCGGTCAACGAACCCGCAACATCCGTGACCGGCACGCGCCGCACACCTTTGCCGCGCATCGATTGAAGTAGATCCCTGAAGTCATCGCTTTCCTGTGCGACCAGCGGATCGCGCGTCATCACATCACGCACCGTGATTGCGTGCTGATCGACGTCCCGCGCATTAACTTGAACTACAACATCCCGATCCGTGATCACCCCAATCGGCACCCTCCGCACTCCTTCCTGCTCCACCACGATCACAAAACCGACATGCCGATCGCGCATGAGCCTAGACACCTCTGAGATATCCGCCGCCGGCCCAATCGTCACGACTTCTTTCTGACTGTAATCCCCGACTTTCATGTGGAGCTCCAAGTTCGCCAAGTGAATCGCACCGCCGCGATTCTGTTCTCCTCGATGCACCGCGAAACTAAGGGGAAGGCGAAGATCCTTTGCGCCTTCTCCCAACACACACTCTCCCTCCCCAACAGCACACAGAGCCTGCCAGGTTTTCGACCGGCACTGGAGTAGAAGTTAAGAGATTGGACAGGATGTCGGAGCTAAGAGATCTGTTCTGACTTTCGTACTCCTGTTCATCTTGTTGATCGTCTCTAAGTCTCTTTGCAAGAAGATCGAGGCCGGGTCTTAGGAAAATCACAGGTCCATACACACGTGATGCGCCGTCGGCTTGCGTCAGAAGTCATTTTGAAAACGTTCAAAAACAGGATGTTTTTGTACGAGCTTACAGGGAGGTACTCGCAGCGTTTTTCAAAAAGACTTCTGACGCAAGCCGACACAAGCACACCACCGCCTTGACATGGACGATCTCGACCCAGCTTTCGGTCGCAACGCCCAACTCCGTGCCACCACCTAACCCCCTAGGGCAGCCTCTGATGTGCTGTCAACACACACGCCCTATGCTGCATTCGCACTAACACCCGCAAACCACCATGAAGCGAATCGCAATACTCACCAGCGGCGGCGATGCACCCGGAATGAATGCGGCCATACGCGCTGCAGTGCGCTGCGGAATTGCAAACGGTTTCGAAATGTTCGGCGTTCGCAACGGCTACACGGGATTGATCGCGGGCGACTTCGTTGCACTCGGCCTGCGCGATGTGGGTGGAATCATCAATCGCGGCGGCACCACGCTGGGCACGAGTCGCTGCCCTGCGTTCCTGAATCGCGAAGGACAACTCAAGGCAATCGAGCAGCTTCGCAGTTCAGATATCGCCGCGTTGATCGTTATCGGCGGCAACGGTTCGCAAGCTGGCGCAACCGAGATCTCTCGACTTGGATTTCCAGTGGTCGGCGTCGCATCCACGATCGATAACGACCTTGCAGGTACCGACATCTCGATTGGCACGACGACTGCGCTCGACACGGCTCTGGATGCGATAGATCGGCTACGGGTGACCGCCTCATCGCACCATCGTGCATTTCTCATCGAAGTGATGGGCCGCCATAGCGGATTCATTGCTCTCTCCGTCGCTGTCGCTGGAGGTGCCGAAGTCGTCATCGTCCCTGAAGTCGAATTGCATCCGGAAACCGTCGCCACGCGGCTCCGCGAAGCTTACAAACGCGGCAAGAGCCACGCGATCGCCGTCGTAGCGGAAGGCGCACAACTGAATGCCGCACAACTCGCTCAGTACTTCCAAGAGCACCGCGAGCGACTTGGATTCGAACTGCGGTTGACGACGTTAGGACACGTACAAAGAGGCGGCTCACCTGGCGTGTTCGATCGCACGATGGCCACACGCTTCGGTGCCGCAGCAGTGGATCACCTTCGCAACGGTTCCCACGGCGTGTTGGTCGGACTTTCGCAGGGAGCTGTGACTGCGACCCCATACGCGCAGTTGTCCGGCGCGAAGAAGCAATTCGATCGCGCGCTCTACGAGCTCGCAGAGGTTTTGGCTCAGTAGGCAATCCGCTCGATAACTTGAACCCTAGGAGAGACGAATCATGAAACTTCAAGATGTATGTGCATTAGACGTGGCGTGCTGCACGCGCGATACGACGATCACGACTGCCGCCAAACTCATGCGCGAACAGCACGTCGGTGACCTCATCGTGATCGAGGGTTATAGCGAACGCTCGCCGATCGGCATCGTCACCGACCGCGATATCGTCGTCGAAGTCCTCGCGACAGGTCGCGATCCAAGCACCACGACGGTCGGCGACATCATGAACAGCAACGTGGTGGTCGCAGATGAATCGGAAGATGTTTCGGTCGCACTCGAGCGAATGAAGATGCACGGCGTGCGTCGCCTGCCGATCGTAGGTCATGAAGAGAACATCACCGGCGTCGTATCGCTGGATGATCTGGTCAAAGTACACGCGCAAGAAGCTGCGGCGCTGGCTGATGTCATCACCAAGGAACAGAACCGCGAAGCGCGGGCGCGGAGGTAATCTCGATGAGCGCATCACCCAGTCACGAACTGGTTTGGTTCGAAGTCGTGCGGCGCACGGATGTGCCGCGTGTGGGAGGCAAGAACGCCTCGCTGGGTGAATTGTTCTCGAACCTTACGACCGCCGGCGTCAACGTTCCGGATGGTTTCGCGACGACGGCGGAAGCATATTGGTCGTTCATCAAAGCGAATAGCCTGCAAGCCGAGATTGAACATCGCCTGCGGGAGTACCGCGAACAGCGCATCTCGCTCGCGGAAGCCGGGCAGCAAATCCGTACCGCGTTCATGCGCTCCGACTTTCCCGCATCAACCGCAGAGCAGATCCGCGCAGCCTATCGCGAGTTGTCGCATCGCTATCAAAGCGCCAATACCGACGTCGCCGTGCGCTCCAGCGCAACGGCCGAAGATCTCCCGGACGCGAGCTTCGCCGGCCAGCAGCAGAGCTTCCTGAATGTACAAGGCGAAGATGCCGTGTTGGCCGCCTGCCGATCCTGCTACGCCTCGCTATTTACCGACCGTGCCATTAGCTATCGCGAAGCCAAAGGCTTCGATCATCTGCGCGTCGCGCTGTCGATCGGCGTGCAGAAGATGGTGCGATCCGATCTCGCCGGCTCCGGCGTGATGTTTTCGATCGACACTGAGACCGGCTGCGATCGAGTGGTGCTCATCAACGCAGCGTGGGGACTCGGCGAGAACGTGGTGCAAGGGACCGTCGATCCGGACGAGTATCAGGTCTTCAAGCCCCTGCTGGGTAAAACGCCATCGCCGATCATCGAAAAGAAGTGCGGCGAGAAGGCGCGCAAACTCATCTATTCGAACGATGCTCGCGAGCCCACTCGCAATGTCCCGACATCAGTCGCCGAGCGCAATGGCTTTGTGCTCACCGACGCAGAGATCCTGCAGCTCGCTACATGGGCACGCGCAATCGAAGAGCACTACGGGATGCCGATGGATATGGAATGGGCGAAAGACGGCCGCAGCGGCGAGATCTTCATCGTCCAGGCAAGACCGGAGACGGTGCAGTCGCGCCGCGATACCGGAACGATCAAGACCTATAAAGTTCTCGAGAAGGGTCCCAAACTGCTCTCGGGCCTCAGCATCGGCAGCGCGGCGGTGACCGGCAATGTCTGCGTACTGGCAAGCGCACAAGAGATCGATCGCTTTCGCGACGGCTCGATTCTCGTTACGTCGACGACGGATCCCGATTGGGTTCCGATCATGAAGCGGGCTGCGGCGATCGTCACAGACCACGGCGGCCGCACATCCCACGCTGCAATCGTCAGTCGAGAGCTGGGACTGCCGGCGATCGTCGGCACCGGGAAGGCGACCCAGATTCTGCACGATGAGCAGGAGATCACCGTTTCGTGCGCGGAAGGAGAAGAAGGCTCAATTTACGCAGGCGCAGCCACAATCGAGGCCGACGAACTGGCGCTGGATACGATTCCCGTCACGCAAACCAAAATCATGCTGAATCTCGCCAACCCGGCAGCCGCAATTCGATGGTGGCAATTGCCGGCGGACGGCGTGGGCCTCGCACGCATGGAATTCGTGGTGAGTAATCACGTGCGCGTGCATCCGATGGCGCTGGTGAAATTTTCGGAGTTGCACGACGAGCAAGCCAAATCCGAAATTGCAGCTCTGACCGCTGGCTATACCGATAAGCCTCAATACTTCGTCGACCGCCTTGCACTCGGGTTGGGTCGCATCGCAGCGACCGCGTACCCGAAACCAGTCATCGTGCGTACCAGCGATTTCAAGACCAACGAGTACTCGAATCTACTGGGCGGCAAGCAGTTCGAACCCAGCGAAGAGAATCCGATGATCGGATTCCGTGGAGCGTCGCGGTACTACTCGCCTCGCTACCGTGACGGTTTCGCGCTCGAGTGTCGCGCGCTACGCAAGCTCCGCGAAGACATGGGCTTCACCAACGTCGTGATCATGATTCCGTTTTGTCGCTCCGTGGCTGAAGCCGATCGCGTGCTCGCTGTGATGGCTGAGAACGGCCTTAGGCGCGGCGAGAACGGATTACAGATCTATGTGATGTGCGAGATTCCTTCCAACGTCATCTTGGCGAAAGCATTTGCCGCTCGCTTTGATGGCTTCTCCATCGGCAGCAACGATCTGACACAGTTGACGCTCGGGGTGGATCGCGACTCGGAAGAACTCGCGGCGTTATTCGACGAACAAGACGACGCGGTGAAATGGATGATCGGCAGCGTGATCAGCGAAGCGCACAAAGCGAAAGCCAAAGTCGGTTTGTGCGGCCAAGCACCGAGCGATCATCCGGAGTTTGCAGAATTCTTGGTCGACTGCGGCATCGATTCGATTTCCGTCAGCCCCGACAGCTTCGTCGAAGTGAAGCGACGCGTCGCGGGTGCAGAACGGCGCAAACGACTAACCGCGTAAGAAGCGGACTCGGACGCAACACAATGCGTACTGAGTTCAGATCCCGTCGCACGCCGCTGAGAAGGCGCGACGTCAACTTAAATGACGGACGACTGCGTCGTCAGGAAGGCCTTCGCCAGGAAGGATCCTCTCGGATCAGGAGGGCCTTACGGCAGGACAGAAGTTGATCGGTGTGAAGTGCGAGGTGTAGGTCGCCTCACCGCTAGCTTCTGGCCCGTGACTTGTGACTTGTGACCTGTGACGAATCAGAATCTCACACAGGAGCTCACAGAGGCGGTCTGTCCGAGTTCGCGATCACAAAGAAGTGGCCTTTCAAAAAAGTCCGTCGCCCCCGCGTCCGCATGGGATTTCCTTCGGTCATAGGCCGGTGGCTATCTTGTTCTTAGCTTCGCTCGTTCGCAGAAAGAATCTCCACGGAGGGCACGGAGAACACGGAGAGTCGGACGAAACACGAAGCCGCATAGACAAAGTGAGTAGGTGAGAGTGAGCGTTGCTCAGGTGAGCGCTTCGCGTCCGGAGCCGGGGAAAAGAATCTCACACAGAGTTCAAAGGCCGTCGCACCCGCGCAGGCGGGTGGCTATCTTGTGTTTAATTTCTTCGCTTTGCACCGGAGCAGAAGTAAGAGATTCGACAGGATGAACAGGATTGACAGGATGATATGAGGCAGATGCCTCCGCGTGGTGCTCACTTCTTTTTTGCGTTCTCTGCGGCCAAGTTTCTTCCGTCTTTAGCAAAGCCCTCACGCGAGCAGCGATTCAAGGGCCGCTGACGAAATGGAACTTCGCAAACAGCACACAGAGCGAAACGCGTCTAAAGCTCCCTCCCCCTCGATGGCCCTCGATGGGCTGGGGAGAGGGTGCGATCTGCGT
>JAEWBG010000082.1 GCA_023391335.1 Pseudomonadota bacterium | reverse complement strand
ACGATCCACGATCCACGATCCACGATTGCGCTCTCCCTATTCGCTAGTCACTAGTCCCCAGTCACTACCTAGATATCGTCAACTTCCCAAAATCCACGCCAAGATCCCAACCGCGACCGACGCCGCTCAGTGCCAGCGAAACTTCACCCTTGGTCATGACGGTTGCCTTAGCCGACTTCACTGCACCCGCATGCGCTTCCGCCGCAACGTAGCCACCGAAGATTTCATCCACGCTCGCAACGTCTGAAAACTCGCCCTTGCCCTTTTCGATGACGGATTTGCCGACGCTCAAACCACCGCCCTTCACATTCAGCTTCACGGCGAAGGCTTGACCGTTACTGCATTTGACGTGGCCCGTTCCGCTAGCCGTCTTATAGAACGCAGACCAGCCCTTCATCGTAAAGGTCATCTTGCATTTAATTCCGTCTGCATTTGCCGACGTACTCAAGATCAGGCTCGAGAGAATCGCCGAAGTCAGTACCGACACACGCATGTTCGAACCTCTGCTGAATAGTTTTGGCGTCTTTGCCATTTGATCGAACGGTAGCACGAAGCAACAGGCAATCCGAGCCGAGCTGCGGCGACCGCGTGCGAAGATATCCGCGAAATGCTTGCTGAGAGCTGAACGGAGCGGCCCATTGCGGCCGCTCTGTCTTATCCGTGGCTCACGACTGCTTGCCTGTCCGAAGTCATCGCTAACTGAGAATGAACTTGCGAGCTTCGCCGTCAGGGTCATCGACCATGCGACAGTCGTTGTCCCAAATCATGGTTCGATTCGATTGCGGATCGGTGGGCTTCCAAGCTAGGCCCGGCAGACTCGGATTGCCGGTCGCAGCGAATGTCGCCCATGACGCAGCCATCTTCTTCGCCAGCGCCTGCGCTTCAGGCGTATTGCCCGTGCCTTGTTCGCAACGCTTGGTGTTGTCGAAGCAGAATTGCAGCTCGGCCGTATGCCAAGCGCCAGGCAATCCATCCAAGATCGGCGTCTGCCAAGTGAAGTAGTACGCGTACGCAGGCGCGGCATTCAACTCGTGCTTCAACTTCGCCATCTTCACAACGTTGTTGCGCATCGCTAATCCGTTGAGGCCGGGCGTACCGCTACAGATGTACGACAGCGTTTGAATCTTCTTTTGCGGATACGCTTTCTTCAGCGCAGAAATGATGCCGTCGGCTTTATCTTCTCCGTACGCCTTGGAAAGATTCGCGCGCCACTCCTCTTCCGTTGGCCGTTGCGACATGCGATTGCCTTCTTCGGTCACGGAGCCAATCAACATCGGCACGTTCTTCGAGACCTGCGGGGCCGCGTCGAAGAACGATCGCATGTTGATAATTTTACCGTCGACGCACGGCGACCAGCCCACACGCGGCGTGCCTGTTGCAAAGGGCCCCATCATTGCGGGCGCTGCGGGATTGATCTTGGCCGCCGCTGTAGTGCCTGCCGCCACGAGCTTGGACCACTCCATTTTCTGCAACGATTGAATGTCGTTCGCGGGCAGCCCGAGGTCTTTCATGATCAGTCGTGAAAGCTCGCGCTGCTGTTCTCTGCTCGGGATATTTCCGCCACCGCCCGATTGAGCGGCTGCGCGATGAAACAACCCTGCCGCCGACTGCATGCCCATCAACGTCGTGACTTTGGAACCGCCGCCGGATTGGCCGTAGATCATGACGCGATCGGGGTCGCCACCGAAGTTCGCGATGTTTTCATGGACCCAGCGAAGTGCGGCGACCAGGTCCGTCATTCCGACGTTTGCCGAATCTTCGTACGCTGAGCCGCCAATCTCGGCGACATCGAAGAAGCCGAGAATGTTCAGACGGTGATTGACTGAGACTTGCACCACATCGTGATGGCGAGCCATTTGCGCGCCCTCGTGAGAGGGCAACTCGTAGGACGACCCGAAACTGTATCCGCCGCCATGGATATAAAACATGACCGGCCGTTTGCCGCTCAGACTGGGCGTCCAAATGTTCAGCTTCAGCATGTCCTCGCTTTGCCAACCGTCATCCCAATCTTGGATAAAGGTTTGCTCCGTGCTCGTCCACGGATGCAAATTCTGTGGACAGTTGCCGCCATAGACCAACGCGGGATACTCATCCGTCCAAGGTGTCGGCGGTTTTGCCGGAAGCCAACGATTCTCGCCTGCGGTCGTCTGACCGTATGGCACGCCTTTGAACGTGAAAACGCCGCCATCGAGATATCCGCGCACTTTGCCGTATTGCGTCTTGGCGATGGCCGAACGCGGCGTCGAAAGATTTCCCGGACCTTGATGAGCCGCAGTCTTGACGCTGTCCGACGCCGCGGCAAAGTTTGCCGTCGCGACGCCGATACCTGCAGTGGAGGAAAGAATCAGCGCCTCACGGCGAGTTAATCCTTTGCGGTTTACCGAATCGACCATGAAGAGCCCCCTTCGTTGAATCGTTGTAAGCCAGAAATTGATGGTTCCAAAAGTTTTCTGCTCTCCATTTACTCAGACAAATAGCCAAAGTGCAACGGCGACGTGCCTCGCCTGGCGGAGCGCGGCCGGGCTGGCTAGCGATGCAGTGATAAAGTGCAGGTCGTCGCGTATAACGCCGTTCGCGATGAGTTCTACAAAGCTGCTCTGTTCGCTCCAGCACTTCATCACTCGATTGCGGGCTTCGCCACCTCATGAACCACAGCGGTTTTTCCCTCGTTGAATTCTTTGACCACGTCGTACAGCGCGGCGAACCGCTCGTACTTGCAACCATCGTCGAGACGATTGGCTCGACCTATCGCAAGGCCGGCGCTCAAATGCTCGTCAGCCAAAGCGGCGATGCCGCAGGCCTGCTGAGCGGCGGCTGTCTCGAAGCGGATTTGATGGATCACGCGCGTTCGGTGTTCGAAACCGGCACGCCGAAAATCGTGGACTATGACGCGCGCGGGAGCGATGACTTGATCTGGGGCATCGGCCTTGGGTGCGAAGGCGCGATGAAAATTTTATTGTCGCGTTTAGATGAGCAAACCGGATACGAGCCGTTTGCATCTGTCGTTCGGCGGCAGAACGAGGAGCGTCATGGTGCAATTGCGGTCGCCATCGCATCGCGCACGTCGGCCGTAGCTGTGGGATCGTGGTTCGTCGAACCCGAGCGCGCGCCTGAACTCATCCGCTCATCGCTTGCGAACCCACCCACGCAGCCCGTCACACTCAAAGACGATACGGTTTCCCTGCTCGTGATTCCGATCCCAATCCCGCGGCGTTTGCTGGTACTCGGCGCCGGCCCGGATGCATTGCCGGTCGTTGAGATCGCGGCGCAACTCGGTTGGCGAGTCACCGTGACCGATCATCGTCCCGCATATGCGAGAGCCGACAAGTTCCCAAGAGCGCATCAAGTCATCCAACAGCCGGCGCTCGAGCTCGCATCCCTATTGAAGACACGCTCTTTCGATGCGGCCGTGGTGATGAGCCATCATTTGATTTCAGACGAACAGTATTTGCGGCAGCTCGCGAACAGCCGCATTCCGTATATCGGCCTCTTGGGGCCCGCACCCCGCCGCGCTCGACTCATGGCGCAGCTCGGAGACAGCGCTCAGGTGCTTGGCGATCGCTTGCACGGTCCGATCGGATTGGATCTTGGTGCAGACACGCCCGCGACCATTGCATTGGCGATCGTCAGCGAAATTCAGGCCGTACTCGCCGGTCGATCGGGGTTGTCGTTTAGCAAGACGGCGACCAAGTAACCGATCTCATTCTTTGCGACGCAAATCCCGGAGCGCTCGACGCTCGTGTTTACCAGGCCGCCCGTCCGGCGCCGGGGGTGCCAAGCGCATTCGTGCGCGCCGTGCTTCACGGGCAGCGATGCTTTCTTCAGTCTCGGAATAAAACGTCCGCGCTTCGCTCGCCGGACCTCGGCGCGTCGGAATGCCTTGCACGACGACCTCGATGCGATACTCATCGCGGGTGATCAGCAGGCGATCGTTTGCATGAACGGCACGGGAAGCCTTCACTCGATCGCCGTTCACGTGGACCAACCCTCCGTTCACCGCATCAGTTGCCTGCGCACGGCTCTTGAAGAAGCGCGCGCACCAGAGCCACTTGTCGAGGCGGAGGGACGCGGATTTAGACAATTCTTCCTTCACTTATAACTTGCAGGGCTGTTAGGCGATCGCGGAAGCAGAAGTCGGACGCAACACAAGGCACACAAAGAATAGCCAAACCAAGACGAATTCGCGAAGAGAAGCTACATCGCATGTCAGCATACGCAACCCGTGGAATCATGTCGCAACGGAGTTACGTACCCTGACCCAGCAATCCGATCGTCTGCTTTTACTTTGCTTCAGTCTCTGCGCGCTTTGTGTTTCGTCCCGATTCCTCCTCTCGATGTGTAAACTTCACACCCTCAACTCGGAGAAAGCGTGGCGGACTCGCAGGTCATAGATCTACTCATCATTGGCGGCGGCATCAACGGCGCAGGCATTGCCCGCGATGCGGCGGGAAGAGGATTGAAAGTCGCGCTGGTCGAGCAAGGAGATCTCGCCTCGGCGACTTCATCCGCGAGCACCAAGCTCATCCATGGCGGTTTACGTTACCTCGAGCAGTTCGAATTCCGATTGGTGCGCGAAGCGCTGATCGAGCGAGAACGATTGCTCGAGATCGCTCCGCATTTGATTTCGCCGATGGATTTCGTTCTGCCCTACGTGGATGGACTGCGCCCGCGCTGGCAAATCCGCATGGGGTTGTTTCTCTACGATCATCTTGGCGGTCGCCAACACTTGCCCGCATCGAAAGGCTTGAAGCTGAGCAAGAGCGCTTACGGCCGGCCGTTGCGACCGCATCTGCGCCACGGATTCATGTATTCCGATTGCTGGGTCGATGACAGCCGCCTAGTCGTGATGAACGCAATCGATGCCGCTCAACGTGGTGCGTCCATTCTGCCGAGAACAAAATTCATTGATGCTAAAGCAGACGGGCAGCACTGGATCGCAACGTGCATCGATCAAGCGACTCAGCAACGACACACATTCCGTGCACGCGCGATCGTAAACGCAGCAGGTCCTTGGGTGGAGAAAGTTCTCGAACAATTCGTCGGCCCTCACCACGATTTGCATGCTCGGCTCGTGAAAGGCAGTCACATCGTTGTGCCGCGCTTGTACGAAGGCGAATATGCCTATCTGCTGCAGCATCCAGACGGCCGTGTGGTGTTCACCATTCCTTACGAGCAGCACTTCACTCTGATCGGCACGACGGACGTGAGCTTCGAGGGCGATCCGCACACCGCGGCGATCACATCGGACGAGATCCAATATCTCTGCGAAACAACCAATCGCTACTTCCGGCGCATGCTCGCACCGGAGGACGTTCTGTGGACCTACGCAGGCGTCCGCCCGTTGGTCGAGGATCGGGCAACGTCTGCCTCGAAAGTGACACGCGATTACAAACTCCATCTTGTGCAGTCAGACGATGCGCCTGCGCTTCTATCCGTATTCGGGGGCAAGATCACGACGTATCGACGCCTTGCCGAACATGCGCTCCAGAAACTGCAACGGATTCTGAGATTCGAGTCCGGCGAATGGACCGGCAATGCAAACCTGCCTGGCGGGGATCTTCCGCAAGGGGATTTCGATTTGTTCGTGGACGAGGTACAGGAGCGGTGGCCGTTCTTGCCGGAATCGATGGCACTGCGCTTGGCGCACGCGTACGGCACGCGCATCGAGTTGATTTTGCATACCGCGCAACGTTTGGATGATCTGGGCCGAGACTTCGGCGGCTATCTAACCGACGCGGAAATTTCCTACCTCCGCCAGCACGAATGGGCTCGTGCTCCTGAGGATTTCCTGTGGCGCAGAACGAAATGCGGATTGCACATGAGCCCGGAGCAGCGCGAGCGATTTGCTGCCGCGGTCACGCCCCTCGCTTAGCTGTAGGCTGATCTGTACACAACTACGGCTCGCGAAATCTGCGTAAAGCAAGCAACGCGTCCTGCGGGCACAATTGCGATCGGACTGCTTCGCTTCGCTCGTTCTTATCAGCACAAAGGAAACGTTCGCTGACGAGATGAGTGAGGCGGAACGGCGCCAGCAATTCATTGAGGACCCACCGTGGACCGTGCCTTTCTCGATCGACTCACCAGCGACCTCAATCAACTTCGCGAAACCGGCTTGTTCAAACCCGAGCGGGTTCTCACCTCGCCGCAACAATCGACTGTTCGCGTCGGCTCCGGCGCGCCCGTCATCAATCTGTGTGCGAATAACTATCTCGGATTAGCCAATCACGCTGCGATTCGCGAAGCCGCTCGTTTAGCGCTCGATCGATACGGCTACGGGATGGCCTCAGTGAGATTCATCTGCGGCACGCACGCGGTGCATAAAGATCTCGAGGAACGATTGAGCCGGTTTCTCGGCACGGAAGACACGATTCTGTACTCATCATGTTTCGATGCGAACGGGGGTCTATTTGAGTCGCTGCTCGACGAACAAGACGCAGTGATCAGCGATGCGCTCAACCATGCAAGCATCATCGATGGCATTCGGCTGTGTAAGGCACAGCGTTTTCGCTACTCGAACAACGACCTCGATGAGTTGGAAACACGGCTGAAGGAAGCAGCCCAATGCCGAGTCAAACTGATCGCGACCGATGGCGTGTTCTCGATGGACGGTGTGATCGCTCGCCTTAAAGAGATTTGCGATCTCGCCGATCGCTACGGTGCGCTCGTGATGGTCGATGATTCGCACGCAACCGGTTTCGTCGGCGCGAAGGGTCGGGGCACGCATGAGTTTCGCGGGGTGATGGATCGCATCGACATCCTGACCGGCACGCTGGGCAAAGCGCTGGGCGGTGCAATTGGCGGGTACACCTCGGGACGAAAAGAAATCGTCGCGTGGCTGCGCCAACGTTCGCGGCCTTATCTGTTTTCAAACAGCCTGCCACCTCTGGTTGCAGCCGCGAGCGTACGCGTGCTCGACCTAGTAGAGAGCAGTGATGAGCTGCGCGCTCGTCTTTGGGAAAACGCTGCGTACTTCCGCTCCAAGATGAGTGCAGCCGGATTCAACTTGGTGCCGGGCGAACATCCAATCATTCCCGTCATGCTCGGCGATGCGAAGCTCGCCAGCACGTTCGCACAGAAGTTGCTCGACCACGGCGTGTACGTCATCGGCTTCTCGTTCCCCGTCGTACCCCACGGCAAAGCTCGCATTCGCACCCAAATGTCCGCCGCACATAGACGCGAGGAATTGGATAAAGCGGTGGATGCGTTTGTCGCGGTGGGGAAAGAGCTAGGCGTGATCGGATAAGAACCAGACGGACACAAAGAGCACAAGGAAAATACAGAGCGCACAAAGAGGACCGATTAAGAACCCGGCACCCCGCCACGCACTTCACTTCATCACTTCATCACTCCATCACTGCATCACTGCATCACTGCATCACTCCATCACTCGTCACTCGTCACTCGTCACTCGTCACTCGTCACCCACTTCTATGCAAGCCCTCGTCAAACAACACGCCGCACCGGGACTTGAGCTCCGCGACATCCCGAAGCCTTCAATCGGTCCGAACGACGTGCTGATTCGCGTGAAGCGAACGGCCATCTGCGGCACGGACGTTCACATCTACAACTGGGATGCGTGGGCACAGAAAACGATCCCGGTGCCGATGGCCGTGGGTCATGAGTACTGCGGTGAGGTCGTCGAGGTCGGCAGTGAAGTCGCCGGCTTTGCTATCGGAGATCGTGTTTCTGGCGAAGGTCACATCACCTGTGGACACTGCCGGAACTGCCGCGCGGGCCGCCGCCACCTTTGTCGCAACACCGTTGGCGTTGGCGTGAATCGTCCCGGCTGCTTCGCAGAGTATCTGGTCATTCCGGCATTCAACGCATTCAAGCTGCCTGACGTGATCGATGATGACATTGCCTCGATTCTCGATCCGCTCGGCAATGCGGTTCACACTGCATTGGCCTTCGATGTCGTCGGCGAAGATGTCTTGATCACGGGCGCCGGACCGATCGGCATCATGGCCGTCGCGATCGTGCGTTTCATCGGGGCCAGAAACGTCGTGATCACCGACGTGAACGACTATCGCCTCGAACTCGCTAGAAAAATGGGAGCTACGCTCGCGCTGAACGTAACGCGCGATTCGCTGGACGATGCGATGAAGCAGCTAGGAATGCGCGAAGGCTTCGATGTCGGCCTGGAGATGTCCGGAAATGCTGCAGCCATCCGCGACATGCTGCGCACGTTGCATCATGGCGGCAGCATGGCAATGCTCGGCATTCCGGCAAATGAAATCGCAATCGACTGGAATGAAGTGATCCTGAAAGGACTCACGATCAAAGGTATCTATGGCCGCCAGATGTTCGAGACGTGGTACAAAATGGCGGCGCTACTTCAGAGCGGATTGAACGTCCGCCCTGTGATTACCCATCACGTTCCCTATACCGACTATCAACGCGCCTTCGACATCATGCGCCATGGGCAGTCGGGCAAGATTGTGATGGATTGGGAAGGACGGACTTAGAGCAGAGCAACACAAAGATCACAAAGTGAAAGGCCAGAACACAAAGATCTGATTCCTTCTATGTGTTCCTTGTGATTCTTTGTGCTCTCTGTGTTACGTCTTTTCCTAGGCTCAGTTGACCGAACACGCGCAATACAAGTAAAGCTGCTGCGGATCATTGAACCGAGCAGCACGCTCGACTTCCGTTTCGATCGGGGCAAGCATGCGGCGTGCATGAGCAAACAAGGTTTGCTGCGGCAACAACGCACGAGTGAAGCGCGCAACCATCGCCTGCGATCGCAGGACTAACGCTTCACGCCAGCCCAACGGCGGTTCGATGTATTCCAACTCAGGATTCTTGCCGAGATGCGCACGCTCGGCAGCAGCTTGGATCGCATCGTTGAACGAACCGAGCTTGTCGACGAGTCCATGCTGAGCCGCATCGCTGCCGGCCCAAACGCGGCCCTGAGCAATCGAGTCGATATCTTCGACTGACTTATTGCGTGCGTCCGCGACATGGCCGATGAAGACGCTGTAGGCGTGATCGACAGTCGATTGCAGGATCTCGCGCGGCTCTTCTCCCAGCGTTCGGTCCGGTCGCAAGGCATCTGCGAGCGGCGTCGTGCCGATGCCATCGCTCGTGACTCCGATTTTTTCGAGCGTCCGCTGGAACGTTGGGAACACGCCGAAAACGCCGATCGATCCGGTGAGCGTTGAAGGGCTCGACCAAATCTCGTCGGCATCCATCGCGATGTAGTAACCACCCGAAGCGGCCAAGCTACTCATCGATGCGATCACGGGCTTGTGTGCCTTCTTCAAGGCATCGATCTCGCGGCGAATCACTTCCGATGCAAACATGCTGCCGCCGGGGCTATCGATACGCAGCACGACAGCCTTGATTGAATCGTCGTAGAGCGCCTGACGTAGCAGACGCACTGCGGACTCGGAGCCGATGGTGCCGGGAGGCTGATCGCCATCGAGAATCTCCCCGGATGCCACTACGACGCCGATGTGATCGCCGTGCGGCTTCAACGCACGTGCAGGGCGAGCCGCGGATAAATAGTCGCGATACGAAATGTGCTGATACGTGTGATTGTCGTAGTCGAAGCCCACGAGGCGCTGCAAATATTCTTCGAATTCGCGGCGTGACTTGAGTTGCGTCACCAATCCACGCTCGAGCGCAGCCGCTGCGGTATCGCCGTTCTGTGCTTTGACGATCGAAGCCATCTCGTTCACGTATTGAGCGATTGCATCCGCATCCATGCCGCGCGCCTTGGTCACAGCGGCCTGATACTGCGACCACACCGCATTCAACCACGCGGAAGTCTCTTCGCGCTCCTGATCGGACATTTGCGAACGACTGAATTGATCGGTGTAGGACTTGAATTTGCCCGCCTTGAAGATGTGGACGTCGACATCGAGCTTGTCGATTGCACCCTTCAGGAACGTGCGGAAGTAACCATAGCCTTGGATGAACACGAAGCCTTGCGGATCCATGTAGATGTCATCGGCGTGAGCCGCTACGTAGTACTGCGTCTGATCGTAACTCTCACCGAACGCGATCACTCGTTTGCCGCTGGAGCGGAAATCATCGATCGCGCGCGTGAGCTCTTCCAACTTCACCAATCCGCCGCCGCTCAATCCGCTCAGATCCAACACCAGCACTTTGATCCGACGATCTTTCTTGGCTTCGTGGATGGCTTCGACCACATCGCGCAGCAATGTCTCCGAGCGATCCTCGCCGTACATTTCAGCCACGGCACGTTCGACTGGATCGCCCGTGAGTTGCTCGACCAATGGACCTTGCGGCGCGATGACCAAGGCAGCCTGCTGCGGAATCACAGGGATGTGTGGGGACAGCGCGGCGACGATGACACCGAAGATGACCAGCAGCACGATGAGGTGCAGCACTTTGCGAAGCGCATCGAGTGCGCGCCACAGAAACGCAAAAAAGATAGTGATGTATTTCATTAGCAGTCTCAGTGCGCCGCGTAGCTCACGCGATAAATTGCACCAGCGTAGTCGTCCGAAATGAGTAACGAACCGTCATCCAAAACGAGCAGATCCACCGGCCGTCCGTAGACGTCGTCGTCGCGATTGAAGCCGGTCACGAACAATTCATAGCGCGTGGCTTTGTTGCCGTCGAGCTGGACCATCGTGACTCGATAGCCGTTCTTCGCGCGTCGATTCCAAGAACCGTGCTCAGCGATCAGCACTTGGTTTCGATAGCGCTGCGGGAAAGTGGTTCCTGTGTAGAACTTGAGACCCAAGGGAGCCACGTGCGCACCCAGTCGCTGCACGGGCGGCGTGCTCTTTGCGCAATCACCGAGGCTGCCGAAGTCAGGATCTTTGATGACGCCGCCGTGGCAATAAGGGAATCCGAAATCCAATCCGGGCCGCGGAGCAGCATTTAGCTCGCAAGGCGGCGCGTTCTCGCCAAGGTAGTCGCGGCCATTGTCGGTGAACCACAGTTCGCCTGTGGTGGGATGCCACGTGAGTCCGACCGTGTTGCGCACGCCGCGTGCAAACACTTCCTGTCCGGTACCGTCGGGATTCATGCGTGTGATGAGGCCATAACGCGGTTCATTACACACATTGCACGGTGCTCCGATCGGAACGTACAGCTTGCCATCCGGCCCAAATGCAATGTAGCGCATGCCGTGATGGCGATCCTTGGGCAAGTCGTCGCGCACGACCTTGGGCGCCGGCACGCGCTCGAGATTCGATTCGATATCGTCGTAGCGCAGGATGCGGTGAATCTCAGCAACGTACAGAGCGTTGTCGCGAAAGGCCACGCCGTTTGGCGCATTGAGCGAACGTGCGATCACGCGAACCGTCGGATTAAGACCGCTGCCCGGAGTGCCGGTGATGGCGTAAACCTTGTCCTTGGACGTGCCGACGAACAAAGTGTTCTTGGCGCCAATGGCCATGGCGCGCGCGTCAGGCACATCGTCCGCGTACACCTCGAATTTGAATCCCGGAGGCACGCGAACATTCCGCAGCACCTGATCGGTGGCGGAGCTGGCAAATGTGACGTTGGCTGTGAGTACGCCCGCGATGCAAAGGAGCGCACGGAAAAAACTCATCGGGAACGCCTCAGCACGAGAGTGTGCAGTCGGCGGAAGTGTACTTGGCTCGAGGTGTGGCTTCGAGCGGGGAGAATGCTCAGCGAAACGAAGTGGGCCCGGCTACCCGCCCCCACTTCGTTTCGCTGAGCATTCTCCCCGCTCGAAGCCACACCTCGAGCCAAGTACACTTCCGCCGACTGCACACTCTCGTGCTGAGGCGTTCCCGATGAGTTTTTTCCGT
>JAEWBG010000054.1 GCA_023391335.1 Pseudomonadota bacterium | reverse complement strand
ACGTTGGAGCGGCAACACTCGCAACTGGTCGCTCTGCGATGAAGTGTGGCTCAACCGTCCTGCATCAAACCCTCTAATGCAGAACGCTGCTTAACCTTTAGGCGACAACTAGCTTGACAGCCGCCGGAGTCTCGAGGGTTCTCATCCCTCTCTCGGTCAAAACGAATAAGGCTCACGAAGACGTGAGCCTTATTGTTTTTGACTGGCGGAGAGAGAGGGATTGCACTCGGTACATCCATGTACCTCGCCCTGCGGGCAGCCTAAAGGCTGCGCAAAACGGCTGTCCTGCCGTTTTGTCGAACACCTCGATGCTCGAGGGTTCTCATCCCTCTCTCGGTCAAAACGAATAAGGCTCACGAAGACGTGAGCCTTATTGTTTTGACTGGCGGAGAGAGAGGGATTCGAACCCTCGATGGGCTTTTGACCCATACACCCTTAGCAGGGGTGCGCCTTCGACCACTCGGCCATCTCTCCGCATTGAAAACTGAGTTGCGGTCTCAGGCGCACCGTCGGTGCGCGTCTACTTCGCATGTCCCTATGCTTCGCCCCTTTGGGGCCACCTGAACCGACGCTCTGCATCGTTCAGGTGTTCAAGTTTGCTCCCGGCAAACTTGTCGACCACTCGGCCATCTCCCCGGCGCAGCAATATCGGACTGGGAACCTGGCCAAGGGCAGACTCCCAAGAAGGGCGGGAAGAATACTGGCCGAGGCCATTAAGGTAAAGGAGAAATCCTGACCGCGTGGGGGCAAGTCAGCTGCCCGCCTTGCGCTGGTCTACATCCTGTGATGCTGGAGATGCAGCGCCTATGCGACTTGTATGCGTCCCAGATTCTTAGATTGACTTTCCCGAGCGCAGAAACGAAAACCGCGGAGAGACTTAAGTCGCTCCGCGGTTCGCTTCACTACAGAACTTGAGTCAGGCGATTAGGAACCCGCGCCGGTGAGTGGACGCTTTGCTGCGCCACCGGCCGCTTGTTCTTCGCGCTTGATGCGCTCGTAGATCTCTTCGCGATGGACGGCAACTTCCTTCGGGGCATTCACACCGACCCGAACTTGATTGCCTTTGACGCCTAGAACGGTCACTGTGATGTCGTTACCTATCATCACGGTCTCACCGACGCGCCGTGTCAGAATCAACATGATTCGCTCCTTGCTTTCTGAAGCTTGAGTGACTTGGTCTGAACTCGCCGGCAGTGGAAATCACTGCCCTCCCACAGCTCGCTCGGATCATTCACCCAAAACGAGGTTAGGTTACACACTGTCGCACTGGGGATCGGGAAATCCCTGAATATCCCAGATCACCCTCACAAGAACTAACAATTCTCCGTGAATTATGTTCTCACCTACTTTTGCAGATCACGCCTGAATTATCCGTAACTCAATTGTGTGCAATCGCCCTTCGAGCGCTGCTCTAAACACCGCTCGTCAAACGTTAGATCCCTAAGAAACTGCTGCGTTCAGTCACGCAGACAGTTTCGCTTCGATCCACGCAGGAACACTGGCCAATGCGGCGTCAAGTTTTGTTGAATCGCTGCCGCCGGCCTGTGCTAGATCCGCTCGCCCGCCGCCTTTGCCGCCGATCTGCTGCGCAACGGCATTCACAAGATCGCCCGCCTTCACACGCGCTGTTTGATCGGCGGTGACACCGGCGATGAGCACGATTTTATTCGGCTCCTGCACCGACGCCAGGACGATGGCTGCGGACTTCAGCTTGTTCTTGAGCTGATCGACTGCATCGCGCAATGCGGGTGCATCTGCACCATCCACTCGCGTAGCAACCACCTTCAAGCCCGCCACCTCCTTCGCCGCGGAAGACAAGTCATTGCCCTGTCCGCTCGCGAGTTTGGCCTTGAGCGCCGCAACCTCTTTCTCGAGTTTGCGCGCCCGATCAATCAGCTGGCGCACCTTCTCATCGACGTCGTCCCGATTCGCCTTCACCAAACCGGCGATGTCGCGCATTGAACGTTCCGTCTGAGCGATCCAATCCAAGGCGCCCTGGGCAGTGACGGCCTCTATACGGCGCACTCCAGCAGCAACACCACCTTCGCTTACGATTTTGAACAGGCCAATGTCGCCGGTACGGGCGACGTGCGTGCCGCCGCACAGCTCCGTCGAGAAGTCGCCGAATCGTAGGACTCGGACTTCGTCTTCATACTTCTCACCGAATAGCGCCATCGCGCCGGAGGCAACAGCCTCGTCGTACTTCATCAAACGGGTTTCACCGGCGTTGTTCGCGCGAATCTCCTCGTTGACAAGACGCTCGATCTCCTGCAATTCAATCGGCGTTACAGGCGCGTAGTGAGAGAAGTCGAATCGCAAGCGATCGGGTGCCACCAGCGAGCCCTTCTGCGTCACATGTGTCCCAAGTACTTTGCGTAAGGCGGCATGCAACAAGTGCGTTGCCGAGTGATTCGCCATGGTGGCGCGACGCAGTGCCTGATCAACGCGCGCTTCGATTCGATCGCCCACTTTGATTTCACCGGCAATGAGTTTGCCGACATGGGCGAACGAACTACCGAGCTTCTGGGTGTCGGCGACTTCGAATCGAGTTGCGCCCGAGACCAGCTCGCCGGAATCGCCCACCTGCCCACCGCTCTCCGCATAGAACGGAGTTTGATCGAGGACAACCTGACCTTCGTCTCCAGGTGACAGCTTTTCGACGCGGTCCTTACCTTTGAACAGCGCGACGACTTTGCCGCTATCCGCGTATTTTTCGTAACCGCTGAAGCTCGTCTTGCCATCGAGCGTGACCGTCGCGCGCAGATCGACGCCGAATTTGCTCGCAGCGCGTGCGCGCTCACGTTGCGCTTCCATGGCCGCCTCGAAGCCTTGTTGATCGATCGAGAGCCCGCGTTCACGAGCGATATCGGCGGTGAGATCGACCGGGAAACCGAACGTGTCGTAGAGGCGAAAGACCGTCTCGCCCGGGATGATCTTGCCGCTCAACTCTCTGATCGCGCTCTCGAGCAGCGTCATACCTTGCGAGAGCGTCTCGGCAAAGCGCTCCTCTTCCTGCTTGATAACCAGCTCAACGTGGCGCTGCTGAGCTTTGAGCTCCGGATACGCTTCGCCCATTTCTTCGGCAAGCGCCCCCACCAGCGTGTAGAAGAACGGCTGTTGCTGACCGAGCTTGTATCCATGTCGAATGGCGCGGCGCATGATTCGGCGCAGCACGTAGCCGCGGCCTTCGTTCGAAGGCAGCACGCCGTCGACGATGAGGAACGACGTCGCGCGAATGTGATCGGCGATGACGCGCAATGAACTCGACTGCAAATCGCTCGTATTCGTGGCCCTTGCTGCGGCTTTGATGAGATTCACGAACAGATCGATCTCGTAGTTCGAGTGCACGCCCTGCATCACTGCCGCCGTACGCTCCAGACCCATTCCGGTATCGACCGAAGGCTTCGGCAGGGGACTGAGCACACCATCTGCCGAGCGATCGAATTGCATGAACACGAGGTTCCAAATCTCGATCCAGCGATCGCCATCGGCATCGGGCGATCCGGGCGGCCCGCCGGGTATGTGCGCGCCGTGGTCATAGAAGATTTCGGTGCACGGACCGCAGGGCCCTGTTTCGCCCATTTGCCAGAAGTTGTCCGAGCCGCCGCCCGGTTTGTCGCCGATTCGCACGATGCGATCTGCGGGCAAGCCAACGTCTTTGTGCCAAATGTCGAACGCTTCCTGATCGCTGTGATAGACGGTCACCATCAGGCGTTGCGGATCGATGCCGAGCCAATCTTTGCCGGTGACAAAATCCCAGCCGAATCGAATCGCATCTTTTTTGAAGTAATCGCCGAAGCTGAAGTTGCCCAGCATCTCGAAGAACGTGTGATGCCGTGCGGTGTAGCCCACGTTTTCGAGGTCGTTGTGCTTGCCGCCCGCACGCACGCAACGCTGCGAACTGGCTGCGCGCGTATAGGCGCGCTTGTCCTTGCCCAAAAAGACATCCTTGAACTGCACCATGCCCGCATTCGTAAACAGCAGGGTCGGGTCGTTGCCCGGCACGAGAGAGCTCGACGGCACGATGTGATGACCGCGCTCGCGGAAGAATTGCAGAAACAACGAGCGGAGTTCGCCGCTCGACATGCGCTTGGCTGTCGTCATACGAATGGAGTTAGGAAGCCTCGGATCTTTCCGCCGCTCGAACCCTGGCCTCTCGCTAGAGCACGGCCTAGAGCGAATCCGTCTCTGCGCTGCCGTCTGGGAAGTCGAAATCTGCCCCTGACTTCAATGCGGCGCGGATCTGGTCGGCGTTGAAGCCGCGATATTGAAGGAAGCGCGCCTGCTTTGCACGTTCGGCCGGGGTTTTCGGGAGCGAATCCCCGAACTTACGGCGCCTGACTTCACCGGCAAGCTGAGCCCAGTTGGTCTGAGCAGCGGCGAATTTGTCCTGGATCACCTCATCCTTGAGCCCCTGTTGACGGAGCTGGGCGCGAATGCGGACCGGCCCCTGCCCCCGTTTGGCTTGGTGATGCACCAGAGTGGAAGCGTATCGCTCGTCGGAAACGAGCCGCTTTCCCTGCAACTTCGCGAGCACACGATCCACCGAATCCGGTGGATGTTTCTTCGCAAGGAGCTTGCGCCGCAGTTCCTCGACTCCATGTTCTCTGCGAGCTAGCAGCCTCACGGCTGCCAGCTCGGCCGTCCTGTCTGGCGAATCAGGCTCAGGTGTGGGAGCCGGGCTGGCCATCGTTTTGCGCTCAACCATCTGGCTCGTACTGACTATCCGCCAGTTACCATCCGCTAGTCACTTCTCTTCAAGCCGTCTCGCCCTTCAGCGCCTCGCCGCGACGCGGCAGCAGCTTCTCGCGAATCTTGCCTTCGATGTCCTGCGCGATTTCGGGGTGCTGATCGAGGAAGGTGCGGGCGTTTTCCTTACCCTGCCCGATACGCTCGCCGTTATAGCTGTACCAAGAACCGGACTTCTCCACGAAGCCCTGCGCGACACCGATATCGATAATCTCGCCCATGCGTGAGATGCCCGCTCCATACAGGATCTCGAACTCGGCTTCGCGGAAGGGTGGCGCGACTTTGTTCTTGACCACTTTGACGCGGGTTTGATTGCCGATGACTTCTTCGCCGTTCTTCAACGCACCGATACGACGAATATCCAGGCGCACCGAAGCGTAGAACTTCAAAGCGTTACCGCCGGTGGTGGTTTCCGGATTGCCGAACATCACGCCGATCTTCATACGGATTTGGTTGATGAAGATGACAATGGTGTTCGAACGCTTGATGTTGCCCGTGAGCTTACGCAGCGCCTGCGACATCAATCGTGCTTGCAGACCGACGTGGGCATCGCCCATCTCGCCTTCGATTTCGGCTTTTGGCGTCAAGGCGGCGACGGAGTCGACCACGATGATGTCCACCGCACCCGAGCGCACCAGCATGTCGGTGATTTCGAGTGCCTGCTCGCCCGTATCCGGCTGCGAAACCAAAAGATCTTGAACGTTCACGCCCAACTTGCCGGCGTAGACCGGATCGAGCGCGTGCTCAGCGTCAACGAATGCAGCGGTTCCACCGGCGCGCTGCGCTTCAGCAATGGCTTGCAGCGTCAGCGTCGTCTTACCTGAGGATTCCGGCCCATAGATTTCGATCACGCGACCGCGCGGCAGGCCGCCCACACCAAGCGCGATATCCAGGCCCAGCGAACCTGTCGAAACCGCTTCGACATCGTAAGTTGCGCTGGCATCGCCCAAGCGCATGACCGAGCCCTTGCCGAATTGCTTTTCGATTTGCCCGAGAGCAGCGACGAGCGCCTTCTTTCGATTCTCTTCCATCTGTGTACGGCCTTATGTGTTGAGTGCGCCGAGTCGGCGAGGAGATGACCTGCGAGATGCAATTATTTTACTAGCGAATGTGCGATGACGATCGATTATCTGGGCGTTTGCGAAGATAAATTTGTTTGCAGTGGCCACCGATCGAGAATCGAGTACGAGGAGCCGCTCGGACCGCGTTGCGATTCGACCAGCACCAATTCGTCTGCCGTCCATTGGATCGGCTCGATGTGCATCTCGCGATTCAGCCTTTGCACATCTCGCGCGAGCGTCACGTGCGCAATGAAATCCTCTCGCTGCGACTGCGGTTGTTGCGACAACGCCTTGTTTTGCAATCGCCGCACCAACTCCAACAGCGGTCTCGGCGCGTCTGCCGTCAGCCACAAGATTCGCGAACGTCGCACGCTTTCGATTCGATCGAACGTCAATTCGAATGCAGGCACGTTGGCAACTTCAGATCCAGCCGTTTGAACTTCGGCGAGTCGCTCGTTCGCGATCGACCCGAGAAAGCTCACCGTGACGTGCAGGTTCGCTTCCGGAATCGCGCGCCCCTTGCTGTGGGTTACGAAATCCAATGTTTGCGCCACGATCTTCGAACGCGTTTGAGCATGTGGCCATAATGCAAAGAAAAGACGACGCCCTGTGGCAACTTTCGGTTCGCTCACAACTTAGACAGCTCCATCAACGCTCTAGCGACGCTCTGCCGCCTCACCGAATCGCGATCGCCGCCAAAAGTTTCCAGCGCCGTTCTTGCTTCGACTCCGGAAGCACTGCGCCATGCCCATCCGAACCAAACCGTACCCACCGGCTTGTCCGGCGTTCCTCCGTCAGGGCCGGCAATGCCGGTGACGGCGAGCGCGACATCACCGCCCAGACACAAGAGTGCGCCGCGCGCCATTTCATCGGCCGTTTCGCGACTCACGGCGCCGTACGAACCCAGCGTTTCCGATCGCACTCCCAACATGGACTCCTTCAAGGCGTTGCTGTAAACGACTGCGCCGCCTCGATACCACGCCGAACTGCCCGCAATGTCAGTCAGCAACTTGCCGATCCAACCGCCGGTGCAGGATTCGGCCGTGACCAGTTGCCAGCCTCGGGAACACAGGTAATCGCGAGCCGAGAATGCATGTGATTGGAGTTGGGAGTCGGTGAGCATGGGTGGTCCGGGAACGGGGAACGGGGGTTCGGGATCGGGGATCGGGGATCGGGGATCGGGGATCGG
>JAEWBG010000017.1 GCA_023391335.1 Pseudomonadota bacterium | reverse complement strand
CCCCGAACCCTGTACCATCGCGCCCTCGCCGAGCCGGGCACCTACGATTTCGAACATGCGGTGGCTATCCCGATGCATTCCGAACAATCCGCTATCCGCGATCCGTTAGTCACTTCTTCTCGCTCATGAGCCGGGGTTTCCTGCGCAGCACTGCCGTGGTCGGAATGACCACGCTGTTATCTCGCGTGACCGGCCTGATCCGGGATGTGATCTACGCGTCGATGATTCCGGCGGTGGCTCTTGAAGCCTTCGTGCTGGCCAATCAGATTCCGAATTTACTGCGGCGCCTATTTGCTGAAGGGGCGTTCTCGCAGGCTTTCGTGCCGGTGGTCGCTGAATATAAGAATCGGCGCGGTCTTGCCGATGTTCGCGAACTGGTCGATTCCGTGGCAGGGACGTTGGGGGCGGTGCTTGCAGTCGCGTCTGTCGTCGGCGTGCTCATTGCGCCCGTCATCGTGCTGATCTGCGCCCCCGGGTTTCGTCTCAAGGCAGGGGATCAATTCGGACTTGCAGTGGAAATGCTCCGCTGGACGTTTCCGTACCTGCTGTTCGTATCGATGACAGCCCTTGCAGGGGGCGTGCTCAACAGCTATCAGAAGTTCGCGCTGCCGGCCTTCACCTCGGTGCTGCTCAACCTCGTGATGATCGTGTTTGCGACACTCGTGTCGCCGCACTTTGAGCGACCCGTGGTCGCATTGGCGGTCGGCGTATTCATCGGCGGCATCCTGCAGCTCGTTATTCAGATTCCTTCGTTGCTGAAGCTGGGAGTGCTGCGTTGGCCGCGCTGGAATGTGCAGCATGAAGCCGTGCGTCGAATTGCGCGGCTCATGGGTCCGGCGATCATAGGTTCATCGATGGGACAGTTGAGTGTGATGGTGAGCAGTGGCATCGCCTCGATGTTTGCGGACGGCAGTATCAGTTGGCTGTATTTCGCGGATCGGCTGGTCGAGTTTCCGCTCGGTGTTTTCAGTATCGCGCTGGGCACGGTCATCCTGCCGAGCTTGTCTGGACATCATGTGCGCTCTGCCCCAGAGGAGTTTTCCGCGACGCTGGATTGGGCGATACGGCTCGTGTGCTTGATCGTCATTCCTGCGTCGGTTGCGTTGTTTGCCATTGCCGGTCCACTCACTGCGGCGATGTACTACCGCCACGAGTTCACGGCCGCTGACGTGGAGATGACGCAGATCGCGCTGATGGCGTTCTCCTCGGCGTTGCTCGGCTGGAGCCTGATTAAGGTCTTGGCACCCGGCTACTACGCGCGCCAGGACACGGCGACGCCGGTGCGCATCGCGGTGCGCGCGCTCGGCGCGACGATGGCGCTCAACGTCGTATTGCTGATCGCGCTTTGGCTGACTGGAACGCTGCGCGACCGCGGCATGCACGCTTTGCTCGCTCTGACGAATGGCGTAGGCGCGATCGTGAATGCGGTGATGCTATTCCGCGGTCTGTTGAAGGCCGGGATATTGCGACCGCAGCGGGACGGTTGGTCGCTGGTGATCAAAATGGTCATCGCCAGCGCCGCCATGGCCGTGTTCTTGGTGTGGTTCGGTGGTGAGCTCAAAACCTGGCTTGAGATCACGGCACTACGCAGACTGCTCTGGCTCGCGGCACTCGTGGCCGGAGGGGCAGCAATCTACTTCGCAGTCCTGGCAATTCTTGGGGTCCGCGTGTCCCAATTTCGTCTGCAGCCACCGACGCCTGCCGTCCACGCGAGCGATTTGTAAGATCCGGCCCAAGCGAGCGGCGATGCTCGCCTATAATGCGCGCTTTCGAGTCGATCCCAAGCGCTGCGAGCACCATGGAGTTAGTCCGGGGCCTACACAACTTGCGCACCCGGAGTGAGGGCTGTGCATTGACGATCGGTGCCTTCGACGGCATTCATCTGGGTCACCAGGAGATGCTGCGAGTACTGCGAGTCGAGGCCCAACGGCACAACGTTCCGGCGGTGGTGCTTTCGTTCGAACCCACGCCGCGCGAGTTTTTCGCGAAGGAGAATGCGCCGGCGCGACTGACGCGGTTCCGCGAGAAATTCGCGCTGCTACAGCGATTCGGAGTGGATCGCTTCGTCTGCTTGCGATTCGATGCGCAGTTGCGATCCTTGAGCAAGGACCAATTCATCGCAGGGATCGTTTGCAGCAAGCTCGGAGCGCGGCACGTCATCGTCGGCCACGATTTCCGTTTTGCTCGGAATCTCGAGGGCACGGTCGAGAGCCTGCGAGAAAGCGGTGCGCAGCATGGATTCGGCGTGACTGAAGTCGCTCCGTTTAAGGTGGGCGATGAGCGTGTGAGTAGCTCCGCTGTGCGCGGTGCGCTCGAGCGTGGTGAATTGGAGCACGCAAGACGCTTGCTCGGACGGCGTTATTGCATGACGGGCAAGGTGATCCACGGCGCGAAGCTGGGTCGTAAGCTGGGCTATCCCACTGCGAACTTGCGCTTGCATCGCCGAACCTCGCCGCTTCTGGGGGTGTTTGCCGTTCGCGCGTCCGGTGCGGGATTGCAGAATGCACCTGCTGTCGCAAGTCTAGGTACGCGACCGGTCGTGAATGGACAGGAGCTGCTGCTCGAAGTCCACGTGTTCGATGCCGACTTGGATTTGTACGGCGCGTATCTCGACGTCGAATTCGTCGCGAAGCTGCGCGACGAGCAATGGTTCGCCTCCATGGACGAGCTCGTGCGGCAGATGGATCGGGATGCGGCGGCGGCGCGTGCGATATTGAAGCGGTTAGCGGTTAGCGGTTAGCGGTTAGGATTTTCTTTCGTTCGGCTCAGTGGATGTCCGTTAGCTGCAGGAACGTCGTTAGGTCACGGTTAGTGGTGGGTCAGAAGTGCTGTGGAATCATCGAATGTGTAGCTTGAATCTCAATGCGATCTATTGTCGGAGCGAAGTGCTCTGCCTTTCTTGCGAACCGCTAACCGCTAACCGCTAACCGCTTCTTCTCCCCATGGACTACAAGCAAACCATCAATCTTCCGCAGACTGGCTTCCCGATGAAGGCAGATCTGGCGCGTCGCGAGCCTGAATTTCTGCAGTGGTGGCACGAGCAGCAGATCTATCCGAAGTTGCGCGATCGTGCGAAAGGGCGTCCGACCTTCATTCTTCCTGACGGACCGCCGTATGCGAATGGCGCAATCCACCTCGGTCACGCGATTAACAAAGTTCTCAAGGACATCGTCGTCAAGTCGCGCACGCTCGACGGCTACGATGCGCCGTTCATCCCAGGATGGGATTGCCACGGTCTGCCGATCGAACATCAGATCGAAAAAACGCGCGGCAAGGAAATCAAAAAACTCGAACCGCGGGCATTCCGCCAAGCATGTCGCGAGTACGCGCAGGAGCAGGTGAACGGTCAGCGCGAAGACTTCAAACGTCTTGGCGTGATGGGCGATTGGGAGCATCCGTACCTGACGATGCTGCCGCGCTATGAAGCAGAACAATTGCGTGCGTTCGCGCAGATCCTTCGCAACGGTCACGTCTATAAAGGCTTAAAGCCGGTTCATTGGTGCTTGGACTGTCGTTCTGCGCTTGCGGAAGCGGAGGTCGAGTACGAGGACAAGACTTCACCTGCCATCGATGTGCGTTTCACGGTCAAGGACGCAAACGATCTTGCAAAACGCTTCGGCATCGCGTCGCTGACTAAGCCAGCAAGCATCGTGATCTGGACGACCACACCTTGGACGCTACCCGCAAACCAAGCTGTCGCGTTGGGAGCAGAGATCGCATACGGCTTGTTCGATACCGGAAGCGAGTGTCTCGTGCTCGCAAACGAACTCGCGAATGCGGTGCTGGCGCGCGCAGGCATCGTGGATGCGAAGCGAGTCGCTGAAGTCCACGGTGCTGCATTAGAAGGCGTGCAGCTCAATCATCCCTTCTATGAGCGTGTGGTTCCCGTGATCTTGGGCGAGCACGTTACGTTGGATGCAGGTACCGGCGCCGTTCACACCGCGCCGGGTCATGGTCAAGAAGACTACGCGGTCGGTCTCAAATACAAGCTAGAGGTTTACAACCCGGTTGGCAGCGATGGCCGTTTCGTTGAAGGCACGCCGTTGTTTGCCGGCGAGAAAGTGTTCGATGCCAACAAACACGTGATCGAAGTTCTGAAGGAACGCGGCGCGTTGTTGAGAGAGGAATCGCTGCGCCACAGCTATCCGCATTGCTGGCGCCACAAGACGCCGGTGATTTTCCGTGCCACAGCGCAATGGTTCATCAGCATGGAGCAGGCGGGGCTGCGCAAAGGTGCGCTGCGAGAGATTGCGAAAGTGAAGTGGATGCCGGCGTGGGGCGAAAGCCGCATCGGCAACATGATCGCGGATCGTCCGGACTGGTGTATCTCGCGTCAACGCGCCTGGGGCGTGCCGATCGCACTGTTCACGCACAAGAGCACGGGTGCGTTACATCCGCGCTCTGCAGAGTTGCTGGAGAAGGTTGCAGATCGAGTGGAAACCGACGGCATCGATGCGTGGTTCGATCTCGACTCCGTCGACATTCTTGGCGCCGAAGCACCCGAATACGAAAAGGTCACGGACATCATGGACGTCTGGTTCGACTCGGGCGTCATGCATCACTGCTTGTCCGCGTTGCGCCCCGAGATGACGGTGCCGGCAGATCTCTATCTCGAAGGGTCAGATCAGCATCGCGGTTGGTTTCATAGCTCGCTGCTCACGTCCGTCGCGCTGCACGACCGCGCGCCGTATCGCGCCGTGCTGACTCACGGCTTCACGATCGATGACAAGGGTCGCAAGATGTCCAAGTCGTTGGGCAACGTGATCGTGCCGCAAAAAGTGGTCGGCACTTTGGGTGCGGACGTGCTGCGCTTGTGGGTGGCGGCAACCGACTACGCGAACGAAATGAGCTTGTCGGACGAGATTCTGAAGCGAGTGGCCGAATCGTACCGGCGCATTCGCAATACCGCTCGATTCTTGCTTGGCAATCTCGATGGGTTCGATCCAGCTCGAGATAGCGTTGCGGTGGACGAGTTGGTCGCGGTCGATCGCTGGGCGTTGCGTCGTACTGAAGAGGTGCAGCGCGAAATCGTCGATGCGTATCGCAACTATCAGTTCCATCTCATCTACCAGAAGGTCCACAACTTCTGCAGCGTCGATATGGGCGGCTTCTATCTCGATGTACTGAAGGATCGGCTGTACACCACGCCCGCGAAGAGTCAGGCGCGTCGCTCTGCGCAAACCGCGATGTTCTATATCATCGAGGCGCTGACGCGCTGGCTGGCGCCGATTCTCTCTTTTACCGCCGAAGAGATTTGGCGATACATGCCCGGCCAGCGCGAGGAATCGGTGTTCTTCAATACGTGGTTCGAGCTGCCGACGTCGAAGGACGATGGCATTCAGTGGGACGCGATCCTCGGCTTGCGTAGCGCGGTCGCTCGCGAGTTGGAGAAGCTCCGCAATGACGGTGCAATTGGCGCGCCGCTCGATGCGGAGGTGGATTTGTATTGCGCGCCCGAACTGCTAAAGCAATTGCAGCCGTTCGGCGCTGAACTGCGCTTCGCATTCATTACATCGGCTGTTCGCGTGCATGCGGCGGATGGCCGGCCCGCCGATGCGGTGCCAGCGGACGAGGGCGAGAAGAATGCAGCTTGGATCTTGGTGCGTCCAAGCGAGGCCGCGAAGTGCGTACGTTGCTGGCATAAGCAGCCGGATGTTGGTCATCATGCGGATCACCCGGAGATTTGCGGACGTTGTGTGACGAACGTGACGGGTCCGGGCGAAACGAGGCGTTACTGCTGAGAAGGTATGTCATGAACACGAACTCGATCAGCAAGGTATGGTTTACGCCGACTCGCGGTGCGAGCAGTTGGCTCTGGCTGTCCTTCTTTGCCGTGATCTTCGATCAAGCCACGAAGGCATTGGTGATCGGCTCGGTGAAGATGCAGGCTGCAATTTCACTGCTGCCCTTTCTGCAAATCGTCTATCTCGAGAATCGAGGCGCGGCGTTCAGCATTCTGGCTCAAGCGGCGGGATGGCAACGCTGGTTCTTCATTGCACTTGCCATCGTGGTAAGTCTCTCTTTGATGATTTGGATGCGTCGCATCCGAGCGGAGCAGACGTTGTTGGCAGTGGGATTGGCGCTGGTATTGGGCGGGGCTCTGGGCAACGTGATCGATCGCGTGTGGCACGGCTATGTCGTCGATTTCATCTACTTCCACTGGCGCGATTGGTATTTCCCCGCGTTCAACATCGCCGACACGTGCATCTCCATCGGTGCAGGTTGTTTGCTGCTCGATGCGTTTCGCGAGAGCGGACACAAGAAGACGCCCGCATGAAGATTCTGCTCGCGAATCCGCGTGGTTTCTGTGCCGGTGTCGATCGGGCAATCGATATCGTGGAGCGTGCGATTGAGCTTTTCGGCGCGCCGATCTACGTGCGGCATGAAGTGGTCCATAACCGCTACGTCGTCGATCGGCTGCGCAACATGGGCGCCGTATTCGTGGAAGAACTGGATCAAGTTCCCGACGATGCTACGGTGATTTTCAGCGCTCACGGCGTCTCGCGTGCGGTTCAGGATGAAGCGCGTCGACGTCAACTCAAGGTCTTCGACGCGACGTGTCCACTCGTCACCAAAGTCCACATGGAAGTGCTGCGCTATGCGCGCGAAGGTCGCGAAGTCATTTTGATCGGCCACCAAGGACATCCCGAGGTCGAAGGCACGATGGGGCAATTCGACGATTCATTCGGCGGCAAGATTTTGCTCGTCGAAACGCCGGAGGATGTGGACCGCTTGGACGTTCGCGATCCTGAGCGTTTGGCGTTCGTCACGCAGACGACGTTATCCGTCGACGACACCCAGCTCGTGGTCGATGCGTTGCGTCGACGCTTCCCGACCTTGGCCACGCCGCGCAAAGAGGACATCTGTTACGCAACTCAGAATCGCCAAGATGCCGTAAAGCGATTGGTGGAGCGTTGCGACATCATTCTGGTCGTCGGCTCACCAACGAGTTCGAACTCGAATCGTCTGCGCGAGATTGCGGAAAAAGCCGGTATTCCCGGCTATTTGATCGATGGGCCTGAAGATCTCAAACGCGAGTGGTTCGAAGGCAGGCAAACCGTGGGTGTCACCGCTGGCGCGTCGGCGCCGGAAGTTCTCGTGGAGCGCGTGGTGGGCCGCCTACGCGAGTGGGGCGGTCACGCGCCGGAAAATGTGCTCGGGCAGGCTGAAAACGTTGTGTTTAGTTTGCCGAAAGAACTGCGCGTCGCGATGCCCTCCCGGAGTTGAGCTGCGTTCCGTCTCGCCTGAGCACGCCGCGATGCAATCATGGTTCGTTCGGCGGCACCACTCTTAGAACGTAACTCGCCGTTCCGCTTTCAGGAGCGGACCAACTCACAGCAACGACATACGCGACCGGATTGGTGGTTGTATCGCGCGTGATGGTGCCTAGCCCGCTGGGCAATTCGGCTTCCACCGCGTCTTGCCAGCACGAGCCCTCGATCGCGGCGGCGTCTTGCTCAAGCTTCGGTTTCGCGGACTTATCGCAGACCACGCCAACTGTCCCCACATAGCCGATGCGTCCCGCGGAGTTTGCCGTGATCCGCGCAGCGATCTCTTCGGCTAGTCTGACGGCACGTGCATGCAGTTCGGCGTCGGCATTGGCGTGCACTCGATCCGCATAGAGCGCCGCCACCCCAACAATGCCCGCCGCCACGACCAGCAGCGCCACGATGATTTCCATGATCGTGAATCCGAGCGGTCGATCGATTTTGGCTGGGTGACGAGGCATCCGGTCTGATTCGCGAACTTCGGGCGCGAATCATAGTTAGCCTGAGGCGCAGCGCAAAGGACGATTGCTCGCGTCTCGATGCGAGACTCGCGGGCGGCCCGTGTGGCTGATGATGATGGCTCGCGCTTCTGCACTACCTCGAGCGTCGCAGAACAGAATCGTGCCGTTCACCACACCCTGGACGTAAGGCCTAAAGGAATAGGCTGGGCGATTGGACGTGATCTGGCCGCGAGACCATCCCGAATAGACCTGCAGGACGGGTTCATCTTCGTCTCGCACAGGCGATTCGTCGTGATCGGTGTTGACGAAAACGATCCATCCGCTGGTCCACTCGCCGGCCTTCAGGCATGTCGATCCGTCAGCCGATTTGCACACCGTGACCACTTGACCGCGTTTGATGGCCTCACTGCGGGCGAGGAAGAGAGCGTGGAAGAAGTTGTTCACCACTGTGGTTCGCTCGGAACTCAATGCCAGATTCTGAAAACTGGGTGCGGCCAAGGCGCCCAGAATGGCAACGATCGACACAGTCGCCAGCATCTCGATCAGAGTGACGCCCTTTGGGTGCTGCATTCCGCGCTCCTTCCGTGTTGCGAGGGCGGCAAAGCATGCCCAATCGGGCTGGAAACGGTCCGCCCATTTCCGCACAAGCGGCGAGTTAGTCGCAGGATTTCTTGTGCGAGAGTATGCTGCGGGCCGCTAAGTGCGGCCCTGGGATATAAACGTGGGACACGGACCTGGGGCACGTGACCTGGTCGCTTCCTGAAGAAGAGGAATGAGCTCGTGAGCGCACAGATCCCGACCCCGATTCCACAACAAGATCTCGTTCGAGAGCTTGAGGCCCATGGCGTTAAACCGACCGCCCAGAGGCTCCGCGTCGCCGAGATTCTGATGAGCGCGCCGACCCACATGACCGCCGAGCAAATTCTCGCGCAGGTGCAAATTGGCGACGATCGGGTCTCGAAAGCGACGGTCTACAACACGCTCAATGTGCTCGCCCAGCGCGGCCTGGTGCGACAAATTCACCTCGATCCGGAGCGCTCGGTCTACGACTCCACCCGATCCGCACATCATCATTTCCATAACGTCGAGACCGGCGAGCTGGTCGACATCGCGCCCGATCAGATCGAGTTCAGTCGATTCCCGACATTGCCTGAGGGGATGGAGGCCGAGGCAGTGGAGGTAGTGATAAGGCTCAAGAAAAAAGTGACTAGTGACTAGTGACTGGCGGATAGGATTACAGAGCAAGACGGGGATCGTGGGTCAGGGATTGTGGATCGACCGAACCACAAACCCCGAACCACGATCCACGAACCCTAGTCGTTCCCCGTTCCCCGTTCCCCCTAGTCACGATCCGCTAGTGACTAGTCACTAGTTTCTCTATACTGCGCCCCCTCGCGCCGGGGTAGCTCAGCTGGTAGAGCAGCGCATTCGTAATGCGCGGGTCGGGAGTTCGAATCTCTTCTCCGGCACCATTCACTCAAACGCCGCGCTCAAGCGCGGCGTTTGCATTTACGGGCCAAAAAAGCGCGCAGCGCTGGGGCCAATTCCAGGTAGTGCACGAGTGACAGGCAACGTTTCGCCCACCGCAGGTCCCAGCACGAAGTCGCGTCGCCGGCTCACGCGTAGCCGTCTGATCATGTATCGCGCCGCGGTGCTGCTGGGATCGGGCATCCTGGAGACGATCTGGCGTACGAGTCGGATTCGCCTTTCAGGGCGAGAGCGTCTGATCGAGGTGATGCGCGAGTACGGCTCAGTCGTGCCGGTCTTCTGGCACCAGCATCTGCTCATCCTGGGTCGGTTCATGGCTGCGGGATTCATTCCAGGCATGAAGCCGGGCTTCATGATTTCTCCGTCCGTGGATGGGGAGGCGCCCACGATGTTGGCCAATCTCTATGGTTGTCACGTCGTGCGTGGGTCTGGTTCCTACACGGGTGTGCGCGCAGTTCGTGGGGTGCATCAAGCCATCGTCAAAGAGGGCATCTCGCCTGCGATCACTCCGGACGGTCCGCGTGGTCCACGATTCAAGCTGAAACCAGGCGCGATTTTTGCGGCGCAGATTTCCGGCAAGCCAGTGATCCCCATTGCTTACGCGGCCCGGCCAGCGACGTTGCTGCGGACGTGGGACAAGTTCGTGATCCCGAGCCCGTTCTCTAAGATCCACATTGCCATCGGCGAACCTTATTTTCCTCCGCGCCGCATGGACGATGTGCAGATGGAAGCGGCACAGCGCGAAGTCGAAGCGAAGCTGCTTGAACTATTTCGCCATGCGGCCGCTCAGGTGGGTAGAGAAGGGGATAAGACGCAACACAAAGCGCACAAAGATTCTTTAGGCTAAAACGTACGCAGAGAATGCGGCGCGACCCTTCTCGCATCAACGCCATTTGATTCTTTTCTCTCAGCAGAATTTTTACAGTTCTTTGTGTTCTTTGTGTTGCGTCCGACTCTCCTCGCCCGGCCCGCACTCATCCCCGCACGGTTCGGTTTCGATCTGAATCGTCGCATGGGTGATGCCGTATCGATCGCTCAAGACATGCTGTGCTTCGCGTAACACGGCGGCGTGATTCGCGCCTTCGACCACTGACGCATGCATCGTGAGCAGCGTTTCATGCGGGCCGACTTGCCACGCGTGAACATGGTGGACATCGCGCACTGCTGGAATGTGTTCTTCAAGCGTGCGGCGCAATTCGACGACGTCCAGCCAGTCCGGCGTACCCTCCATCAGGATGTGAGCAGAACGCCGCACCAACGCGATCGCGCTGCGTACCACGAGCGCGCTCACCAGCATCGATAGCAGCGGATCGATCCTGAGCCATCCGGTCCACAGGATCACGGCGGCAGCGGCGATGGCGGCTACCGATCCGAGTAGGTCGCCGATCACGTGGAGGGTGGTCGCGGCGACATTCATGTCGTGATCGCCTTCGCGTCGCAACATCGTGAACACGATGATGTTCACGGCGAGTCCGATCGCACCGAGCAATAGCATGGCCTTGGCGTTCACCTCGACTGGATGGAGCAGACGGCCGAGGGCTTCGGCGACGATCCAAACGACAATGAAGAGCAAAGCGCAGCCGTTTACAAAGGTGGCGATGACGCGCAGGCGTTGATACCCGAACGAGCGTTTACGATCTGCGGGCCGCCGCGCGAGGTGAGTTGCTGACCAGGCGAGGGCGAGAGACGCTGCGTCGGTCAACATGTGTCCGGCATCGGCAACGACCGCCAGGGAATGCGCCAGAACGCCGCCGATCGCCTCCACCAACATAAAAAGAGCGGTGAGCGCAAAAGCCCAGGCGAGTACGCGTGCGCTCTGACCCTCCGCGTGATCGTGCGCGTGACTGGAATGCGATCCTCCATGACGATCATGGTCATGATCGTGGCGGTGCTCGTGTCGATGTTCGGGCATGGGGTGAGGATAGGTGAGTTGCCCGCCATTACAAGTGAGTAAGCCGATTGCGAGCGGCATCTTTGGCTATACTGCCGCGCCTTATGAAGCTGTCCGTCGTCATTCCCGTCTGCAACGAGGCGGAAAACGTGTTGCCCCTCGCGCAGGAAATCTCTGCAGCGTTGGTCGCCCATCAGCCGTTCGAGATCATCTTCGTAGACGACGGCAGCACGGACACAACGGCTGCGCAAGTTCGTGCAGCTCGTGCCTCCATCCCACAAATTCGTCTCATCCAGCATTCCAAGCGCAGCGGCCAGAGTGCCGCAGTTCATACTGGCGTGCGCATGGCCAAGGCGGATTGGATTGCAACTCTCGATGGCGATGGTCAGAACGATCCGGCCGATATCCCGCTTTTGCTTGCAGAACTCGCTAAAGCGGACGCTGGGTTGAAGCTCATCATGGGCAATCGCACCACACGCAAAGACACATGGGTGCGCAAAGTGTCCTCACGCGTTGCGAATTCCGTACGTGCCTCCTTGTTGCACGATGGCACTCCCGATACGGGCTGCGGCATCAAGCTCATGCATCGTGAGACTTTCCTCGAGTTGCCACGCTTCAATCACATGCACCGTTTCTTGCCTGCGCTGTTTCAACGTGCAGGTTCGCGCGTGATTTCCGTGCCCGTCAGACATCGCCCCCGCGTGCGTGGGCAATCGAAATACGGTGTGAACAATCGATTGTGGGTCGGTATCGTCGATTTGTTCGGCGTGCGCTGGCTGATCAAGCGCAATCCGCCGCGCGTCCAAGTCACCGAACAATGAATGGTTTGCTGGCAGCGTTGCTGCGTCCAGGCCGCACTGGTCACAGCGATGAGCGACTCGATCTTTATTGGCTTATCGGATTGTCGTTGCTGCTGATCGCAACGGGCATCGGCTTGCGCGATCCATGGCCGGCGGATGAACCGAGGTTTGCTTTGGTCGCTCGCGACATGGTTGCCACGGGTCAATGGTTGATTCCTCAGGTAGGCGGCGATCTGTACGCCGACAAGCCGCCGCTGTTCTTCTGGATGATCAGTGCCTTTCTGGTACTGACGCATTCATTGCGAGTTGCCTTCCTGCTGCCTTCGCTGCTTGCGGGAATGGGCTGCGTCTTGCTCGTCTACGATCTTGCTAAGCGCTTGTGGAATCGTGAAGTGGCCTTGCATGCAGGCCTCGCGCTGCTCGCAACGCTTCAGTTTGTCTGGCAAGCACGTCAGGCGCAGATCGATGCGACGCTGTGCTTTTGGACGACGTTGGGGTTGTACGGATTCCTGCGTCACTTGCTCGCGGGTCCCGCTTGGCGCTGGTACTACGTCGGCTGGGCCGCAGCCGGATTAGGAATCATCACGAAAGGCGTTGGATTCCTACCGCTACTGATCCTGATTCCATACGCCGTTTACGCCCGCAAAGACCGTTCGCGTCAACCGCTGGGGCCAAAGTGGAAGTGGGCAATAGGACCGCTCGCACTGCTCGCAGCAGTGAGCGTGTGGCTGGTGCCGATGCTGGTCGCAGCTCTGCACGATCCTGCGATCGCAGCCTACCGCGACAACATCCTGTTCAAGCAGACGGTGAACCGATACGCATCGGCTTGGCATCATCGCGAGCCGTTTTACTACTTCATCGTTTCGGTGATTCCCGGGTTGTGGCTGCCGCTCACAGCGCTCGTTCCTTGGCTGATCAAGCCCTGGCGAGAACGAGTGAAGGCTCGAGACTTGCGCGTGTTGCTGCCACTCACTTGGGTCGTGCTCGTCGTGCTGTTCTTTAGTTTCAGCAGCGGCAAGCGCGGTGTGTACGTGTTGCCAGCGGTTCCTGCATTGGTGGTCGCGATTGCTCCGTTCTTACGGGACCTCGCAGAGAAGGCGGGCCCACGCCGCTTGCTCTTTGCAATCGCCGCGCTGCTGGCAGGCGTCACGCTGATCGCCGGCGTGGTGTTGTCGATAAAGAGCGCCCAACGAGCTGAACTGATCGAGAGCTATGACATCGATGTGGTGCCGCCTTTGCTTGCCATCGGCGTGAGCGCGACGCTGTGCTGTTTGATTGCGCGAGTGCGTTACGGGTTTGCTGCCTTTTTCATGAGCATCGGGGCTGCATTGCTGGTCGTGAGCTTTGCGGTCAATCCGACGATGAACGACGCCCGCTCCGGCCGTGCGTTCGTACAAACTCTGGAAGCGCGCACCGCGGGCTTCAAGGAGGTCGGGATCGCGGGATACAAAGAGCAGTACCTGTTGTACATCACGCGACCGCTCGTGAACTTCGGTCATGCGCGTTGGCGCGAGGCTGACCAAGAAGCGAACGATGCGGCAGCCTGGTTGAATGCGGCCCCGGGCCGAGCGGTGGTGATCGAGTCGAAAACACGCCAACGTTGCTTTGGCAGTGCACAAGCCTCCGAAATCGACGAAGCGAATAGTTTGGAATGGTTTGTCGTTTCGGGGAGAGCCGATCCGGAATGCGCAGCTCGCGGTTCGGTGAGTGCAGCGAGAACCTATTCGCCGCCGCGCTCGTAGGTGAATCTGGACCTGCAGAGTTGAGATCAGTCGATCTCGATTTTCCTCTTTCGATGGTCCGCAATGACGACATCGCCGCCGATGTGAGCTTGGTTTCATCTGCAGCGCTGTGCCACAATCGGCCCGCCTTGCCGTAGCCCCCAATTTCCATAATTCATGAGGGTTTGCGCGGCAAAGTGGGAGGGAATTGCAATGCGGGGATCTGGCCTCCGCCACTGTTGGTTCAACAACATGGATGCGCTGTTCATTCGGCGCGTCGATGACGTCATTGCCGCGAGCGTTCTGCGGAATTCCTTCCGCTGATCCGATGCGGTGTGAACCATGGCCAGCAATCCCAACGAGCCAGTTCCGCCTTCCGCACCTAGCGGCGACACGCTCTTCGCCGCGCGCCCTCGAACTCGCAAATCAAAGCCGGGCCTGGACGTTCTTCTAACCAAGGCCGCGATCGATTTTCAGAACATCATCGACGAAGAGGGCGACGGTCCGATTCGCGAGAATCTCGAATCCTTGCGCGAAGCTGCGGGTCTCGATGCCATTTTCTTCGCGACCTTCGATGCTGAGAACGCAACCATTGCGAACGTTGTGGCCGCAGCTGGCCTCTTTGCCAGTTTCAACCCAGAGACCTTGCGCGGCGAGCCACTCGAGCGGCTGCCGTATTTGCGCGATCGCCTCGAGCATCTGCGTGTGGTCGAGATTCGCGATACGGCGCAACCACGACGCGAACTGGCACCTGAAGCGGGTCGATTTGCGGAATTGCAGATCGGCGCCGCTCTGGTTCTCGGAGTTGCGATCCAAGGGCGCATTCAAGGCTTCATTGCTCTGTGCTCCACGCGGCCTCGCGAGAGTTGGGATGCGAATCTGCATCTGATGTTGAAGTTGCTCGGTTCGAGCTACGCAACCGGTCTTGAGCGGCTTCGTTATAAGCGGCACTTCCACCAGCTCGAAGAGCGCGACGCCTTGGCGTTGCACGGCGCGAATGACGGCCTTTGGGACTTCGATTTGGATCGCAAGACGACGTACTTTTCGCCGCGATGGAAGTCGATGCTGGGGTACTCGGACGACGAAATTGCGCCGCTCGCTGATTGGCAAGACCTGTTACATCCGGAGGATGTGGAGCGCGTCCACGCTGCGCTTCGCGATCACTTGTCCGGCAAAGAGCCCATGTTCGAAAGCGTTCATCGTCTGAAGCATCGCGATGGAGTGTGGCTGTGGGTGATTAGTCGAGCCAAGGCCAGCCTGGATGTGGCAGGAAGGCCGCGACGTATCGTCGGTGTCGATCTCGACGTGACCGAACGCAAGTTGTTCGAAGAGGCCTTATTCAAAGAG
Source organism: Pseudomonadota bacterium (assembly GCA_023391335.1). Classification (GTDB taxonomy): domain Bacteria; phylum Pseudomonadota; class Gammaproteobacteria; order Steroidobacterales; family Steroidobacteraceae; genus Steroidobacter. Next base: position 2,827 of record JAEWBG010000017.1, on the reverse strand, counting down.
AAGGAAAGCGCACAGATCACGCTGCAGTCCATCGGCGATGGCGTCATCACGACCGACTCCAAGTGCCGCATCGAATACTTGAATCCGGTTGCCGAGCAGCTGACCGGCTGGCGCCTGGAGCATGCGCAGGGCAGGCTGGTCGACGAAATCTTCCGCAGCTTCCACGAAGAAACCTGCGAGCCGCTGGAAAATCCACTGGCCGTGGCGATTCGCCGCACGCGTGCGATCAAGTCGGTGCGCCCCATGCTGCTCATTCGCCGCGACGGCAACGAGCTCTACATCGAGAGTTGCGCCTCGCCGATTCGCGATGGTGCCGGCAACGTCTCCGGTGGCGTGCTGGTGTTTCATGACGTGAGCGAGAGCCGCGAGCTCAATCGCAAGCTGTCGTACCACGCCAGTCACGACATTCTCACTGGGCTCGTGAATCGACGCGAATTCGAATCGCGCCTGGAACGCGCCCTGAAAAGCGCCCGAGCACGAGAAGCGTCTTATGCGCTGTGCCATATCGATCTCGATCAATTCAAGATCATCAATGACAACTGCGGGCACAGTGCCGGCGATGCATTGCTCGGCCAGGTCGGTGCCTTGCTGAAATCCAAGATCCGCTGGCGCGACACCGTTGCGCGTCTGGGCGGCGATGAGTTTGGCGTGTTGCTCGAGAGCTGCTCGCTCGAAGAAGCCATTCGCAATGCCGAGGCGCTGCGAGAGGCGATTCGCAACTACAAGTTCGTTTGGGAAGAGCGCACGTTCCGCTTGGGCGCGAGCATCGGCGTAGTGCCGTTGTCGCCGGAGAACGAAGACGTAGCCGCAGTACTCTCTGCCGCCGACAGCGCGTGTGCGGCGGCGAAGGAAAGCGGACGCAATCGAATTTACAGCTTCCAAGAAAACGATATCGATCTGATGCGACGTCGGCGCGAGATGCAATGGGCCGCTCGCATCAATAACGCGCTCGAGGACGGTCGGTTCGAAATCTATCGGCAAGTTATTCAGCCGCTGCAAGAGCCGCATCCGGGCCTTCATTACGAACTCTTGCTTCGCATGCGCGATGAGGCCGGTAAGATCGTCTCGCCGGATCAGTTCATTGCTGCGGCCGAGCGCTATGGCCTGACGCCGAACATCGATCGCTGGATGATCGAACACGCCTTGCGCTGGTTGGTGTCCGAAGCCGATGAGCGCGAGAAGCTGGCGATGTGTTCGATCAACTTGTCCGGTCAAAGCCTCGGTGACGACAAGTTCCTACCGTTCGTGATCGATCACTTCCATCGCAGCGGCATCGATGCATCGAAGATCTGTTTTGAGATCACCGAGACGGCTGCTATCGCAAGCTTCTCTCAAGCCAATCGATTTATTCAGTCGCTGAAACAACTCGGATGCCGCTTCGCCTTGGACGACTTCGGCACGGGCTTGTCGTCGTTCGGTTACCTGAAGCATTTCCCGGTCGATTTCTTGAAGATCGACGGCAGCTTCGTCAAAGAAATCCTGCACGATCCGATCGATCGCGAGATGGTGCGGTCGATCAATGAGATCGGGCATCTTACGGGAAAGCAGACGATTGCGGAGTTCGCTGAGAATCCTGAAATCATCGAGATGCTACGCAGTCTCGGCGTCGACTACGCCCAAGGCTATGGGATCGCCACACCTCAACGCGTGATGAAGCTGGCGGCGGGTTGAAGAAATAGGACGTAACACAAAGAACACACAGAGCAATACAGGGCAACATCGGACGGACACAAAGAGCACAAGGAGAAAGCCAGAACACAAAAAGGAAGTTGAAAGAGCCCACCAATTCCCGTGCACGGTCGAGATGTCGGAGGCAATGAGAGAGCTCTTGAGCCCACGCAACCCCGTTCACACTTCACACCTGAAACTTCACACTTTCTTCGGCGCGTTCTCTGCGGCTAATTCCTCCTTGTGTTCTTTGTGGATGTCCTTGTGCGCTTTGTGTTGCGTCCGACTGTCTCATTCAAACCGCATCGACAGATCCACAGCGCGAACGTGCTTCGTCAAGCCGCCAACGGAAATGAAATCCACTCCGGTTTCGGCGACGGTGCGCAGGCCTTCCAAAGCCATATTTCCTGACGCCTCGAGTTCCACGCGAGCATTGCGGTGCGCGCGGGTGAGGGACACGGCGCGGCGCATGTCATCGAGGCTGAAGTTATCCAGCAAGATGCGATCGACGCCCGCGTCCAGTGCTTGGTTGAGTTCGTCGAAGTTCTCGACTTCGACTTCAAGCATCACTCGATCGTTAAGTTTGCGAGCGGCTGCCACTGCCGCGGCGATCGAGCCTGCGGCGGCAATGTGGTTCTCTTTGACGAGAATGGCATCGAACAATCCGATGCGATGGTTCGTTCCGCCTCCGCATACGACTGCGTATTTCTGCGCTAAGCGCAATCCAGGGATGGTTTTGCGTGTATCGAGAATGCGGCACTGAGTTCCAGCAACCGCATCTGCATAGTGCCGAGTGGTCGTCGCCGTTGCAGACAGTAGCTGCAGAAAGTTCAGCGCGGTGCGTTCGCCCGTAAGAATCGCGCGTGCTGGACCTGCGATCTCGCAGAGGCGCTGATTCGCAGCAACACGCTCACCATCATGTGCAAGCCAACGAATGTGGACGCTCGGATCGAGTTGACGGAAGACTTCCGCAAACCATGCCGTACCGCACAGAATCGCGTCTTCGCGCGTCACGAGATGAGCCCGTGCTTGCTTGTCTGCAGGGATCAGACTGGCGGTGAGATCGCCCGCGCCGACGTCTTCTTGCAAGGCGCGTGAAACGCACTCTTGAATATCGGGGGGCAGTGCGTTGGATGGATTCATCGTGCGCGGTGAATTG
>JAEWBG010000102.1 GCA_023391335.1 Pseudomonadota bacterium | reverse complement strand
CAATGCGGCGGCCTTTTTCGTTTCTGATGGGCCGTGATACCGCTAATTCAGAAACCTGAAATATCTTTCGTCGCTTAATTGTTAATCAAATAGAAGAATTTATTGACAGCCTGCGGGGCGCAGCAGCAAGATTCGCCCGCAACACGCCTTGCGCGTGCGATTCAAGCCACAGAACAACGGATGCGGCGGCGCCGCCATCCGGCGCGCCGGATTCGATAGAGGGGATTTGCATGAAGATGAGAACTCGTAAGTTCGCGCAGGCGTCCGCGCTTGCCGCATCGGCCCTGGCCACGGTGAGTACCTACGCCGCAGCTGGGGCGAGCGATGACGTTGAGGAGATCGTCGTCACCGGTCTGCGCGCTTCGCAGCAGGCGGCGATCGAAACCAAGCGGGATTCGCAACAGATCGTCGACGCAATTTCCGCTGAGGACATCGGCAAGCTGCCCGACGTCACGATCTCCGATTCGCTCCAACGCATTCCCGGCGTGCAAATTCGCCGCGACGCGGGCGAAGGCGCACAAGTCGCGATTCGCGGTTTGCCGCAGGTCACCACGCTGCTCAATGGCGAGCAGTATTTGGGTGCGAATTCCACTACGACCGTTCAGCCGAATTTCGGCGACATTCCATCGCAGCTCTTCTCCGGCGTAGAAGTCTTCAAGACCGGCAGCGCAGATCTCGTCAACAGCGGTCTGACCGGCACGGTCAATCTAAAGACCCGCCGCCCATTCGATCTACCCAAAGGTTTCACCGGATCCGTGGCCGCCGAAACGACGTACGGCAGTGGCGCGGAAGACTTCGATCCGCAAGCCAACGGGTTGGTCGCTTGGAGCAACGATAAGTTCGGTGCGCTGTTTTCAGCCGCGTATTCGAATGTAAACCTTGCGAACTACTACAACGGTTTGGAAGCGGATCCCGGTTGGACTGGCCTGCCGAACGAAGGCTCTGGCTGGGTCGACCCCGATGGCGACGTCAACAACGACGGCGACACCAACGACCGTTTCATTTCCTTCGAAGGCCACACTGCGTACAACCGTTTCACCGAACGCGATCGTTTGGGCCTGAACGCATCCTTCCAAGTCCGTGTCACGGATGCGTTGAACCTGACGGCCGATGCCTTCTACACCGATCAAACACAGTACGTGCGCACGGCTGGCGTCGTCGGCGAGATCAAATGGCAGAACTGGACCTGGTTCACGCCGCTGCAAAGCCGCGATACCGGTGCAAACGTCGGCGGTGAGATCAACACGACGCAGATCTACGATCTGAACACGCTGCGCTTGAAGTCGTACTCGCAAATGCAGCGCACGGATTCGGATTCGACCAACGTGAATCTGGAACTGCGCTTCGACAACGGCGGGCCTTTCACGGGCGGCTTCCGCGCGATCTATGGCAAAGCGAACAACGACAGCGTCAACAGCTATGCCGACATCGACTTGGCGAACGGCGATCAATGGCTCGCGCATGTCGGCGCCGATGCTGCGAATGGATACGCGGGCAACTATCCGTACTATCCAGGCGGCTATCAGAATCCGTATCCGAACGGATATGTCGGCAATCAACGCATCATTGCCGATTACAGCGGCAAGCATGTGCGCTTCTCGGACATTCCGGCGATCGTCTCTGATGTAAACGCTTACTCCATCGGTGCACTTTCGTCAGAAAACAATTTCGATCGCGAATCGGACATGGATGTGTTCCGTCTCGACGGCAAGTACGAGTTCAACGACAGCTTCGCTCTCGAAGCGGGCGTGCGGTACGGCGAGCGCTCGGCGAAGCAGCTTGGATACGACTATCTCGCGCCGTTCTACAGCAGCGCTGCAAGCAACGGTTCGGGATGCTTGGTGAAATGGAAGGCGACCGACGTGCGCTTGGACGGCGGCGGCATCCCCGGTGCGTGCACTGCGGGCGACAACTTGGGTGCGACACCGAGCGGTGTGGATTACTACACTGCACTCGGCCGCATGCCGCTTTCATCCTTCGGCAACGATGTCATCCAGATCACGGATTACGGCAACGCTCAAGGATTGCCGCCGATTTACACGCTCGATCCGAAAGCGATGGACAACCCGAAGGCATTCCACGATTCGCTGTTCCCTGGGAACGTGAAGGTCAGCAATCCGGGTCAGTCGTTCAAAGTTGATCTCGATCAGACAACGTTCTTCGTCCAAGCGAATGTCGGCGGCGGCGACCGGCCGTATCAAGGCAACGTCGGCTTCCAATACGTTCGCACGAACTTGGATGTGACGCAGAACCTCGTCGGCATTCCGCAGCCGTACGGTGCTGCGAATCTCGACGCTGGCGATATCGTCACCAGCCGCGACTTCACGGATTTTCTGCCGCGCGTGAACTTCTCGTTCGATCTTCTCGATGACTTGAAATTCCGTGTCGCCTACACGAAGACCATGACGTTGCTGGATCTGCAGCAGTGGGGCGGAGCGCTCAATCCGTCCTACGCGATCAACAATGCCGCCGGAGGTCGATTCGATGTGATCGGTGCGAATCAGGACGGCAATCCTGAGTTGGATCCGTGGCGCTCATCGAACTACGACGCATCGCTCGAGTGGTATCCCACGGATCACACGTTGATGTCGTTCGCACTCTTCCATATCGACATCAAGAGCTTCATCGCGCGTTCGTCGGTGGACATGGCGCTGCCGGATCAAGACGGCGTGGTTCGACGCACCGTTCCCGTCGGCATCAACGTGCAAGGCGAAGGCGGCTCGATCGATGGCGCAGAAATCGGTGTGAAGCACGCGTTTCTCGAATTGCCGGGCTTCTGGTCGCACTTCGGCATCGACGCGAACTACACCTATTCGCCATCAGACTCGGGCAACAAGGATTTGAACGGCGAGACCGTTCCTTTCTTGGATAACTCGAAAGTGCAGGCGAACTTGGCGCTCTGGTACGAAACCGACAAGTTCCAAGCGCGCGTCGCCCTCAATCGCCGCAGCAAGCGTGCTGCAGGATTGAACCAAGTGTGGTCCACGGAGGGTCTCACGTTGTACCAATCGCCGACTGAGTACGTGGATGCGTCCGTGAGCTACGACATCAATCCGATGTTCACGGTGTACTTGCAAGGTCTGAATCTCACTGACGAGTACGAGAACTACTACTTCCAGTGGGAAGATCAGCCGGCGTACCAGCAGCAATACGAGCGCCGCTTCATCTTGGGCGTCCGCGGTCACTTCTAGCCCTATTTTTGGGCCCTTCGAAGTAGGGGGATGCGGCGAGATAACGTCCCGCCGCAGGCCGCCGCAGAGAGCACGTTCCCCCGCGCTTCTCTGTGGCGGTTTTTCTTCCATGAACGACCTTCGCATCAGGCAATTGATCATCGTCGGAGGCGGGACCGCCGGCTGGATGGCTGCCGCAAGTTTCGCCCATCACTTTGCGAAACAGGATCTCGCAATCACGGTCGTCGAATCGACCGACATTCCAACGATCGGTGTGGGCGAGGCGACGATCCCAGCCATTCGCGACTACTACCGCGCGCTTGGTATCGATGAATTCGATTTGATGCGCGCTACGCAGGCAACCTGCAAACTCGGCATCGAATTCAAGGATTGGTCGCAGCCCGGCAAAAGTTTCTTCCATCCGTTCGGTCTGTACGGCGCGCCGACTCGCGAGGTGCCGTTCCATCAGTATTGGCTCAGAGTTCGACAGCATGGCGATGACGCCGATCTCGGGCTGTATTCGCTTGCAGTGAGTTTGATGCGCGCTAACCGCTTCACGCGACCTCACGCGAATCCGACGTCGCCGCTTTCCGTATTCGATTGGGCGCTGCACTTCGATGCGTCCCTATTCGCGCGCTACCTGCGCAACTACTCGCTTGATCGAGGCGTGCGGCGCATCGATCGCAAAGTCGTGGGCGTGGATTTGCGTCCGTTGGATGGCTTTGTCGATGCACTACGACTTGAGGATGGTGTGCGCCTGGAAGGCGATCTCTTCATCGATTGCACGGGCTTTCGTGGCCTGTTGATCGAAGGAGCGCTGCAAACCGGCTATGAAGATTGGACGCATTCGCTGCCGTGCGATCGAGCCGTGGCGATACCTTGTGAAAGTACCAGCGAGCCGACGCCGTATACGCGTGCGACTGCACTTGCATCCGGTTGGCAGTGGCGCATCCCGCTGCAACATCGGATGGGAAATGGCTACGTATATTGCAGCCGCTTCATCAGCGATGATGAAGCCGTCGCGACGTTGCGTTCCAATTTGGAAGGCGAAGTGCTTGCGGAACCGAATTTGCTGCGCTTTACGACCGGCATTCGCAAGCGGGCGTGGAGCAAGAATGTCGTGTCGCTAGGTCTCGCGAGCGGCTTCATCGAACCTCTTGAGTCCACGAGCATCTCGCTCGTCGAAACGGGCATCGAGAAGCTCAGGCGGTTGTTTCCGGATCGAACGTTCGATCCAGCTCTGCGTGATGAGTACAACCGGTGTACGCGACTTGAGTTCGAGCGCATTCGCGATTTTCTAATCTTGCACTACAAAGCGAACTCGCGTGAGGACTCTGCGTTCTGGCGCGAGTGCAAGCAGATCACCATGCCCGAGCCGCTCGAATACAAGGTGCGACTCTTCCGCGCCCGTGGCTACTTCGTTCGCTACGAGTGGGAGACGTTTCAGGATCCGAGTTGGTTGTCGATGTATGCAGGGTTCAATTGGCTGCCCGACTCCTACGATCGCTTGGCGGATTACTTCGATCTCTCCGAGTTGCGACATCACTTGAGCGAAATGCGGCGCGCCATTGCGAACGCCACCGCCGCTGCGCCGACGCATGCCGAATTCATTCGCAGGCATTGTGGATAGACGTGATGAAGTGAAAGCGAGCACCCGCTCGCGTGAAAAGCTGCGCGTGAACGGCGCGGGTACGAGTGCGTTCGACGTGCATGCCTGAACTAAGAGCCTTCAGTTGCTCAGTTGTTCATCATTCAAGCAACACCGGTGATATGAGGGTCTCGTGAGAACGGGTGCGGTGTAATCGCACTTGACGTAACGCCCTTCACGCGCCGTCGGGCGCATTCACTCCATCACTGCATCACTCATCACTCCATCACGTACGCCGCTCCCGGGAACCTCGCGGGAACCGGTTCCGTCATCTCTCATAGGTACGCCAAGAAACGCAACGTGTGTTTGCTTCGCGTACATCGTCAAACCGGAGAATAGCGATGACCGTACGAAGAGCAGCCTTGAAATCAGCGATTGTCTTAGGCCTGTGCGTTGCGACATGTGGCAGCGCGTTTGCGGCCGATACGCATGCCGCCGCGACGCAAGCGACCGCAGTTTCGTCCAAATTGAGCGCGACACAGGCGGCGTTGCGAGACTTGTGGATCGGTCACATCTTCTGGGTACGCGAAGTCGTGCGGAATCTGGCGGCGAATGACGCCGCAGACGCCAAGCTTGCCGAGCAGCAAGTGGTCGCAAATGCCAAGCAGATTGCGGGTGCGATTGCGCCCTTTTACGGCCAAGCAGCTTCGGACCAACTATTCAAACTACTCGCCGGGCACTACGGTGCAGTGAAGGCGCACGCGCAAGCCACCATTGCCAAGGATGCGAACGGCGCTAAGACTGCAATCGAACAGTTGACGTCGAATGCCGGAGAAATCGCGAGCTTCCTGAGCGGCGCGAATCCGTACCTGCCGAAGGACACGTTGATGGGATTGTTGAGCGCGCACGGTGCGCATCACGTGCAACAGAACCAGCAGATCGCAGCGAAAGATTGGGCGAGCGAAGCCAAGACGTGGGATGCGATGAAGAATCACATGTACGTGATCGCGGACGCGCTGGGTGCGGGCATCGCGAAGCAGTTCCCGGACAAGTTTTAGCAGGAAGTCACAGTGAGTACTCGGATGGGCGGCTACACTTATCTTATGAGTCTCGACCCGACCCCAGCTCAAGTCGGCGCAGTGTCCGCTCCCGGCGTTCGCTCAGCTTCCGAGCTGAGC
>JAEWBG010000071.1 GCA_023391335.1 Pseudomonadota bacterium | reverse complement strand
CACGGGTTGCCGCTCGGATGGCCGGCGAGAAACGATCGCGTCTTGCCCGAAGTCCCGCTTCGAGCTGCGCCACGATCGTTTCTCGTCGATCCATCAGAGCGACAACGCGGCTCACAATGGATTTTGAGATAGGTTCCAGCAGCCGTTCAAGCTTCGCGTCTTGGCCGTACACGTCAGGGGCGAATAGAACGCCTTCAGAATCCGTCGCAGCGACTGTGCTGTAAAAGAACATCACTCGCAGCGGCTCTTTGAGATCTACGCGCAGTGTTTGCGTACCACACATCGCGTTTTGAATCGCTTCGGAATCCCAGGGCTGCGGCGCGTTTCGCAGCACATACTCGGCAAGCGCCGCGGGGTTGCTTACCCGAACGCACCCGTGACTGAAGTCGCGTCGCGGCTGTTCGAACAGCCGTTGCTCGGGCGTTGCGTGCAGATACACATTGTAAGGATTCGGCAGGACGAACTTGATCGGTCCGAGCGCGTTCTGTGCGCCAGGACGTTGGCGCAGTCGCGCCTTCCCGGCAATCAACGCGTTGATCGATTCCTCGGTATTCGGCAATACCGGAGAGTCGTCGCGATCGCCGCGGACGATTTCCATGTCGTGCTTCTCCAGATACTTCGGGTCCTTGCTGATGAGCGGCAACAACTCTTTGCGCATGATGGAGTAGGGCACATCCCAATAAGGTTGGAAGATCACGCGCTTGAGTTCAGCAGTGAAGATCGGTGTTTGATGCGGCGGCTCACTCTTGCCGACGATCACGCCCATCTCGAGAACCGAACCATTCGCGTCGTTCGGTTTCGGCAGGGCGTAAAGCATGAACTGCGGTACGTTCACGACGATATCGGGACGCTCGAGCAACGTGGTCCAGCGCCAACGTTCGAGCGACAGCTCGATCTGCCGCACTCGCTTCGAGAGCGGCGTGGTCGCAGCCTCGAACGTTTGCCGACCGAGTACGCCATCCGCGGTGAGTCCGTACCGCGTTTGAAAGCGCGTCAATGCAGTTGCGAGCTCCGCGTCAAAGACGAGCGAATCCGTGTCACTCGTTTTCGCGAGATCTCCTACTGCGATCAGCAGCCGGCGAAGGGCGGGTGCACCGTCGTAGGTGTCGCCCTGTTTGATCGACTTCGACTGCATTGCAGGCAACTCAGTGAGTTCGGGCGTCTGCGCCAATGCTCGATATCGAGCGAGGGCGTCGAGCAGCAGCCAATAAGGGCGTGCGCGAGGCTGGTAGGTCTTGAGCGTAGCGGCGAAGTTAGAACTTGCCGCGAGATCATCGACTGCATGCTCGATATCGAATGACCGAACCACTGCAGGGAAATGAAATCCGGCTGTCTGCGGATCGACTCGTCCCGAGTGCAGGTCCTTGAGAAAGGCAGAGGCTGCGCTCTTGAGTATTTCTTGCGCTTTAGACTGGTCCGCTTCCGTCGTGAAGCTGCGAGGAAGACTCTCGATGGAATAGTCCCGTGGATCCAAACCGAAGCGCTCGGCTTCGTTGAGCGTCTGAATCAATGCTGCGGCTTGAGAGGTTAGTCGACCTTCGGCAATCCACGTCGCGGCAGCTGCGCTGCCCTGCGATGCGAAAATCGTTGCGATGAAAACGAGCAGAGCGTGACGTAGTCGCATCGTAGACAGATAAAGCCCGGAACCTATGAGGCGACCTGCATTGTAGTGCGGATCAGAATTACACGTTGTGAGTCAGAATGCGCAAAAACGACGGCTCATCGTGCGCGAGAAGCGGCTCCTTCAACCTCTGACCATCCTGTCAATCCTGTTCATCCTGTCAAATGTCTTGACGTCTGCTTCGATGCAAAGCAAAGAGTCTTAGACAGGATTAACAAGATGAACAGGATGTACGAAAGGAAAAGCATAGATCGTTCAGCTCCGATCATCCCGTCAATGCTGTTCATCCTGTCCAATCTCTTACGTTCCGATCCAAGAAGTCACTTAGGGAACATTCCTCAGCCGCTGCGGGAAATCCGCAGTCCACTAAAATGGCCTCACGCGTCTTGCTGTGTTCTCCTGCCGACATGAACGAAGCCAACCACTCCAACGCACTGCTGGGAATCACGAACGCTGAGGCCGAGCGCCGCCTGCAGCAGGATGGTCCGAACGAATTGCCAGGAAATGGGCCGCGCAGTTTCGGGCTGATCATTCGCGAAGTGCTCACCGAGCCCATGTTCATTCTGCTGCTTTCGGCAGCAGCCATTTACGTTGTGCTTGGGGACATTCGCGAGGCCCTCATTCTCAGTGCCTCGGTGATCATCATCATTGCGATCGCGGTGCTCCAAGAGCGCCGTACAGAAAACGCATTGGCGCGACTAAGAGATCTCTCCAGTCCGCGTGCTCTGGTGATTCGAGATGGGGCGGAACAGCGCATTCCCGGCCGCGATGTGGTGGCGCAGGATGTCGTCGTGCTGCGCGAAGGCGATCGTGTGCCGGCGGACGCCGAACTCATCGAGGCCACACAGCTCGCAATTGACGAATCCCTTCTCACAGGCGAATCGCTGCCTGTCGATAAGAAACCAGGACCCGATCCCGAATTTGCTCATGTGTTCTCCGGAACGCTCATTGCAACCGGATTCGGCAAAGCGCGCGTGTTTGCGACGGGTCCGCGCACGCGGATCGGCGCAATCGGTCGAGCACTCGAAGAAATCACACGCGAGACGACGGGGCTCACGTTGCAAATGCGCCGCGCTGTGCGTTGGATCGCGATTGGAGCCATCGCGCTGTGCGTGTTGGTGGCCGTACTTTATTGGGTCAATCGCGGCAATTGGCTTGCAGGCATCTTGGCGGGCATCACGCTTGCGATGGGCGTGCTCCCGGAGGAGTTTCCGGTGGTGCTCACTATTTTCATGGCCATGGGAGCCTGGCGCATCTCCAAGCACGGCGTGCTGACGCGACGCATGCCTGCCGTGGAGATACTCGGTACGACGACGGTGCTTGCAGTCGATAAGACGGGAACGCTCACCGAAAACAAAATGCGCGTTGCAGTCCTCGATGACCTGCACCGAGTCGCGGACTTCCGAGCGGGCGCCGGCGACCTCAATGCTGATCTCGAAAATATTCTGCTCGTTGCCTTCGCGGCCAGCGAGCGTGAACCGTTCGATGCGATGGAGAAAGCTATCCACGAGCAAGCCCGTCGATTGCTGCCGGATCGCGCAACGGCGTGTTCATCGCGTGCGCTCGTGAAGGAATACGACATTACGCCCGATCTGCTCGCCGTCACGCATGTATGGCAGGAGCCAACCCGAAGCTTTGAGGTGGCGGTGAAGGGGGCGCCCGAAACCGTGATGGATCTGTGTCGAGTCGATGCGGAGACTAGATCCGTCGTGCATGCGAAAGTGAAGGCATACGGTCAACAGGGATTGCGCGTTTTGGCGGTTGCGACCGGGCGGCAAGACGGCGCGCACATGCCCGACACTCCGCACGGATTCGATCTGCGACTGCTGGGATTGCTCTGTCTCGCAGATCCTTTACGTGCGGACGTGCCCGCAGCGCTGCGCGAATGCGCGCAAGCCGGCATACGCGTCATCATGATCACGGGCGATCATCCCGGAACCGCACTCGCGATTGCGCAGCAAGCGGGGTTCGACGTATCCGCGGGTGCATTGACCGGCGCGCAACTGAATTCTCTCGACGATAGCGAGCTTGCGCAGAGAGTCCGCACGGTGAACGTGTACGCGCGCATGACGCCCGAGCACAAGTTGCGCTTGGTGCAGGCTTTGAAGACCGATGGCGAAGTGGTGGCCATGACAGGCGACGGCGTAAACGATGCACCCGCATTGAAAGCGGCGCACGTCGGTGTCGCAATGGGCGCGCGCGGGACCGATGTGGCACGTGAAGCGGCATCGCTCGTACTGCTCAATGATGATTTCGGTTCGATGGTCGCTGCGGTTCGGTTGGGCCGGCGCATTTACGAGAATTTGAAGCATGCCGTCGCCTTCCTCGTATCGGTCCACATTCCGATCGCTGGCCTGGGTTTGGTTCCGGTGATGCTCGGTTGGCCGCTGATGTTCTTCCCGGTGCACGTGCTGTTCCTGGAATTCGTCATCGATCCGGCGTGCTCTTTCGTGTTCGAAGCAGACGATGCGAGGGATGATGTGATGACGCGCCCGCCGCGAGCGCCGCGCAGCCGATTGTTCTCGATCGATCTTATTTGGCGCAGTGTGCTGAACGGCGCGCTCGCGTTAGCGTTCTGCTTGGTCGTTTACTATTTCGCCTTGGATTCGATGAGCGAAGGGCAGGCGCGGGCACTCACATTTGTCGGCCTGGTGTGCATGAATTTGCAGCTCATCGTCGTGAGTCGCGCAGCCGATGAATCGTTGCGGCGCTCGCTATCCGAACGCAACGCAGTGATGTGGTGGATTGTCATCGCGACACTGCTGGCGACGGCGTTGGCGGTATTTGTCCCTGTGATTGCCGACGTGTTCCACTTCGAGAAGCCGCCCGCGGCATCGATGGGAGTGACGTTCGTTGCGTCAGTGGTCCTGATGGCCGCTTTGAAGTTCGTGCTACGCAAAGCTCAGCGGCAGGAACGGCCCTCGCACGTTCCCGCGTAGCTCATCGCGTGGAGGCGACCGTCCCTTCTGCTGGGCTCGCTTTGCGCGCATAGAACGTGGCGACCTCGTCGATTTCCTGCGGCGTCATCGTCCGTGCCACGTTGCGCATCTGCGCCTCAGAGTCATTGCGGCGCGTGCCGGCGATGAATGCATTCAATTGATTCACGAGATATTGCTTCGGCATGCCTTCGAGCCAGGGCGCTCCGAGCTTTTGATCGACTTGCCCGTGACACGAAATGCACGGGGCGATGTTGCGCAGTGGATCGCCGACTCGAACGAGTGCCGGCAACTTCTCATCGTAGGTCGTGGGCGCGGTGCGTGCCTTGGGCAGGTACGCGTAGTAGGCCGCGAGATCTCGTATTGCGTCGTCAGAGAGTGTCTTCGCGATCGCATCCATGATCGGGCTGGTGCGATGACCGCTGCGATAGTCCTCGAGCTGCTTGATGATGACTTCCGGATACTGGCCCGCAAGGTTCGGTGCGTTCGAAGTGCTCATCCCCAGCGCGCCATGACACATCGTGCAGTTCAACGCGAGCGTCGCACCGCGGCCCACCGCGTCGCTTGCGCCAGTGCGCGCCATGGAACGATCGAGCACGACTTGGGTGGTGCGTCCTTCCAAGCTATCCGAGGCATCGCCGTTCCATTTCGTCGGAACGCCTGCCGCGCGGCAAATCCCGGCCCAGAGTCCTTGCACGGTGAAATCCTTCTGTTGCGTCGGGAGCCAAACGAATCCCACCAGCACAAACACCACGGTCATCACTGCAAGCGCAATGACGCTGCGTTTGAAAATGCGATTGCGCCAGCTGAACAGCGGTTCAGACATTAGCGGCTCCCGATCGGAATCACGGGCACTGAAGCGTCCGGCAGCGATGCAAGTTGCACGATGGGATAACCGTAGTTGACGACCGTCAACGCAATCATCATCGCCACCCACAACCCAAGGCTGTTCAGCGCAACCGGCGTGCGGTGAGACGAATCGATAGCCTCGCTAAACGTATACGGCGCGGGGGTGGCGGCATGTTGCTTCGCGGTCGCAAGGATGAAGACGAAGATGATGGCCGATATGACAAGTAGCAATCCGCCGATCGTGGAGGCCACTACGGTCCAAGCTTGCGGATGAATGGCGGGATGGCTGTAGTCGTAGTAAGCCATGCGGCGCGGCATGCCGAGCAACCCCACCCAGTGCCAGGGCAAGGTGAGAACCAGCATGCCGATGAACCAGAGCCATAGCTGAGTCTTGATCAACTTGACAGGGAGAGTCGCGCATTCCGTGAGTTGCGGCCACAGGTCGTACGCAATCATGAAATACATGATCACGATGGCGCCCGCGAAAATCAGATGGAAGTGACCGGTAACCCACTGCGTGTTGTGAATCGTCTCGTTGAGCTGGTAGCTCATGTTAATGATGCCGCCGGCACCGCCGAGTCCGAGCATGATGAAAGCGAACGTCACGGCGAGCATCATCGGGTTCTGCCATGGCAGCGCTTTCACCCAGCCGAGTGCGCCCTTGCCGCCGCGTAGGCGAGCGGCAATCTCAATCGAGGCAACGATGGTGAAGACGGTGAGCAACGTTGGCACCGAAACCATCGCAGTCATCGCGGCGTGTACGAACTTGAAGCCCGAGCCGACTTGCGGATCTGCAAATAGGTGATGGATGCCGATAGGCATCGAGAACACGAGGAACAATGCGAACGCCACTCGACCCATCGTGTCGCTGTAGAGTCGGCCGCCGATCGCTCGCGGAACGATGGTGTAGAACGCGATGTAGGCGGGCATGAGCCAGAAGTAAACGATGGCGTGCAAGGTCCAGGAAAAGAACACGCGTGCGAGACCGGCGTTGATGGTGTCGGTGAATCCGAACGATGCAGGCAAGATCAACACCAGTACTTCGGTTGCCGCACCAACTGACGTCCACGCCCACAGATAAGCGCCGGCGAGATTGCCGTACATCGCGAGGGGCACGGTTTCGTTTGGATGCTCCTTCTTCCAAGCGCGCAGATTGATGGACATCAGTGCGACCAAAATCCATGAGCCAACGACGACGAGCACGACACCCAGATAATAAGTAGGGCTTGCGATCATCGGCGGATAAAAGGTGTAGAGCACCGAGGCTTTGCCCAAGCCGATCGTCACCGCAGCCAAAGCAGTGCCGACGATCACCAACCAAAATCCTGCCCACGCCCAGCGCAGCCCGATCAAAGGCCGCTTGAGCGCCAACTCGGTGATCGCGTATCCGAAACCCATCGCAACGAGCGTCGGCAATACATACGCCATGACTGTGCCGTGCGCGGTGACGGATCGGTAGTAGTGCTCTGGATTGCTGATCCACGCGTGCAACGGACTGCGAACGAACATTTGCCATTCGCCCAGCACGATCGCGCCGAGGAAGGCGATGAACGCAATCCAGAAATGCGCGAGCACCAGCCGCTTAGCTACGAACACAGCTCAACCTCTTTTCTTTGCCGATCCGCGACAGGAACTCTTGCTGTGGAATCACTTGAACGTGTGCCCACATCGCCTCGTGCCCGGTGCCGCAATATTCGTGGCACGGCATGAGTTGTTCGCCCGCATTCGGAAAGGTGGTGGTGAATGTCGACACGAAACCCGGAATCAGCATCGTGTTCGCATTCGATTTACCGACCACGAATCCGTGAATGGCATCGGTCGCCGTCGCTCGAAAGGTGACCGGCATGTTCGCCGGCACCACGATGCATTGAGGTACGAACGAATATTGCTGGCCGATGAGCCGGACGAGCACGCGGCCATCCGACTCGAGCGTGGTGCCCAAATTACGCTCGACGAATTCGCCTTTGACATGCAGCGTTCTCACATCCACCGTCTCGACGCGTGACGGAGGCATCGCGGCCCAGTGGATGCCGGTGATGATCATCATGCCGATGAGCAGTCCGATGATGACTGCAACGATGATTGCCCAGCGCCGCTCCGAGGTTGCGGCTACGTCGTGTCCGTGCGGATCTTGCATCGTCGCGCTCACTGCACGGCGCCCCGCGGCAGATAAACGAAGAAGTAGAACGCGAAGTACAACAGGACGACGATCGCCGTTGCGATTCCTGCGACGGCAAAGGTGCCGCGCGGACCGCGTGCGACGATCTCGTTTACGGCGCTGTCGTCATGAGACTCGTGAGCGGGTTTTTCACTGGGCATCATGAGCGTGTTCTCATTCGGGAAGAATTTTGCGCAGCTCGTTAGCTTGATCGGGCGCGACGGGCGTGCCCGTGTTGTTCCATGCGACACGGATGTACGTCACGACGGCGGCCACTTCGTCATCGCTCAAGATATGCGAGAACGGCGGCATGCCATATGGACGCGGGTTCTTCCGTGTTCCCGGCGCGTAGCCGCCATTGAGCACCATGCGAATGGAGTTCACGGGCGAGGCCATCGTGATGGATTGATTGCCGGCGAGTGGCGGAAACGCAGGTGCATGACCTTGGCCTTCATCGCCGTGACACACCGCGCACTGCTGCACATAGATCTTGCGGCCGAGTTCCATCACGGACGGATCGACGAGGCGCGCTTGGCTCGTAGGCGGCGGTGTACCTTCGCCCTGCGGCAGCGATTTCAAATACACGGCCATCGCGCGTGCATCTTCATCGGTCAAATACTGCAAGCTGTTGTAGACGACTTCCGCCATCGGTCCGTACACCGCACCGCGAGTTGAAGTGCCGACCTGCAACAAGTCGGCAATGTCTTGCAGTGGCCAATCGCCAAGGCCGGCTTCGCGATTGGATGTCAGCGAAGGCGCATACCAATTTTGATTCGGAATCATGCCACCTTCGAATGCCTTCGATTCGCTCGAGCCGCCGAGTGCGTTGATAGCCGTATGACACATCGAACAATGCCCGAGACCTTCGACGAGATACGCACCACGATTCCATTCCTTGGATTGCGTGGGGTCGGGAACGAATTCCCCTTCTTTGAAATACAGCGTGCGCCAGCCGATCAAGAGTTCGCGTTGATTGAAGGGAAAGCGCAATTCGTGCGGCCGGTTTTCGCGGCGCACCGGTGGGACTGACATGAGGTATGCGTAGATCGCATCGCTGTCGTCACGCGTCACTTTGGTGTAATTGGCAAACGGCATCGCGGGATAGAGCAGCGCTCCGTTGCGCGAGACGCCGGTGTGCAACATTCGATAGAACTCGTCCGCCGTCCACATTCCGATGCCGGTCTCGTCATCGGGCGTGATGTTCGGCGCGTACAGGTTACCGAACGGAGTCGGCATGGCGCGCCCGCCTGCGAATTGCGGCCCGTTCGGTTCGGTGTGACAGGCGACGCAATCGCCGGCGCGAGCGAGATACTCGCCGCGATCGATGACTTGCGTGGTGGCGTTCGTCGGCTGTTTCTTGACCTGCGAAAGTGTATCCGGACGCAGTAAGTAGACCGCGAGTGCGGCGACGACAACAAACAGGAGCAGGGCGAGAACGATACGTTTGCGCATCAACTTACGGCCGTGGCTGACTGCCGCACGCAAACGGCATACGGATCAAATTGGAAGATTCGGGCGAAAGATTCTTAGGCGCTTCTCGCCGCGACAGATAGGCGGCCACGGCGGTGACGTCTTCATCCGAAAGGCGCGAGGCGATGCGCTTCATGCAGTCCGGTTCAATCGCGTGGCGCTCACCGACTTGCCAGCGCGTGAGTTGCGCGACGATGTAGGTGGGACGCAGTCCTGCGAGACCGGGAATGCCGGGCTCCATGCCGGTGAGACGCTCGCCGTGACAGGCGATGCACGCCGGAATGCCTTTGCTGGCATCGCCATGAGTGACCAAAGCTTGACCGCGTTCGATGATCGCGGGCGCCGCGGGTGTGATTTCGCGCTCGGAGAAGGGCGGCTGGAGCTTCGAGAAGTGCTCGGCCATCTCTTGCAAGTAGCTCTCGGGCAAGTACGCCACGAGATAATTCATCGGCGGATACTTGCGAGTGCCGTTGCGGAACGCCTTGAGCTGGTTGAACAGATAGCCCGCCGGCTTACCGGCGATGCGCGGGAAATAACCGTTGTTGGTTCCCTGGCCGCTTTGTCCGTGGCACGTGACGCAACCTTGCACGCGCGCCTCGAGAGAATCGATGACCTTGAATGAAGGAACGGCGTCGCTTTCTGCGGCGATGGATCGCGATGAGGTCAGGAGCATCGCGCAGGCGAATGCTGCAGTGACATAGATCCCGTTCCTCGTGAGTGAGGCGAGCGGCTTGCGTAACAGAAATCTTCGCAAGCGCATCGCATGTGTTTGCAGTGGTTGTTCTCGCGCCATCATCGACAGGGGCCAGCTCGTAGCGCATCGCACCATGGACTAATTTGTCCAGATGTTCAACTGCGTTTGATACGTGCAACGAACGAATGCGAATGTCCGTGCGTTCCGGGCGCTGATTGGCGCGTTGTTACATGGTGATTAAGGCTGCTACTAAGATCGCAGCTGGGGCTGGGCCGCTGAGAGCGAGTTCGCCCAGTCTTCCTCGGTTGCGCCTGTGGTCTATGGCTGAGCGTCGAGAGTTGGCGGTTAGAAGGCGCGAGCCACCACTCGCTGAGTTTCTAATGTGAGGTCGACGGTTCGGAAGGCGGCAATCCGTTCTGGTTCGTTCCCCCGCTTGCGAGGCTTGCGGGGGAAGGTTAGGAAGGGGCGAGTTCCGATGAGCGTCAAGCCTCCAACGGCTGCGATGATTCGTGATCCCGCCATCGATACGCGTAGAACACCACGGGGATGACGAGCAGCGTCAGCACTGTCGAGACCAGTAAGCCGAAGATCAGCGAGACGGCCAAACCGCCGAAGATGGGGTCGTCGAGGATGAACAAGCCGCCCAGCATGGCGGCGAGGGCAGTGAGCGCGATCGGCCGCGCACGAACTGCAGATGCAGAGATCGTCGCGTCCTGTAGCGACTTGCCGGCACGCACTTCTTGCTCGATGAAGTCGACCAACAATATCGAGTTGCGCACGATGATGCCGGCGAGCGCAATCATGCCGATCATCGACGGCGCAGTGAACTGCTGACCGAGCAGCGCGTGCCCAGGCATGATGCCAATGATCGTCAAAGGAATCGGCGCCATGATGATCAGCGGCACGCTGTACGAACGGAATTGCGCCACCACTAGCAAATAGATCAGCACGAGTCCCACCGAGTAGGCGATGCCCATGTCACGGAACGTGTCGAGCGTGACCTGCCATTCGCCATCCCATTTGAGATGCCAGCCAAGTGGAATATCGGGTTGCTGGGTGAGGCTGCGCTGAATCGGATTGCCGTCGATCGAAATCTCATCGAGCTTCGATGAAATGGCACCCATCCCATATAGCGGACTGTCGGTCTTGCCCGCGGCATCCCCGAACACATAGACGACCGGCAGCAGATCCTTGTGCTGAATCGATTGCTCGCGTGTCGTCTGAACGATGCGCGCGATTTCGCTCAAGGGAACGAGTGCACCGCTTTGCGATCTCACGCGAATCGCTTTGATGGACTCGACGTCTGCCTTGTCTGTCGATGCAAGTTCAAGACGAATCGGAATCGGATACTGCGTGCCTTCGTCGTGCAGGTACGACGGATCGCTGCCGCGCGTTGCGGTGGCGACCGCGGAAACAACGGTATCTTGGGTTACGCCCAGCTTCGCGGCCCGCGCGCGATCCACTTCGATGACGATCTTCGGTTGCGGCGCTTCGATCGTGTCATCGACATCCACAATGTCCGGTGTCGCCTCGAATGCCGATCGCACCTGGCGTGCCGCTTCAATTTGCCGGGCGTAGTCGATGCCGTAAATCTCGGCGACGAGCGGCGAGAGCACCGGCGGGCCGGGCGGCACTTCGACCACTTTGACCGAAGCGCTGTATTGCTTGCCGATCTTCGCGAGCGGAGCGCGCATTGCCAACGCGATGTCGTGCGACTTGCGCTTGCGGGCGTGCTTCTCGAGCAAGTTGACCTGGATGTCGCCTTGGTTGGCGCCGCGGCGCAGATAGTACTGCCGGACGAGCCCATTGAAGTTGATCGGTGCGGAGGTGCCGGAATAGATCTGGTAGTCGGTGACTTCCGGAACGGTTGCGATGTAGTCGGCGAGTGCATTGAGCACGCGATTGGTTTCTTCGAGCGGGGTGCCCTCGGGCATATCGACGACCACTTGAAATTCGCTCTTGTTATCGAACGGCAGCATTTTCATCACGACCGCGCGAATGCCGACCAGGCCGAGTGAGATCACGATCAATCCCAGGATCGAGAACAGCAACAGTCGGCGGTTGCGATTACCTTGCGCACCGCGCAGAAACGGAGTCATCACGCGGGTGAAGAATCGCTGCAGCCGCTGCGCCATCTTGTCTTCGCTCGTGTGATGCGATTCCTCGTGCTTGAGAAACAAACGGCGATACAGCCACGGCGTGAACATGAACGCGACGGCGAGCGAGATCAGCATGCCCATGCTCGCGTTGATCGGGATCGGACGCATGTACGGCCCCATCAGGCCGGACACGAACGCCATAGGCAGCAGCGCGGCGATGACTGTAAACGTGGCGAGAATGGTGGGCCCGCCCACTTCATCCACAGCAAGCGGAATCGCTTCGGTGAGCGATTTGCCCCCGAGTTGCATGTGGCGATGAATATTCTCGACGACGACGATCGCATCATCGACGAGGATGCCGATGGAAAAAATCAGTGCGAACAGCGAAACGCGATTGAGCGTGAACCCCCACGCCCATGATGCGAACAACGTCGTTGCCAGCGTGACGATCACCGCGGCGCCGACGACGATCGATTCGCGGCGACCCAGTGATAAGAACACCAGCACGACCACCGAGATCGTTGCGAAGATCAACTTCTTGATCAGCGTCTGAGCTTTGTCGGCTGCAGTGGTCCCGTAGTCTCGCGTCACCGTGACATGCACGTTGTCGGGGACATACGTGCCTTTCAAAGTGGTCAAGCGATCGAGCACGTTTTGGGCGACGACGACGGCGTTCTCGCCTGGCTTCTTGCCAACCGCGATCGTCACGGCTGGATGCCGTGCGCTTGCCTTGACGTCGGGCGATGCCGGACCTGCGCCGATCGTTACGTACTGTTCGGGTTGGTCCGGCTCGTAACGTACGGTCGCAACGTCATGTAAGTAGATCGGCGACCCATTGCGCACCCCGACCACTAGATCCGCTACTTCTTCGGGCGCCATCAAGAATGTGCCGGCCTGAACCAGGATCTCTTTCCCATCGCGAACGAGGGCGCCTGCATCCTGTGAGGCATTGGCGGCGCTCAGCGCACGAGTTAAGTCTTCCAGCGCCAATCCATAACCTGCGAGGCGCGCGGGATCGAGTAGTACGTGGACGACGCGATCGGAACCGCCGATGACCTTGATCTCGCGAGTGCCTGAAACTCGCTGCAATTGCGGCTGCAGCCCGTGTGCGACCCGCAGCAAGTCATTGCCGGTGAGTTGCTCGTCTTCGCTCCACAACGTGACTGCCACGATGGGCACGTCATCGATCCCTTTGGGCTTGATGAGCGGCGCACTCACGCCTGCATT
Organism: Pseudomonadota bacterium; assembly: GCA_023391335.1. Taxonomy (GTDB): domain Bacteria; phylum Pseudomonadota; class Gammaproteobacteria; order Steroidobacterales; family Steroidobacteraceae; genus Steroidobacter. Next base: position 49,496 of record JAEWBG010000071.1, on the reverse strand, counting down.
CGGCGGTATCCAATCTTGGTTGGAGTAGAGCGCGTTATACAGCCGCACGATGGCATCCGTGCGCGGCTCGCCGACGGCGAAGCGCACCGTGATGGCAGACATACCCGGCATGGAGGATGAGTAAATGTGCTCGACGCCTTTCAACTCCGAAAGCATGCGCTCGGCGGCCGTGGTGACGACTTGCTCGACTTCTCTAGCGCTCGCGCCGGGATAGGCAATGAAGACGTTCGCAAACGTCACGTTAATCTGCGGCTCTTCTTCGCGAGCGGTAATCAGAACCGCAAACACGCCGAGCAGCAACCCGACCAACGCGAGTAGAGGGGTAATTTCAGTGGTGAGAAATGAGCGCGCGAGCCGACCCGCGAACCCGAGCGGCGCTGAGTTCGAGCCGCTCATGTCTTCGATTGCGAGACGGTTTGCTGGCGGTACGCGATGGCGGCGGCGACGGGATCCACCGCGATCTTTTCACCCTGTGCAACCCCAGCAAGAATCGGGATGCGATTATCCGGAGCGACTGTGCCGGCGCGGATGTAGCGGAATCCGACTTTTCCGTCAGCGCCCACGACGTAGATGCCCGTGATTTCGCCGCGCTGTACTACGGATGAAGCAGGTGCGAGGAGCTGTTCGGCATCGCCGGTCGTAAATGCGACTTTGACGAGCGTACCCGGAAATAGACCGTAGTCTCCCTTCGGCAGCAAGACGTGCACATGGAAGCTCTGCGTCTTCGGATCGGCGCTAGGCGGAATGCGCACCTGAGTCGCAGTAATCCAGCGGCCATCGGCGAGTGCAATGCGCGCCTCTTTGTGTTTGCGCAGTGGCCCGATGTGCTCCTGCGGAATGTCGACGACCGCACGCAGTTCCTCGAGCGATAGGCCCGTCATGAGCGGCTGACCGACGGCGGCAATCTCGCCCACTTCGATCTGCCGCGAAACGACGATGCCGCTGTAGGGCGCTCGCAGAGTGGTGTAGCCCAATCCTTCTTTTGCTTCCTGAGCGGCGGATGAAGCGGCTTCAACGCGCGCCTTCGCCGATTTGAGATCCGCAGTGGCTTTGTCGTACGCGGCCTTGGCGACCATGTTCTTGTCGAATAGGTCTTTGATTCGGTCGTACGCCAACTGCGCCTCGGCCAAGCGTGCCTGAGCATCGGTGAACGCCGCAGTTGCGCTATCGGCTCGCGCGCGCTGCTCCGTGTCGCGTATGCGAACGATCACGGAGCCTTTCTCGACGTAGTCGCCGACGTCATACGGCAGTTCGAGCACTCGACCTGATGTCTGGGCGGCGACGGTCGCCTGGTTGACCGCTTCGATTACTCCATCGAACGATGTTTCCACCGCAACGCGTGCAGGTTCGATCGCGACGGTCTTCAGTCCCTCCGCAGACGTGGCCTGCTCTGCAGGCGGCGAAGAGTGCGAACAGGCCGCGACGACGAGTCCTGCAGCGAGTGCTGCGAGCGCGCGATGTCTCATGAATGTTCGCGGATCCTTCGTCATTTCGAATGAGCGCAGAATGCAGCCCCTTCGGGAGCGCCGAACTTTTTAAGAATCATCGCCAGCGGGCAAATCCCTGTAAACGACGCTTGCAGCAAGTTGGCACCAACGAATGCCGTGAACCACAACCAATTTGCCGAGTGGTAGTACGCGAGGGCGAGGCTGACCAGGATGAAGAGGCCTGCGAATCGAAACACCAGTTTGTCGATGGAAGTATTCATATAAATCTTCTGCTCGGTTGGAGCTGCAAGTTGGGGCGGAACGGGAGAACGCGGCGGTCTTCTGGTTGGGCAAGCACGCTGCGTGCGCGTTCGATGAATTCGTGGTGCATGGTGGCCTGCCTATTTCGAGGAAGTTGCATCGCAGAAATAGTCGTGCAGGGTCTGCAACAGCTTCAGAGCGATGCCGTTTTCCAAAGAGTAGTAGATGGTTTGTGCCTCACGCCTCGTGGATACCAACTGCTCGTTACGTAGTACCGCGAGGTGTTGCGATAGCGCGGACTGCGATAAATCTATACGGGCATTCAGATCGCTTACTGAGAGCTCGCCTTCCGTAAGGGCGCACAGCACCAGCAAGCGCTGTTGATTGGCAATCGATCGCAGCAAACGCGCCGCCTCGGCGGATCGCCTGCGCATCGTTTTGAGGTCGAGCGGAGCTATTCCAGTCTTTCTCTGCGGCATTGGGCTCTGTGTGTCGGTGCGTATAAGGTATGACTAAATTAGACAGGCCGAATATAACGTGGTACGTTTCCGAACGCAATGACGTTGCTTGCATCTAGTTACCGGGAGGGATTATGGCCAACATAGTACTAATGGGGGCGGGCGTTGGCGGCTTGCCCGCAGCCTATGATTTGCGCCATGCGCTTGGGCCTGAGCACACGATTACGCTCATCAATCCGTCGCCGGAGTTTCAATTCACCCCATCCAATCCGTGGGTTGCAGTGGGGTGGCGCACGCCTGCTGAAATTTCGGTCGCTATCGCGCCTGCGGTGGAGAAGGCCGGCATTCAATTCATTGCAAGCGCAGTGCAGGCAATCGATGCGGACCATCGCACGCTCACACTCGCGGACGGCCGAACCGTGCAGTACGACTATCTCGTCATTGCGACCGGACCCAAGCTCGCATTCGAAGAGGTACCGGGGCTCGGGCCGCAAGGACATAGTGCTTCGGTCTGCACGACGCCGCATGCACAAGAGGCGCGCGAGCGTTACGAGCGATTCCTCCAGAATCCAGGGCCCGTGGTGATTGGTGCAGCTGCGGGCGCGAGTTGTTTCGGCCCGGCTTACGAGTTCGCGTTCATCATCGATTCGGACCTACGCAAGCGCGAGTTGCGGCACAAGGTGCCGATGACGTTCGTGACACCCGAGCCTTATATCGGCCACATGGGCTTGGGTGGGGTAGGGGACTCCAAAGGCATGATGGAATCCGAGCTCAGACAGCGGCACGTGAAATGGATTACGAACGCCAAGCTGCTCGAAGTAGGCGATAAGGCGGTGCGCGTGGCTGAGCACGATGAGCAAGGCAAGCCGCTTCGCGAGCATGAAGTGCCATGCTCGTTCAGCATGTTCATCCCGGCGTTCAAAGGCATCGATGCAGTGGCGGGCGTGCCGGGGCTGTGTAACCCACGTGGGTTCGTGCTGATCGATGAGTATCAGCGCAATCCGAAATATCCAAACATCTACGCCGCCGGCGTGTGTGTTGCGATTCCTCCGGTCGAACCCACTCCTGTTCCGACCGGTGCGCCGAAGACCGGCTACATGATCGAGTCGATGGTGAGTGCGATCGTGCAGAACATCGCCAACGAACTAAGCGGCAAACCGGTGAGCGCGAAGGCAACGTGGAATGCGATTTGTCTGGCCGACATGGGCGATAACGGCATCGCGTTCGTCGCCCTACCGCAGATTCCGCCGCGCAATGTGACTTGGGCGAAGAGGGGAAAGTGGGTCCACCTCGCCAAGATCGCGTTCGAGAAATACTTCCTGCGGAAGATGAAGACCGGCAAGCCTGAACCGGTTTATGAGAAGTACGTGCTCAAGGCGCTCGGCATTTTGCGCGTACAGCAGTAGCCGATGAAACAAATGCGCGTGAAATGGGTGGCCCTCAGTTCCATCGGACTCATGGTGTTTGCAGGCACGTCATCGGGCGGCGAACTCGGCGACTTGTTGCGACACGCCCTGAGCCATCCGGCGATTGAAGCTCGAGCTCTGGATACGCAGGCGGCACAGAGCGAACTCGCATCCGCCACCCAGCGCTACTTCGGTGGCGGCGCGGTGAGCGCTGAGACGGCGCATTACAACGACGATCGCTTTCTCGGCGCATTCACGCCGAGTGCATTCGCCAATCCGCGATTTGCACAAGATGCATCGAGATACGGCGTCAGCTACAGCATTCCGATCGACTTGTTCGGCGCGATCGCAGCTTCCCGTGCGACTGCGAAATCGAACCTGGAAGCAGCCCGACTGTTGGAGCGGCAGGAAACGCTGATGCGGCTTCATGCCGCGACGAGTGCTTACCTGGGTCTGCAATCGTTGGCGACTCAGGAAGATGCACTGCGCGCGCAACGCGATCGGGTCAACACGACTCTGGAGCGCGTGCGTCGTGAGGTGCAAGTTCAATTGAGCGCGGGCGTGGATCTGAAACTTGCTGAAAGTGAGGCGGCGCGGCTCGAGTCCGATGAGGTCCGCTTGAACGGCCTGATGGCACAGGCAAGTGCGGCGCTGCGCGAGGCGACCGGCCAAGAGCTCGTGCCATCGCGCAGTGAGCGGAGCATTCCCGCGTGGACGCAAGGACAAAACGCTGAGGGTCTCCCGGTCTTGTTGGCAAAGGCGCAGACCGAGGCGCTCGATGCGCAGGCACGCGAGGCACGTCGATCATTGCTGCCGCAGATCAGTGCCGTCGGCGACTACTCGCAATTTCAAGGCACGGCGGGCGTCCCGGATGCATGGAGTGTGGGCGCACGATTCACAATTCCGATCGAGCCTGCCGCATATCGACGAGCGAGTTCGCTCGATGCGCGAGCGCGTGCCGCCGAGAAGCGCGAACTTGCCGCGGCGGGGGAATTCCAACGCGAATGGGCGAAGCTGAAGTCCGCGTATGACACCGCCGTCGCGGACCTTGCCGCCGCGCAGAAGGAAGTTGCGGCGCGTGAGGAAGTCGTAAAAGTGCAAGTCGAATTGCAACGAGTCGGCATGACTTCGATGGAAGACTTACTGCGCCAACAACGGGATCTCTTCGATTCGCAATCTCGGCTTGCGGACGCGAGAGCCCGTGCCATCGCGACTTGGTCCGCAGCCCAGGTTGTCCTGGGCACGCAACCTACGAATTACATCAACGCGCTCGATCCGTGAGCTCGATCTATATAACGCGCGATCTGAATCCATCAGCGGATCCGCAAGAATAATTACCGCCGCTTCTTCACCTGAGGGTGTTGGCGTCTGTGTTCGAGTGCACCTGCAGCCGCAGTTCTGAGCAGCTTTTGGAACGTCGGGCATTGCGCGTGGCTCGGTGCCGGGCATGCAGCCGCATGGCGCAGGCCGCGGCTCACCGCTCGCAAATGCACGATCGTCGAATCGATTTCCTTCGCCTTTGCAGCCAGCAGCGCACGATCGATCTTCGGCCCACCTTTGGGGGAGAGCATCGAGCGGATCTCGTCCAACGAAAGCCCTGCAGTTTGTCCCAACGCAATAAGTGCCAGCTGATCGAGCACCTGTGGAGCAAACGTCCGGCGTAGCCCGTCGCGACCGACCGATTTGATCAGCCCTTTCTTTTCGTAGTACCGCAGCGCTGAGGCCGGTACTCCCGTGCGCTTGGCTAGGCTTGCGATATCCATCACGTCCCCCCTTGACTTGAAGTCGACTTCAACTTCTAGACTGATTCCCAACGCTTAGCAAGTTCTTCGAAGAGGTCGTTTATGCAGCCAGTAGATGTGATGCGAATCGTCCTGATCGGAATCGGTGCGACCGCCGTGCTAGACGCGTGGCTCGCTCTGCTGAAGCGATTCGGAGTGCAAGGTCTTAATTTCGCATTCTTGGGTCGATGGGTTGGCTACGTGCTCCGCGGCCAATTCGCACAGCCGGCGATCGCAAAGGCGACGCCGGTCCGATGGGAACTCGCATTCGGCTGGTTTTCCCACTATGCGATCGGCGTTGTTTTTGCTGGTCTGCTGATCGCCGTCCAAGGCAGAGCGTGGCTGCAAGATCCTGCATTGTGGTCGGCCGTGATCGTTGGGGCATGCACGGTGGCCGCGCCGCTTCTCATCATGCAGCCCGCCATGGGCGCGGGATTCTTCGCTTCCAGAACACCGACGCCTTTGAAGATCTGTCTGCGAAGCATCATCAATCACACGATATTCGGTGTCGGTCTGTACGTCTCTGCCGTCGTCGTCAACTTGGGCTCGAGGTAATCATCATGAAAAAGTTAGCCGTCATCTATCACAGCGCACATGGCCACACCGAGCACATCGCGAAGCACGTCGTGGAGGGCGCTCGCACAATCGCCGATACGGAGGCGCATTTGCTCAAGGCGGAGGATCTCACGCATGCGCCGGACGAACTCACGAACTACGACGGTTACATCCTCGGCTCGCCTACTTATCTGGGTGGCGTATCCGGCGTGTTCAAAACCTTCATCGACGCGACCGGTCGACTGTGGCGCGGGCAACAGCTCAAAGGGAGATTGGCCGCAGGGTTTACGGTTTCATCGCTGCCCGCGGGCGACAAGCAATCCACTCTCATGTCGCTGTTCGTGTTCTCGATGCAGCACGGAATGATTTGGGTGGGCAATCCCTTCCTTCCGGAACAGCACAAGGGCGTTGCCTACGACGAGGCGATCAATCGACTCGGATCTTGGTCGGGCCTTATGGCGCAGGCCGGGCACTCATCGCCTGCTGATTCCTTCGCTGTCGGCGATACAAAGACGGCTTGGTGCTTCGGCCGGAACTTCGCTCGCACACTGCAGCGCGTCGCGAGTCGCGACTGCGGCGTGATCATCCGCACAATTCAGGAAATAGCCATGCTCCCGAAAAAATTCGCTCCGGTTTTATTTGGACTGATCCTCTCCGGCATGATGTCGCTCTTGGTCTCGGCGATCGCGACGTTGCGTGCGATCGGCATCACGCCTGATTTCGTGACCACATGGATCACCGGCTGGCTCACAGCGTGGGCCATCGCGTTTCCGATCGTTCTCGTCGTCGCTCCTCTTGCGCAAAAGTTGGTGCAAAGGTTCCTGGTACGCGCCTGATCGTGTGGCGCCCAGGCGGCCATCTAGGCTGACGCTGCTTTGAACGCATTCTCGACCTTCTGCCAGAAACCGCCGTTTACGCGTTTCCATGCGTCCGGAATCATTTCCGCTAGCTCGGGATCGACGTCTTCGAGAGGCTGATTGAAGCTTCGATCCTTGTTCTCCTCGATGAGCTTCTGGCGTTCGGTTGGGCTCAGTGACTTCAGAACGATTGCAAACAGAAGGGCGAGATTCGATTCGACCAAGTGTTCTCGAACGATGCTTTCGAGTTCGTCATGCATTGCCGATCTCCGTCTGATGCGATTGGGGCATCGAGGCTAGCACGCTTGCCGATGCGATCCATTCGAGATGTCCGTATAGGGATGCTGGATGCGAGTGACACAGGTTGCGTTCGTTGGATAACACGCTCGGTCTTGTTCGCGCGCTCACTTGCTGGCACGTTGTAGGTGCGGATCCAAATCCGCAATTGCACTCGCAGCCAGTAAGAACGCGCCCACGCCATAGAGCTGTGTGTCTTCGTACTTCACGTCATCCGGGCGATCGGAAACTTGTTGCACGTATCCGAGTTTGCCGTCGGCGTGCACTGCACGGACCAATGCAGACCAACCTTTCTGTGTCGCCCGCTCGTACTCGCGACCTTTCAGCAAGCCGTTGTTGAGTCCCCACGCTAACCCGTAGGTGAAGAATGCAGTGCCGCTGCTCTCCGGTGGAGTGTCTTTCGTTGCGGCGAGCAGAGAAGGTGCCCAGTAGCCGTCTGCCTTCTGGAGCTTGATGAGCGTTGCCGCCATGTCTTTGAAGATGCGCTCCATGCGCGTGCGAGTCGTATCGCCTGGTGAAATGTACGGGATCGATCTGGCGAGCCCAGCGAAGACCCAACCCACGCCTCGACTCCAAAAGACTTTCTCGCCGTGCGGTCCTCGGCGATCGGCAAATCGCGAATCGCGTCGATAGAGATGTTCGTCGGCGTCGTACAGAAAATCAGTGGCCGCGTTGAATTCTGATTTTGCGTACTCGGCATAGCGCGGATCGCCCGTCACTTTCGAGAGTTGGAACCAAACCGGCGGGGCCATGAACAATGCGTCGCTCCAACACCAACGTTGATCGCAGCCGACGCCGCGTGGATCGTCGTACTCGCGATGCTCCAATCCAACCTTGGGTGGGTAACGCAAGATCTTGTCGAACTGCGTTCGCAACGGTGCGAGGGCGTCCGGTCCGGCTCCATGCTCGGCAGCCCATATATATGTAGAGCCGATGACATGGTCATCCGCATGGTAGACGCGCTTGCCAAGCTGCCATTGGTTTGCACGTCCCCTCGCGAGAATCGCCTGCCGATACATGTCATTCGACGAGTGATCCGCCAGCGCAGTGAGCCCAACGAATAATGCGCCTTGGATCCAGCCGCGCGGATCCGCTGTATCTGGATTCGTGCTGGGCGGTAATTCCCCGCCGGCCAGCATCGCGATCTGGTAATCCGCCACCTTCTCCGCAAGCGCGATCACATCGGCACGTCGCATGGTGACGTCCGGTGTAGCAGCGGAAACCGTCCCTAATGTCTGGACACCCAAGAAACAGAGCGCAGCTATTGCAGCCCTCGCCGCCCAATGCCGTTCGACTTTGCCACTGTTTTGCCTCAGGAAATCGATCCCATGGAGGTGATCAAGCATGGATCCATGAACCTTCATTCATTTGGACACCCATCAATTTTGGTCAGCGGCAAGGTGGGTGTCCAATGGCTTGTCCAATGGCTTAGAACGGGCATGAAGGTGGGAATCACTGCTTCCACTCCCTCTGTGACACTCCCTCTGGACACCCATCAACCGCTTCGGGGTTTGGCGGGTTTCACTCCCTCTGGACACCCATCAACCAACCACGGTTGGACACCCAACAACTAGGTCCACCAACTCGACAGGGGGCAGCCAAATACACCTACACCGTGAATAAAGACGCGTCGTCTGGACTGTCGGTGACTCAGCCAAATGGTGGCTGTCCAACTGCTTGGGTCGGTCCGAATCCTTGCGGATCAATTGCTTGCAGAGAGCAATCGATGGGTGTCCAAAGGCAAAAGAGTCTGTGGGTGTCCAGAGCGCGACAGTGGGTGTCCAAGAGCGCGACAGTCCGTGGGTGTCCAACAGCGAAGGTCCCAACAGCGAAGGTCCAACGGCGAAAGGTCCTTTCACCTCGCGCGGCTTGGCTAGTGCAGGTGCCGCAACTTGTCTGGGTTGCGCACGACGTAGATAGCCGCAATCTTTCCATCTTCGAGGCTGAGTGCGGTCGTCGAATATTCGCCATCCGCTTCCTCGGTAATGAATCCGGGCAGGCCATTGACCAGCCCGATCCGTACCAGCTTCGAGGGGCTCTTCTTGAAGATATCGGCGAGCTTGGTTTGGAGTTCCATCACGGCATCGAACCCGACGATAGGTCCCAGTGCCGCGGGGCGCTTGCCGCCCCCGTCAGCATGAACGCGTACGTCGGCAGCCAGCATCTCTCCGATCGCACTTAGATCGCCACTCCGCGAGGCAACATAGAACGCCTGCGCGATTTCGAGTGCTCGTTCCTTCTCCACGCGTGAACGTGGTCTCGCTTCTCTCACATGGGCGCGAGCTCGAGCCGCCAACTGTCGACATGCAGCGATTTCCCGTTGCAATGTCTCGGCGATTTCCTCGAACTCTAAGCCAAAAACATCGTGAAGCAGAAAGGCTGCGCGTTCGAGCGGCGTGAGGCGTTCAAGCGCAAGCATCAACGGCAGTGTGACGTCGTCTTCGATCTCATCTTCAACGAGCGGATCCGGTAGCCACGGACCGAGATAGGTTTCGCGTTGGTGTCGGGCTGACTTCAGTTGATCGAGGCACAAACGCGTGACCACGCGCCGCAGGTACGCCTCCGGCTCGCGAACATCGCTGGTGTCGATCGACATCCATTTGATGAATGCGTCTTGGACGATGTCCTTTGCGTCATGCACTGAGCCGAGCATCCGATACGCCACGCGCATCAATTTAGGATGCAGCGACTTGAAGGTAGCCGCCGCATCCTCGGATGTTTGCTTTGCAGTCATGCTACCGCCGCCGCTTGTGCTTTCACGGCGGCTGGATCGGCCCAACCGCCGAAGCCAACCACAACGCGATTCCAACCATTGATGACGACAATGGCCAACGTGAGCGCAACGCGTTCTTGTTCCGTGAAGTGAGCCTTCAATCCTTCGTAGGCGTTGACGTGAGTGTGTTGCTCTGAAAGCCGAGTCAACGCCTCCGTCCATTCAAGGGCGGCACGCTCCCGATCGGTGTAGCACGGCGCATCACGCCAAGCAGCAAGCAAGTTGAGTCGCTGTAGCGATTCGCCGTTCTCGCGGGCGAAGTGAGTATGCAGATTGAGGCAGTTCGCGCAGCCGTTGATCTGCGACGCGCGAATCTTCACGAGCTCGGCGAGATCCGGATCGAAATTGGCAGTGAGGGCGATGGACGTGCGTTGCCATTCCTTCATAAGCGACGGGGCGGCGGCGAATGGATCGAGTCTTGCAGTCATGGTTGCGGTTCCTTTTGGGTGAGTCCTACCTCATGACGACTGAACGTGCAGAAACGTGACATGGGGAGGCTACCGTTCGCACGCCGTCCCCCAGCACGACCGTCGCCTAGAAAAAGAATCTGCTCAAGCGCATCGACCCAGACAAGCTCACTGCCCACGGCGTTACACTCTATTTTATGGACACACAATTCTGGATCGAGCGCTGGTCGCGGCGCGAGATCGGCTTTCACCAACGCGATATCAATTCCAATCTGCAGCGTTACTGGGCGCAGCTGCACGTGCCGAAGGGCGCCGCTGTCTTTGTTCCTCTCTGCGGCAAGTCACTCGACATGCGTTGGCTGATGGAGCAGGGGCATCCTGTGGTCGGAGTCGAGCTTGCTCGCGAAGCCATCCGGGAGTTTTTCGCAGAATCGGGTGTTGAGCCGCAAATCGTAAGAGAGGAGCTCTTCGAACGCTGGCGCGCCGATGGTATTGAGTTGCTCGGTGGCGACTTCTTCGCACTCACACGCAGCGATCTCGCGAACGTTCGCGCAGTTTTCGATCGTGCGGCGTTGATTGCGCTGCCTCGCGAGATGCGCCAAGAGTACGTGGCGAAGCTCCGCGAGATTCTGCCGGGCAACACGCAGTCGCTTCTCATCACAGTCGATTACCCGCAGCATGAGATGTCGGGGCCGCCGTTCGTGGTCACGGATGACGAAATTCACGCGTTGTTCTCTGATCGGAAGATCCATCTCCTATCCGAAGTCGATGTGCTTGGATCCGACGAAAACGTCAAATTTCGCGAACGCGGATTGAGCCACTTGATTGAACGGGTTTATCGAATCGAGTGAGACGCTTCAGCCCGAAGATGTAGTTGGTGTGACCTGCAGATGCGTCTTTCGGCGTCACTACGTGACAGGCCGACACCGACACGTCGGCCTGCGCATTTCCACAGCTATCCGCGCCGTGCCGCTTCGATTGCAGTGATATCGATCTTCCCCATGGTCATCATGGCATCGAAAGCACGCTTTGCAGCGGCGCGGTCCGGATCTGAGATCGCTTCCATCAGTGCACGCGGAGTGATTTGCCACGACACGCCCCACTTGTCTTTGCACCATCCGCACGCGCTTTCGGCCCCGCCATTTTTGACAATGGCATTCCACAGGCGATCGGTCTCGGCTTGGTCTTCAGTAATGATCTGAAATGAAAACGCTTCGCTGTGTTTGAATGCCGGACCACCGTTCAGGCCCATGCACGGAACGCCGACGACCGTGAATTCCACCGTGAGCACTTGTCCCTGCTTGCCATCGGGATAGTCGCCGGGCGCGCGATGCACTCCGGTCACGGCGCTGTTTGGGAACGTCTTCGCATAGAAATTGGCGGCTTCTTCTGCCGCGCCGTCGTACCAAAGACAAATTACGTTCTTGGCCATGTTCTTTCTCCATTGCGTCAAATATGAGCCTGTCGCATCTAGGACGGATGAGCAATTCGCGAACCGACAACCGATTAAGAAAATTGACTGGCCCGGTTGGCCTTGTGCATCTCGAATGGAACGTCAGCCTTCCTTGCTCCAGCGTTTGCGCCGCTGCAATTCTTCTGGCGAAGGATTTTGTAGGGGCGATGCGTCCGTCTTGATATCGCCGGCACGAGCGTAGGTGTTGATCAGGACACCGGTCGATGAAACTTTCGTGTCGATCAGTTTGAGTCCAGCCGGAAGCGTGCCTTCGGCGAACATTCGCTTCCCGCTGCCCAATATCAAAGGAAAGATCGACACGCGGAATTCATCGATGAGATCGGCTTTGAGCAGGGACTGAAGCAAGTTGCTGCTACCTTGCGTGAGCAGTGCCGGTCCATCCTGTTGTTTCAGGTTCGCGACATCGCGCGCAGCATCGTGAATCGCGACTGAGTTGCGCCACGCAAGGGACATGTTCGACGTGGTCGCGACGTACTTAGTCACTGAGTTGAAGCGTTTGCCGATCGGATTCTCGTCGTGGTGTGGCCAGTACGCAGAGAAGATCTCGTAGGTCTTGCGGCCAAGGAGCAGATCAAATGGGGCGCTGAACAACTTCATCAGCTCCTGGCCGAAGACATCGTCTGAAAACGCCCAGGTCCATCCACCGAATCGAAATCCGTGCGTCGGGTCTTCTTCGGGACCTCCGGGTGATTGCATTACGCCGTCGAGGCTCATCATCACGCTGGCAATTAGTTTTCTCATGATCGGGCTCCGAACTGTGTTACTGATCCCAAGGACGAAGCAGCGCGCCGCGATCCGACACCTTCGGCTCGTTTTATTCCCTCACTTCACCCTTGCGTACGTGCCCTGCATGACAGGAATCCAAGTCGCTCCGTCATCGAACGAGCTTTCCAACCGCAGCGAATACGACTCCCCGTTTTGAAATGTGTACAGATGACGTGTTTGTCCGCGAGGAGAGGTGCGAGTGAACGTCAACGTCTCGCCACTCCACTCGCCAGGTGCAGGCTGCGTCGGCGCAAAGCCGAGGTTATCGAACCAGAATAAACTGTAAGCAGAGGAGGCCTCATCGAAGACGAACACCGCGTGCGCGGCGAGCCAATGCTTGCCATCGCGCTCGGCGCTGTAGTCCTGAATGAGCGCCCGGTCGTTCAGGGCAAGCCGCCCAGAAATTTTCGCGACAGCGGTACCGCCCGGACCCCATTTCGATGCCGCGATGGTTTCCTCCCCGAGCCAGTCTCCGGAGAGGAGGGCTAAGCAGTTGGTTGTAGTAGCGTTGCTCATTTCCAGGTGATCCTTCGGTGTGGGGCGTGAAATTCAGGTTGGGATCGTGGATGTCCAGATCGTTTGAGATCGTTTGGACACCCACAGAAACTTATGTGAGTTGTGTGGCTGTCCAATTGCCGCCGGCAATCTGGACACCGCCGATGGCGACACCTGTGTTGGGCACCGACCGCTTGGGCGAGCCGGCGACCAAAATGATCTGTGTCCAACTCGGCCCGCCCCGACTAAGAAGCCTCGGCACCCACGGCGCGGATCGTTTAGACTTCACGCCCCCGCGCGGCCGTAGCTCAGTTGGATAGAGTACCTGGCTTCGAACCAGGTGGTCGGGGGTTCGAATCCCTCCGGCCGCGCCAGACAAATAAAAAGGCCACCCAAATCGGGTGGCCTTTTTATTTGTCTACTGCCGAGCGTCGGGATTGAGAACCGCCGTACCTTTGCACCAAAAGGTCGGGGTTCGACAAAATCGTAAGGAACGATTTTGGACAGCGATTCGTTGGCGCAACTGCGCGCCGTCCATGGACGAATAGGCGCAATCCCTCCGGCCAGCACTCCAATCGTTGCGTCCGCCGTGCGTTGCTGATCCGCGGCTGTCCAAAATTCGGGGCCAACGAAAAAGCCCATCCAACGCGATGGGCTTTTTCGTTTACTCGCTCAGGCGGAGGGATCTGAACCGCCGTACCGTTGCACGCAAAGGTCGGGGGGTTCGATAAAATCGTATGTCCGCATGGGATTTCCCGCGCAAGGTTTGCGCTTGGTCAGAACGATTTTGGACAGCGATTCGCTGGCGCAACCGCGCGCCGTCCATGGATGGATAGGCGCAATCCGTCCGGCCGCGCCAAACGACAAGCCACAAGGTCGATGACCTTGTGGCTTTTTTGTTTGACGCGGAGGGATTCTCACACTCCCCGACCCTGCGGGTTGGGGGTTCCCACATCGGCAACCAACCGCGGCATTCGAAGTTGCTGCGGCAATATAACCATCAGTGTGCACGAGGGCCAACCACCCTCCGGCCGCAAGCAGTCCGAATCGTTCCGTCGAGCCTGCGGTCCCGATCCATCGGTGTCCAAATTTGGAGTGGGGGTGCACGATCCCCGGTGTCCAAATTTGGGGAGTGCCCGACGCAAGGACTACGAGCGACTCTCTTTCAGCATGTTGCAAAACAGAGCACCCTGCTCAATTGCATCATCAAGCGCCACATGCGTGTGCGGCGCCCTATCGAACCAATGCTTCGGCATGTTGCGCTTCGTGCTCTCGCGATAGTTTGTCTTGAGCACAGCCATCGCAAACGACTTCATATCGAGTGCCGAGTGACTGAACGGACTCTCCCCAACGAATTTGATCAGGTACCAATATACGAACATGAAATCGAAGCCTGCGGGGTAAGCCACGAAGACCGGTTTACCGTCGAGCGTTTTGATCCACGCCACATATCGTGTCATCGCATGCTCGGGCGACTCGAGATCCTTGCGGCATGCTGCCCAAGCTTCCGGTTGCTTGGCCCACCATTCGGCTGTCTTCGGATGCGGTTGTGCGCCAGGCAGCGTTTCGAGGTTTGCAGCGAATGTGGACACGAGCACCTTGTCCGCGGTGTACGCGGCGGAGCCGATGCTGAGCATCGAGTGCGGGCCTGGAATCGGGCCGTCGGTCTCGACGTCGGTGCTGATGTAGATCTCGTTCATAGAGAAAGGTCTGGGTACGAGGCTGGAGGATCATTCGACTTGATACAAAACCTCGGTCAACCTAAGATCTCAACCGAGGATTTGTATCATTATGCGCGCAGCCCGCTCTACCAGCCAACCGGACAAAGCCCTCGCGCTGCTGCGGCGAAAGGGGCTCATTCGGCTGTCCGAGTTCCGCCGAGCCGGGATCACGGCAGCTACTATTTCCCGTCTAGAAGCTGAGGGTGCCATTACGCGACTGGCCCGAGGGCTCTATCAGCTGCCCGACGCTGATGTCGACGCTAACCACACCCTAGCGGAAGTATCGAAGCTGGTTCCCAAAGGCGTTGTCTGTCTGACTTCTGCGCTTGCCTTTCATGGCTTGACCGACCGAATTCCAGCACGCGTATGGGTCGCGATCGGACCGAAAAACTGGCGGCCTCGACTCACGTATCCACCCATGCGGTTTGCACACTACCCGGCAGAGCAACTGAAGTCGGGAGTTGTACGACATCGAATCGATGGCGTATCCGTCCCGATCTTCTCGGTGTCAAAAACCATTGCAGACCTGTTTCGGTATCGACGGACCGTTGGCCTAGATGTCGCCATCGAGGGCCTGCGCGAAGCGATTCGTCAACATAAAGCGACGCCCGGCGCCATCGCTCGATGCGCGGTAGACGCAGGCGTGTGGAAAGTTATGGAGCTTTACGTAAACGTACTAACGAATGGCTAAAGCACCTCGCGATATCGGCGCATCTGTTCGCGCGAGACTGATGAACTTGGCCCGCGAACGAGGGCAGGTCTTTGATCTTTTGTTGACCCGGTATGCCCTCGAGCGATTGTTGTATCGACTCAGCATCTCGAAGCATCGCAACCGCTTCGCTCTAAAGGGAGCGATGCTCGTCACCACATGGTTCGAGGATCCGCACCGGCCGACGCGAGATCTGGATCTGCTAGGGTTTGGAGAGCCGTCGCCGGACGCCATGCTTGCAGTCTGGAAGGAGGTCTGTGCAATCGAGCACGAGGATGGCGTGACCTTCGACGGTGAAGGCCTGCGCGTTCGCCCAATACGCGAAGAACTCGAATACGGCGGAGTCAGGCTGCAAACGACAGCGATGCTGGCGCGGGCGAAGATCTATGTGACGGTAGATGTTGGCTTCGGTGATGCGATTGAGCCTGGACTCGAGGAGATCGAGTTTCCTGTACTGCTTGATCAACCCACACCGCATCTGCGCGCATATGCGCGGGAGACGGTCATCGCAGAGAAATATCAGGCGATAGTGGCGTTGGGACTAGCTAATAGTCGAATGAAGGACTTCTACGACGTGTGGGTGCTGAGCAAGAGACAAGACTTCGATGAGACACGAATCGCGCAGGCAATCGCCGCTACTTTCGAAAGGCGCGGCACAGCTATTCCCGAAACGCTGCCCGATGCCTTTACTCCGAGGTTCTTCCGCGACTCCCAAAAGTTGCAGCAGTGGTCAGCCTTTGTTCGCGATTTGTCGGCGGAAACTCCGCCGTTTGAGACTGTGGTGTTGGAGGTGGCCGCGTTTATTACCTCGTTTGCGAGTCGAGCTCGAGCACTGATGCTTCGAGAGCGACTGGACGGACACTCGAGTTAGAGAGAAACATGATCCGTGTTCCCATGGATCAGCAATCCATAGAACGGTTTTTGGGGTGTTTGCGAAAGGTACTTCTTAGCGGCCCTTGGCCGCGGTGCGCACGAGGCGATGGGGCTTTCGTCTGAGCACGGATTCCCAAGGCAGCCAATGCAGCGGGTCTGAGTTGCCACATCAGCGGGCTAACAGCAGGGTTCGAGACGCCAACGGGTCGCCAACAGTCGGACCCTTGACCCGACCTCTATAGTCGCCCCGATGCCGCGACAGACGAGGAATCATGACTGACGACGAATTCCTGGGCGCATTCACAACCTGCACCTTGTTGCCGCAGCAGTTCAATCACCGCGCGCACGTGCGCGTGGCATGGTTGATGTTGCGGCGTTATCCAGTTGATCAGGCAATCGAGCGAACATGTGAAGGGATCGCGAGATTGGCCGCTCATTTCGGCGCGGCGGACAAATTCAATCGAACCTTGTCGGAAGCGCTGGTGAGATTGATGGCACGAGCGTGCGAGTCCACTCGCGATGCATGTTCGATGAGTTTCTCGGGGCCAATGAATGGCTCTTAGGTGATGTGCGTGGAGTACTGACGGAATACTATTCTGCGACGCGTCTGTATTCGGTCGATGCGAAACAGCAGTTCCTGGCTCCGGATCTAAAGCCGCTCCCATGAAAACATACCCGCGCTGACAAAGTTTATTGCGATGCCGCGCATCTCACTTCCGCATGAGTCTCTTCAGCGTCGGCTCAATGGCCTCGGCCATCATGTGTTGTCCGGTCGTGTCGGGATGCAGCGCTTTCGCATGCCAGGGTAAGCGCGGATCGTAGAAGATCGAGGTGTCCAACTCACCGTTCTTGTAGAACACATGGCCAACGTCGATGTATGTCACGCGAGTATCGTGAGCGTACGACGCGGCGAGCAGCTGATTCACACGCCGGTCCGCTTGTGTTTTCGCCGCGGAGATGTCGCTCGGGAGCAGACCGATCAAAAGCACATGGGTCGCGGGAAGCTGTTGTTCGAGTTCGGCCACGATGGCATCGATACCAGCTTTCGTTTGTTCTGCTGTGCGGCCTTTCGCTGTGTCATTCGTTCCGATCAATACCAACGCAACGCGCGGCTTCAATCCCGATAACTCGCCGTGCCGTAAGCGCCACAGCACGTTCGAAGTCGTATCGCCGCTGTATCCGAGGTTCACCGCTTTGCGAGGCTGGTAGAACTCATTCCACGTGGGCTGAAAGCTTTCGTCGGGCGGATTCGCCTTCTCGTAATTTTGAGTGATGGAGTCGCCGATCAGCACGAGCTCCGCATCCGAGTGCTCGTGTAATGACTTGAGAATGGCGTCGTGCCGTTCAGCCCACCAGGGTTCGCTCAAACGATCTTCCGACGCAGGCACATCGGCACTGCCCGCCAGTACGACGACTGGCAGCGCGAGTGACATAAGGACGAGGGCAGCTAAACGATTCATCGTTTTCCAGTCAGTGATTCTGCGTCCATCGGTTAGTGGAATATCTGTAAGCGAGCACCGGAAAGATACCGAGTCGAACTCGCGGGCTAGTCTACTTCGTGTGCGCGCGAGAATGAGCGCGGCTGTTGAGGGGCGTCGACGCACGACCGAAGCATCATGAAGTGCGCATTGCTTGCTGATTTTGCGCAGCAATTCGCAAATCCGGCAGGCACTTCGCCGCAACGCTCAGGTCTGAGTATTCGTGACCGATCAAGATGCCAAGCGCACGAGTCTCGGGCTCGCTGCGTCCAGCATCTAGCTACTTTGCTTCACTAGAACCCCGAGACCTCGTTGGGAGAAATCTTTGTCGGAGTTGCCAGCTTCCAAACGCGCTGTCGGGCGCATTTGGACCATCACTGCTGCGTGTATTGCATCGATTCTTCTGCTGGGCATCGTGTTCACCGTGCGCCACCAGTCTGCGAATCGGCCCGCAGTTCTCAAAGACGAAGCGCTTCATGTCAAGGAGCTGGCGGCCTACCCGAAGGACAGCAAGGTCAAAGTTCGCGGCATCGTGACGTTCAAAGACACGGCCGAGGACTCAATCTACATACAAGACGACACCGGTACTGCGCGCATCTTCTTCTGGACCCGTTGGACGGGAAAGGCGCCGGATCTACCTGAGGCCGGTGAGCTCATCGAGATCGAGGGCGTCACGGGTGTCGACTTTCAATGGGGATTCACCGGCTTCGGCAATCCAACAGTTAAACGGCTTGGGACGGCACCGCTGCCACTGCTGAATATCAAGCCCGAGGAGATCTTCCGACAGGACTTTGGGACGGCGCGCGTCGAAGTGAGCGGCGTGGTCAGCGAGGTCGAAACTGAATCGCACGCCATTCACGTCAAACTCGCGGGCGCGCGGCAGATCGAGGCTGTGTTCCATGACGTCGGCGGCATCGATACCAAACAACTCATCGATGCTCGAGTTCGTGTGCGCGGCGTCCTCACGATCCTCACCAATCAGTCCAGCGCCGTACTTGCGCGATTGCTCGCCCGAGGCGCCGAAGACATCAGCATCGATGAGCCCACGCCGCTCTTGCCGCCGACCGTTCCTTCCTTGCGCGCACTCGTGGCCGATCCCAAATGGCTCGCCGATTCTCATCGGGTCGTCATACGTGGACGTATTGCGGCGAAGGGCGCTGGCAAGGCATGGGTCCTCGAGCAAGACGGATTCGTCGTGCCAATCGAGCCCAGTGCTCCGGTGCGATTCGCCGAGGGACAATGGGTTGCGGCCGCAGGTTGGCCCGCTCAAACGCGATATACAACGTGGTTGCGCAGTGCGAGCGTGCGTGCACTGGCGCCAAACGAGGTTCCGGCAACGGACGCGCAGTCGCCAGACGCGGTGCTCACGGACATCGCAAAAATCCGCGCGTTGAAATCGGATGATGCGGCGCGTTCGCTGCCGGTCAACGTGCAGGGTGTAGTCACAATGGTCGATGAGAAGCAGGGATTCTTCTTCATCGAAAACGATCACGTCGGAATCTTCGTCGACGGCTTCCTGCAATCGATGGAGCCGCTAAGTTTGGGCGAACTCATTGCCATCGACGGCGTTACCGCACGCGGTGCGTTCGCGCCGATCATCGCGCATCCCCACTTTCGCGTGTTGCAAAAGGTGGGATTGCCCGAGCCTCGGCCAATCGAACCCGAGCTTGCAAACGCGGGTGGCCAGGACTCCCAGTGGGTCGAACTCGAAGGCACGGCAAGACGCATCAAATCAGACCACGATGTGATCGGGTTGGGTCTCACCACCGCCGCCGGCAGCGTGCAACTGGAATTCTTCAAGGGCGCCACGCCCGAGTCGCTGAAGAAATACGAGAACGCACGCATCCGGGCGCGCGGCGTGTTTGCGACGGCTTTCACTCAATCGGGCCAGCTGGCGGGACTGCGAATTCTTGTCTACTCCCCCGAATACGTGCAGATATTGGATGCGGCTCCCGGAGATCCCTTCTCACTGCCGATACGCGGCATCAGCGACTTGCTGCGATTCTCTGCAGATGCGCAACGCACGGCTCTTGCGCGCGTGCGCGGCACCGTCACGCTGCGGGACCGCGATCGGCTCGCCATTCAAGACGAAGCCGGTGGCACATTGGTGCAAGGTGAGTTCGGGGACGCTCAGGTAGGCGATGTTGTCGACGTCGTCGGATATCCGCGTCCCAGCGATCGCGGCCCGGTGCTCACCGATGCCGTGGTCAGGAAGTCTGCCGAGCGTTCGACGCTGATGCCTGAGCGCGCGACCGTGGAAGACATCATGAAAGGTGGATTGACCAACAAGCTCATTCACATCGAAGGCAAATTGCTCAGTCACGCAGCCAATGCCGATGAGAACGTCTTCGTCGTGCGAGCAGGACAACGTACCTTCAGCGCTCAACTCGCACGCAAGGGCGTGATAAGCGATTTGCGCGAGGGCAGCACGCTTGCGTTGACAGGCGTTTGTCTCGTCGAACTCGGGCGTCCGCTCGATGGCGACATCGGCAACGTTCCGGTGTCGTTCCGGCTGATTCTGCGTTCCACGGACGATATCGACATTCTGCATCAAGCTTCGTGGTGGACGCTTACTCGTACTCTGCCGGTACTCGGATTGCTTGCGCTGTCGGTATGTTTGTCGATGGTGTGGGTGTTCATGTTGCGCCGTCGAGTGCGCAGCCAAACCGTTGCGCTCGCCAAGCAAGGCAAGTTCTTGCGGCAGATCATCGATACGACGCCGAGTCTGATTTTCGTTCGAGATCGCGAGGGGCGTTACACGCTCGTCAATAAGGCGACTGCGGACGTGCACGCGCGCGGCGAAGAAGAAATGATCGGGCACACCGATTCCGAATTGGGTACCAATCCGCTTCTCGTGACGGAATGCTGCTGCGACGACATCGAGGTGATGGACTCGCAACAGGAAAAGATCATCGAAGAAGATTCGTACGTGGATGCGAATGGGAACACGCGATGGCTCGCTGCGACCAAGCGGCCGATCGTCGAGGATGGTGGTGCGACGGATCACGTTCTAGTGGTCGCCAACGATGTAACTGCGCGAAAGTTGGCCGAAGAAGAGCTCAAACGCGCGCGAGAGGCTGCTGAGTCGGCGAACGCAGCGAAGAGCGAGTTCTTGGCCAACATGAGCCACGAAATCCGCACGCCGCTGAACGGCATCATCGGCATGAGCGAGCTGTGCTTGGATACCAATCTGAGCCCGGAGCAGCGCGATTACTTGGAGACGGTGAAATCCTCGGGCGACTCGTTACTGACCGTCATCAACGACATTTTGGATTTCTCTAAGATCGAAGCAGGCAAGTTGGATCTCGACCGCGTCGAGTTCTCGATTCGGGAGACGGTAGAGGCGGCGCTCAAGACGGTGGCAATCAGAGCGCACGGCAAGAAGTTGGAACTCTTGTGCGATGTGGCTGGTGACGTGCCTGAAATCGCAGTCGGCGACGGGATGCGAGTTCGCCAGGTGATCCTCAATCTGCTGTCGAATGCAATCAAGTTTACCGAGGTGGGCGAGGTGAGCCTCGCTGCGAAAGTGCTCGAGACGCAGGGCAACGACTGCGTTGTCCAGTTCACCGTTTCGGACACGGGCATTGGTATCGCCCCGGAAAAGCAGCAGCTCATCTTCGATCCGTTTGCGCAGGCAGATAGTTCGACGACTAGAAAATACGGCGGCACGGGACTTGGCTTGACGATCTGCAGCCGACTGGTCGAGATGATGCAGGGCCGAATGTGGGTGGACAGCGAAGTAGGCAAGGGCAGCCGCTTCCATTTCACGGTTCGCGTAGCGCTGGCGAGTGCCGCCGCGAGCACGCAGCGAATCGATATCGAGCTGCTGAGAGGCCGTCGCGTGCTCATCGTCGATGACAATCGTACGAATCTGCGCATCCTCGAAGAGATGATGCGCCGCTGGGGTATGCATGCGGATTCAGCGGAGAGTGTCGCGAATGCATGGTCTCGAATCGAGTGGGCCTCGCTCAACGGACTCGACTATGACCTTCTGCTGACGGACGTTGTGATGCCGAAGGAAGATGGCTTCGCGCTGATTGAGCGATTGCGAACTCGCCCCGATCTGCACGCACCGGTGGTTGTCATGTTGACCTCGACGTCGCAGCGCGATGATTTGGATCGATGTCGCACCCTGGGCGTGGCTGCACACCTGACGAAACCTGTGCGGCGCGATGAGTTGAAGCAGGTGCTAGAACGGGCGCTAGGCCGCACGGAGCTGCAGAACAAATCGCCGCGACCTCTAGAGCAGACAAAGACAGTGCCGGCCCCGCCATCAGGGTTGAACATTCTCGTCGCAGAGGACAATCAAGTGAACCAACGATTGATGGAGAGGGTGCTGCGTAAGAGTGGACATGTCGTCACGATCGTCGGCGATGGTCGTGCCGCCGTGGAAGCGTTCGAGCGCCAGCGCTTCGACGTCATTTTCATGGACATGCAGATGCCCGAGATGGACGGCTTCGAGGCGACTGCGGCAATTCTAGAGAAGGTCGAGCACGGAGCGCCGCGGGTGCCGATCGTTGCGTTGACTGCGCATGCACTCAAAGGCGATCGCGAGCGATGTTTAGCTGCAGGCATGGACGGCTACTTGAGTAAGCCGCTCGTCCTTAAGGAACTCGAACAGGTTTTGCTGAGCATCCGTGCGGCTAAGTCGCCGATGGAAGTGATCCGTGCCGATTTGAGCGAGCTGTAACGTAGGCCTCGACTCACCTGCGGCTGCTTCAGCCAGCCTGGTAGTCCCCCTGGTAGTCCTGTATGTCCTGTCCAAGGTCTTTACTTCGGCTGCAGAGCTGGCAAAGAAGCTTGGACAGGATTAACAAGATGAACAGGATGTACAGAGGAACAACAGATTTCTTGTCTCCGACCATCCCGTAAATCCTGTTCTTCCTGTCGAATCTCTTAACTCCGGCTCCAGAGCCAGCGAAGAAGCTTAGGCAGGATTAGCAGGATGTATAAATTCAGAACAGATCGCTCAGCTCCGATCATCCTGGCTCGATCTCTTCTTGCTCGCCGACAATGCGGAGCCTCAACGTTGATAAGTGCCAATCGTTTGAGCCTCCGCAATGATGTGCGGTCGAACTGAACGCCAAAGTTGCTCGGCCTTCGCGTTTGGCGGTGCGTCGATGTGATCGACGTCGAGTGCTGCAACGCGGAAGTGATAGTGATGCACGCCGTGCCCTTTAGGCGGCAGCGGGCCGTCGTACGCGGCGTGTCCGAAGTCGTTGAGAGCGAAGTCGCAGTTGTCGTTCGCCTTGCCGATTCCCTCGGATAGGCCGGTTTCATCTGCGGCGATGTTCGCAACTGCCCAATGGCGAAAGATGCCCGAGGGTGCGTCGGGATCTTCGCAGATCAATGCAAAGCTACGCGTACCTTCTGGCGCGCCTGACCATTCCAGCGGTGGAGAAATGTTGTCTCCTTCACCGATGTATTTGCGAGGAATCGTGCTGCCCTCCGAGAACGCAGGGCTTTTCACTTTGAGAGGCATGGCGGCTCCTTATCTCAGTTGCGAGACAGGGACAACGCGAAGCGCGTGGATTTGTTCAACGGTGAGTGCGGCAGGGAACAGAGCAAAAAATGAAGAGGGTAGCCGGTCGTCGCACTCGACTCACCGGCAGGCAAGCCTAGCGGCAAGCGAGCCATTGGCAGGCAAGCGCTGCGCGCAGGCAAGAATTGGAAAGAGAGAGTCGTTGGACGCTTCGCGTCGGGAAGGACTAACGTCGGGAAGGACTGCGTTGCAGTCGAGAAGGACTTTGTCGGGTCAGAATGGAAGGGGACGGATCGCTTTGCGATCAGGACGGACTCACGTCAGGTAGGACGCTCACGCGTCAGGGAGGACCGGCGTCAGGTCAGAACGCAGGACGATAGATCGCTTCGCGATCGGGAAGGACTAACGTCGGGAGGGATGCTGTTGCATCGAGAGGGACTAGCGTCGGGTCAGAATGGAAGGGGACGGATCGCTTTGCGATCAGGACGGACTCACGTCAGGTAGGACGCTCACGCGTCAGGGAGGACCGGCGTCAGGTCAGAACAGAAACTGGCCGACTGTGTCGGCTGGCGAGCCTAACTGCAGGCAAGCCCTATGGGCAGGCAAGCGCTACGCGCAGGCCGGATCTCTTGAGTGATGACTGACTACTGACTGGTGAATTGCAAGAATGAACCGCTCGC
Organism: Pseudomonadota bacterium; assembly: GCA_023391335.1. Classification (GTDB taxonomy): domain Bacteria; phylum Pseudomonadota; class Gammaproteobacteria; order Steroidobacterales; family Steroidobacteraceae; genus Steroidobacter. Next base: position 25,597 of record JAEWBG010000071.1, on the reverse strand, counting down.
TTCTTTCCCCGTGAAATTCCCTGTCTGAATGCGAAGCTGAAGAAAACAGAAATCCTGACAGGATTAACAAGATGAACAGGATGGATTGCGGGAGCAAAAGCGTTTTCGACAGCTCACAGCTCACACTACTACACCTCAGACTCCACGCGCCCAGCGCACATCCTGTCAATCCTGTTCATCCTGTCAAATGTCTTAACTTCTGCTCCAATGCGGCGAATAAATTCGACACAAGATAGCCACCCGCCTGCGCGGGTGCGACGGCATTTGAACTCAGTGTGCTCTTGTGTGAGATTTTCTTTTCCGGATCAGCCTTCACGCGCTCTCACGCGAGCGTCGCTCGCACTCACTTGCTCACGGCTTTCTATGCCCACTTTGTGACGCGTCTGGCTTCCGTGCTCCGTGTGAAAACTCTTCGAAGAGCCGCAAGCCGACTGCATCGGCAGGCGAGCCTAGCGGCAAGCGAGCCACTGGCAAGCAAGCGCTACGCGCAGGCCAGAGGCGGAAGCACGGGTGCGATAGCTTTGGACTCAGTGTGCTCTGTGCACTCTGTGTGAGATTTTCTTTTTTCCGGATCAGCTTTCACGCGCAGCTCTCACGCGAGCGATGCTCGCTCTCACTTACTCACTCTTTCCTATGCGCGCTTTGTGTTGCGTCCGGATCTCCGTGTGAAATTCTCGTGGCGGAGCTCCATCACCGCATCACTTCATCACGTGCTTATGCCAGCGTGTGATACACCTTCTGCACGTCTTCGTCTTGTTCCAACTTGTCGATCAACTCAAGCACCTCGGTTGCTTGAGGTTCGGGCAGTTCAGTCGGCACGGTGCAGATGTATTCCTGTTCCGCCGAGAGTGGAGCGATGCCACGATCTTCGAGCGCCTTCTGCACGTGGCCGAAGTTTTCGAAGTTGCAGCGAATGACGAGTTGCGGTTCGCCCTTCTCGCCGGTGCTTTCGCCCATTTCTTCCAACCCGTGATCGATGAGGTACAGCTCGAGATCGTCTTGATCGATGCCTTCGGGATTCAACCGAAACACGCCCATGTGCTTGAACAAGAAACTCACGCTGTTGGACGTGGCGAGATTGCCGCCGTGCTTCGAGAAGATGTTGCGAACGCTCGCCACGGTACGAGTCGGGTTGTCGGTTGCCGCTTCGACGAGCACGGCCACGCCGTGCGGTGCGTAGCCTTCGTAAATGATTTGCGTGTAGTTCGCGGAATCCTTGCCCGAAGCGCGCTTGATCGCGGATTCCACCTTGTCCTTCGGCATGTTGATCGCGCGGGCGTTTTGAATGACGCGGCGCAGGGCGGGGTTCGAGCTCGGGTCGGGTCCGCCGGACTTCACTGCGATCGTGATGTCCTTGCCGATGCGCGCGAATTGTTTCGCCATGCGGTTCCATCGCGCGAACATCGCATGCTTTCTGACTTCGAAAATACGGCCCATTGGAAACCCAGCCCAGGTACGTGGAAGGGGCGGGATTATGCCGGAAACGGTGTCAGATCGGATGCCGGATCGCTTCGGGAAGGGCTCGAATGACGGATGGCTTCGCCATCAGGAGGGACTGTCGTCAGGAAGGACGCTGCGCGTCAGGTGGGACTATCGTCAGGTCAGAACGGAAGGATGACGGATCGCTTGGCGATCGGGAAGGACTGACGTCGGGAAGGACGACTGTGTCGTCGAGAAGGACTGCGTCGGGACAGACCAGCGCATATGCGCGGGCCAGAGTCGGAGAAGCAGCCGGATCGTTGCACGCCCCGGAGTCGCAACGGACTCAGATCCAGAAAGATACAGGCCAATCGGAGGGGAGCCGTACTTCTGTCCCGCCGCGGGCTTACCCGACGCGCAGCGTCCTTCCCGACGTTAGTCATTCACGCCGATGAGTCGCACGCGACGATCGGGCCGCCGCGTCTTATTGCACTTCCCACATCAGCTCTTTATGCGCCGCCGCAGCGCGCTTCATGATGCTCACCAACGGAACGGCGCGGGTCGGCAGAGACACGGCAGGCTTGGCGTCATCCTCCTTGTCTTCGTCCGTCGCAGAATCTTCATTGTCCGCCGGGCGTGCGGGTGTCTGGGTCTGCTGTTGGATAGTGATTTGGTCCAAGGCTGATTCCAAACGCTTGAGGGCGCTGGGTACTTCTTCGGGACTCAAGGCGCCGGGTACGCGGCCGGTGGCGCCCATTAACCGCAACAGTTCAGTGGCGATGTCGCCGAACATGGTGATGGACTCGGTCGCAGTAGATCGAAATCGAACCAGCATGATGTTCTCTTGATGTTGCTGTAGACGCTGCGATCGTACTCAAGCGCTCTGCGCGAGAACACCAGTACGATCCACAGCAAGCCGCGATTCGGTTTAGGTGCAGCCTCGCAAGAGGAACAGCACCAGCAATACGGGAATCGGCACGCCGAGCAGCCACAACAGGATCCAGCCGATCTTGCCTTCCTGCTTTTGCATTCGCGTTTTCAACCAGGACATCTGGAAACCCTCGCATTCTGTGTGAGGATTAACGCCCCTGCTGCGTGAGGGTTCCGACTAGCTGTTCGAGGAATCGGGCGCAGAAAACAGCGCTTTCGCTCGCCCGAGCGCCAAGCCTTGGCCGACGAGCACATTGAGCGCATCTTCCTCGGGGCAAACATCGCGTCGGACCAGCGCGAGTAGCTCAGCCGCAAGTCTCGAGTAATAAACGCTTTGCGCGAGTTGCGACATGTGCGTGGGAGCGATGTGTTTCGCTTGTTGTTGCAGCACGTCCAGAGCCTCATCGGACAGCTCCCACGCAGCAGCGATTCTCACGGCCATCGCTTCGCTGTGCGTTTGAATGGCGCGGATAAAGACTTCCGGGCGCGGCAAGATGTTGGGCGACTCGCGATACTTATCGAGCGTCAATCGGAAAATCACGATGCGGGCGAGTGGTTCGAGCACGGCTAACAGTTGCGCCACGAAAGGATCGACGCTGCGCTCGAAGGTCGCATATTTTTCCGCCGCGAACGCAGCGTTCTGCGCCTGTTCCCAAGAGAGCGGCGCGAACTGGTCGAAATAGCCCTTCGGCAAACGGAACACGGGCTGCATGATCGCCGTCGCCAGCAGGCCGCGTAGCCCATCGACGCCCAGCAGGCTGACAGCGCGATCCAGACTATCCACGCGCTCGTGGCCGATCCGATAAAAGGCGCTGTTTGCGCGTTGGAGAACAGCGCCCGCCAAACTTGGATCTTCGAGGATCAGGCGAACGAGCTCTTGTCGTGTGCTGTCGCTGTCGTTGAGGGTCTGCAGTAATTTCGGCAACAGCATCGGGCGACGGGGAAAGTATTCGCGCTGCTGGGCAGAGGTCTCCACCGCTGCATCGATGCGCGCCAGGACGTGCGCATGTTCGCCGAGAATTTGGTAATCGAATCGCGGTACTCCAAACGCGAGCTTGAGCCATTCGCCGCGCAGAGATTCGATGGCTTCCGTCGAGTAACTCGCCTGCGGGCTTGAGTTTTCAACGGCAGCTTCGGGTTGTGGGGGCGGCTCTTCGCGGATGACGGTCAGTTCCGGGACCAACTGCCGTTTGCGAACGAAGGCGTAGGCGGCCACGATGGCGACGAGCGTGCCAACGAACAGAGCGGCTGTTAGATACATGCCTGCAGCATCACCTCCCCAAAACCGTGGGCGAAATTAGCACGTCTGGGGATGCCGCGCTTCGGGAACGGGAGATGATTCCACGGCGCGCGCGCAGACCACTAGGACGCAGGGCAAACGCTAAAGAAAGAGTGAGTAAGTGGAGCTTGGCGTCTGTTGAGCATTTTTGGACATTCCGACATGGGCGCTTTAGTTATCATTCGCGCTCCTCGTCGATGCCGGATCCTTTAGCTTTGTCGATCACCAAATCGTCTCGCGGCAGGCGCCCTTTGCCGCGCAGAGCCACTCTGCCTACCTCCAAGCCGCTCATCGAGCTTCACTGCTGCTCCATCGTTTTCGAAGGGCATGTCGCGGTCGACGATGTTTCGTTTCAACTGCACCGTGGTGAGCGATGGGTCCTGCTCGGCGCGAATGGCTCGGGCAAAACGTTGCTTCTGAAACTGTTGCGCGGCGATAAATGGCCGACACCTCTGGGTCGAGAGCGGCGCGTGTATCGCTTCGGGTCACGCGCGCAGAGCGATGCGCAGGACGTCAAACGTCACATCGGCTACATCGGTCCAGAGCGGCAGGACAAATATGTTCGCTACGACTGGAATCTGAAGGTGCGCGATGTCGTCGCAACTGGGCTATTCGACGAAGACATCGCGCTAACGGAACCGTCGGCAACGCAGAGTCGCGCAGTCGAGCGCCTCCTGCGTCAGTTCAAGTTGTGGAGCTTGCGCGATCGCAAATTCTTGACGCTCTCATATGGCCAACGTCGCCTGGTGCTGGTCGCACGCGCACTTGTGGGCAATCCACAAGTACTGCTGATGGACGAGGTGTTCAATGGGCTCGACACTCGCACGCGTCACAAGCTGATCGATGTGCTGGGCCGCCGCGGCAAATCCGATACATGGATCCTCACCTCGCACCGTGACTTCGAGCTGCCGACAAACTTCACGCATTGGGCGCGCATGGAAGGCGGCAAGATCGTTTCCCAAGGCGAGAGGCGCGATTTCAAAGCTGCAGCCAAGAAGGCGGCATCGAACGCAGTAGCCAGCGTTCCTTCGCTTCGGCCGCGCGTTCCGAAATCCAAGAAGCCGCTCATTCGCATCGCGCATGCGGACCTTTATCGAGAATATCGACCCGTCATTCGCAACTTGAATTGGGAGCTCAATCGCGGCGAACACTGGGCCATCCTCGGCGCGAATGGTTCGGGCAAATCGACATTGATCAATGTGCTCTACGGCGATCTCCATGTCGCGCTCGGTGGGGAACTGGTGCGCGATGGATTCAAGCGCGGCACTCGCATCGAGGAATGGAAGCGTCGCGTCGGCTGGGTTTCGCCTGAACTTCAAGCGGATCACTACGGTGCACGATCGATCGAAGAGATCGTGATTTCCGGTCGCTACAACAGCGTGGGAATGGATTGGCCATCGACGGCACGCGATCGAAGCGTCGCGCGGCAATGGCTGAAGTTCTTTGGAATCGAATCCCTTGCGCAGCGTGGGCCGCGACAAGTGAGTTACGGCCAGTTGCGCCTTGCATTGATTGCGCGCGCGATGGTGAATTCACCTGAGTTGTTGCTGCTCGATGAGCCCTGCGCCGGTTTGGATCGCGGCGTGCGTGCGGAGGTGCTGGAGTTTCTAGATCGACTTGCGCGATCCGGCGTGCAGATCGTGATGGCAGTGCACGATCAAGAAGACATCATTGCGTCTGTGACTCGCGTGCTTCGGATTGAGCGCGGTCGGGCGGTGGAGGAGCAGCGCGCGTGATGGGGTGATGAAGTGAATGCGCTGCGCGCGTGAACGAAGTAGGTCAGCCGTATACGGGCGCTCGTGGCTTTGCTACGCACGAAGTGCCTTCACCTCATCACGTCATCACTTCAATTTAGACCTGCACCTCGGCCTCATACACGATCACCGCATCGCCTACGATGCGAACGGACTGCGCGACTTTGCCCGAGGATTCCACTTCGACTTCCACTCCGCCCGGGCGGCGCACCCACTGGCCTTGCTTGCCGCGGAACGTCACGTGCCCATCCTTCGCGGTAATGAGTCCGTGATTCACGAGGTACACACCGAGCATGCCATGAGCATTGCCGCTGACTGGATCCTCGGGGATGCCGAGCGCAGGAACGAACATTCGCGATTCGGTGCCGACTTGGCCATTCTCATTCGATAGTGCAAAGACGAAAAATCCTTCAGCGCCGACGTGAGGCGTGAGACGCGTGAGCTCTTCGAAGTCGGGCTTCACTGACCCGAGCAGATCGGGCGAACGCAACCCAATCAGAAGTCGAGAGTTGCCCTTCGTCAGGATTTGCAGCGGGCAATCTTTGTGCAGGCTGGGATGGGAAATGCCGAGCGCATCTAGCACCTGACGGCGTTGATGATCGGGAATGACTGGGCCCAAGGAGGCCGGCGCTTGGGTGATCGCAATGCGATAGTCGCCATCGGCATCGATCACTTCGATCTCCACGACGCCCGCGCCGGTGCGCTGACGAACCTTGCCCGCTGGCTTACCTTCTTTCTTCGCCCGCACGTATTGCGCCGCAACCGTTGCGTGTCCAACGAACGGCACCGGATGGCGCGGTGTGAAAAATTTGACCTGCATGTCGTGATCGCCGGATTCGGCTTCGAGCACGAATGCCGTCTCGCCGTTTACCTCGGCCGCGATCATTTGCATTTGCGCTTCGGTGAGATCGTCGGCGTCGAGCACCACGATCGCAGGATTGCCGCTAAAACGTTGGCGCGTGAACGCATCGACATGAAACAGCCGACAGCGGCGCTGAGCCATACAAACGAGCCTCGCAAAGCACAAACGGGCCGCCACGATGGCGGAAGCGTGCGAAGAGCGCAAGAGAGGCGCGCGAGCGCCTCGTTGTCGAGACGGCCGATCGTCGCGAGCGACTTTCTCGGCGGGAAGGACCGGCGTCGGGAAGGACGCGGGCGTCGGGTACGCCTTTCGGCGAGCCAGAACGAGGGCGTGTAAGTTAAGGCCGTCTAGCTTCTTTACGCGCGAAGGGCCTTCACCTCATCACCTCCTCACTTTTCTGAGCCTGGCGATTGCTCTAGTCACTATCCGCTAGTCACGAGTCACTAGGTTGCGCTCGCAGCTGCAATCGCAACTGGCTATACTCGCGCCCGCCTTGGGGTGGCCCTGAAAGGGCCTGAGATGCCGGATGTGTACCCGCACTGACCGGTGGACCCGTTGAACCTGATCCGGTTAGTACCGGCGTAGGGAGCAGGTCATGCGATTTCCTCGCGTACATTTTTTCTGCTTTCATCTCGCTTGGGACCGGGTCTTCTATTTTTCTCATAGGAGACTTGGAATGCGTTTCTCATTCTGGTGCTTAGGCACCGCGCTGGCAGCCACATCCGCTTGGGCCGCCGATTTGCCATCGACTGACTCGCTGGACGAAGTCATCGTCACCGCGACCTTTCGACCGCAGTCGCTGACTGAAGTCGCTTCGAGCATCACCGTGCTTGACGATCAGACGTTGCACGATGCGGGTCAGCAGCATTTCGAAGATGTCTTGAATCAAGTGCCCAATCTGTTTTGGGCCGGCGGCACATCGCGACCGCGGTTCTTTCAGATTCGTGGCATTGGTGAGCGCGAGCAATATGAAGGCGCGCCGAATTCGTCGGTGGGATTTCTGATCGACGACATCGACTTCAGCGGTATCGGGATGCCTGCCACGCTGTTCGATGTGGATCGCATCGAGGTGCTGCGCGGACCGCAAGGGATGCGATACGGCGCGAATGCGCTTGCAGGTTTGATCTCAGTGCGCAGTCGCGATCCGAGCGACCAACTCACGTTCTCCAGTGAAGCGTTCGCGGGCGACTACAACACCTATTCATACGGGGCGGCGGCAAGCGGACCGATCGAGTCGTTGAATTCCGCTTGGCGGCTGTCCGTGCAGCGCTACCAGAGCGATGGATTCCGCGACGATCCATATCTAGGACGCAAAGATACGAACGGCCGCGACGAGCTCACGGCGCGCGGCAAATGGCGTTGGCAACCGAGCGATGCGACCACCGTCGATTTCACTTGGCTGCACTCTGACCTCGACAACGGTTACGACGGTTGGTCGATCGACAATACGCGCACCTCGCTTGCGGACCGGCCGGGTAAAGATGCACAGAAGTCCGATGGTGCGGCAGTTCGCCTTACGACTGATTTGGCGAACGCGAAACTTACGGTCATCGGCTCGGGCGCGAATTCCGACAGCGATTACAGCTTCGATGGCGATTGGGGAAATGCGCAGAGCTGGGCTCCCTACACGTACGACTACTTCTATCGTGCGTTGACCGATCGTCGTACTCGCAGTCTCGAGGCCAGATTGTCATCCGATGAACATCGCGATGCGTTCAGTTGGCTCGTCGGCGTCTACAGCATGAGTTTGGATGAGACGCTGCGTGAAACGAGTGTCGGGACGTATGTCGATCCGAATGCGCCGGAGTATTCGGGCTCAACCGACGATTGGCTGCGCAGCGATTACGAAGCTCGTAACGTCGCGATCTTCGGTGAGCTTGAGGGGCAGTTCAGCTCGCGGTGGGGTTGGGCGTTCGGGCTGCGCGGCGAGCAACGCACGGCTGACTATTCAGATCGCGGTATCCAAGACGGCGATCAGCGGGTGACCGACGCAAGCGAGCGCGATCGCATGTGGGGCGGCCAGGCGACCGTGTACTTCGAGCCCCAGACGAGCACTCGATGGTTCGTTACTTTGTCGCGCGGGTACAAGGCCGGCGGTTTCAATCTCGGCCAAGCCGCCACGATTCGCGAACGATTTGCACCGGAGTACTTGTGGAGCTTGGATCTCGGCATGAAGGGTGAATGGTTCAACCATCGCCTCTATGGCGATGTCACCGGCTTTTATATGAAGCGTCGGGACATGCAGGTCTCAACTGGCGTGCAACTCGATCCCGTTGGGAATCCGAACAGCTACTTCTTTATCACTGATAACGCGGCTGGTGGAACGAACTTGGGACTGGAAAGCAGCTTGCGATGGCGCATGACGCAACATCTTGAAGTAGGCGCCTCGCTAGGCCTGCTACACACCCGCTATTCCGGATATCGCCCCGAAGGTGAAGATGTCAGCAATCGCGATCAAGCGCATGCACCCGAGTATCAAGCGTCCATCAATACCACCTGGCGTTCGCGCGGTTGGATGGCGCGTGCCGATTTCATCGCGGTGGATGACTACTACTTCGATGTGCCGCCGAACGATGCACGTGCTCCGGCTCACTCGCTAGTGAACCTCAAGGCAGGTTACGAAGCGGGCCACTGGAGCGTGTATGCCTGGGCTCGCAACTTGTTCGATCAGGACTACGTCATCCGCGGCTTTTTCTTCGGCAATGAGCCGCCGGATTTCGAGAACAAGCGCTATGTTCAACTCGGCGAGCCGCGCACGGTTGGCGTTACGGCGCGGTTTGAATGGTGAAGATTGTGAGTAAGTGGGACGTGAGGGAGTGAAAGGCGTAGCGAGCGACGATATTCACTTCCTCACTTCCTCACGCATCACTGCCACCTCGATTGATCAACTGGAGAATTTCACGCATGCACACTGCCATCGAAATTAGCCTCTACCCCCTCGACAGCGACTTCATTCCGCCGATCCAAGACTTCATCGATCGGCTGAATACTTATCCTGAGATCAAAGTGCTCACGAATTCGATGAGTACGCAGATTTCGGGCGAGCATCAACGCCTGTTCGAGATTCTTGCGAAAGAAACCGCTCAGAGCTTCGGCGAACACGGGCGGAAGGTCTTTGTGATGAAGATCTTGGGCGGTGGAGAGGCTTCGCAGTGATGAGGTGATGGGGTGATGCGGTGAACGAAGTGGCCATTGAAGTGATTTGCGATGTGAGCAGACGCGCCAAGAGCGTGGTAATCGGTCAGGGTGTGGGCATGATTGTTAGTTCTGAGCGCGCGTAGCGCTTTCACTTCATCACTCCATTACCCCATCACCGATTCCATGACTTTCCTGGAACAACTAAAGCAATGGTCGATCGCAGAGACGGTCGCGGCTGCGCTCGGCCTCGCATACCTATTGCTGGCAGTTCGTCGCAACCTGTGGTGTTGGTTGTGCGCGTTCGCGAGCACGGCGATCTATCTCGTGATTTTCTGGCGCGCATCGCTTTATATGCAGACGGCATTGCAGGTTTTTTATCTCGTGATGGCGGGCGTGGGCTTTTACGACTGGACGCGAGGGCGAACCAGCGAAGGCGAGGTTGCGATTCGTGCGTGGAGTGTTCGACAGCATGTCAGCGCGGTGGTGGTCGTGCTTGTTGCCACCGTCGTGAATGGTTGGCTGCTCACGCGCGAGACTCACGCGATCGCGCCGTATTTGGATTCCTTCGTGACCTGGGGCAGCGTGATTACTACGTGGATGGTCGCCCGCCGGGTCATCGAGAACTGGCTCTACTGGGTCGTGGTCGACGGCGTCGCTGCCTATCTGTATTTCACTCAGCAGCTCTATCCCACGACCGTCTTGTTCATCATCTACGTTGGCATCGTGATTCGCGGATATGTGGTTTGGCGACGCGAGCAGCATGCGCAGGTTGCGGAGACCGCGAGCGAGGCACCGAATGTCGCCGGCTGAATTTGCGGCGGAGGCGCTGGGCACTTCGGTCGATGCGGTTGAGCGCGTCGATGAAATCAAGCATGGACTGACCAACGAGAGCTGGCGGGCAAGCGTCGGTAATGCAAGCGTCATTGTGCGAATCAGTCGAGCGGATGAGCAGGCGCTACAGATCGATCGGACGAGTGAGGCTGCGATTCTACGTGCGGTTGCAGAAGCGAGCATCGGTGCCGAGGTGCTTCTATGCGATCCGGCGAGGCACGTTCTTGTGACTCGCGATTTGGGCGCTACGTGGGCCGAAACGGATCCGCACGCGAGACACAACTCAGTGCGTCTTGCCTATCTTGTGCGCCGTTTGCATGAGCTGCCCGTGCCGGCCGGTACTCGCGAAGTGAATCTGATCGATGCGATGAGAGGTTACCTTCGCACGCTCGATGAATACGGCCGTGCTCCGGCACCTGCTGTGCCGCAGCTACGCGCACGCGGTGAAGAGGTCGGTAAGACCTTGGCGCTCGATACTAAGCCATCGCTTTGCCACAACGACATCCATCATCTGAATGTCGTGGAAGGCGAGCACTTACGACTCATCGACTGGGAGTATGCGGGCGTCGGCGAGCCGATGTTCGATCTCGCCTCGATCTGCGTGTATCACGGATTTAGCCGCGAACAGCGCGCGGATCTTTTACGGGCGTATGCAGTGAACCCGCTGTACGCGCAATGGCATCGGCTCGAACTTGCCTGCTGGCTGTTCGAGTACATCCGCGAATTGTGGATGGAGGTTCGAGCGGTGGTTTAGGGAGCCGGACGCAACGCAAAGAGCGCAAAGTACTTCGTGCGAAACCGGACAAAGATGTAACACAAGGAGCACAAAGAAATACAAAGATCACAAAAAAGGAATACTCGCACCATTGCCGATCTGCGCGTTCCCTCGGTCTCATTCCATGGCTAGAGAGACCATCAAACGAGAGCACGCCAGACTTAAATGCTGGCCAATCCTTTTTTGATGCTCTCTGATTTTCTTTGTGATCTTTGTGTCCGTCCGCCCGCTTACTTCTTTTTGCCTTCTGTCTGTTTAGCGACGGCCTCCGCAGCAGCGGCGATGGCGGCGGGATCGCCGAGGAACTTGCGAGACTTCGGCTTCAGCGAATCGTCGAGTTCGTAGTACATCGGGATGCCGGTCGGAATGTTGAACTCGAGGATGTCTTCGTTCGACATGTTGTCGAGCATCTTCACGACTGCGCGCAGGCTGTTGCCGTGAGCGACGACGAGGACGTTCTTGCCGGCCTTCAATTCAGGGGCAATGCGCGAATTCCAGAACGGCAATACGCGCTCGAGCGTGGTCTTGAGTGATTCGGCAGCGGGCAATTCTTGCGGGTTGACTGAAGCATAGCGGCGCTCGAAGCGAGGATGACGCTTGTCATCCAGTGCGAGCGCAGGAGGCGGAACGTCATAGCTGCGGCGCCAAATCTTCACCTGCTCGGCACCGTGCTTTTCGACCGTCTGAGCTTTGTCCAAGCCCTGCAGTGCGCCGTAGTGACGCTCGTTCAAGCGCCATGAGCGTTCGACCGGCAGCCACATGAGGTCCATTTCATCGAGCACGATCCACATCGTGCGGATGGCGCGTTTGAGCACCGAGGTGAACACGAGGTCGAATTCAAAGCCTTCAGCCTTGAGCAATTTCCCTGCCTCTTTCGCTTCGTTACGGCCGAGGTCAGTCAAGTCGACATCGACCCAGCCGGTAAAGAGGTTTTCGAGATTCCAGACGCTCTGGCCGTGACGGACGAGTACGAGTTTGCCGGTCATAGGAGGTGTAACGCGGGTGGTTAGGGGTGATTTCGGGGCGGCTTTATAGCAGAGCGGCGCTTGATCGTCATGCTGTGGACCTTGGGTTTTAGGGTGTGACCGCGGCTCGTGCCGGGAGTCGTTTTCAAAAACGCTGCAAGTACATCCTTGTAAGCTCGTACAAAAACATCCTGTTTTTGAACGTTTTTAAAACGACTCCCGACACGAATCGCGGTTCGCAGACCTCACTGCCGCAAGCGGGAGTCGGCCGTTTTGGCCGCTCACAAGCGCCTTCTGCTAAGGGCCGGTTCGCCCCGCATCACGAAGGGGTGGAGTGTGGGTTCACTGTGAAGATGGGATGAGCTTAGTCGAGAGCAGGCCAAATGTTTCCAGCCGGGAGAAGGTCGCGCGGACCGGCGAATCGCAATTCGGGCGAGGCCGCTGGGAGCCAATGATGCGGCGACCGAATTAGCTTCGGGAAAAGACTACCGGAGGGTCCGCCGAGGACTCTCCTGGCCTCGCCAGCCGACTGCATCAACAAACAGCCCCGTTCCCGTCACCCTTCCGCCGCGCGTCGAACGGCTTGGAGGGCAACCGAGAGCGTCGCGAAGTCTGCCGTCGGCAACGCTCGCATGTCCGTCACAGTCTGTTTGACGTGATCGAGCGAGCGTCGATTGCGTTCGATCCAGGCATTGAGAGCTTTGGATGCATCGACCGTGCGTTGTGCGCCATGCAGAGCTTGCAAGCAAAGGGAGCGCTGCATTTCGTAGATGTTGTCGCGCAAAGTGGTGCGTGCGACGGCTTGCCAGTGTCCGTCCACGCCGAGAGATTCGATGCATTCGCGGATCCAATCGAGTGCGAGTTCGGTGCCAAGGCCGAAGTACACGCGAGCGACGGTCGGTAGCCGCACGCGGGTTTGTGCAGCGAGCTCGACGATGTCGGGAGCGGCGCGCAGAGCAATGAAGCTTGCGAGTCGAGTGCTAAGCGGTTCGGGGACTTTGGCAGAACGATAGTGTTCGCGGCGCTGTTCGAAAATTTGTAAATCGGATCCCGACAACACTTGCGGTAAATGTTCGGCAAGTTCGGCCAGGCCTCCCGAGAGGCGGCGGACCTGGGCGTCGATGTTCAGGGCGTCTCGGTGGTGATGAATCAGCCAGTACGTGCAGAATCGAACGAGCCGCGTCGTTTCGTACATCATCTCGTACTGAGTTGCCGCTTGGATGCGGTTGTCGAGCTTCTCGATGTCGCTCCACGTCTGGCGCATAGCGAAGGCTTCGCGAGCGATCGCGTAAGCGCGCACGACAGTTGCCGCATTTGCGCCGGTGTCTTCTTGCGCGCGTCGGGCGAACGCAGCCCCCATGCGATTCACCATGCTGTTCGTCGTTGCTGTCGCAATGATTTCGCGGCGTAGGCGATGCGAGCGCAAAAAACTCCCACACTGTTTTTCGATTTGCGGCGGGAAGTAGCGCTCGAGTTCGTGGCCTAGGTATGGATCTTCGGGTACGTCCGATTCGATCAAGCGGGAGTAAAGCGCCATCTTGGCGTAAGCCAGCAGAATCGCGAGTTCAGGCCGTGTGAGTCCGCGGGCCGTTTTGTGCCGCTCATCGATTTCTTCGGCAGTTGGTAGAAACTCCAGGGAGCGATTGAGTTGCCCCGCAACTTCCAAATCGCGAATCGTGTACGCGTGCTCGAGCAAATCGCTTTTCGCTCGCGCTTCCATGATGGAAAGCGCTTGGCTTTGCAGGTAGTTGTCGCGCAATACCAGTGCGGCAACTTCATCTGTCATATCCACCAAGAGGCGATTGCGTTTGGCGAGCGTCAGTGCGAAGCGCGGCGGTGCGTTGTTCAACAGAATTTTGATGTTGACCTCATGATCCGAACAATCGACACCGCCCGAGTTGTCCACGAAATCGGTGTTGATGCGTCCGCCGTTCAGCGCGTATTCGATGCGTGCGCGTTGAGTGAAGCCGAGATTGCCGCCTTCCCCGACGACTCGGCAGCGCAGTTCTGCGCCATTGACGCGCAGGCTATCGTTGGCGCGATCGCCGACCTGTTGATGTGTTTCCTGCGTCGCCTTGACGTACGTGCCGATTCCGCCGTTCCAAAGCAGATCGACGGGCATGCGCAGAATGCATCGAATCAGCTCGATCGGCGTGATCGTCTCGCTATCGAGTTCGAGCATCTCGCGCGCTTGGGTGGAGAGTCGCAGCTCCTTGGACGATCGCGAATAGATGGCTCCACCTTTCGATAGGAGTTTGCGGTTGTAGTCTTCCCATGTTGAGCGGGGCAGCGCGAACAGCCGTCGCCGTTCGGCAAAGCTTGCGGCCGGATCTGGATCGGGATCGACGAAGATGTGTTGATGATTGAATGCGGCAACCAGCTTGATATGCGGCGACTGCAGCATGCCGTTGCCGAATACATCGCCCGACATGTCGCCGATTCCGACCGCAGTGAAGTTCTGGGACTGTGTGTCGATGCCAAGTTCGCGGAAGTGGCGTTTCACGCATTCCCACGCGCCGCGTGCGGTGATGCCCATCTTCTTATGGTCATAACCTGCGGAGCCGCCTGAGGCGAACGCATCCCCGAGCCAGAAGCCGTACTCGGCAGCGATGCCATTTGCGATGTCGGAGAATGTCGCGGTGCCTTTATCGGCTGCTACGACCAAGTACGCATCATCCGAATCGCGCCGCACGACGTCGGGCGGTTGCACGACTTTGCCGCCGACAATGTTGTCCGTGACGTCGAGCAGGCCGCGGATAAATGTCCGATAGCATTCGACACCCTCACGCTGCACGTCTTCGCGAGTCGCGCCGACCGGCAAGCATTTGGGCACGAAACCGCCTTTGGCGCCGACGGGGACGATCAACGTATTCTTTACGTTCTGCGCCTTCATGAGGCCCAGCACTTCGGTACGAAAATCTTCGCGTCGATCCGACCAGCGCAGTCCGCCGCGAGCGACTTGTCCCATTCGCAAGTGCACACCTTCGACACGCGGCGAATACACGAAGATCTCGAATGCAGGCCGAGGCTGCGGCATGTCGTCGACGCGTCGCGGGTCGATCTTGAATGAGAGGTACGGCTTAGGCGTGCCCTCGGATGTCTTTTGGAAATAGTTGGTTCGCAACGTGACGTCGATCAAGTTGGCGAAGCGACGCAGAATGCGGTCTTCGTCCAAGCTTTTGACGGCATCGAGTTTTCTATCTAATCCTCGGCGCAGTTTCGCCAAGGTCTTCTCGCGCTCCTTCGGTCGCTGTGAAGGATCGAACTGCGTCTCGAAGATGCTGACGAGCAAAGTCGCGACGCTGGAGTTGGATGCGAATACTTGCTCCATGTACGACTGACTGAATGCGATGCCTGCTTGCAGGATGTGCTTGCAGTAAGCGCGGAGCACCATGGCCTGACGCCAATCGAGTCCGGCGCTGACGATCAAACGGTTGAATCCGTCGTTCTCCGCACGATTGGACCACACCGCCGTAAACGCATCGGCAAAGCGAGGTGCGATTTCATCGGCTGAAATCGCGCCCCCATCTCGCGGACGCATTTCGAAGTCTTGCAGCCAGATCGCTCGTTGCTCGTCCTTGGCGATGCGATACGGGCGCTCGCTCAACACCAAGAATCCCATGTTCTCCAACACGGGGAGCGCTTGCGAAAGCGCAATCGGTGAGCCCGTCCTAAACAAGCGCAGATGTACGGCATCGCCGCGCCCTGCAACCAAACGAATGCCGATGCGATCGGCGTCTTTCTGCAAGAGCTCAAGCTGATCGATGTCCGCTATCGCTGCTTCCGGTGCGACATCCTCCTCATACGCGGCCGGGAAGAGGGTGGAGTAGCGGTCGCCCAAGGCGCGACCGTCAAATTCACCTTTGCTTGCGATCAGCGCTTCGCGGAGCTTGTCTTCCCATGTGTGTACTGTTTCCGCAATGCGCCGCTCGAGGTCTTCGACATCGACCCGCCGCTCATGCGAGCGAACGACACGAGCAATCACGTGCACGCGGGCGAGCGCTGATTCCGAGAGCTGCACCTGCGAGTCGATTTCAGTCGCGTGCAATTCTTCGCGAATCACGCTCTCCATTTTCTGGCGCACTTGCGTGTTATAGCGATCGCGCGGAACGTAAATGAGCGCGGAGTAGAATCGCCCGAACCCGTCGCGCCGCAGAAAGACTCGAACGCGTTGGCGCTCATAGAGATTCACAACCCCGCGCACGATGCGAATCAAGTCGGCAACGCTCGCCTGAAAGAGTTCGTCGCGAGGATAGGTGTCGAGCACGTGCACGACGGCCTTGCCGTCATGACTCGCCGAATCCAGTCCGAAATGTTCGATCACGCGCTCGATTTTCTGGCGCAGCAAAGGAATTTCGCTCGGGCTGCGGTTGTAGACGCTCGAGGTGAACAATCCGAGGAAGCGTCGCTCGCCTACGACGCGGCCGGCTGAATCGAATGTGCGGATACCGACGTAGTCGAGATGAATCGCTCGGTGAACTGTCGAAAGCGCGTTCGCTTTAGTGATCGTGAGTAATTCCTTCGCGCGTGCATGTTCGCGAAGTTCGCCGCGTAAGCGCGTCGGCTCAGGATCTCGTCCGCGCTTCGCTCGCAAGATTCCAAGGCCGGTTTCGGTGTTGGCGATCAGCGCGTCCTCGCTCGGGCCGCGTTTGAGGCGATACTCGCGATAGCCCAAGAACGTGAAATGGTTATCCGCAATCCACCGCAAGAATTCGGCGGCTTCGGTCGCATCGTCTTTCGCTACCGGCAGGCGAGTGCGTTCGATCTCCTGAGCTAACGCGGCTGCACGCTGCCGCATTTCGGACCAATCATTCACGGCGGCGCGGACATCATCGAGTGTCTTGCATATCTTTGCTTCGAGATCGCGCGCCTTAGCATCGTCGATGCGGTCGATCTGGATCTGTTGCCAAGACTCGCGTTTACCTGTTTCGTTATGCGCTGAGATCAAGCGCAATCTTCCTTGCGCGTCCCGGTCCGCGATGAGTACCGGATGGACCATGAGATGGATCGTCAATGCAGCGTGCGTCAGCACCATCGTCACGGAATCGACGAGGAAGGGCATGTCATCGACGATCACTTCGACGACTGTGTGCGTGGAACTCCAGCCATCGCGAGCGCGATCCGGATTGAATACGCGAACCAGTGCCTGGCTGCGTTTGCGTACGGCACCGCGTCTCAAATGCTCCAGCGCAGAGGTGGCAAGTTGCTCAGGCGAATACTGAGCGAGATCTTCTTCGGCGACTCCGCGGAAGTAGTCTTGTACAAAAGATTCAGCGCGAATCGATCCGACGCGGCGTCGAGCGACGTTGGCAGCAATGCGATCGATCAGCTTGCGGCGTGCGGCAGGAATCGTTGCGGGCGTGACTGCTGACATGGTCCTGACTACCACCTAGTGACTAGTGACTAGCGGATAGCGGATGGAAAGAGGGGAACGAAAACGCGAACCTAAAAGCCCCAACAAACAAATCCACAACCCGCGCCAAGAAACACAATCTGCCCGTTCAGAACTCCCGGCCCGCAGCCTGCCCCGAATAGATCTACTCCGGACGCGAGAGATCCTCGATCGCGGCGCCCAAGAAGCGACAGGCCTCGCCCCCCGTAATACAGCGATGGTCGAAAGTCAGCGATAGCGGAATGCGCGTGTGGATTTCTGGCGCAGTGGGTCCGGCGACGACGTCGCGTTGCGTCTTGCCTGCTCCCAAGATCGCAACGGTAGGTGGAACGACGAGCGGCGTTGCATACCGCCCCGCGAGCGTGCCGAAGTTAGAGAGCGTAAAGGTGTATTCGCGCATTTCCTCCGGCGTCACGGTGCGGTTGCGCGTGCGCTCCTTGAGGTCGTTGAGCGATGCACGGAGTTGCTCAGTCGTGAGTGCGCCGACGTTGCGGAGCACCGGCACGATCAATCCTTCGCCGGTATCAACGGCAATCGCGAGGTCTACGTGTTCGTGAATTTTGCGTGCTGGCCCGCTCGGATCGAACCATGCATTGAGTCCCGGCTCGGCTTTAATGCCGGCGACGATGGCTCGAATCAAACGCGCGGTGATATCGCCGCGTTTCTTCCAGCCTTCGATATCCGCATCGTCGAAGACCGTGCACATCGCGATTTCATCGCGAGACAGCGACATGCTGTGCGACATCGCCTTGCGAGTGCCGCGCAATTTGTCGGCATCGGTGATGCCGGGTACGACGATACCGGGCCCGCGTGCCCGCGTTCCGATGTTTGCTCGTGCGAGTACATCATCGACGGTAACGAGGCCGCGTCGTCCTGTCGCGCGGCAGCTCGAGAGTTCGACATTCAACCGTTTCGCCAACATGCGGACAGCTGGTGCAGCGCGCACGCGCTCGCCGGAACGTCGGCGCGCACCGCCTGCAATCGCGCGGTCTACGAATTCTTCGTCGCTGCTGGCCATGTGGCCGACGACCATGCCTTGCCCAGACGCGGGGGCCGCAGTTCCTGTGCTCGCGGTAGCGGCCGGTGTTTTGGTGCCGCCTTGTACTTCGAACTCAACGAGCGGTTTGCCGGTTTCGACTGTGTCGCCCGGCTTGGCGTGAAACTTCACAACGCGGCCCGTATACGGGCTCGGCACATCGACAACTGCCTTGGCTGTTTCGACCGAGAGCAGCGGTTGATCCACGGTGACCGAATCGCCCTCGTGGACATGCCACGCGACGATTTCAGCTTCCGGCAGGCCTTCGCCTAGATCAGGGAGGTTGAAAGTGGTCATGAGAAGAAGTGACTGGTGACTTGCGGATAGCGGATAGCAGGAACGGAACGCAAAACCCCTGTGCGGGATGGAGTGAAAAGTGTCTTCATCTTTCTATCCTCTATCCGCTAGTCACTATCCGCGGTCATCGTTGCTTTCACGGCATCGATGATGCGTGGAATGCTGGGGATGTAGTCGTTCTCGAGACGATAGAGCGGCATGACCGTGTCGAAGCCGGTGACGCGTTGGATCGGCGCCACCAAGTCATAGAACGCGTGCTCGGAAACGATGGCTGCGACTTCCGCGCCGACCCCGCAGTTGCGAGCGGCTTCGTGCACGATCACCAAGCGCCCGGTTTTTGCGACTGAATCCAAGATCGTTTCGGAATCGATCGGGCTAATCGAGGTGAGGTCGATCACTTCGGCATCGATGCCTTGCGCTGCGAGTTGTTCGGCTGCCTTCATGACATCGGCGCTCATTGCGCCCCAAGTCACGATCGTGACGTCTTCGCCTTCGCGCAACGTGTAGCAGACATCCAGCGACAGTGCGGCGCCATCGTCGGGTACGTCTTGCTTGACCAAGCGATAGATGCGGACGGGTTCCAGAAAAATGACCGGATCGGGATCGCGAATCGCCGCAAGCAGCAATCCATAAGCACGCGCTGGAGACGAGGGGCACACGACGCGAATGCCTGGGATGTGCGCGAGCATCGACTCGACCGATTCGGAGTGATGCTCGGGTGCGTGAATGCCGCCACCGTGCGGCATGCGAATCACGACGGGGCAGCTCAAACGCCCTCGGGTGCGATGACGCATGCGGCTCATGTGATTCACGATCTGATCGATCGCTGGGTATACGAATCCCATGAATTGAATTTCGGCGACTGGACGCATGCCTTGCGCCGCCATGCCGACGCACATGCCCGCAATCATGTTCTCGGCGAGGGGCGTGTCGTGAATGCGTTCGGGACCGAACTTCTCGAACAATCCGACTGTCGCGCGGAACACGCCACCGCTGCGGCCGACGTCTTCGCCGAGCACGACGACGCTTGGGTCATGGGCAAGTTCCCACGCCTGCGCCATCGCAATCGCCTCGATCATAGTGACCTTGGGCATGGTTAAGCGCGAAGGCAGGCTGGGGGCTGGGGGCTGGGGGCTGGGGGCCAGCAGGCAGAGCAGCGCGTGCGAAGCAAGTTCATGGTCGTAATCGATCGGGTCTCAAAAGGGTTCGGTTCAAATGGGCTCTCGATCTGTTGCACCAGCCTCCAGCCCCCAGTCTCCAGTCTGCTTCTCTCAATGCGACGGACGACCGGTGCCGGCATACCGGCGTGCGAGTTCTTTTTGCGATTGCAAGCCACGCGGTGGATTTGCAAATAGGTAATCGAACATCGCTTCGGTGGGTTGTTTGGCCGTGTTGAAGTATTCCTGCACGGCGGCTTCGACTTCAGCCGAGAACTCCGCACGCATCTGCTGATCCTTGGCATCGTCCAAAATGCCGCGGCTTTCCAGCAGGCGTTTCATACGGATCATCGGTTCAAGCTTCCAGGCATCTGCAACCTCGGATGCTTGGCGATATCGAGTCGCATCGTCGGCAGTCGTGTGGTCGCTCAATCGATACGTGAGTGTCTCCACAACCGTCGGACCGCCACCGCGACGCGCGCGATCCAGCGCCTGCTCGACCACCGATCGCACGGCGATCACATCGTTGCCGTCGACTTGAATCCCGGGAATGCCCGCGGCGATCGCCTTTTGAGCGAGTGTTCGGGCCGCCGTCTGTTCTTCGATCGGCACGGAGATCGCCCACTTGTTGTTCACGACCATGAACACGACGGGCAGCTGCTTGGCGCCGGCCAAGTTGATGGCTTCATAGAAGCTGCCTTCTGAAGTGCCGCCGTCGCCGATGTACGCCACTGCGCAACGCGGCTCTTTGCGGATCTTGAATGCCATAGCAGCGCCGGCTGCGTGCAACGTTTGGGTGGCGATGGGTACGCACCATGGAAAATCCTGGCGTGGCACGGCGTAGTTGTTGCCTCGTTCATCGCCACCCCAGTAGAGCAGCACTTCGGCCATGCGAACGCCGCGCCAGAACATCGCGCCGATTTCGCGATAGACGATGGCTAAGCTGTCTTCGGGGCGCATCGCGGCGCCTACGCCCACGTGAGATGCCTCTTGCCCCAAGCAAGGCGCGTAAGTGCCGAGCTTGCCGGTTCGCTGCAAGTTGATCGCCTTGGCGTCAAACACGCGAGCGCGCAGCATGGCCGCGTACATCTTCAGCAACTCGGCATTGTCAGCGGCGAAGGCGGGCAATTCGGAGGTGGGACGGCCTTCAGGGTCGATACATTGGACGTACTGAACCTGGAATTCGGCCACTGTTCTCACCCTTCGGTCTCCTGGCGCTTTGCCGCTCGTTGCAATCGGCCGCGGATTATAGCGGAGCCCGCCTGGCGCGTCGGCCCGATTCTGGTCCGCAGGCGCGTGAGGGTTCGCAGTCTCTGGAGTGTGATCGGAGCGACGTCGCGAGGGGTTGCTCATCTTCAATCTCCCATGTGGGTGTCGATCATGCGGGCTCGATCCATGAGCCGTGCGATCAGCCGGTCCAACGCGCGCCGGTCGCTCGAACTCAACGCATTCAGCAGTCGCTTTTCGTATTCGAGCGCCAGCGGCGCGACGCGGCTGTATACAGATCTCCCCAAAGCGCTCAAGCGCAACACGCTCTTGCGACGGTCGCCTTTGTCGAAACTTCGCGCGACTCGGCGCGATGTCACCAGACTTTGCACCGCGCGGCTCACGGCAACTTTGTCCATGGCGGTTCGCTGAGCAACTTCTACAGCGGACACATTCGGGTAACGCGCAAGTACGGCCATCACGCGCCACTCGGGGATCGTGAGCCCAAACTCGCGCTCATACGCCTGTGCGATGCTCATGCTGACGATGTTGGCTAGTACCGAGAGCCGGTAAGGAACAAACCGGTCCAGGTGCAGTTTGTCGGCAGAACGATCTCTGGCGGCAAGGCTTGAACGCATTGCGTGGGATCTTTATTGACGCTGGGGATGCGGATAGTTTCAATTGTAACCATCCATTGCAACCCCAGATCCGGTCCAGGTGCCCGCGTGTATGCAAAAGCTCCTGACCAACGCGAGGGAATTATGAGTACTCAAGCCAACCCCGCTCCCGCGCAGCACTCGAATGTCGACAATCCGATGGGCACCGACGGATTCGAATTCGTCGAATACACCGCGCCCGATCCGGCCTTGCTACGAACGCTGTTCGAGCGGCTCGGGTTTCCGATCGTCGCGCGGCACCGAAGTAAGAACGTGACGCTCCATCGACAAGGTGACATTAATTTCATCATCAATGCGGAAGCCGGCAGTTTCGGCCAACGCTTTGCTCAGCAACATGGTCCTTCGGCATGCGCGATGGCGTTCCGCGTGCGCGACGCTGCTTTTGCCTACAGGCGCTGCATCGAACTTGGAGCGAAACCGGTGGAGACACCCGTCGGTCCGATGGAGCTGCACATTCCTGCGATCGAAGGAATCGGCGGGAGTCTTATCTACCTGGTGGATCGATACGGCGACCGCACAATCTACGATGTCGATTTCGTCCCGGTGACGAGCGCTGCGCCATCGCGTTCGGCAGGTCTGACATATATAGATCACCTCACGCACAACGTCGCACGCGGCAACATGAACAAGTGGGCGGGCTTCTATGAAAAGTTGTTCAACTTCCGCGAGATCCGCTATTTCGACATCGAAGGCAAGAAGACCGGATTGTTCAGCCGTGCGATGACGAGCCCCTGCGGCAAGATTCGAATTCCGATTAACGAATCGCAGGATGATAAGTCGCAAATCGAAGAGTACCTGCGCGAGTACCACGGCGAAGGAATCCAGCACATTGCACTCGGCACGGACGATATTTTCGCCACCGTCGATCAATTGCGCTCGCATGGTGTGCAGTTTCAAGACACACCGGATACGTATTACGAAGCCGTTGACCGTCGAGTACCCGGACATACGGAGAAGCTTGAAGAGATGCGCAAGCGGCGCATTCTGATCGATGGCAATCCCGAGCACGGCGAAGGGTTGTTGCTGCAGATCTTCACGCAGAACGTCATCGGCCCGATCTTCTTCGAAATCATCCAACGCAAAGGCAACCAAGGGTTTGGCGAAGGCAACTTCAAGGCGTTGTTCGAGTCGATTGAGTTGGATCAGATGCGTCGGGGCGTGATCTGAGGAGCGAAGAATGTCTCCACGGAGGACACGGAGAACACGGAGCGAGCGATCTTCAGGATCGAAGATCATTCAACATTCCGAAGTCTCCGTGCCCTCTGTGCTCTCTGTGGAAATTCTCCGGACCTTCTTATGAAAAGACCGATTAGTTTGCCAAGAGTCGAAGGCACCGCCTCCAGACAGGCGCACGCGGACTTGCCGCCCGGCACCTACGAGCGCGAGATGAGCAAGGAAGGCTTCTTCGGGCCTGCGGCATTCTTTTATCACCGACATCCGCCCACGGCGTGGACCCACTTCGAAGGGCCGCTGCGTCCGCACGCATTCGATCTCAACAAGCTTGCACAGAATCAGCGCTCGCCCTGGAACGCGCCGACCGTTCTTCGTAATGCGCACGTGCATGTCCGCTACTGCACGCTTGCAACCTCGATGGATCATTTGGCACGCAACGCGGACGGTGACGATCTGCTGTTCGTGCATGCGGGAAGCGCGGAGTTGCTTTGCGACTACGGTCATCTGAGCTTGACGGCCGGCGACTACGTGCTCATTCCTCGCGGGACGATGTGGCGATTGGAGAACGATTCGCCGATCACATTGTTGATGATTGAGGCCGTGAATGCGTCGTACTCGCTGCCCGACAAGGGAATGCTGGGCGGACACGCGATCTTCGACCCCGCGATGCTCGACGTTCCGCAAATGGACGCGAAGTTTGTGGCCCAGCAGAGTGATGAGCCTTGGCAGGTTCGAGTCAAGCGCCTCAATGCAGTGTCGGTGGTGACATACCCATTCAATCCCTTGGATGCGACCGGTTGGCACGGCGATTTGTGCGTCGTGCGGATCAACGTGAAGGACATCCGCCCGGTGTTGAGCCACCGATACCATCTGCCGCCGTCGGCGCACACCACCTTTGTCGGAGATCGTTTCGTCGTTTGCACATTCGTGCCGCGTCCGTTCGAAACGGATCCGGGAGCGCTGAAAGTGCCGTTCTTCCACAACAACGATGACTACGACGAAGTCATCTTCTATCACGCAGGCGACTTCTTCTCTCGCGACAATATCGGTCCGGGCATGATGACGCTCCATCCTTGCGGCTTCACTCACGGTCCGCATCCGAAAGCCCTGCAGAACATGTTGGTGCAATCGAAGCCGGCAACTAATGAATATGCTGTGATGATCGATTCTCGCGACGCGTTGGAGATCGGCGAGTCCGCAGCAGCCGTGGAGTGGGCGGGGTATGTGGATAGCTGGAAAGGGAAGTGAGGAGTGAGGAGTGAGGAGTGAGAAGTGAGGAGTGAGGAGTGAGAAGTGAGAAGAGGTGAGGGCCGTATGTACGTGTGGAATGACGACCAGGCGGGCATTTTTGCGGGGGCTAAGTATCTTGCTGAGCTACGACACGTCACTGACTCACTCACTCACGTTCTCACCGCGCAGCGTCCATGAAACTCGCTTCCATCAATAACGGCACCCGCGACGGCGAACTCATCGTCGTTAGTCGAGATTTGAAGCGACTTACGTCGGCAGGCGGCGTCGCGCGAACGCTGCAAGCAGCGTTAGACGATTGGACGCGCTGCGGTCCTGAGTTGCAGAAGCTTGCCGAAGCGCTCGAAACGGGCGGCATTCAATCGAGCGCATTCGATCCGAGCCGAGCGCTGGCGCCGCTGCCGCGGGCATTTCATTGGGTGGATGGGTCGGCGTATGTGAATCACGTTGAGCTCGTGCGCAAGGCGCGTGGCGCGGAGATGCCGGCGAGTTTTTGGACCGATCCGCTCGTGTATCAGGGCGGTTCCGACGATCTGCTCGGTGCCCAACAGGATGCGGCGTTCGCAAGCGAGGCCTTCGGAATCGATCTGGAAGGAGAGGTCGCGGTGATTACCGACGACGTTCCCATGGGAACGCCGCCAGAGAAGGCTGGCGAGCACATCAAACTCGTGGCACTCGTGAACGATTGGTCGCTGCGAAACTTGATTCCGGCGGAACTCGCGAAGGGCTTCGGATTTTATCAATCGAAACCGTCGACAGCGTTTTCTCCTGTGGCCGTCACGCCAGATGAGCTGGGTCATGCTTGGCGCGATCATCGCGTGCACTTACCGCTTTCGGTGCGCGTCAATGATGAGGTGTTTGGAACGCCGGATGCAGGTGTGGATATGACGTTCGATTTCGCGACGCTGATCGCTCACATCACCAAAACTCGCAATGCTCGCGCCGGAACGATCGTGGGCTCAGGGACGGTATCGAATTACGATCGCTCTCGCGGATCGGCTTGCATCGCCGAACGCCGCTGCCTTGAGCAAATCGAACAGGGTGCGCCGAAAACTTCGTTTCTGAAGTTCGGCGATCGCGTTCGCATCGAGATGTTCGATGAACAAGGAAAGAGCATCTTCGGCGCGATCGATCAGCTCGTTGTCGAAGAAGGAATTCGGACGCAACACAAAGACCTCAAAGAGTCTTTATCAAAGGAACGACAATAGTTCGCTGGCGGGCGTCGCCTGAGGGCCAAGTCGTTGTGCAGCTCTTTGCTGCGGAGTCCGATTTCTCGACGACGGTTCAATTGTTGGGTAGCTGCGCGAGACACTGTCCATTCATTTTTGTGTTCTTTGTGTGGCGACCTCAACCGGTCATTGCAACGCTTGAACCAGTCTCTCTGCTGGAGTTTCAAACTGCAAGGTCTCTCGTGGACGGCCATTGAGTTCACGGGCGACGCGATCAAGATCCGTTTGG
>JAEWBG010000003.1 GCA_023391335.1 Pseudomonadota bacterium | reverse complement strand
CCGTCTCTCCCGCCACGGCTCGTGCGGCGCTTTCTCCACTGAACCAAGCGCCGTGCACTGTTCCGAAATCTCGGATCGAGCCCGCTTCTCCCGCAAAGAAAATTTTTCCCGCAATCGGCACGTTGAGCTGCTCGCGCATATGAGCGTAGCCCGGCTCTGCCGCTGAATACGAGCCGCGGGCAAGCGGATCGCTTGCCCATCGAGTACACGTCGCACTGCGAATGTGCTTGATCAAATCACCGCCGAAGATGCTCGCAAGCTCCTCGCGGGCAAACTGCTCCAACTCGTTTCGTACTTCTAGTTCTCGCGCGAGCCCACCGCCGAAGTATGCAAGCAGTAATTCCTGGCCCGCTGGGCGAATCGCATAGCTCGCCGTGCGCGCCGTTTGATCGCTACCGACGAAGTGATACATGTCGCCCGCCGGCAATCGGCCGGGCTCGAATTCAAAGAACACCTTGTTTGCTATGCCGAGCGGCACGTGCACGAAGGCGTCTTCATAGGCTGTCGGCAACGCGGGAGAGAAGTCGATTGGCGTTGTCGCCAGCACTGTCGTGGGCACCGTGATGATCACAGCGTCGGCCTCGATGACTCCGCCGCTTGATGCGATTCGGATACTGCCACCGCTCCAATCGATGCGGTGCACGCGTTCGCTCAGCCGAATATCGAGCCCTGACGCCGCATGAGCAACCACGGCACCGAGCCCTTCGAGCACGGGCCAGTTGAGATCCGAATTGTCGTATCGATCGTAATCGAGCGTAGAAACGTGCTCGGTATCCACGCCCATCAACCAACCCATCACGGCATCGAACTGCGCTCGATACTCATCGCTCGGTACCACTTCAGCGGCTGGAACATCGCGCCCCGCACGTGCCGCGTCCGCGATCGAAGACTCGTAGCGTTGGAACGCCTCGTAATAACGCCGCTGATCTTCACCTGTGAGTTCGCGACCACCGACGCGCTGACGCCATCGAATTGAGCGTTCGATGACACTGAAGCCGTGAGCCTGCGCATATCGAGCCAGTGGATTGCGCTCGGCGGAATGAAGATACGCACAGCCGCGATCGATCGGCATACCGAACGTGTGCGTATCAGTGAACGCTCGTCCACCGACGCGATCCCGCGCTTCCAACACGATTGCCTCGCACTGCAAGCGCTTCAGCTCACGCGCTGCCGCAATCCCTGCGGCACCAGCACCGACGATAGCAACCCGTTTGTTCATCGCTACTTCACTTTGCCAGCGTGAACCTCGAGCGCTCGTGCGACGTCATGACCGACGTAAGCCTGAATGCCGCGTCGCACGAGATAGATGAACGGGATCAGCACGATCGCCATCAGAAGTTTGTACACGTAGTTGACGGTACCGACCGCCAAAAACAATCCGGTTGACCAATGTTGTGGCCCCAACACGAAAGCGATGTACAGCACGACGAAGCTGTCGACCAATTGCGATACGGCAGTCGATCCCGTCGCGCGCAACCAAATCCATCGCTCGCCGGTCACGTTCCGTATGCGATGAAAAATCGCCACGTCGACGAGTTGGCCGATGAGAAAGGCGGTCACGGATCCAGCAATCGTCCACATGCCTTGTCCAAAGATGCTCGCGAATGCCGCCTGCATGTTGGGCACGCCGTACTGATTGTTTACGCTGATCCAGAAATTGGCCGGCACCAGCCCGATCGCGAGGTACGCGCAGAAGAACCCATAAACGATCAAGACGACGGTGAGCCACGAGATGAAGCGCACCCCTCGGAATCCAAAGAATTCGTTGATCACGTCGGTCAGCAGAAACACCAGCGGCCACATCAATACGCCGCTGGTAAATGACAGTGAGCCGCTTTGGCCGAACAGACTCCAGTTGAAAGGCTGCCAACCGAGCGTCGGCTCCAGCGCGAAGATCTTCACGCCCACGAACTCGGCGATCAGGGCATTGCACGCCAAAAATGAGGCCAGGACGATAAATAGGCGGTGAGCACGTGAGTCGAGTGCGTTAATGGAAGCGGTGGTTTGCATTCTTATTATTTCATCCAACTGAGAAGAAGAGATCTCCACGAAGAACACAGAGCACACGGAGACTGAAGGAAAGACGAAGAGAACTCACCGTTGCCTTGCTCGCATTCGCTCACGTCCGAATCCGTTTTGGCCATTAAATGTTTTCACTCCGTGTTCTCCGTGTCCTCCGTGGAGACATTCCGTTTCTGACGTTCCGCTTCTTTCTTTTCTGCAGAAGGCGCGAACTATACCGCGAGGCCGCTACAATATTCCGCCCGCAAGACTCGAGACCGCCCGTGGCCACCATCTCCGCGCTCTACGTCTATCCCGTGAAATCCTGCCGCGGCATTGCCGTCGAGAGTGCGCGGATCACTGAGACAGGGTTCGAACACGATCGCGAGTGGATGATCGTGACCGACGAGGGCAAGTTCATCACTCAGCGCGACGAACCTCGGCTGGCGCTCATCGAAACTCAGTTGGGTTCGGACTCTTTGCAGCTACGAGTTTCAGGCACGAGCGTATTGCAGGTGCCCTATGACTCGGTGGGAAAGAACGTCGAAGTCACGTGTTGGAAGGATCGATGTGCAGCCATCGACGAAGGCGATGAAGCGGCGGACTGGATTTCGAGTTTTATTGGCGCCCCACATCGACTCGTCCGATTCGATCGCAGCCGCCCTCGCATTAGCAATCAAGCATGGACCGGCGCAGTCCAGGCGCGTATCCAGTTCGCAGACGGGTATCCATGGCTGGTCGTGTCGCGCGCATCGCTCGATGATTTAAATGCACGTCTACCCAAGCCGCTGCCAATGAATCGCTTCCGCCCCAACATCGTTTGGGACGATGTGCCTGCTTATGCGGAAGATGCCACGCACGAATTCCAGATCGGTGAGGCCCGATTTCGAATCGTGAAGCCCTGCGATCGGTGCGCAATCACAACGACGGATCAAGTGCGCGGGGCACGTGACGGGGACGAACCGTTGCGGACGCTAAAGAGCTATCGATTCAATCGCGAGATGAAAGGCGTGCTGTTCGGGCAAAACGCGATCTTGCTGGCGGGCGAAGGCCGCGCGCTCAAGGTGGGAGATGAAGTGAAGCTCACGAACCGCAGCTCGTGAGCTAGACCCTATCTCAAAATCCCTTGTGAGCCGCGACGCAGACGGCCACAAGGGATTCTGAGATCGGTTTTAATCTCAACGAGAAGGCGCTGCAGCTCGACGCGGTGCGAGTTTGTCCCAATCCTCGCGCACCAATGTTTTCTCTGGATCGATGTCTTCCAGGTCACGATCCAACTGCGGGATCGGCAGCGGCATCTTCACTGTCGGTTCCGAATCCTGGTCGCGTTCAGCTGTCATAATCTGCGCACCTCCGCTGCGATGGCCAGACTCTAGCGAGACGATTTCAACGCCGGTTGTGCCGTGAATCACAAAGTGCATGGCATAAGGCGCCGATCGGCTGATCGTGTGCGCCAGTGCACGTAATCGGGGTTCGGGGTTCGGGGTTCGAGGTTCGGGGTTCGAGGTTCGGGGTTCGGCCGCTCTCGGCATCCTGCCTTCGCGGCA
>JAEWBG010000021.1 GCA_023391335.1 Pseudomonadota bacterium | reverse complement strand
GTGTAGATCTCGCCGGTCTCATCGCCACCACTGATGCAGTTGCGTAGCTCAACTTGAAAGTTACGAACGTCAGCGTCCGGCGAAGGCAAGCTGACCAGCTCAATGTATGTGGCATGGACGCGGTCGTACTCGATGCTTGCGAGCGACAAGTTAATCGTGCGGATACGTTCCTCGATGTCGTCCCGACGGCGTTGCAGATGCGCCTGAAATGCTGCCATGCTGTTGATCGTCTCCTTGTTCAGCAGCTCTTTGAAGCGCGCCTCGAAACGCGGAAGGTCATCGTCACGCAAAACCCTTAGCTGACGGCGGTAATCGGCGAGTGCTGCGGTGTTCGCGTCCATTTCAGTGGTTTCGGCCGGATACGCAACTTTGTACCGTTGCATTTGCTCCACGATTCTCTCGCGCAGTCGACTGGCGGTCTTTTCGTCGCCATCAATCTTGGACTGCAGCGCTTCACGCATACTCTTTTGCTGAGATACAAGCAGCCGAAGCTCAAGGGACTGATCGCCAAGAATTTGTGCGCGCCACTGCTCCAGTAGAGTCGCATTGGCAGAGATCTCATCCTCTGCAACGGAGGCCCGCTCCTGAACAGCGGCTTGCAGATCACCGCGCGTTTCCTCGATCCGCTCCTGGATGCCGCCCAGACGTCGGTCCGCTTCGCCTCGTTTGTCATCAGCAGCCCTGTGTTCTTCTTCCAGCTCCATTAGCCGCTTCCTTAATGTCAGCAGTTTGTCGTCAGATTCTTCGAAAGCCCGCTTTTCATCTTCGAGTCTCTGGATGGCAGCAGCCGTTCCACGCCAGTCGATCCGCGAGAAGTCTTTCATCTCGACGAGTCTTTCCACAACGCGCAATTTCCTATCCTGCTCGCCCCTTTGCTTGCTTAGGTGCTCTCGATCTTTGTTGATTGCCACAAGGCGACGACGAAGTTCCTCCTGTTCTTGTCGAAGCACCTTCAGCTTAGCCTGATTATCCCAGCCCAGGACGTACCGCGAACGGTCATTGATCGAGTGGCGGTCATCCTTCTCATGACGGCGCTCGTTTGACTTGATCTGTCCGCTGCGCATGAGCGCACGTGGTAAGCGGTTGAACTCCTCGAGCGAGTCGCAGCAGGAATAATCGAAGCTACCGACGAGTTCGCGTTCGAGGAAGTCATAGAAGCCACTGTCCGGCTTGATTTCAATCTTTCGCACGACGGATTGAGGCGACACGCCCCGCGGCGCCTTGCTCACTGCGGATTCGCGAATCCGCAGATAGACAAGGCGACCGTGCAAGTGAGTTCTATCGACATAGTGACTTACCTGTGAGTACAGGTGATCTGGAACGAGCAGACTCAACGCGAACCCGTGGAGCAAGCGTTCGATGGCGCCTTCCCAGCCGCTCTCCTCTCGTCTTACCTTGAGGAGTTCGCCGACAAACGGCAGCTCGTTCGAGTCGACCCGAAGAGCGGATGCGAGACTATCGCGGATCTGAATGCTCACGACCGGCAGGTTGTTGGCGCGTCCTTCCAGCGATCGAATTTCCTCGGTCAACTTCTTGTCACGATCACTGTTATTGACGAACTCAACGCCTTTGTCGACGGCAGCGCGGTCCAATCGCTGTTTTTCCGATTCGATTGAAGCACGA
Source organism: Pseudomonadota bacterium (assembly GCA_023391335.1). Taxonomy (GTDB): domain Bacteria; phylum Pseudomonadota; class Gammaproteobacteria; order Steroidobacterales; family Steroidobacteraceae; genus Steroidobacter. Next base: position 64,534 of record JAEWBG010000021.1, on the reverse strand, counting down.
TGTGCTTCAACCGACCGTAGACTTCCGAGGAACGTGTCGAGTGTAAATCCAGGGCGGATTTCCAGCTCTGAGCACAAACGTCTGTATTGTTCGTCATCGCCTCGCTGGCGATCGCGCTCTGTGCCCATTGCGGCGATGTCGCGCTCCAGCTCACGGATCCGGCCGCCGCCTTGCCGCTCTATGGCCACTTGTACTTCGGCCCGCTCGCGGGCGAGCTGTTCCACCCGGCTCTTCTGCACATCCAACTGCTGCTGAGCTTTAATCTGTTCAAATGCGAGTTCGCTCAGACGTTCATCGAGGAGTCGCATACGATGCGTGGCAAACCAGGCCGAGAGCGCGTCTCGCGCGCGGCGCTTTGCGGCCGCCTCCGATTCAACCGTCTCAAGTTTGTCGCCATCCGCAACTAAGGGATCGAGCGCTTCGATTTGGCCGCGCGCGCGCACGACAGCATCGTGGGCTCGACTTAAATTTTCGAAGTTCTCTATCAGAGCGCCGATGCGATCGTCGGTGTCGTCTGGCTCCAGCATGTGATGCCTTACGAACTCGGTGAGGTTGCCGACAGATTTCATCGACACTGTCTGATAGAAGAGTTCGAGGGCCTGAGCATGCGGAATACCAAGCTCGCGGCGTAGTTGTATCGCGTATTCTTCGAAGCTGTCGTACGGAGGTTTGAGTCGCTTGTCGGCGCGGAGCCGCTTTCTCAAAGCATTGATGTCGGACCCGAACTCAACGAAGTCATCCGCGATAGACAACGCTGCGGAAGCGACAACGTAGAAGCGCTCGGGCGTACGCTCTCCCGGTTTGGTCCACAGTACGATTGCCAACGTAACCTCACGCTTGGCGGCAGCATCTACGAACACAGAGAGAATTACGCTGTAGCTGTTCTCGTCACGAATTGCTTGAGCTTGTGCACCGCCAGTCACCTCATTTGACACCGTCCTATACTCGCCGCGCACATAGGAGTAGAGCGAGCGTTCGCGAGCCTCGGCACCGGCAGCGCGGTTGTAAGTAATCTTTCTCGGCGGAACGAGCAGCGTCGTCATGGCATCGACCAGCGTTGATTTGCCAGACCCGATATCGCCAGTCAGCAGCGCATTCTCGCCGGCTGGATCGATCTTCCAGATTCGGCCGTGGAATGTGCCCCAGTTCAAAACCTCAAAGCGAGCCAGACGGAAGCCTGGTCGCCCCAGCTGTAGAGGGAAATTATCCGAGCCGCTGAGCATGTTCGCGGTAGCTCGATTCTAGTTCGGCAAGCCAATCTGCGTTTACGAATGCCCTGAGGATTCGTCGCACTTCGAACAAATCAGCGTCCTCTTCTTTGATTGGACGTAGGAAGCCGAGTTCGATGATGCGTTCAATGTGACGGTCGATCTGATCTTCAAGTTTGGCTTCGTTTGCGCCGCCAAGTAGAAACACTCGCAGCATTTCGATCAACTGCTCGCGCGAGAGCACGAGCTTAGTCTCGCCGCCACGTGCGTCATGCTGCGCCAGGCGCTTTCTCAGCAGCACGAGTAGCAAGCTGACGGGATAGCTGAGCGGGCGCCGAGGGATGAGTCGTCTCGGTGATTCAGACGCGTCGTCATCTGCACCCTCTGACTGGCGAAGGTATGCGTACCCCTCTGGTTCGTCGATGATGAGGTCTAGATTGAGGAGACGGAGATGGTCACGAGCGCCGCCCTGAAGGTTGAGAAGATCACGCCACAATTGTGGCGATGTGTCGCCATACACGACCCCCTTTAGGAGGGCGATGAGGACATCCGAGAGTGCGTTGCGTGTCACGCTGCTGTCCATCGTCTTCTAGCGCAGGAAGATCACTCGAGGGATTCGGACCTGCTTATCCTGCCGTTCGTCTGGATTCGTGCTCGGAATGATAATCGTGTCCTTGATGCTTTCGTCGATCGCGGCCCCTGCATGTGCAGCAATTCTAAGATAGGTCACGACCTCGGCAAGACCCTGTTGAGGTGGATAAGTCTGAGCGACTTCGGCCAAGGTTACCTGTGGCCGCGCTTTGAGCAGCTCCGCAATCTGCGTCCGCAGAAGTTTTTCGTCCACCGACGCCTGTTGGAATAGCGCGGCGAGATTTAGTTCGGCCTCTCCTTGTTCGATCGTTCCTACATCCAAGACGGGACTGCTGGGCGGCCTATATAGCGAGCGGCACATCGACAAGTTCAAGTCCGGGGCAAAGCCGTCGAGTTGCGCGAAGTCTGCTGTGTTCGGCGGCACCGTTTTGAGAGTAATCGCGTGCGCTTCGACTTCGTGGATCAGGTCCAGAATACGTCGATTCTCAACATGAGCCTGATCGTCTACCAAGCGACGCAGCTGGTCCACCAGCTGGGCGACAGTGCGATGAACCTTTTCTCCGGCATCAAGAAGCATGGAGGGCATGTTTCGAATAGAGTCCTCACGTTGAATGTCACGGAGTGCGTCGAGCGCCTGCACAGCGCGAAGCCATTCTCGTAACTCGTCCTGGCGCGCAGGGGACATCAGAAACTCCCAAAACGCAGTGAAGCTCTTGCCCTGGTCAGAACGGTGAATGTGGTCCGTCTCTCCGAATATCTCATCGAGTAGCGCACCTTTCCGCTGTGTGCTGATGGCAATGCGTTCGCGCGTTTGCGCATCGAGGATGCGGAAATTCTCCTCGACTTGTCGAAAGTCGGCGAGCAGGCGGCGAGCGGCGTCAGCAACTTGTGCATAGCGTTCCTTGATCTGCGTGGCATCGAGCGGTCCTGCTCGCCCTTCGCGGACGCGTTCGATTTCGCGGTCGATCTCATCGCGCCTTCGCGTGAGTTCTCGAATGCGCGCAGCAGGATCATCCTGTGATCCGGCCGCAAGGTCGCGCAAGAGCTGAAAAAGCGTCAGCAAACGAGATTCCGTCCCGATGAACTGCTGGGGTGAAAGGGTTTGCAGCCACTCGATAGCGCGTTCAGTAGCCGGGGTCAGATCGAACTCAGCGTCCGAGCCTGATTTCGGATAGTACTTGCGCAGGAAGGCGCGGTTTGGAGCCGCCCAATCCTCGAGGTATTCACGGGCGGAACGAGGGTAGCGATCGCGGTACGTCTCCCGCAGTTGATCGAGATAGGCGTCGAGCTGAGCGGTGACTTCGGAGGCCGGAATCGCACGGCGGTTCGGCTTGATGAAAGCGAGAACAAAAAAACTCACAACCAATGGCGCGTGATCGGCCACAAGAAGGCGCCATGCAGGGTGAGATTGGCGCAGACGGTCTAAAATGTCGTGATCCATTCACAATCCACGCACGTAGTGGGAGTGCAGAGCCCAATTTTATCTCCCAGGCCGGCCCCGACTCTCCAAAGCAGTGATCCTGCCACAACCGCAGGTTGGCGAGACTCGTGTTTAGTAATCGGAGCATCCCCAGTACGGAGCGCGTCTTATGTCCCGTGATGTCCTCAAGGTTACACGCCAAGAACTGTAAGAGTTGGTGTGGTCAAAGCCCATGACAGAGCTAGCCGTAGACTTCGGGATGTCTGATGTAGGTCTAGCAAAGCGCTGCCGAACTCTGGGCGTCCCCGTTCCTGGTCGCGGATATTGGGCTCGTGTGACCGCGGGTCAGACACCTCGGCAGACCCCGTTGCCGAAGCCGACTGATAACGCGAGCACTGAGTTCGAAGCGCCGCCACCCGAACAACCGACTAAGGAAGCGGTGGAAGCAGCGCTCACCGAGGAGGAGCGCGCGTTTGAGTCGCGTCTTGCATCGATTACGTTTTCGCAGTCTGGGGACCTAACGACTGCACATACGATCATCCAACGGACAGCGCGAGACATGAAACTGCGGAAAGCATCCGAGTTCAACTGGCGAAGAAGTTCCGACCGATCAGGTCCAACTCTCCAAGTTGACGTGAGTGACTCGCAACGGGAAAGGGCTCTTCTGCTTGCCGACATCATTCTTCAAGCTGCCAGCACGCTCGGCTGGTCCGCGTCGAATCGCGTCACACCCGAAGAGACAACCGCGTTTCTCTCGGTGGAAGGCGAACGCATTGGGTTTCGCATCGATGAACGTCGCAAGCAGATAGATCACGTGATCACGCCGGAGGAGCTGGAGAAGAAGAAACGCAAGCAGCTCTACTTCTCACCGCGTTGGGATTACGAGTGGAGCGGTGAACTGCGACTCCACTTGGTCGAGCCAAGTGATGCTCGCTATGCAATTAACACGTGGAAGGACGGCAAGCGGCGTGTTCTCGAAGAACAAGCAGGCGATATTCTCCGCGGCTTCTTTAGAAGGGCTCAAGAACTGAAGAGGCGGCGAGCAGAACAAGAAAGATCTGAATCAGACCGGCGCAGGCTGCAGGAACTTGAGTGGCAAAGATCAAAACGACGAGACACGCAACTCAAACTCATTAGAACCCTCGAACTCCAAGCCGGCGCGTGGTTGCGCGCGCGAACATTGCGTGCCTACTTGAAAGCAGCGCGCCGCGTGCTCGGAGAGGGAAGAATTCACGCGCAAGTTGATGGTCAAACTTTCGACTTCCTATCGTGGGCAGAGAAATACGTTAACCAGTTGGACCCGCTTCATTGCGAACCCCGCAATCGTGACCTCGAACGAACATCGCATGCATGGAGATCGGATACAGAACTGAAGGAAGAGCTAAGTCGAATACTTGGTCACGAAGGACAGGAATCGTGGAAGCTTATGGATTTCCTTAAGACGAGCTAGCCTCGTACAACCGCTCACCCAGAAGGTGGGCGTCCTTTTGCCGCTATCAGCGAGCACGGAAGAACTTCGAAAACCATCGGAGGATCGTTGGCAGAAGACCATTCGTCTCTGCTTGAGCAGCGAAATAGCGTTCTCTGGCGAGCTGATCACTGCGTCGGCCTTCCTGGATCGCGCTTTGCGACCACTTCGGCGCCCAGACGATTCGGCTGCCCCGTATGAAGTAGTGGGACTGGCACGGCAAGCTCCAACTGCCTATCGACGGATCTAGGGTGATCAGGTCACGCTCAACCGCTAATTGCCATCCGCCTGGCTTCAAGGGAGTTACCACCTTGTTGCCACAGCCGCAGCAACAGAGATGGCTCGCCGTCTTGTACTTCCGAGAAATATACAAGACGCCGCTCTCTAGCTTTTGGGGGACGAATTCCACGAACTCAGCCCTAATGCGCTCAACTGCGGTCATCAATGTGTTCCGCAATGATGTCTTCGTTCAACAACATACTGTTCCCTATCGTGTAACTGGTGAATCGCTCGCGCTTCAGATCGAAATAGAAGCCGCGCAGCCTCTTCCATCGAATAACCGCGAGAACGGCGTTCAGAGCGTTGAGGTCAGCGATCTGCACGTTCTTGTCGTATTCGTTTGGACCACCATCGCCCGCGAAGGACATGCGAGCACGAGCGGTCTCACGCTTCCCATGCTCGCTCGTCGTTACTCGCACAATTCCGCCGATGGTTTCGTTACTGACGTACAAGCCCATGCCAGTATCGATGAAGAGGATGCCGAATTCCTCGAGCTTTTCGACGATGAACTTCTTTCCTGGCCCCGCGTCGATACACAGGAACACGCACGACATGCCACGCAGTTGTTCTACATTGGTGGCGTCAACGTGCTGCCCGTGAGCAACGATGCCTTTGTGCAGCCGCGAGTAGATCTCCTCGAAGTACTCAACCTTAAGGAACTGCTTGTGGAGGTCATCTCTAGAGGCGGCGCCGGGAGCACGGAATGCGTTGTGGGACGAAAACTTATCACCATCGAACAGATGGATTTCTTTTACCGGCGTTTTCGCCATGAAGTCCAAGACGTATGAGCCCGTTCCCCCGAGCCCGACGATAGCGATTTTCTCGACCTTGAGCTTCGCCGTCGCCATGTCGATTTCAGCGCGCGCGGATGCCGTGTCGACATAGTGGAAGGGCGAATCGTCGTCGTCCTCTGGCTCAACAACGCGGAATGTCCGCGCGGTAGCGTGTGGATCGATCACGGCAGCTGGGCCAGAAATAATTGCGGCGTACGTCCTCACCTTTTCGTAGTAGTTTTCGTAATGGCCGCGCGGCGGCTTGCTCGAAAACCGATGCTGAGCGCTGAGTTTCTCGCTGAAGCGAACCACTTCCGATCCTGCACGGATACCTTCGATGGGATCTCCTTCGCTCGTGCACGGATATTGCCCCGCAAACCGAATTGTGTGGTCGTCGGGACGATTAGTGATTTCCCCATTGAGGGCCAGACTTGTGATGAGCACTCCGTCGTACAGAACTTCACGCTTCTCGTTCAAATACGGAACGTCGCGGACGATGAGATTCGCCCCAAGGATATCGACATTGAATCCTTCCTCGCGGAGCCGCCGAAGGTCGTCATTACGATCGATTAGTTTGTGTGACATCGAAGATCGTCCCGCGCTTCTTAATTTCCACGCTCCCACCTGCGGCAAGCGTGCCCTGATGAGGCTTGCTCTGCGCGTGCTCGAACGTCACTGAGAACACAATATCCGGATTCGTCGGATGGCCAGGAAATGCGATTTCGATAATCGCGCTGAACGTCAGCACGTCGGTGTGCACCCTGTGCTCCGTGCCGTTCACGATAATTTCGTATTGCTTGTCATGTGACATGATCAATTCCTCATAAGAGCTTGGACGCAGAGCAGCCATAACCATCGGACTGATCCAACCAGAGCAAAGACGCCGCTATCACGCGGCAACCCGTCCCGACCACGGATACATATCGCCCTTGCTGCGATTGTTTGCCCATTGCAGCGGCTGCAGGTTCGAGAGTTCATCCGTGCCTCCCTTCGCCACCGGTTTAATGTGATCGACTTCCCAGCCGTACTGAGAATTCACGTTGCCGTATTCCGAATACTTAATCGGCTTGCCGGTAATGTCGTAGCGCCAAGTGTTGCGGTCATATCCGTCGATGATCCGCCCCTTATCCCAGATTGCGCTGACTGTCGTATTTGCAAAAGGGCGCCCGCTGATATCGGTATTAAAGCTTCGTGCCATTTCGATCTGCCTTTAAAACAGCTAAGGTGTAATGCTACAGTTGACGATATCGTCAAGTGTGAGAGCCAAAAAAAGGCGGCCTCGCTTGCCGCAATGTCGTCAACTCAAACTATACGGAATCGTCAAGTAGAAGTCAATGAAGTCGAAAGATCCCTTTCCTCAACGCTTGCAGGCGCTTCGTAGTCTGCGCGGCTTGAATCAGGAGGAGCTGGCCAAGCGCGCAGGGTTGCAAGCAACTGCTATTTCCCATTTCGAGACGGGAACACGCAAGCCGTCCTTCGATAACCTGCGCCGTCTTGCAGATGCGCTGGAAACCACGGTCGATTACCTCATGGGTCGGACCGACGACCCTACGGGCTCAGGCATCGAGGGCGATCAGTTATTCCGTGACTTTGAAAATCTCAATATGGAAGAGCGCGAGCTTGCGCGTGATTTCATGTCCAGCCTCGCCAAACGCAGCAAGGAGCGACAAGGAAGGGGCTGATGGGGTCATCTCTCTGGCAGATTGCGGCTGCACGCGAGGCAGAAGCGCTGATTCTTGAGCTGGGAATCAGCACCTTGCCCGTCTGCCCGTTCGCAATTGCCCGTGAACTCGATATTGAAGTAAGGCCACTGCCCACGACTAAGCGCGGAGTTTCAGGAATGCTCCTTCGCTTCAATGACGTATTCGGAATCTTTTTCGCCACCTATCTCGGCAATGCAGGTTTCGAGCGCTTCTCGGTGGGGCACGAAATCGGTCACTTCCGACTGCCGGGCCACCCTGAGCTCGTCCTACGAACCGGCGCGCACGCATCAGAAGGCGGCTTCGTCTCGAAGGACCAGCACGAGCTGGAGGCTGATCACTTTTCAGCTGCGTTACTGATGCCCGGAAAACTCTTTGACCGCGTCATGGACAGGGCTGGCAGCGGACTGGATGCGGTGGACATGTTGGCGAGGGAATGCGAAACGTCGTTGACTGCGACGGCAATTCGCTACGCACAACGCACGCCTGACCCCGTGGCAGTCGTCGTTAGCACGGGCCAGTCCATCGATTACTGCTTCATGTCGGACTCGCTGCGCGAGCTGCGCGGAATCGACTGGATGCGTAAGGGATCGGTGCTCCCACGTTCATCCGTGACGCACACATTTAATGACGACCTGGCGAATGTTATCGGTGGTCAGCGGACCGACGGGAGCAGCCATCTTCAGGAGTGGTTCGGTGGCTCGCTCGATGTGGACCTCGAAGAAGAAGTCGTCGGGCTGGGCAACTACGGAAAGACGCTTACCGTCCTAACAGCCACGGACCTGCCGGACCCGCAGGAATCTGACGACGAGCAAGAAATGATCGATTCCTGGACGCCAAAGTTTCGGCGCTGATTGGAGTAATAAATGTTCGATGATCTGATTCGCGAATTGCGCAGCCTTGAAGGCACAAATCAGGTTTCGGTTTCTATATCCATACCTCCAGATGCAGACGGATATCTCGACCGGGAATGCCCGTCTCAGGAGTGCCTCGCGCAGTTCAAGGTTCACGACGATGACTGGCGCGATAAGGTTCGCGACGAAGAGGTGTTTTGTCCCTTTTGTCGTCATGTGGCCGATTCCGGCAAGTGGTTTACGAAAGAGCAGATCGAGCACGCGCAGGACGCTGCATTCGCGAAAGTTGAACAGCGCCTAAGCAGCGCGATGCAACGCGATGCGCAGCGCTGGAACCAAAGGCAGCAACGGAACAGTTTCATTCGCATCACGATGCACGTAAACGACCGTCCTCAGGATGTGCTGCTGCCTCCTGCAGCCGCCGAGCCGATGCGTCTCAAGATCACGTGCCCCGCTTGCAAGTGCCGGTACGCCGTCATCGGGGCAGCATTTTTCTGTCCCGCATGCGGCCACAATGCAGCTGATGTGATGTTCGGGCAATCCGTCGCGGCAATCCGCAACGCGCTCAATGCGCTCCCTAGCGTCCGCACAGCGATAGCGGATCGGGATACTGCCGAGACAACGACGCGCCTAATCATCGAGAACGGTTTGCAGAATGCCGTCACGAGTTTCCAGCGCTATGCCGAAATTCTGTACGCGCGTTATCCATCTGCGCCTAGGGCTCGCCGCAATGCGTTTCAGAATCTCGCAGATGGTAGCGACCTGTGGCACTCGGCCACCGTCAAGCGATACAGCGACTATCTCGATGCGACTGAGCTCGCCGCTCTTACGCGCTTCTTCCAGCAACGTCACCTCCTCGCGCACACGCAAGGGTTGGTAGATGCCGACTATCTCTCACGAAGCGGCGACACTGCATACCAGATTGGGCAGCGTCTAGTTGTTCACGAATCAGCTGTCCGCGATTGCTTAATGCTTGTCGAGAAGCTAGCAGGCGCGATGGCCGCACACAAATAGGTCGGAAGCGGAAGTCAGACCGGACTCGAGCCTTAACCCTTGAACCCTGTGAACCGATCGGCGTCTCTTGCGGTCGCCCTTAGTGATCTCGAGGTTGCCGAGCGCGCAATTGGCAGGATGTCAGCGGCCGTGCAGTTCTCCGCGTTTCACGAGGCATGGCAGAATTTCCTCTTCCGCATCGAACGCGCCCTGGGACCATGCGGCGTGCGATTCGATGCGAGAAGGGCTCCCAGCAGCAATGGTTCAAGCCCTATGCTCAGCTCCGAAAGCGCGATCCACTTCTTGTGTTCTTGGCACATGCAAGAAATGCCGAAACACACGCAGTCTGCCCAACAATCGATAAGCCGATTCGAGTCATGGTTCGCGACAAGGCAGGCGTTCCATTCAGCATCAAGAGCATCACGTCGACACTCGACGACGGTGTTCTTACGATCGATATCGATACCGCCTCGCACGACTCTTTGCTGGACTATGAAGCGCATGTCCTTCCCACCGCGCCAATGCTTGTGCGATTTAGAGATCGCGGCGTGTGGTATGAAGTTCCGAACAGCCACCGGGGAAATCATTACTGCATTTGTACCCTTTCGACGCGGCCCGCATCGCACTCAACTTCTACAAGGGCTTTATAAAGGAAGCACAGTTCCATTTCGCGCAACATCGACGTGCCGATGCACTCCGCTGACTTAGGTGAGTCCGTGGTCCACTGCCTTACAGGTGCGACGCACGCGTGAACAGGAGAGTTATAGCTTATGAACAAGCCGCAGATTGGATCAGGTCATGTCAGCATCGGAGGCGACTTTGGGCGCGTGTTTGACGCGGAAGACTACATGACCATGGTGAACGCACTTGATGAGGCAACAGTCGTGTTGCGTGCACATCTCGTGCTAGAGGAATTCCTGAATATCTGGGGGGCGCGAGCGACTGCCACGGAAGATCTGTTCGAAGGAGGGTTCGTGCCGTTCAAGACGAAGCTCTTCATCTGTAAGAATTTAGGATTTCATTCGGAATTTGCCGAGGTGTTTGATCGCGTCAACACGATACGGAACCGATACTCTCATCAGAGAAAGTACAAACTCGAGGACAGCGCACTGGATGGGCTTCGTAACGCAGTAGATGCTCTACCTTCGATTCATCCGCTCCTTCCTTGTGAGCAGTTCGAGATCTATCTAGAGGGACAGGACGCGAGCGGAATTCGGAAGGGGTTCACGTACACGTGGGCGACCGCGGACATAAAGAAAAGGATGGCCCTGGTCCAAGTTGTTTTGGTCTTGAAGCTCGTGCACTGGATGCAGCAGGAGTTCAACTCTCGCGGTATCAAGTACAACCTCGTAGTTTGGCCAGCCGGGACACAATGATCTCGAACAATGCTCAGTACCAAGTGACATCACTGCAACTCAGTAGGCGATTTAAGGCTATTGGCTTTCTTGCTTCGAGCAGTGCGCCGCTTGTTGGGCAATCGGCTTATTGGCGTTCTTAGACGCTCATCCGTTCCAAATCGTTTGGTGTAGCCGCGCGATGACCATCTCAATTAAGACTCGGAAAATGCTCTGGGGGAGGGCCGCCAGTCGATGTGCGGTATGCAAGCTAGAACTCGTCGTCGATGCTTCGGAGACGGATGATCCCTCGGTGGTCGGAGAGGAATGCCATATAGTTGCTCAGAGTTCGGATGGTCCGAGAGGCAATTCCGATCTCACAGCACAGCAACGTGATACCTATGCAAATCTAATCTTGCTTTGCAACGTGCATCATAAAGTCGTAGATGACCAACCAAACGCGTACACGGTTGAAGCGCTCAAAGAACTAAAGAGCAAGCACGAACAGTGGGTCAGGTCGAATCTCGGATTCGATGCCCCCAAACAGGCCGACGACGAAACCTATGCCGGCTACGTCGCGGAGTGGGCGACGCGGATGCGCGTTGATGAGTGGAAGAATTGGGCCTCGTCACTCACCTTCCATGGACAACCTTCGCTAAGCGCTGAAATGAGGCGAGCTCTTGGGGAGATTGGCCCCTGGATACTCGGACGTGTATGGCCGCATCGTTATCCACAGCTAGAGGCTGCGCTAACAAACTTCCGACTGGTTGCGCAGGACTTGCGCTCTGTCTTTGATGAGCATGCCGTTAAGTGGGGCGACGATGAGTGGCAGACCGAGAAATTCTACAAGAACGATCGATGGGATGAGGTGCGCTACAAGCAACTTGCCAAGCAGTTTCACCAACACGTTGCCCTGGTAGAGGACCTAGCGCTCGAGCTAACTCGGGCTGCCAATTACGTTTGCGACAAAGTGCGCGAATTCATTCTTACAAGCTATCGTATCAATGAGGGAGTGAGTCTCATTGACAGCGGGCCGTACATAGATGGAACCGTGCTTACGCATCGCGTTGAATACCGCGGACAAGAAAGGACGGATCAACCGTACCACGGTCTAGACGCGTTCCGACTTGAGCGGTTCGCGAGAGACTACTACTTCGGTACACCTCCCCCTCAATAGCAAGGTCCGGAAGCGATACCTAACCAGGCCAGACTTTGCTGATCAGTTCCGGCCAATCTTTGGTTTCATGCACATCCTGGCAGGACGAGAACCTGCAACGACGTTGTATTCAGTCGATACGTTCTTGCCATCATCGACGTCGGCAGTTTCGATCAGCTGCAGATTGCGATCAGTAGCCGAGCCGCGGTGTCAGGGAAGTCGCAACCGCAACGCTTCTTTAGGTTCGACTAAAAGTGCACGAAGCACTTTTGAACAGCACACTCACGCAATTCATGACGGGAGTGTGCTGGCCCCAACGGGGTCGAAGCACATGGATGCGCGCAGATAATCCTGCCAGGCCCACCATTCGAGGAAGCAACGATGGATCGATGCACGGTATGCTCATCCGAATTGCAAGGTCGCCAACGAAAGTTCTGCAGCCGAGCCTGCAAGAACCGACACACGAACTACCACCATCAAAGCTACTTGGCGCAACAAGCCCGCGGACGTGAGCGCAAGCTGAAGCTCATTGCCATGCTCGGCGGCCAGTGCACTCGATGCGGATACAACCGCAACTTCGGTGCACTCGAATTTCATCACATAGATCCGTCACGCAAACAATTTCAGCTCGATATGCGCTCCTTAGCGAACCTCCGATGGGACGTCATCGCGGAAGAGGTCAGGAAGTGCCTACTCCTATGCGCCAATTGCCATGCGGAACAGCACAATCCCGATTCGACCCTGGCTGCCACGCGCCGTCACTTAGATTCCAAACCGAATGCGGCGGTTGAGTAATAGAGCCACAATCCAGAGATCTCGTTTGATGCGCGTTCGGTGCATGCAAGTCACCCAGTGCGGATTCCACTTCACACGGAACCACCCCTCCACCACCCCGTTTGAAATAGACAAAGCGCTCAATCCCGCGATCGTTCAACCGAAACGACGCACGTGGATTTCCGAGTACGCGAGACTCGCGCTCGCGGCGAACATGCGCATACGGAGGAAACGATGCAAACGCCACTACAGATTACCTATCGACATATGGATTCTTCGCCCGCGATCGAAGCTTCGGTTCGCGAGCACGTCGACAAACTCGAGAAGCTGTTCGATCGCATCACGGCCTGTCACGTGATGATCGAGACCCCGCCAGCGCACAAGAACAAAGGCGCGCCTTTCGATGTGCGAATCGATCTTCGTGTGCCAGGGAAAGAAATCTACGTCCACAATCAACGCAGCGATCACGAAGAGCATGCGGACTTTTACGCCGCGCTGAATCACGCCTTCGATACTGCCAAGCGCAAACTTCAGGATTATGCGCGCGAGGTGCGCGGCGACTAGGAAGCCGGTAGAAGCCGGTGGAGCAACACAAGGAGCACAGAAAAATACAGAGGGCACAAGAAGGACTGATGCGCCGCTGGGGAGATCAGCGGCAATACGACTTTGGACGTCTTATTAGGACTTACCTCCGCTCTTCTTGGCACGCCGCTTCGAGTGCGCGGCCCTCTTGGTAGTACGACCGTTCTTGCTCGCGCGCTTGGCGCGATGCTCGGCCAGCGAAATCGGCGCTGCACCCGTCGCATTCTTCACGACGGCATTCTTCGACAAGCTCTTGCGCAACACGGCCATCAGATCGATGACATTACCGCCACCCTGTTCTTCCTCTGAATCTGCTTCCGCTGTTTCGGCCTGCGAGACGACGTCTTCATCTTTCTTGCGCTTTGCTTCGACCAAATGATGCAGAGCCTCGGCCTCCTCGTCTTCGAGTTCTGCGGGATCCATTTCCTTGCGTAGCAATTCGTCGATCGCCTTGGAGAACTGAGTCACCTTCCGCGCGTTGGGCTTGCCGTGCTCAGGCAGCCCGATCATTTCCGGTGTCCGAACCTCATCCGAATAGCGCAACGTGTCCGCACGAAGCACGCCATTGTCGGAAAGGATCGCGACCAAGTACTCGTGGCCGCGCATCACGAAACTGCCGATGCCCACTTTGCCTGACCGCTCCATGGTTGCGGCCAACAAGTTGTAGGCCTTCGACGATTTGCCGGTGGGCGCGAGAAAATATGGTTTGGAAAAATACAGCGGAGGAATCTGCTCGAGCGGCACAAAGTTGCGCAACTCGATGTCCGGCGACATTTCTGGCGCGACCGATTCGAATTCCTCATCGCTGATTACAACCATCTTGCCGTCGTCGGTTTCGTAGCCGCGAATCAGATCATCCTGATCCAACTTCTTACCTTCCTTGGAGCAGAAATACCGGCGCCCGAGCGGATGACCTTCCTCGTCCACGAGCTTCATTGCGGTTTCGCGTGCGCGAACACTCGTAAGCAGTTCGACGGGAATGCTCACCAGCCCGAAGGTGATCGTGCCGGTCCAGATCGGACGCACGCGCGCACTGCTCTCTTCAGCGGCATTCTCTTGCGGCGGCGCTTTGGTTGATTTTCGCTTAGGCAACTTTGCGCTCCTTCGCTGCTGAGATACTCGCGCGCAATGTCTCCGCGAGATCGCGCTGCGGCGCAGCCTTCTTCTTGCGTACCGGCTCGAGCTTTTCGCCGCGCGCCTTGGCCTCGATCAGCTTGCACAAGCGATCGTGGTATTCGTTGTGCCACAACTGCGGATCGAAATCGGCCGAGATGGAATCGACGAGTTGCTGCGCAAGTTTGAGCTCGCTCGCGAGCGGAGCCGAACTCTTCGCGGGCTGCACTCCCGAGAAACTCAACACCTGCTCGGCGCGACGCATCGTCGTCAGCACCAGATACCCGTTCAATGCGCCTAGTGCACCCACGTACCGCTTCTTGCGCATGACCCAACGCACGATACCGAGCACCTGCTTGTGTTCGATCGCTGCAGCTAAGGCGAAATAGTCCTCGTCTTCTTTATCGGGGCCGAGATAGTAAGGACGATCGAACCATTGGTCGCCGATCGCGGCGCGCGGAACGAATCGGCACACGTGGATCTCGCGCGACTCCGGCGGAATGAGCTTTTCCAATTCGTCCGCTTGCAGGATTACCGCAGTGTGGCGATCGAGCGCATACGCTTTGCGGATCACCTCTTTGTTCACATCTTTGCCGGTGTCTTTGCGAACGATGTGCTGTTGCACCGGCGCGCGATCCTTCGCATGCAGAAGATGAAAGTGAACGGTGCGATCCTCGACGGCCGAGTACAGTTTCACTCCGACGTGCTGCTTGCCGAAATCGATGTGACCGGTCCAAATGGCTCTAGCCACGGGTGTCCTCCTCGGACCGGTTCACACATTCCGGGCAGACGTGTCGACCCGACTCGTGCCGTTGGCGACAGTGCATGCAGGACGGGGCATCGCATTCAGGACAGTGGAAGACCAGCTCTTCGGCATAGAACTGACCGCAGTGCGGACACTCCTCGGTTCCGCTTGCAAGCCACCATCGCGTCTCGACGATTTTCCCAACGGTTCGACGTACTGCCATCGCGGCCCTTCCCTCTTCAGTCGAAGGAGTTCATTGCGTAGGCGTAAACGATCCACGTGCGAGCGGGTTCCGGGCGTGAACAGTTGGTGATGGTCGGTTGACGGTTGACGGTTGGCAGCCAGCACAACGGTCTGTCCCCCAGCGATCCCCGATCCCCGATTCACGAACCCCAGTACGCCGTGCATTCTGGCCTGCTGACGAACGTCAGCTTCCCTGCCGCGCTCTTTTGCTTGTCCGCGCGGCTTGCTTGCCGAAGGCTTGCCTGCGCGCCAGCGCTTGCCTCTTCGCTCCCGCTTCCCCTCAGTAGTGCGGCGGCTTCTCCTCCGCCGGGGAGTAACTCTCCATTTCGAGCTTCATGCCTTCGAGCCGATCGATGAGCAGCAACAACTGCTCCTTGAGCTGTGCGATCTCTTGCTGCTGCCGATACACGACATCGCTCAGTTCGGTATTGGCGCGCTCTAGAAATGCGACCTTGAGCTCAATGGACTCGCGAAACTCCGCATCAGACATGTTGGCCCTCAATTCGGTATGTGCACGCTGCCGCGGACGCGCTCGTGATGGACTCCACCGCTGCCGTCCGCGCCGACTCTGAAGTCTCCATCGACATCCTTAACGTCGATGCCGCCGGAGCCGTCGGAATCAATGTCTACATTGCCGTGCACATTTGCAATCTGAATTTCACCCGAGCCGTCGTCGCCGATGAACACCGAGCGTTGTACTTTTGAAATCTCGATCTCGCCCGACCCATCGTTCTGAATCCGCACATCGCCAGCGACATCCTCTGCGGTGATGCTGCCGGAGCCGTCATCGGGGATGCTCAGCGAACCTTCGACTCGATTGACGCGAATGTCCCCCGACTCATCGTTGATCGAAACGTCGCCGCGAACTTGGTCGACTTGCAGATCGCCTGATCCATCGCGAATCGTCACATTCCCCTGAACATCGCTAACGCGCGTGCTCCCAGAGCCATCTTCGATTTTGACGGTGCCCGTACCGCTGACTTCCATATCGCCGCTGCCATCGTCGATGTCGACTGCAATGGAGCGCGGCACTGTGACTTCCGTGTCGAGCCAGGCATTTCCGCCGCCCCACCAGTGCCAACTGGTTCCATCCACCGCGCTTTCGATAACGAGCGTATCCCCTTCACGTCTCGAGTTGAGCTGCATACGTTCGAGGTCCGCGTCGCGATCAGCACAGGCTTCACCTTTGGCGCTGATCGAATTCGCGTCCGTGCCGCGAACGATGAGCTTGCCGGCTCCTGCACGGATGACCACGCGATTGATGCCTTGGGCCGACGTGGCTGCAATCGATCTCTCAGCGTGATTCGGACACGCAGCCCAGGAAGTGGCAGCAACAGCAGCGCAGAGTCCGGCAGCGATCGTGAAATGGCTTTTTTTCATGGTGCACCCTTTGTGGCGATGCGATTGAGATGCCGCGCGCCGACGAAAGGTTGCGCCCGGCAACCCGCACCCGACCGGCTTGAAGCCGCCATTGGCCGGTCGTCGATTGGCGCGAACCGTAGCACCCGCTACCTTTTGACCCGATCACGAAGGGGGCAGTGTGCTCGAAGCCAGACATTTGCAGAAGCGTTTCGGTTCGCTGCAGGCGGTCGCGGACGTTTCATTCTCGGTGCGTCCAGGAGAGCTGGTCGGATTGCTCGGTCCGAACGGCGCAGGCAAGACCACGACCATATCCATGCTCACGGGACTCACGCCATCCGATTCCGGTGAAGTGCTCATTCTTGGCAAACCCCTGCAGGGCGACACGGATCCCAACAAGGCGCGACTTGGCGTCGTCCCTCAAGATCTCGCCCTGTACGAAGAACTCACCGCCATCGCAAATCTGCGCTTCTTCGGCGCGCTGTACGAATTGCGAGGCCCGCGCTTGGATGCCGCGATCGATGAGGCACTTTCGCTGGTAGGCCTAACCGCGCATCGCAATGCCAAAGTAAAGGACTTCAGCGGCGGCATGAAGCGCAGGCTCAATCTCGCCGCAAGCGTACTTCACGATCCCGACATTCTGATGCTCGACGAACCGACCGTCGGCGTCGACCCGCAAAGCCGCAATGCGATCTTCGACAATCTGGAAACACTGAAGCGGCGTGGCAAAACGATTCTCTATACGACGCACTACATGGAAGAGGTAGAGCGGCTCGCTGACCGAGTCGTGATCATGGACCACGGCCGCGTGATCGCCGATGACACACTCGAAGGTTTGCACGCTCGTGTGCCGCCCGATGCGCAAGGCAAGCGAAATCTAGAAGAAGTATTCCTTTCGCTCACTGGTCGACAGTTGCGAGATTAACCATGTTCATCCAACTCCTAGCGTTGGTTCGCAAAGATCTCCAGTTGTTCGCGACCGATCGGCGCGCGCTGATCTTAAGTTTCGTCGCGCCCATCGTGATTGCGTCCTTCTTCGGATTTATCTTCTCGGGCGCGAGCGCACAAAAGGCGCCCGCCAAGATCGAAGTTGCGCTGACCGACTCGGACGGCAGCGCGATCTCCAAGCGTATCGTCAGCGCGACGCAAGCCGACTCGAAGTTACACGTCGTGATGCTGGACGAATCGGCAGCGCGCGAGGCCGTGCGCAAAGGTTCGATCGTAGTCGCCGCTGTGATTCCGCAAGGATTCGGAGAAGCGGCGAGCCGCGCATTCTTCACGGGAATGCAACGGCCGGAACTCACACTGCTCTATGACCCTTCGCACAACGCGGAACTCGCACTGCTGCATGGCGTGCTCACGCAGCACGTGATTCAGTCGGTCAGCAAGGAAGTGTTCTCGGGAGAATCCGCACCTCGGGTGCTCAATGAGACATTGCGCGATCTGGACGCAAGCAGCATGCAGCCAGAGCAAAGGGCACGAGTGCGCGCAGTGCTTTTGGCGGCTCAAGCGCTGTACGGCAGCGACGCAGCAGCGGCGTCATCAGCGAACCTTGAAATTGGTGTTCCCTTCCACGTGACCGAAACGGCCGTCACCTCTTCCGCGGGCGTGAGCTACAACGGCTACGCTCATGCGTTCGCAGGCCTTGGCATGCAGTTCGTGTTGATTGCCGGCGTCGATCTCGGCATCGCCGTATTGCTGGAACGTCAGCGCGGGTTGTGGAGGCGCTTGCGAAGCGCGCCGATCTCGCGCCATCTGCTGCTCACCAGCAAAGTGATCAGCGGCACACTCATCGGATCGTTATCGCTGTTCGTGTGTTTTGCATTCGCGATTGCAGTCTTCGGCGTTCGCATTCATGGCAGCGCGCTCGGGTTCGTACTCGTCTCGCTTGCAAGCGCACTCATGGCGGCAAGCTTTGGGCTATTGATCGCCGCGCTCGGCAACACCACCGGCGCAACCCGCGGCGTATCGATGCTCGCCGTGTTGATCATGGTCATGCTGAGCGGCGCGTGGATTCCAATGTTCCTGTTCCCCGCATGGCTGCAGGGCGTAACCAAGATCATTCCTGTGCGTTGGGCGATCGACGGTCTAGAAGCGATGACGTGGCGCGGCTTGGATCTAAGCAATGCGCTCGTCGCGTGCGGTGTGCTGTTCGCGTTTTCCGCTGCGTTCTTCGTAGCGACGCTTACGCGTTTCCGCTGGGAAGAATAGCCGCGAGTTTGTTCTCGATCTCTTTGCCGAAGTAAGCCTGCGGTTTCGATGAGGCGAACCCTTCGTTGCGCTCGCGCTCTGCAATTTCTCGCTTTGCGGCCTCGAACGCATCGCGCAGCGAATGCGCTTTGGGCAACGCATCGCGATAGAACGCCTCGCCGAAGTACGTCAGATCGCGATCATCCGCACATCCGAATGAAACGCGATCCGCGGCTGCTGCCGCGATCACGATCGTCTTGTCATTCTGTAGCGCATCGATGAAGCCACCCGCGTGGCACGCTGAAATCACGATCACGCGCCATTGAATGCCGGCATCATTCAATGCGCTCGACAGTTCTTCTGGCGAGAGATTTGCAAGCGGCAATCCCGCGTTCGAGACGGCGATCAGGGGATCGTCCGAACCGTGCGACGAGATCGACAAGAACAAAACGTCCTGCTGCAGATTCATACGCTGCGCGAGACCGCTCAAGGCATAGCGCAGCCCCGATACCGTGGCGAGCGGCGCCGAATCGAAGTCGCGTTTGTCGTTGATCAATTCCAGGGTCCTGGCTTTGGTCGAGAACCGCGCATCGATTTCCTTCGATGCCAACGCAATTTCCTCGGCAAAAACGCGCTGCTCCCCTACGCCCGCGAAGCCAAGGAAGAAGTTGTGCGCGATGTGGTCCGTAGAAGGCGCAACCTGCTCGAGCGCGGCATCGATGCGAGCCGGTTGATCGAAAAGAATCTGCTCGCCATCACGCCAGACCGCGTCCGCCTCGCTCGTATCTTCAGGCGGCGTCCAAACGCTCGCATCGACATACAGCGCGCTGCTCAACCATCCAAGGCCAAGCACAGCGATGACGACCGCCAACGCGGCGCGCAACTGTGGCCCACCCGTCAACGATCGCAACGCTCGCTGCCAGAAGACGAAGACATAGACGAGCGCAGCGCAATCGATCAGCCACCACAGTTCGTCGGGAACCACGTAGCTTGCGGCACTGATGGCGATGAGTAGCGCACCGGACGCTGCGAGCGTCAACAGCAGCGTTCGCCGTAGATCCACCCGCGGAATGCTCATCGCACTTGCCACCGTGCTCAAGCTCAGCATTCCGAGCGCGAACCACGCGAGCATGGGCACGTTGTACGCATAGAACTCGCCATCCGGACGCTTATCCCACCAATCGATCACGATCCATGCGCCGATCAGCATCAGCGCAAGTCCAAAGATCCAATACAGCGAAACGCGCTCGGGCACGCGCGGTGCGTTTCGAAGAATCAGAAGTTGTGACAGCGCTCGGAACCACGAGGGAGCAGCTTCTGGTCGCTCCGCCGTTTCGCTCGCCATTTGTGGAGTTTCGCTGGCTACGGTTTCGGTGTGCGTCCCCGTTCGCCAGGCTTCGAACTGCGCCCGCGCCGTATCGACGCTCATGCCTTCGGGCAAATCGCGGATCGGCACGAGCACGCCTTGGTAGCGATCCGTCCATAAGAAGATGAGCTGCGCCGTCGCTGTGATTTCCTTGATACAACTCCACGCGATGCGCGAATCGATCCCCGGCCGTTTCGAGTGAATCCCCTCGGCGCTGAACTCGTGCGTCAGCTCGCTCAGGAACACACCGTCGGGATCGGGCAGCGAGCGACGCATCGTCATCCGCGACGAAACGATCACAAGTGCAACGGCAACGCTCGCGCCCAAGAGAAACGTAACGCCGTCGAATTGCACGCCGGTTTTCTCAAGTAACCACGTCGCGATCATTGCCGCAAAAAAGAACGGCAGCAGCCGCAACAGCCGCGAGCGCACACTCACACGCTCGAATGTGCGTTGCCCATACGCCGCTCGCAGCGCGTGCCAGTCATCGAGCGTCAGTTGAGTGCGGATGGAGATGGGGGTCATGGAACACGTCACGAGTCACGAGTCACGAGTCACGAGTCGGCATGACGATGAGCTTCCGGCGATGGCGCACGTCAATCTTTTTCGCCGCTCACCAGGAGTCGGTAGCCGATCCGATTCGGCCTCCACAATGCATGTCGTGTCGAAACCACCACACCGCCGCCGACAACTTCTTCGATCCACTCAGATACTCCCTTTGCGCACTTTGCGTTGCGTCCGACTGCGAATCTTTCTGACAGTGACCCGTGACCTTTGACCCTCTACTCACACCAACCTTCGCTCCAACTCGACCCAATCGTTCACGCGGATGTGCTTCTCCGATTTCACACGGCTGTTATGCGGCGCAGCGAATAGATAGGTGGTGCCTGGAAATGGATCGAGGTTCTTCAGGTGGTCGTCGATCATGATGTCGGCGCGAACGATTTGTTTCGAGCCACAGAAAACCATCTGCCGCCACGAGATGAATGGAAAGTGCTCGCGCAACCATTCGAACTTCTCGTGCAGGCTCAGCGGAAACTCTACCGCCGCGGAGACGATGAACACCTCGTAACTGCGGTTCAATTTTTCCAACGCCGCTTGGCTGCCCGGAATGACCGGTAGATGACGGAAGAATCCTGGGCGATGCAGATATTGCTTAACGTTCGCGAAAGCCTCGAGCTCGGGCAATCCATCGATTTCGGCCAGTGTCTTACGCCTGCCAAAATCTTGAGCATCCAGTTCGAAGAAGCGTTCCAGCACGTTGGCGAGAACGCCGTCCATATCAACGGCGATTGTTTGCACAGTAGTTGAGTGAAAAAGTGAGACAGTGAAACGAAGACGGTGATGAGGTGAACGGTGGTGTCCCGGAAGGGGTTCAGTGCGGCTTTGACTTCAACACAGACGGGGTGAGCTGTGGCGACGCGCCAGGCTGCGCATTTCACTCCATTACTTCATCACTGCGCGAGCATCACCACATCAAATCATCCGGCACCACAAAGTCTTTGTACGGATCATCGGGAGCCGGCTGATCAGTTTTGCTTTCCAGTGAGATGACCGCTTGAGCGTGACGCTCGCCGATGCGCTGAGCGATATCGGGTGGCACCACATCGTATTTACCTTCGCAGCGAACGATGCGCAGCTCGCCCGCCATCAACTTCTTGCGGCGATCGGCGTCGACACAGATGCGGCGCACCTTGGCGCGATCGATGAAATTGAAGTAGTCGTCCGTTTCGAGCTTCGGTAGTCGATGTTGCTCGATGAGCTGTTTGATCTCGGCGTGGCGCGCCTTGCGTGCCGCTTTTTCTTCCTTCTGCCGGTTCAGCTCCAGATCGCGAGCAGCCTTAGCCGCCCTCGCCTCCGCCGCCCGCTTCTCTTCTGCTGCGGCGCGCTCCTTATCGCGGGCACGGCGACGTTCTTCCTGTTCGGCTTGCTTGGCCTGCTTCTTATTACCTAATCCGGCGGCCAGGAGTTGTTCGCGTAACGAGAGGCTCATGTTGGGAGTGGCGAATTCGGGGGCGCTCATTCTACGGAGTCGGGACCGACTTGCCAGTCGGAGTCTTGCCGGTTCTTAACGTAGTTGGGCCTCGGGAATTTCCCTCGGCAGCTTGTACGGATCTAGCGTTCCGGTAATCATCCTGGCGGTCCAGTCACCGATCCGGAGACCCCTTCTGAATTCGCGTTGCACCAAGCTTGTGACTCACCTGCTCCTTGCGCTGGCATTGCTAGTCGCGCAAGCCGGTGCCCAAGCGCACGCGTTTTCACACCTCCAGACCACCTCGGCGAAATCGGATTTGGGTCCAGCCGGGCAGCTCTGCCGCGACTGCCTATCTTTCGCACCCGTTGTATCGCCCGGCGGATCTCCCCAGGTCTTCGAATTCGCGGTCAGCATCGATCCAACGGAGCAGTACCTCCGTGCGATTGACCTTCCCTCTTTCCAATCCGCCCCTGCTCACTACCGCTCCCGAGCCCCGCCCGTACTTCTCTGATCGATGAATCTTCGCTCGCCACCCGGCGAGTTGTTGTCATTTATCTCGGAGAAGATCATGAGACAGTTGAGGCCGATCGCGGCCGCATTTTTGTTTTGCTTTGCCGGCCCGCTTTGGGCCGCGGACGACCTCGCATCAGTGCGCGCTGAACTCGAGGCACTAAAGGCCGACTACGCGAGTAAGGTCGCCGCACTCGAAACGCGCATTCAAGAGTTAGAAGCCGCATCCGCAGCCGCTGCTGCGGCACCGCCGATACCCGCACCGCCCTCTGCGCCAGTAGGTAACGCCGCGTCGGCCTTCAACCCAGCCATCTCGATGATCTTGGCTGGCAACTACACCAACACGTCTGAAGATCCCGAGACGTATCGCATCGCCGGATTTATTCCGAATGACGGCGATGTTGGACCCAATTCACGCAGCTTCAATTTGGGCGAGTCGGAGCTGACGGTTGCAGCGAATGTCGATCCGTACTTCTTTGCGAACGTCACGGCATCGGTCAGTAGCGACGATGAGATCGAAGTGGAAGAAGCCTTCTTTCGCACGCTGGCTTTGCATAACGGATTCACCGTGAAGGGCGGACGGTTCTTCTCGGGCTTGGGTTATCTGAACGAGATTCACGCCCACGCTTGGGACTTCGCCGATCAGCCGCTCGTCTACCAAGCGTTTTTCGGCGGGCAGTTCACGCAAGACGGCGTGCAAGTGAAATGGCTCGCGCCAACGGATCTGTTCATGGAGTTCGGCGCAGAGATCGGCAATGGTCACGCGTTTCCCGGGACTCGCCGCAACCGCAATGGACCCAATGCCAAGACATTGTTTGCGCACGTCGGCGGCGACATCGGCGATTCAATTAGCTGGCGATCTGGGTTGTCGTGGAACGATACCGATGCAGACGCGCGCACCTACAACGATACCGACGCGTTTGGAAATGCGGTGACCAACGCTTTCACAGGCAACTCTCGCACGTGGATCGCGGATGCGACGATGAAATGGGCACCCCACGGCGATTCCACGCAACAGCAACTAAAGTTCCAAGCGGAGTACATGCGACGCACGGAAGATGGCGATCTCGCGTTCGACAACGTTGGCACTAATCAAACGGGCATCTACCGCAGCCATCAATCGGGCTGGTACGTGCAGGGCGTGTATCAGTTCAGGCCGCGTTGGCGTGCAGGCGTGCGCTACGACTCGCTGGATTCAGGCGCGCCGCGGATCGGATTGGTCGACGAGAATTTACTCACCCGCGAATCCTTTCCTGCACTCATCTCTGCCTCACCGGAAAGAGTCAGCGTGATGCTCGACTGGAGTCCCAGCGAATTTTCGCGGCTGCGCACGCAGTACTCATGGGATGACGCACGCGCCGATCTCCGCGATCGGCAATTCATCATCCAATATCTATTCGGCATCGGCGCGCATGGCGCTCACAAATTCTAATTCGGAGTTCATCCATGAATCTCATCCGCAATGCATTGCTTCTGCTTGCACTAGCGATCTCGATACCGGCACACGCGGCATTGAAAGTGTTGGCGACCACACCTGAATGGGGCGCACTCACGACAGAGCTCGGCGGCGACAAAGTCAATGTGTACGTCGCAACCACTGCATTTCAAGATCCGCACCGCATCGATGCGAAGCCCAGCTTGATCGCACGCGCTCGATCGGCGGATCTAATCGTTGCCGTCGGCGCGCAGTTGGAAATCGGCTGGCTTCCGGTGTTATTGCAGGAGTCCGGCAATGCACGCGTTCAGCCTGGCGCGCCTGGATATTTCGAAGCCGATGCGCAACTGAAGCTGCTGGAGGTACCGACGTCGGTTGATCGCTCGCTCGGCGACATTCATCCGCTCGGCAATCCTCATGCACACCTTGATCCGCACAATGTCGCCACCGTCGCGACTGCGTTAACTGCACGACTTTCGCAACTCGATGCGGCGAACGCTCAGTTCTATCAATCGCGCAATGCGGACTTTCAGTCGCGCTGGCAACAAGCAATGGCACGTTGGGAGGCGAAAGCTGCGCCGCTCAAGGATGTTCCCATCGTCGTGATCCATCGCGATCAGGTTTATTTGTGCCATTGGCTCGGCTTGAAAGAACTCGCCGCGATCGAACCCAAGCCAGGTGTTCCCCCGAGCGCGGGTTACTTGGGACAACTCGTCACGAAGCTCGCGTCGTCACCCCCGAAAATGATTCTGCGCAATGCCTACAACGATCCGAAAGCAGTGACGTGGCTGAGCCAGCGCGTCCACGCTCCGGTCGTCACGTTGCCATTCACCGTCGGCGGGACTTCTGAAGCGAAAGATCTGTTCACGCTGTTCGACGACACGATCAACAAGCTCGTGGGAGCGCTCAAATGAATGTCATGGAAACTCAGCTGAGCATTTTGTGGCCGGCATTGATTGCGGGCTTGTTGGTCGTCCTCTCGCATGTGCCGCTCGGTCAGCAAGTGCTGACGCGCGGCATCGTCTTCATCGATCTCGCCATTGCCCAAGTTGCGGGACTTGGTGTTATCGCGGCCCACGCAGTGGGACTCGGCGAATCGGGCTGGTGGACGCAGATCGCGGCGGTCGTGGCAGCACTTCTTGGAGCACTATTGCTGACGTGGACGGAAAAGAAGCGTCCCGAAGTGCAAGAAGCATTGATCGGCGTGCTGTTCGTGCTGGCGTCGACGGCGCAGATCCTGTTGCTAGCAAACGATCCGCACGGCGGTGAGGACCTGAAGGACCTGTTGGCTGGACAGATCTTGTGGGTGTCCAGCGAACAACTCATTCACGCGGGGATTTTGACGGCGCTCTTCCTATTGATCTGGTTCAAGTGGCGCGAACAGGTTGGCCGAATCGGTTTCTACGTGCTGTTCGCGGTGATGGTCACCGTGTCAGTGCAATTGGTCGGCGTGTATCTCGTCTTCACCAGCTTGATCATCCCTGCGATCGCCACATATCGCCATCGTATGGATCGGCAACTCATGTATGGCTACGCACTGACGCTCGTCAGCTATGTTGTCGGCCTCGTGCTCTCGGCGTATTTCGATCTGCCTTCAAGCCCGATGATCGTGTGGGCCATGGCAGTGGTGGGAATTTTCGTGCACGTGACCGGAAAGCATCAGAAGTCCGAAGTGCAAGGATCGGTGAAGAGCGAGGCGTGAGTGGCCCCGAACTCGATAGGAAATCACCATTGGGAAAATCGTTGGTTGCGTTGGGTATCCATGCTCTCGTGATGGTGTTCCTAGGAGAGATAAATCAGGACACCGAGCGCCTTTTCAGCTGCACTGAGATAGAAAGAGCGGAGCTGAGAGTACGCATCGCAAAGCCATCGTTTGCTCTCGACCTCATCCGCCCACCCGCCCGGATATACTCCGCTGGCCTCGAGCGCGACGGCATCGTATCGCCGCTCGAACTCGTCCAGTCCGAGCGCGGCAAGTGCACTAGCAATCGCCTTTACCGTGTCGGGATCGAGATACCGGGCCGGACCATAACCTCGATCCAGCCCGATCTCGACACCGCCGAGAACGGCATCACCTAGCGGAGGCGCACCGCTGGCGGTGCTGCCGCAGAGCATGAAGTGAATGCCGTGCCATGCTTTGGCGATGCTCAACTCCTCACCGAGGTCCGATGCATGGATGCTTCCCGTTGCATGCATTTTTTTGGCAGCTTCCAGCTCATCGCGAACCCGTTGCGACTTCGCCGACTCTGCCGCAAGCGTGCGATTGCTGCGTTCGATAAAATCCGCGCGCATTTTCTCTGGCATTTGCTCCATGGCCTTGCGCATATCGGCCGGCAGAAACGCGAGAACAGCCTCAGCATCGGTCGCCTGCGCGGCTCGACCAAAGCCGATAATCTCATCCACCAAAGACGGCTTCGCCTGCAGACGGGAACCCAACGACGAAGGGATTTGCCTAAACGTTGCGTTCATCGACATGTGACTTCCCCCCTGGTCAGCAACAGAGCGCGGATTGACGTTCTTGAGCAGAGCGCGCGTCGTAAGCGGTTCGGAGCAACGCACACCGCTCGATCTTGTACGCTCTATCTTGAAGACAGCCGTTTGGTTAGGAACTGCTCGACGCGCTGTAGCATTTGCGCTCTGCCAGTTTGTTCTCGCAGCTCGTGAGTGCCATCTCGAATTTCGAGATGTTCGTACTCCACTCCCTTGATCACGTAGCTACGTATCAGTCGCACCGAGTGGTGTGGATGAACAACGGCGTCGTGACCACCGTTGATGATCAACACAGGACTCGCCGTGCGCTGCGCCTCGGATCGTGGCGACGGACCGGATATCCAAGAGACGTTCTCTCCGACGAACTGCTCCATCGCGGGCCACTCGGTCAGATCGCTGATCGCATTGACCGCTACGGCACAACGAAAGAGTTCCGAATTGCGTTGTGCGCCCAGCAATGCCAGGTAACCTCCGTAACCCCATCCCATCACGGCGATGCGCTCGGGATCGGCGATTCGTTGCTCGATCGACCACTGCGCAGCGCTCACGATCGCATCGTAGCCGCTCGTGTTGAGTGTGTTGCGAGGCGTTGCGTCTCGCGCCGATGCCGCTTCCTGAAGTTGTACTTGCAGAACGGCGAAACCTCGCGCCACCAGAAATTGCCGCAAGAAATTGAACTGCCAGTTGGCGCGCCCGTCCGGCCCGTCGTCGGGCATGACCACCGTGGGCTGCAGCAACGTGCGTCGATCGAGTGGCACCGTGACAAACGCACGCGCAGTTCGACCCTCCTTTATCGGTATGTGAATCGTGCGAGTTCGAGGTAATGGCAGTTCCGCGAGTTCGGGATATTCGCTTCCGACGAAATCGAGTTTCCGCTCCTCGTCGTGGACGTCGAATAGATGGTAGCTAGCGGGATCGATGTCGCTACTCGAGCGCAGTAGATAGACCTGCTTGTCCGGTGTGACGTCTACGATTTCATTGAAGCGATCAGGCAGCAGCTTGTTCACACTGTCAATCACCGCTGCGCTGCGCGTTTCGAAATAGTGCGCCGTGGGTTGATCGGCATCGACAGTCACACCGATCACGCGACCGTCGTTGGAATATAGCGGGCCGACTACGTCCCCATCCTCCGACTCGTATAACAGCCTGTCACTATGTTCGCCTGCGAGCGACATCTGGAACAGAGCTCGATGCCGATTGCCTGACCCCAGTGCGTACGCTTGTTGCGTTCCCGGTTCTAATGCAAACGGCACCGCACGCGGCGCCGGCTCAAGTGGCCGAAAGCGAAACAATTCACGCCAAGTCTGCTGCGCAGCTGAGCGCGTCCAGAAAACGGCGCTGTCTCCTTGCATGCCGCGCGCGACGAACAGATCGCCCTTCGCGTCACCGAAAACGTCAATGAAGGTCGGCATGGCTTGGCTCGCCGATGCTATGAGGCTCTTGGCGCCGGATACGATATTGAGTCGAACTAAATCGACGCGCGCCGAATATTCAGTCATTTTTACTTTCGGCGGAAATTGAACCAGCTGAACGATGATCCAATCCGTGCCAGGAGGACCAAGACTGACCACTTGATTCAGCACATTCACTGGCCCGAAGCTGTTGTCCACCAATAGCTTCACGTTGGCTCCGTCAGCGTCGACAGCCACCAGGCGCGTGATCTCTCCGGGATGATTTACTCCTGAGACGCGCCGCAATCCGCACACGATTCGGCGAGCGTGCGCCCATCTGCACCAAGCGATCTCGATTTCGTTCGCATCGCCGAACGACACCGACGCGATGCGGCCCGTTTTTCGGTCCACCGTCGAAAGTATCGCCTTGCCGGTTTGGCTAGTGCTGAAAAGCAGATAGCGGCCGTCAGAGGAAAGGTGAACATCTTCAATCGCCGGCGCTCGGGCGAAGAATCCGACGGGGATGGATTGAGTTGCTAAACAGAACGTGGGCGCTAAACAGCCCATCCAGATGAGGCGCAATAAGATCCGTTGCATAGACCCGCTGTTGTCGTTGTGTCGGCCGGCGGCGCCATTGTAGAACCTATCTCAAAATCCCCGTGGCAATTCTTTTTCCAACGGCGTGTCGGGACGCAGCCACGCCGCGCGTCTTTAGGTCAGTACGCGCGATGTGCCGCACCTTGCGATCTCAGGGGCCTTCGCGGAAAAGTATCGAACGTTTCACTTAATAAGGAGACAACAGTGAAGATCTTCCAAACCCTACTGCTGACCCTCAGTCTGGCTGCTTTGAATGCCACTGCCGCGGAAAACGGCAAAACGAACGACGTGCCTACCGCTTCCACGGCTCCCGTCCCTGCAGGCGAATACACGCTTGACAGAGCCCATTCAACGCTGTTGTTTCGCGTCGACCATCTCGGCTTTTCTCACTTCACGGCGCGGTTCAAGCGGTTCGATGCGCAATTGCGCTTCGACCCAAGGAAGCTCACGGCCTCGCAGTTGAACGTCACCGTCGATGCCACGTCGATCGAAACGGATTATCCCGACCCGAAGACCATCGACTTCAATGCGCAGCTTCAGGGCGAGCAGTGGCTCAACACGGCGAAGTACCCGCAGATGACCTATCGCTCCACGAAGATCGAAAGCACTGGTCCGAAGAAGGTGCGGGTGACAGGCGATCTAACGCTTCGCGGAGTGACCAAACCCGTCGTGCTCAATGTGACCTACAACGGTGGCTACGCCGGTCACCCAATGGAACCGAAAGCGCGCGTAGGATTTTCGGCGCGAGGAACGCTCAAGCGCTCCGATTTCGGTATCTCCTTTGGTATTCCTGCACCCGGAACGACCATGGGCGTAAGCGATGAGGTCGAGATCATCATCGAGTGCGAGTTCACCGGGCCGCCGTTGAACGATGCCAAGTGACGCTTGCGTAGTGAAGGAGTGAGAGAGTGAGTGTCGCCGTGCAAAGATGGGCTTGACCTACAAGTCACTCCCATTCCACGCTCCTCCCCTCTCACTCACTCACCATCTCACCGGAAATCCCATGCTCTACGCCATCCTTTGCTACAACCAAGAAGCCGTTGTCGACGCCTGGTCCAAGGAGAAGGACGACAAAGTCATGGAACAGCACGGTGCAGTGATGCAGAAAATTGCCTCGAAGGGCAAGCTCGGACCCGTCGCTCGCTTGATGAACACGACGGCAGCGACGACGCTTCGCGCCGGCAAAGAACCGCTCGTCATCGACGGGCCTTTTGCCGAGACGAAAGAACAACTGCTCGGCTTCTACGTGATCGATTGCGAGAACTTGGATGAAGTGATCGACATCGCTCGCAACTTCCTGCATGAAACCGGCGCATTGGAAATTCGCCCGGTGCGCTTTTTCGAACCTGGAGTCGGCATCAAATGACGGACATTGCCTGGATTCATGCGGCGCTCACTGCTGCGCGCGTCCAGGCCATCGGCGCGCTGCTGCGCTATTTCCGCGATCTCGACAAAGCGGAAGAAGCATTCCAAGAAGCGTGTCTGCGAGCACTGAAGACCTGGCCGGTAAACGGCCCACCTCGCGATCCTTCCGCCTGGCTGATCATGGTGGGTCGCAACTTTGGATTGGACGAGGCGCGCCGACGCACCAAGCAGCAAGCGCTGCCCGATGAAGATCTGCTCACAGAGGAAGAAGACACTCAGTCCGATCTGGCTGAACGCCTGGACAACTCGCAGTACCGCGACGACATCCTGCGTCTCTTATTTATATGCTGCCATCCCGACCTGCCCGCGACTCAACAGATCTCGCTGGCGTTGCGCATCGTGTCCGGGCTGAGTGTGAAGGAAATCGCGCGTGCGTTCTTGGTCTCGGAAGACGCAATGGAACAACGCATTACACGCGCAAAGCGGCGCGTAGCCGCAGCCAAGGTTCCCTTCGAAGCGCCTGGTTCAGTCGAACGAAGCGATCGCGTTGCCGCGGTGTGCGCGATGATCTATTTGCTCTTCAATGAGGGATACGCCGCCACAGGTGGCGATGCCTACTTGCGTACTCCGCTGTGCGAGGAAGCGATTCGCCTAGCACGGTTGTTGTTGCGCATCTTCGCAGCGGATAGCGAAGTCATGGGGCTCCTCGCATTGCTGCTACTTCAGCATGCACGTTCGGCCGCGCGGCTGAACGAGAACGGCGAAATCGTGACGCTCGAAGATCAAGATCGCGCGAAGTGGAATCGCGAACAGATCGCCGAAGGCATCGCGTTGATTGAGAAAGCCTTGCGCCACAATCGGCCGGGACCGTACTTGATCCAAGCAGCGATCGCATCGGTTCATGCACGAGCCGCGAAACCGGAAGAAACGGATTGGCGTGCAATCGAAAATCTCTATCTTGCGTTGGAGCGTTTTCAGCCATCGCCTGTCATCACACTCAATCGTGCCGTCGCGACCTCGAAGACCGCCGGCCCCGAAGCGGCGTTGCGAATCATCGAGCCGCTTAGCGAACGACTCGATGGTTATTTCTACTTCCACGGCGCTCGCGGAGCATTGTTGATGCAGATCGGCCGCACCGAGGACGCTCGCATCGCTTTCGATCGCGCCATCGCACTGGCGAACACAGCAGCGGAAGCGGCGCATATTCGGATGCATTTGGATCGTTTAGCAGCGAAGTGATTCGAAGACTCTCGGACGTAACACAAAGAGCACAAAAGGGAACACAAAGCTTACAAGTCAGGATGAACATCTGCGCGCCAATGCGCGCTCAACCCCAGGTGTCCAAGCAAAGCTTGCAGCCCAATCGCGAGAATGATGTCATCGGCGGCTGTGAAGCCCATCGATACTCATCGAACCATCAGCGCTGTTTGGCGCGACGAATCCGCAAAAGTGATTGCGCGCCTCGCACGTATGGTGCGCGATGTGGGACTGGCCGAAGAACTCGCCCATGACGCGCTCGTCGCAGCGCTCGAGCAGTGGCCAAAATCCGGCGTTCCCGACAATCCCGGCGCATGGCTCACAGCCGCCGCAAAGAATCGAGCAATCGATCTGATCCGACGCAACAAACTCCTCGACCGTAAGCACGATGAACTCGGATATCAGCTGGAGGTAGAGAAAGCCGGGTCCGCCACGATCGAAGATGCAGCGGACGATCGAATCGGAGATGACTTGTTGAGTCTCATCTTTACCGCCTGTCATCCGCTGTTGTCGAAAGATGCTCGCGTCACGTTGACACTGCGGCTTCTTGGCGGATTGACCACAGACGAGATCGCACGAGCGTTCCTGGCTTCCGAATCCACGATCGCGCAGCGGATCGTTCGGGCCAAACGGATTCTCGCGGAAGCGAACGTTCCCTTTGAAGTTCCGGGAGCGGAAGAACTCGCAGAGCGGTTGTCGTCCGTTCTGGAGGTGATCTACCTGATCTTCAACGAAGGATATTCGGCCACCGCGGGAGACGAATGGATGCGACCGGCCTTGTGCGAAGACGCTCTGCGATTGGGTCGGATCCTTGCCGAACTCATGCCGCGCGAATCGGAAGTGCACGCACTGGTCGCATTGATGGAAATCCAAGCGTCGAGGACCGCAGCTCGAGTGAGCGCAAGCGGGCAGCCGATCTTGTTGCCGGATCAAAATAGAACGCTCTGGGATCACGCCGCGATCCGCCGCGGATTAGCGGCACTCCAACGCGCGCAAAATTTGGGCGGAACACCGGGGCCCTATCTGTTGCAAGCGGCGATCGCCGCGTGTCATGCGCGCGCACCTACATCAGCGCAAACCGAGTGGACCCAGATTGCAGCTCTATATGCGGCACTCTCGCACTTGCATCCGACACCGATCGTGGAGATCAATCGGGCGGTTGCCGTGTCGATGTCGGCCGGCCCGCAAGAGGCTCTCGAGATTCTTGAGCGCGTTGCGAGTGAACCTGCGTTGAAGAACTATCACCCTCTTCACGCAGTGCGTGCCGACTTGTTGGAGAAACTTGGACGCTTCTTGGAAGCGGAGGAAGAGTTCAAATTGGCGGCGTCGATGACTCGCAATGAACGCGAGCGTCAGCTTCTTCTTTCACGCGCAGATGAGACCGCGAAGAGAAAGAATTTCGGACGCAACGCAAAGCGCACACAGAAGACATAAATGAGCCAGGATGAGCTGGGCCCGTGAGGGCTGCACGGAGCCTGACACCAGCGTCGGTACTCCTGAGGCGCCAATCTTTGTTGGTGCTCCTTGTGATCCTCTGTGGTCTCTCTGTGTTACGTCTGCACTTCTGCGCGCGGGTGCGCATCTCACACGAAGTGCTCACGCGAGCAAGGCTCGCTCTCACCCTTCAACTTCTTTTGCGCTCTTTGTGTTGCGTCTTGTTTCTTCGCAGCCTCAGCTCGACTTGCGAACCACCAACTTGGTCGGCAGAACCCTAGTTTCCACTGGCTCATCGCGAATCGAGGCAAGCAGCGTTTCGATCAGAAGCTCGCCTGCCAGGCGAGTATCTTGAAGCACTGTCGTTAGCGGTGGGGTCGCAAGACTTGCGGCAGGAATATCGTCGAAGCCGACGACCGCGACATCGCGTGGGACGTCGAGCCCGCGCTCATGCAACGCACGCATCGCGCCGAGCGCAATGAGATCGCTGGCAGCGAAGATCGCATCGAAAGCCTCACCGCGTTTCAGCAACTCGCACGCCGCTGCATAGCCGGACTGTTCCAAAGTAATCGCGTCGATCTGCAACGCGGACGACACTTCAATCCCGGCTTCGCTAAGCGCTGTGCGGTAGCCGCGATGCCGTTCGAGAAATTCAGGATAGTGATTCGACGCATCGCCCAAGAATGCGATGCGGCGGCGACCCTGCTCCAACAAATGTTGCGTAGCTTGAATGCCGCCTTGAAAGTTGTCGCATCCGATTGCAAGGCCGGTCTGCCCTTCTAATGTCGCACCCCAGCGCACGAAGTGCGTTCCTTGGCGGACGAGTTGTTCCAGCCGCGCACGATGCAACAGGAAATCACCGTAACCAAGCAGAATGATGCCGTCTGCTTTGCGACAGTCTTCGTAATCGACGTGCCAGTTGCCGGAGAGCTGCTGAAAGGACACTAGTAAATCGTACCCGCGCTGAGCGCACGCACGCGTAATCGATCCGAGCATTGCGAGAAAGAAGGGATTGATGAGCGAGTCGTCAGGCGTAGGGTCTTCGAACAGCAGGAGCGCGAGCGTGTTCGAGTGTTGCGAGCGAAGGTTCGATGCGTTCTTGTCGACCCGATAATTGAGTTGACGCGCAATCGTTTCGATGCGACGCCGCGTTTCAGGGCTGACGGTGGGGCTGCCGCGCAGTGCTCTCGAGACTGTGGGCTGCGACACGCCCGCAAGATGCGCGATGTCGAACGAAGTGGCTTTGCCCTGCATGAATCCCCCGGCAAGCGTTCTTGAGATGGCGGCGAATCATGCCATACGAGCAGCCGCATCGCCGTTGTACACATGTTGTATTGGCGATACGCGTTTACCGCACACGCTTGTTACTTAAGTTCTGCTTTGACAGGCAGCGGTTCAACGCTGCGCGACGGTGCGCTCCGTGGCAGTGGGATGAACCAACTCGGGTGTTTGCAGTGGCACTCGTAGAGCTGCAGCCCCGGCGATGAGAAAGCCAACGCCGCCGAGCACCAAGGCATAAATGGGCGCGCCCGCAAAGGCCACCTTGAGCGCGAATCCCAGGACGCTTGCCGCAACCAGCTGCGGAATCACGATGAAGAAGTTGAAGATGCCCATGTACAGACCCATCTTTTCCGCAGGCACGTTGCGCGACAACATTGCGTAAGGAAGCGAAAGAATCGAAGCCCAGGCGAATCCGACGCCGACCATCGACACAATCAGCCATTGCGGGTCCGCGACCAGGCGAAATGAAATCAATCCCGCAGCGCCGAGCGATAAATTGAATAAGTGACTCGCCCGCAAACCGATCTTGCGCACACACCAAGGAATCACCATCGCGGCAAGTGCGGCAAAGCCGTTGTATGCAGCGAAGAGCACACCGACCCAATTGGCACCCTCGTTGTAAGCATTCGAAGTCGTGTCGGTGGTTCCGAAATGGAACTGGGTGACCGCACCGGTGGTGTAGATCCACATCGAGAACAGTGCAAGCCACGAGAAGAACTGCACCGGAATCAGTCTGCGCATCGCGATCGGCATGTGCTGCAACTCATGCATGATGCTGCCGAACATGCCGTTGCCCTTGGCGCGCCTCTGCAGAAGCAGCGCAAGGCCCCAAGCAATACAGCCAGCGCAAAGAAGGTAGAGCTGCTTATCGAGATGGGAGGCTCGAACGACCGCCACCGCGGCCGCGCCGATGACGAGCCATCCCGCGCCTGCAGCGATCGAGCGCGGCACGAAGGTCTCAGTTGCAGTCGGTTCGTGTCTAGGGCGTTTTGAAAATCGATGCAGAACTTCCGGCGGATACTCGCGCGATCGCAACACCGTCCAGCCGACCGCCGCGAACAGCACCGCGGCGCCCATATAAAAAGAATAGCGAACCGTATCCGGAATCAGCGAACCCCCGTGTGTGACGTCGACCGAGTTGCTAACACCGGCATGGGCAAGCAGGTACGGAAGCATGCTGGCCACAACGGCTCCGATGCCGATGAAGAAGCTCTGCATGGCGTAACCCGTTGAACGTTGCCATACGGGAAGCTGATCGCTAACGAACGCGCGGAAAGGCTCCATCGACACATTGATGGAAGCATCCAACAGCCACAGCAACACCGCGGCCATCCATAGCGCGGATGCATGCGGCATCACCGTCAGTGCAATCGCAGAAAGGATTGCACCAATTAGAAAGTACGGGCGTCGCCGTCCCAAGCGCGTCCATGTCCGATCCGATGCATAGCCGATGATTGGCTGCACTATGAGACCAGTGAGTGGTGCAGCAATCCAGAGCACGGGTATGTCATCGAGACTGGCCCCGAGCGTTTGGAAGATTCGGCTGACATTCGCATTCTGCAGCGCGAAGCCGAACTGGATCCCCATGAACCCCAAGCACATGTTCCAAATCTGCCAAAACGACAGTTCCGGCTGCACGAGCAACTCACCGGGAGGAGCAACGAAGTCGGGACCGTCTTGCGCTTGCAGTGGTGTGCTCATGTTCGCTTCAACGTTCATCGACGCGCATCGTAAGTTTGTCGCGCCGCTGCATCCATGCGACGCATACGTATTCATTGGGCCCGCCGTTGGGATCCGACTCGCCGCGCAACTTCTTCAATTCAACACGTTACGAAGGCTCAACGCATCTTCTATTTCGAATCGCGCTACCGCGCTCACCCATGAATACGTATGCGGTCCCATTGGCAAGCGCGCAGCAGCGGATGAGACTTTCCCGCAATCACTACGGCGCTTCGCGATCGTAGCTTTAGGGGATACGCGCTTCACGCGTGTGGCAAATACATCTCGGAGATTCCAATGAAATCGACGTTGCGATTAACCGTTCGCGGCCACCGGAGCGAACTGGTTGCAGGCACGACTGCATGGGCGCTATCGCTACTTGCATTGAATGCCTCTGCACAAGAAGCCGACTTAGCTTCTAACACCGAACCCGACACGATCGTCGTCACGGGCATTCGCCATGGTATCGAGGGCGCCATTGCGTTGAAGCGCACTTCGAACAGCATCGTCGAGGCCGTGTCCGCCGAAGACATCGGCAAACTACCGGACACCAGCATCGCCGATTCCATCTCACGCCTTCCCGGCCTGACCTCGCAACGTGCGGAGGGTCGTGCGTCAGCGATCAGTTTGCGCGGCACGGACCCCGGCTTCACGACAGCGCTCCTCAACGGACGCGAGCAAGTCAGCACCGGCGATAACCGCAGCATCGAGTTCGATCAATATCCCTCGGAACTGTTGAGCGCAGTCGTCGTGTACAAAACGCCCGATGCCCAGCTCGTGGGCCAAGGCCTCGCCGGTACGATCGATCTACGCACGACGCGTCCTCTGGAATACGGCAAGCGCGCCACGGTGTTCAACATCCGGGGCGAACAGAACTCGCAAAACGATTTGGGCGCGGACTCGAACGACATGGGCTATCGCGCCAGCTTCTCGTATATCGACCAATTCTTCGACAACACACTCGGCGTCACGTTTGGCGTCGCACGTCTGTACTCACCGCTCGCCACCCAAGGTGCAGGCACGTATGAGCCTTGGCATGCCAATGGCACTCCAAGCAATGGACTTGCCAACCCCACGTGGCAACGCAATCCCGGTGTGGGTCCGGATGTTTACGTGACGGACGGCGCCAAGGTGCGCACGGACATGGGCACGAATCGACGCGATGGCGCAATGGCTGCTTTGGAGTGGTCGCCGAACGATAACTTCACTAGCACGCTCGATCTGTACTACACACGACGCAAGCAAGTGGATAACGCGCGTAGCTTGGAAGTGAACTTGAGTGGCTACCCGGCTCCGTGCTGCGATGGGGATGCAACAGCGTTCCCGGACGGCTCGTCATTCGGATATACGAATCCGACGATCGTGAACAACACAGTCGTAGGCGCCGATCTTGTGAACGTCGTGCCTCTCGTGCGCAATTTCTTGTTCAAGACTCAGGACAGAATCTTTGCCACAGGCTGGAACAACAAGTGGACGCTCGGCGAGTGGACCCTCACGGGCGATCTGAGCTACTCGAAGGCCAAACGCAACGAGCAGCAATACGAAACCAATGCGCAGTTCGTGCCGAATGCCAATGTGCCGGCTGGTGCCGCAAAGAACGTTTACGACACGGGCGTCTTCCGTATTTCGCAAACGGACATGCCGACGCTTGCCTTTACGCGCAACTATGCCGATCCAGCGCAGATACAAGTCGGGCCCACCATCTATGGCGCAGGGTATAGCAAGATTCCGCGGGTGACCGACGAACTGAAGTCGGCACGCATCGATGTCTCGCGCACTGCGGGCTGGTGGTTTGCAGACGCGACGGCCGGTGTGAACTATTCAGATCGCACTAAGGACAAGTTCCAACCCGAGGCCAATCTCAACACCATCAATGGCGGCTATTTCCAAATCGACTCGCGCTACCTGCTGTCTACGACGAACCTTTCGTACGCCGATGCCGGGCGCACGCTCGCTTGGCGCGTACCCGACGTGTTGGAGAACTACTACCAGCCCATCGTGTACGGAACACCCACGACTCCCGGCTTCGATTATCTGATCGGCAAGAACTGGAAGGTCGAAGAGAAAGTCACGACAGGATTCGTGCGCGGCAATCTGGACCATGATTTGTCATCGAGCGTTTCATTGCGCGGCAACGTTGGCGTGCAAGTCGTTAGAACCGATCAGAGCTCGAGCGCTTTCCAAAAGAACTCTGCGACGAATGCGGTCGAACCGTACGATGGTGGCAAGACGTTCACGGATGTGCTGCCCGCGATCAACCTCGCTTTCATGTTGCCCAGCGAGCAGGCAATCCGTGTCGGCATCGCACGCGAAATCGCCCGGCCACGCATGGATCAACTCAAGGCATCCAGCGAATTCGGCGTTGATACCACGACCGGCAAGCCCGGCGGGTCGGGCGGTAATCCCGAACTCGACCCTTGGCGTGCGAATGCATTCGACCTCTCGTACGAAAAATATTTCGGTACGAATGCGTATGTCTCGCTCGCCGCCTTCTACAAGGACTTGAAGACGTACATCTACAACCAAAC
Source organism: Pseudomonadota bacterium (assembly GCA_023391335.1). Classification (GTDB taxonomy): domain Bacteria; phylum Pseudomonadota; class Gammaproteobacteria; order Steroidobacterales; family Steroidobacteraceae; genus Steroidobacter. The sequence goes on along the minus strand of JAEWBG010000021.1, from coordinate 26,404 downwards.
CACCGCCGACTTCGATTTCTCTGACTTCCTGTCATCGCTGCCTCCCAGCTTTCCCGTCACGCCGCAAGTGACCGGATCGTTCTCGGAACCGGTGAACGGCAAAGGCGGCAATTTGCGGGGCCTGGAAGTTGCGGTTTCGCTCCCGTTCGATTTGTTCGCCGATCCGCTGCACGGCTTCGGCGCGATCTTGAGCTATTCGCGCACCGAAAGCGGCATCGAGATCCAAGATCCTCCGGGCAACAACTATTTGACGGGCAATGGTCTCGGCAAGATTCCGTTACCCGGCTTGTCGAAGGATGTATGGAACGCGACGCTGTACTACGAAAACGCTGGCTTCTCCGCACGGGTTTCGACGCGTGCGCGATCCAAGTACATCGGCGAGGTCACCAACTTTGCGAACGATCGTGCGCTCAAGTATGTGCGTGGCGATCAAATCACCGATGCGCAAATTGGCTATGAGTTTGGCGACGGCCGCTTGCATGGACTGTCGATTCTGTTCCAAGTGAACAACCTCACCAATGAGCCGTACATCGCGTATGCAGTCGATGAGACACGTCAACAAGACTTCCAGCAGTATGGACGCCAATACTTGCTCGGCGTGAACTACAGGCTGTAACTCAAGCCAGTCACGGCTCCCGCTCTCGGGAGCCGTCTTCATTCGAATCAAGGTAATCACGAGATGCGGAGTTCTCCCGCCCTTCGCCGCGCTGTGCAATTCTGTTGTGCAGCGTGGTGTATTTTTCAGCTCGCTGCTGAGGCGCATGCCGCCGGCACGTACACCGAACGCTTGCCGCAGGATGAGGTTATCTACTTCCTCTTGCCGGATCGATTTGAGAACCGCAATCCTAAGAACGACCGCGGAGGGTTGAAAGGCGACCGCTTGAAGACAGGCTTCGATCCCACTTCGAAGGCCTTCTATAACGGTGGGGACTTTGCGGGGATCACTGCGCACCTCGACTACATTCAGGCACTCGGCGCCACGGCGATTTGGTTAGCGCCAGTGTTCAAAAACAAGCCGGTGCAAGGCGCACCTGGCGCTGAATCCGCCGGCTATCACGGCTATTGGGTGACGGACTTCACTCGCGTCGATCCTCACTTCGGCACCGAAGCAGAATTTAGAACGCTGGTGGATGCAGCGCATGCACGTGGCATGAAAGTGTATTTGGACATCATCGCGAACCACACCGCCGATGTGATTTCGTATAGCGAGTGCGAAAGCGAGTGTGTGTATCGATCGCATGCTGAGTATCCCTATTCGAGACACGGCGGTGTTGAGGGCGAGCCGATCAACCAGGGCTTCGACGGCGATGACGCCCAGCATCAAACTGCAGACAACTTCGCGAAACTCACGCGACCCGATTACGCATACACGCCTCTAGTGCGTGAGAAAGACCGGCACGTGAAAGTGCCAGAATGGTTGAACGATCCCATCTACTACCACAATCGCGGCAACAGCACGTTTGCCGGGGAAAGCTCGGAGTTCGGCGATTTCGTCGGCCTTGACGATCTGATGACGGAGAATCCGCGCGTCGTCGCCGGTTTCATCGATATCTACGGTCAATGGATCGAGAAATATCGAATCGATGGATATCGCATCGATACTGCACGTCACGTGAATCCTGAATTCTGGCGTGCGTTTGTCCCCGCGATGTTGGATCAGGCACGCGCGGCCGGCGTGCCCCACTTCCACATCTTCGGTGAAGTCGCGACGTCCCAGCCTGACGTGGCGCAACTTGCGCGCTACACGCGTGTCGCGGGCCTGCCTGCAGTTCTGGATTTCGGTTTTGCAAACGCAGTTCGTGAGGTTGTCGCGGAAGATTCAGGTACTGAGGTTCTCGCTCGCGTATTCGCAGACGACGTGCTCTATGAAGGCGGTTCACGCACGGCCGCGCAGCTTCCCATTTTCATCAGCAACCACGATATGGGTCGGTTCGCCCATTTCGTACGTCGCAAGCATCCCGACGCGCAGGGCTCCGAAGTGCTCGCCCGCATGCGACTCGCCACCGCAATGATGCTGACGCTGCGCGGTGTTCCGGTGATGTACTACGGCGACGAGCAAGGCTTCGTCGGTACGGGCGGCGACCAGGACGCGCGCCAAGACATGTTTGCGACGCGTGTGGAAAGTTATCGCTCCGATCGGCGCATCGGGGCATCGTCCCTGCTACCCTTCGATACGACACATCCGCTATTCACGTTCACTGCAAAGCTCGCGAGGCTTCGCCGCAACACGAGTGCGCTCGCCCGCGGGGAACAGGTCGTTCGCAGTTACTCCGAAAAGCCGGGGCTCTTTGCCGTCTCGCGCTTTGATCCGGAGAGCGGACGGGAAGTCGCCATTGCGTTCAACACTTCAGACATTGCCATCGACTCGTTGATACAAGTGAATACTTCATCCCAACATTTCAGCAGCCTCTTCGGAGACTGCGTGCCGACTGCTTCTGCTCCCGGCAGTTACTCAGTGCATCTTCCAGCATTCGGTTTCGCGATTTGCGCGAGCGAGGCCGCTCGATGAGTGCAGCACGAGCGGTGAGCGCCAACGCGCATGCGCGTCCATGGTGGAAAGGCGCAGCGATTTATCAGATCTATCCGCTGAGCTTTGCGGATTCGAATGGCGACGGATATGGCGATCTGCCCGGCATCACCGCGCACCTGGATCACATCGCATCGTTAGGCGTCGATGGGATTTGGATCTCGCCGTTCTTTCCTTCGCCGATGAAAGACTTCGGCTATGACGTCTCGGATTACTGCAGCGTCGATCCGATCTTCGGCACGCTGCAAGATTTCGATCGATTGGTGGAACGAGCTCACGCGCTCGGCCTGAAGGTGATCATCGACCAAGTGCTTTCGCACACGTCCGATCAACACGCGTGGTTTAGAGAGAGTCGCGCCGACCGCACCAATCCGAAAGCCGACTGGTACGTGTGGGCGGATGCGAAACCGGACGGCACGCCACCATGCAATTGGCAATCGGTGTTCGGCGGGCCGGCGTGGGAATGGGACGCGCGGCGCGGTCAGTACTATCTGCACAACTTCTTGCGCGAGCAGCCGGACCTCAATGTTCACAATCCGGAAGTCCAGGATGCCTTGCTGGCCAGTTCACGATTCTGGCTCGAACGTGGCGTGGACGGATTTCGGTTCGATGCCATCAACTTCGCAATGCATGACCCGTTGCTGCGCGACAATCCGCCTGCACCGGATACCGGCAAGCCACGTTCACGGCCATTCGACTTTCAACAGTCGATCTACAACAAATCGCACACCGACATTCCTCGTTTCATTCGCCGCCTACGTGCCTTGATCGAGAGTTATCCAGATCGATTCACAGTTGCCGAAGTGGGCGGCCCCAACGCAGAAGACGAAATGCATCGGTTCACTTCCGGCAGTCAGCACTTTCACAGCGCGTATGGATTCAATTTCCTCAACTCGAATCGCCTGTCACCGCAGCTCATTCAACAAGCACTGACAGCCTGGCCCGACGAGGCGCACATCGGTTGGCCCAGCTGGGCCTTTTCCAATCACGACGCACCACGAGTGACGAGCCGCTGGGCGCCGCCCGAGCGGCGCGAAGCGATGGCAAAACTCTCGATGCTGTTGCTCGCGTGTCTGCGTGGAAACATCTTCATCTATCAGGGAGAAGAACTCGCGTTACCTCAGGCGCACATTCCGTTCGATCAATTGAAAGATCCGGAAGCCATCGCGAATTGGCCGCTCACGTTGGGCCGCGACGGTGCACGTACGTTGGTCCCTTGGACTGCAAATGCACAAGATTACGCGCGCGGCTGGCTGCCAATGCCGGGCGAGCATCTCGACCTCGCGGTGGAACACCAGCGCAATAGCGCCGATTCGATGCTCGCCTTTACGCGCCGTGTTCTGGAATTGCGCTCGCATACGAACGCATTGCTCGTTGGGGCGATGACCATCATCCATACCGACGACTCGATCCTCGCGTTCGAGCGTGCTACGCGCGACGAACGCATTCTGTGCGTCTTCAATGTCGGTAGTGAATCAAAACGCTGGCCGGTAGATCGGCCGGAGCAGTGGGCGATCCTCGAGACAACGGGTCACAGCCACCCTTGGGAGCTGGCGCCGTTAAGCGGGGTCGTCGCGCGCCGCATCGGCTCATAGGCGAATCGCGTCGAATGGATCGCTCGGCGAGCCAAGCTGGCCGAGCAATCGGCGTGACTCGAGTCCCGTGCCAACGTCGATCTTCGAAGGCCGCTTTTGCAGCAGCCGGACAGATCGCACCGAACTCAGCACGTGCACGTTAGGCGACAGTCCTGCACGCGAAATGGCTTAAGAAAAGCTGTTTGCAATCCCTCAAGGGCACCGGCACCATTGGCGCCCCGATTCATCCTTGCGGGCTGGGAGCGACTTACGATGCATTCAGCCCTCGCCCGTAAATCGGCCGCGTCCGTGCCCTCGCTGTTCAAGTCTGACGGCGATTTTTCGGGCGCCCGGAATTCCATTACTAACGCTTAATTTAAGGAAGAGGACGTGCACGACCTATTCGTCCATTGGCGCAAAGCAGGTTTGCTGCTCGTGCTGCTGCTTGCTGGCTGCGGCGGCGGAGGCGATTCCAAGAATGGATCTGGCACGGGATCGGCTGGCGCAGAAGCTTCCACCGACACGCTGAGCTTCACGGCGGCTTCGCCGAATGCAAGCACACCTGCTGCCCAAGTCGTGTCAGTCACATTCGGATCCAACATCGCGCATCTGGCAGTGACTCAGCGTGGTCTGGCGATCGGCAATGTGAGTTCAACTTTCAGTGGCCGCACGGCAGAAGTCACCATCACACCGGATGCGCCCTCGTCAGTGGGTCCCGGTTTGTTTGAGGGAAAGGTCGCAGTCACGGGTTACGTGTGTGCAGACGCGACCTGTTCAGCGTTCGCCGCTGGCGCGTCGCAAACCATCAGCGTCAGCTATCAAGTGTCGCCTGGTGTTCTGTACGTGGCCCCGTATGTTGCCAGCAGCCAAACTGCGCAGGCAGTCATCATCCGCGGATTCGGTTTCACAAAATTCAATGTCACAAAGGTTTCGTTCGGCAGCGCTGCGTCTGAAACGGCCGTGGTGACGGATGACTCTGAGATCATCGCGCAAGCCCCGGCACTCGCGGCAGGCAGCTATCCGGTCACCGTTGAAGCCTCCAATCACGTAGGCGCCATTCCAAGCGATGCGCGATTAGTCGTCGTCGATCCAATCGCCTACGCAGCGCAAACTTTGAGCTACCCCGCGACACCCACACAAATCAACTCCCTCGTGTATGACCCTGAACGCCGGAGCATCTTGGTAGCGAGCGACGCATCAGGCAGTCAGTTGGTCAGGTACACGTACGATGCAGGTGCCTGGTCTTCGGCAAATTCCGCCGCCATATCGCCGCTGCGAGATATTGCATTGTCGATCACCGGTTCGCAGCTTTACACGCTCTCGGACACACAGCTCACAATGTTGGACCCGGCAACGCTCGCTTCGGGCAGCAACTTCACCGCACCTGATTTGCCGACCGGCGCTTACTTGAAATCGCTTGCGCTCAGCAACACCAACACGGCCTACATCACGACTGGGGTCGCTCCGGTAGGCACAGCGACGCCTGCCTATGCCTTTTCGGAGCGCTCTGGATCTATTCTCGTACTCAATACGACGCCTCTGAACTACGCCACGATCGAAGGCAATGCTTCGGGAACGACGCTCGTCGCCGTTCAAGGCGATCCCGGTTCGACGACCGCATCACCCGTGTATCTTCACTCGACTTCTGATTTGGGCACTTCCTTGACCCCAACATCGGTCAACTTGGACCAGACAGCCGCCGAAAGCGCGCTGGATCGTACGGGCAATCGCATCGTTCTGGGCGGTAGCCGCGTGTACGAGGGCACGCTGAACGTTTCGGCATCCATACCGGTTGCCGATGCAGTGGCGGTGAAGCCGGACGGCACGCGAGTGTATGCGTACTACTCCGCTTCCAATACGATCGAAACGTTCGACACGTCCACATTTACGAACGGTCAGATCCTGACCACCCTGGGGACCACGAACTTGGGTGCGAATCCGGGCGCCACAGTAAAGATGACGATCACGCCTGACGCGCAGACGCTGATCTTGGCAGGCGCGGCACAAATCGTGATTCAACCCACTCCCTCGTTCTGAGCACGCATATGAAGCCGCGATTCGAATGGACCTGTGCATTGATGACTGCTGGCGTGCTGCTGGCGTCCACATCGCAAGCGCAAGAAGTGGGCACTCGTGCAGTCGGATCGACATCGTTCGATTTGGGGCTGACCAGTCGGAACATCGATACTGCGGACAGCACTTCGAATGGCACAGTCGATTTCTTCGGTGTCCTGACCGCTCCCCTCGGTAACCTGCTCGGGGTATCGCTCGATGTGGGATATGCGAAATCGCGTGTTCGCACCAGCGATGTGCTTGGATCGGGCGAGACGGCCACCACCTCGCCGAAGGGCGCACGCAGTTCGTGCACCTTCAATGGAACGAATGCGGACGCCACACTATTTGCGCGCCGGCCGACATTGGGAAAACTCTCTGTCAGCTATGGCATCGCCGACCGCTCCTCCGACTGCGGCGAAAGCTCCGTATTTACCTTTACCGGCGATGATTCGCTGAGCTCGAAGCACTATCGGGTCGCCGGCGAGGCCTACCTGGGCAATTTCACGATCGGTGCCTCCCGAACTTCCACGGATCTTCAAGACGGTCCAAAGCTCGAAACCAACGAAGTGAGCGGGAGCTGGTATGCAATGGACAATCTGCGCGTCACCGCCTACGCGAACGATCTTTACGACGACAACACGTATGGCCTGCAGATCGAGCATCAGCCCGAGTTCATGGGCAATGATTTGGGCATCTGGCTGGGCTTCTCCCAAACGGACGGCACACCGCGCACCCGGATCATTAGCTTCGGCATCCAATATCACTTCGGCCGCAATGCCACGTTGAAAGTCCGCGATCGCGAACTCCGCTAAGCGCGGAGCGCTCCGTCGCTAAGACGGGGCCGGCGGAACAATCGAACTCCGGCTCGGTTGAAACAATGTGCCGGCAAACCCGCACATCTGCGCAGCCATTCCCGGATCGCAGGTGCCAAGAAGTGGAAACCGGTTCGTATGCGTCCGATCGAATGGGTAATATCCATCGATGGCTTGAATCGACCTTTCCGCTTTCTCGCTACCGGCGCACCGACGCTCCATGACCTCGCCATCGCAAAACGCAGCACAGCCGACAGAAGCCAGTGCGCAGATCGCGCTGCTGCGGGCAACTTTGGAAGCCGCAGCGGCTGGCATCTTGGTGACCGATCCCAAGGGCATCATCAACTTCCACAATCAAGTCTATGTCCAGATGTGGAGCATCGAGCCTCAGCATTTGGAGGGCTGTCAGCATCGCGACATTTTGAAACGCATAAGTCAGCAGTTCGCCGATCCGAACGCATTCCTCCACCGAATCGATCAGATTTACTCCGCCAGCGAGCCGCAAACGCTGGACATCCTCGAGCTGAAGGACGGTCGCATTTACGAGCGCTATTCGAAGATGCAGTGGATCGAGGGCCATGATGTCGGTCGCGTCTGGAGCTTTCGCGACGTGACCGAACGGGTGCAAGTGGCACGCACGAATGCCCGTCTAGTTCAGGACGCGCAGCGCACCCAGCAAACGTTGGTGCAACTCAATGACGAATTGGAGCAGCGCGTCGCCGAACGCACAGCGGCGCTACGCAAGAGCGAGCTCCAATTCCAGCAACTCGTCAGCGGCATCACCGATTACGCGATCTACATGATCGATCGCACCGGCCACATCGTCAGTTGGAACGCAGGGGCGGAGCGCATCAAGGGATATCGTGCCGATGAGATCATCGGCAAGCACTTCTCGACTTTCTACACTGAAGAGGATCGCGCGGCGGAAATGCCGGCGTACGCACTGGAGACCGCCGAGCGCCAAGGCAAATACGAAGCGGAGACCTGGCGCGTACGCAAAGACGGCACGCGATTTTGGGCCAACGTGCTAATCGACCCAATTCGCGGGCCTGACGGGCAAATCATCGGATTCGCGAAGATCACCCGCGACATGACCGAACGGCGCGCGATGCAGGAGCAGTTGAATCAGTCGCAAAAGATGGAAGCGATCGGACAACTCACCGGCGGGGTCGCGCACGATTTCAACAATTTATTGACCGTGGTTCTCGGCAATCTGGAAACGATCCAGCGACACTCGCAGGGGAGCGATGAGCGCACCAAGCGATCGATCGAGCAAGCAGTGCGCGGCGCACAACGCGCTGCCACACTGACGCAGCAACTCCTCGCGTTTGCTCGACGGCAGCCGCTCGACCCCAAACCGACCGATGTCAATCGACTGATCCGTGGTCTTTCTGAACTGATCCGTCGCACGCTCAGGGAGAACATCCAAATAGAGACCCATCTCGCAGCCGACCTGTGGCGCGTGGAAGCGGATCCGCATCAACTCGAGAATGCGCTGCTCAATTTGGCTGTGAACGCCCGAGATGCGATGCCAAATGGCGGCACGCTCATCATTGAGACGCAGAACGCGACCATCGATCGAGGCTCGCAACCTTTCGCAGATTTTGAACCTGGCGACTACGTCGCAATCAGCGTTGTCGACACCGGCACGGGTATGAGTGCGGAGGTCATGGCGCACGCATTCGATCCGTTCTTCACCACCAAGCCGGTGGGTCAAGGGACCGGCTTGGGTTTGAGCCAAGTGTTTGGGTTCGTGCGGCAATCGGGCGGGCAGATCAAACTCTACAGCGAGGTGGACCAGGGCACGACGGTGAAGATCTATTTGCCGCGGCTTGCACGGGAAAGCGAGCGAGTGGAAGTGGAATCGCCGATCGTTGTTCCCGGTGCACGAGCTCACGAGACCATCCTCGTTGTCGAGGATGACGAAGATGTACGCTCTTATAGTGCGGGAAGCCTGCGCGATCTTGGGTTCACGGTATTAGAAGCGAACGATGGCCCTTCGGCGTTGCGGATGCTGGATTCGCACCCGGAAATACAGTTGCTGTTCACGGACGTTGGACTGCCTGGAATTAACGGGCGGCAACTCGTGGACGCAGCTCGAGGCATCCGACCTGATCTGCCCGTACTATTCACATCGGGATACGCAAGGAGTGCGATCGTGCATCAAGGCCGCCTCGATGCCGGCGTGCAGCTCCTGACCAAGCCATTTACACGCGCGCAACTGGCCATTCGCGTTCGCGAAGCGTTGGACTCGCAAACTACAGAATTGCAGCCCACGCAAACGATGTTGGTCGTCGAAGACGAAGCGCTCGTGAGAATGTACTTGTCGGACTTGCTCGAGCAACTCGGTTTCAACGTCGTCGAGACCGGTACTGTGCGCGATGCTCTTGGAGCGATGGAACGCAACCCACAGCTTACAGCTGCGTTCATCGATGTTGGACTACCCGATGGCAACGGACTGGAATTGGCTTCGCAAATTCGCGAACGCTATCCGCATGTGAAAGTCGTCATCGCAAGCGGCTATGCACAACGCACCGCCAACCCACTCGAAGGCGATCCCAACGTGTGCCATCTGAAAAAGCCCTTCGATGGCACCTCGACCAAGAATGCGCTAAAGGCACTTGGGATCGCGACAAAAGGGCAAGACCGCTGAGCCATCAGCGATCCACGGCGTCACACAGTTCCAACATCGATACGCGCACTGGCCGATTTCCACAGTGGCGCTTTCGGATCTAGCGCGAAGCGCGGGACGCGCATAGTGTTCGCTCACATTCCAATGGATGAAAGTAATGAGCACCCAACTAGAACGAGCCAAGCAGTTTCGAGAGCTGCATGCGCGATCGACTCCATTCGTGATCCCGAACGTCTTCGATGCCGGCTCGGCCAAACTGGTCGCAACGCTTGGATTCGAAGCATTGGCCACCACGAGTGCGGGTTTGGCGTTTGCACTTGGCCGGCCGGATGGCAGAAAGGCAGTCAGCCGAGACGAGACGCTGCGCAACTGCCGCGCCATCGCGGACGCTACGGAATTGCCGGTCAGCGCCGATCTGGAGAATTGTTTTGCGGATGAGCCCCTCGCTGCTGCACAAACGATTGTGCTCGCGGCGCAGGCAGGTGTGGTCGGCGGTTCCATCGAGGACGCAACCGGTGATGCTGCCGATCCCATCTATGACTTCTCGCTGGCGGTCGAGCGCGTTCACGCCGCTTGCGAAGCGGCACGGTCTCTGGACTTTCCATTCACACTCACTGCGCGTGCGGAGAATTTCTTGCACGGGCGACGCGATCTTGAGGACACAATGCGCCGCTTGCAGGCCTACGAGAAGGCGGGTGCAGACGTCCTGTTCGCTCCGGGCCTGGCGGACCTCGAATCCATACGCATGGTCGTGAACGCCGTCTCCAACCCTATCAACGTGCTGGTGAGCTCGTTCAACTCCCATTTACGGCTAGATGAGCTTGCAAGTGCCGGCGTCAAGCGCATCAGTATCGGTGGTGTGCTATCTCGAATCGCGCTCACCGCAGTTACCCAGGCTGCTCGTGAGATTAGAACAACGGGCAGCTTCGCTTGCGCGAATGATTTGCTGAGCATGTCTGAACTGGATGTTCTGTTTGCTCGCACAGTGAGGACGTAAGGAGGCATCGCTCGCGCGGAGCTGTGCGCAGCGAACCGGCGTCTTCTGTGCCGTGACCTTTGACGTGATCGCGCTTGTCAGTTGACGATCTGCGCTGGCCCCTCATCTACCAGACGTGATCTCGTACGCCACCCTGACACTTCACCCCTGACATCCGGGAACTAGCACGCGACGTGCAACGTCTCAATTGTCGGTGGAGGTGAACTCCGGTCGCAATGCGCATTGCCACATTCAACGTCAACGGCATCACGAGCCGGCTACCTCGGTTGCTCGAATGGATCGAGAAGGCAGCGCCCGATGTCGTCTGCCTGCAAGAGCTCAAGGCAGAGGATGCCCGCTTCCCGATCACTGACATTCAGGCAGCCGGGTATGGCGCAATCTGGCATGGGCAACGCTCATGGAACGGCGTCGCCATCTTGGCGAAAGGAACGACTCCATTAGAAATTCGTCGCGGTTTGCCTGGGGATCCGGACGACACCCACAGCCGCTATCTTGAAGCCGCGATCAACGGCATCGTGGTGGGCTGTCTATATCTACCCAATGGCAATCCTTGGCCTGGGGAGAAGTTCGATTACAAGCTGGCTTGGTTTGAGCGCTTGATCAAGCATGCGAAGAAGCTGTTCGAATCAGGTCATCCGGTCGTGCTCGCCGGCGATTACAACGTCGTCCCAACCGACTTCGACATCTACAATCCGAAATCTTGGCGTAAAGATGCACTATTGCAGCCGGAGAGCCGCGAGTGCTTCGCGCGCCTGCTATCGCAAGGCTGGGTCGATGCGCTGCGGACGCTTCATCCCGACGAACAGATCTTCACGTTCTGGGATTACTTCCGTAATCACTGGGAACGCAACGGCGGATTACGCATCGATCACTTGCTGTTGAATCGAGAACTTACTCCGCGATTGAAAGATGCGAACGTAGATCGCTGGGTGCGCGGCCAACCCAAGGCTAGCGACCATGCACCGGTGTGGATCGAGCTTGCCGAGAAGCCGTCGAAGAAACTGAAAGCGAAAGCGAAGCGACCCACCCGTAAGCGTGCGAAGGCGTCTAAATAAAGTCGCTCTGTGACCATGAGTTGCAACACCTCATTTCGCTGCGTCTTTGTTCTACGCTCATTGCGCCTCCTTGCGCAGGCACCTTCCACTCAGCTGTCAAGCAACGAAACGCGACGCTTTCACGTGCGCAGCACCTTCACCCCATCACTGCATCACGCCGTTCAATGATCGAGCACATCGAAATCGGTCTCGCTCGCACCGCCGATGCGTACGCCATCGCGAACATGTCGCGCGAGGAAATCGAAGCGGGACTGGACTGGAAGTGGACTCCGCAATCCATCATTCGCACGATTCGCGACCGAGAGACGAACGTGGTCGTTGCTCGCAAAGGGGATCAAATCGCTGGATTCGCGATCATGCAATACCGCGAGACGAGCGCGCACCTGAATCTGTTCGCGGTTGCGCCGACGATGCGCCGACGTGGAATCGGATCGGCACTATTGCAGTGGCTGGAGGCAACCGCACGCGTCGCCGGTATCGGCATCATTCGAATGGAAGCGAGAGAACAGAACGCTGCCGCGCGCAGCTTCTATAAAGCGCACGGCTATCGCGAAACAGCCATTCTTCCTGGCTACTATCAAGGCGAAGAGAGCGCCGTCCGCTTCGAGAAAGATCTGACGATCGAATGACCTTCATCTAATCTGCCAGACGCGCTCGGCAGCAAACCCAAACACTCGATCGTCTTCCTCGACCTCGATCTGCGCACCGCCGGTAAACGATCCGAACGACGGCAGGATCGCGTAGTCGCTCCGCACCTGCAGAACCGGGATGCGAACTCGCTCGCGCGATGAGCCCTGCAACTTCATGACCGGATGCACATGGCCGCTAAGTACGAATCCTGCAGTGTCGGCGCGCGGATGATGCGTACAAATGAAGGGGCCCGTCCTCAATCCTTCTTGTACCCACTCAACTTCCCATTGCTCGCGATTGCCTTGTACGTGTCGATCGTGATTTCCTGCGACGACGACCACGTTCACTGCGCGATGTTGCCGTCGCCACTGCGTGAACAGCTCGAGATGCACGGCGCGTTCGGAACTTCGACCATGAACGAAGTCCCCTAGAACGATCACATTCTCAATCGCAAAAACATCGATGAGCCGGGTGAGACGCTCCAGATCCGTCTGTGTCGTGCCCTCTGGAATGGCGATCCCCGCACGCCGAAAAAAATCGCTCTTGCCGAGGTGAAGATCCGCGATGAACAGGGTTCGGCGGGCCGCCCAGAATAAGGCTCGCTCGCAGTGAAGCACGACCTCCTCGCCGGCCAACTCGATGACTCGGTGTTCAGTCACGGGAGGCCTTGGTATCGAGGCGTTCGATCATGCGCTGAATGCGTTGTTGGAAGGTCTCGGAACTCAAGATCTGCGAACGCAATCGTTCGGCCCATATTGGGAACGAGAGCGGCGTGAGGCTATCGATCTTCACCAATGCAATTTCTTTACGCTCGAGCGCCGCGAGAGATTTCGCCAAACGCGTTTCCTCGAGCTGCAATTCGAACACTTCGCGGCGCGCCTGATCCAAAAGGAGGTTCTTTGGATCGTACTGACGTAGAACATCGAAGATGAGTGAGCTCGATGCCTGCAACTGCCTTGCATACTTGCGCGCACCCGGATAACCCTGAAACACCAAGCCAGCGATGCGCGCGATGTCGCGAAACTGGCGGCGCGAGACTTCCGAGAAATTCAAGCTCGCGAGCAAATCCTCGGCGAGTCCGTCGTTCGAGAGCAGCTCGCGCAACGCTGTCGCGGTGAATGGAATCTCGGTGTGCGTTAGGAGCTCGGCGCCATAGTCGTTCGCTGTGACCGCAAAGGTCATCGCTTGCCGTTTCGCGAATCGATAGGCAAGCAACGTGGCGATACCCTCGTTGACGGTGCGTCCCGCGAATGGATAGATGAAAAGATGGAATCCTTCGCGGCTGCGCGTGTGCTCGGCAAGCAGAATGTCCGGACTGGGCAGTACCGACCAGCGTTGCTGCAGATCCAGCATCGCACGGACCGTCTGCATTTCCGGCTCTGCATATTCGTCTCGCGCCGCCGCTGCGAGAATCTCTTGTACCGAATCCGCCAACTCATTCGACAGGGGCATGCGTCCGCCTTGCCAGCGCGCCACGCGTCCGGATTTAGTTGTGGCGAGTTTGACGTACGCGGTCATGTCGCGGACCCGGACCAGCTGCAGCACCCGTCCAGCGAACATGAAGGCATCTCCCGGCTTAAGCCGAGCGATCAGCGCTTCTTCAACGGACCCGAGCCGCGAGCCGTTCATCCATTTCAGGCCGATCTCCGAGTCGCTCGTGATCGTGCCAATCTGCATGCGATGCATTCGAGCGATGCGTGCATCGGTGACCCGATAAACACCATCGACAATCTCTACGCGGCGATACTCTGGATAACCTTGCAACGCATCGCCTCCGCGCGTGAGGAAATCGAGTAGCCATTGCCACTCGGCGTCTGTGATCTCACCGAACGCGTACGTCCCGCGTGCTTGCGCACGCAGCTTGTCAGGCTCAAATCCCGGGCCCGCGGCTAACGTCATGGCATGTTGAACCAACACGTCAAGCGAACGACGCAATGGCGCCCGCGACTCGAGCCGCCGTAAACGTTGCGCACGTCGGGCGGCGGCAAACTCGATCAGCTCGAATGCGTGCGTCGGTACGCACATCACGCTGCTGTTTCCACCGGGCCGATGTCCGCTGCGGCCCGCGCGCTGCAGGAGTCGCGCAACGCCTTTCGGGCTACCGACTTGGATGACTTGATCCACCGGCGCGAAATCCACACCCAGATCCAGCGACGACGTACAAACGACGCACTTGAGTTCGCCGCTCTGCACTGCTGCTTCAATGCGACGTCGGAGGTCCATGTCGATCGAACCATGGTGGATCGCGATGCGATCGATCCAATCCAGCCGCGCTTCGGCGATGGCGCGATACCACAGTTCAGCCTGCGAGCGCGTATTGGTGAAGAGCAGCGTGGTGCGAGCACGCTCGATAGCATCGATGACTGGCAGCAGCAGCCGCGTGCCAAGATGCCCTGCCCAGGGAAAGCGCTCGATCGTCTCAGGCAGGATCGATTCGATCGTCACCTCTTTGGCCGCTGGGCCATTAACGAGCGTGCCGCCTTTGGCACCCATTAACACTTGCAAGGCTTCTTGAAGATTGCCGAGCGTTGCAGACAGTCCCCACACCCGCAGCGACGGATTCAGCGCACGCAGATGCGCCAAGCACAACTCCAGCTGCACGCCGCGCTTGGTGCCCAATAACTCGTGCCATTCATCGACGATGACCGCTTGCACTGAGCGCAGCGCATCGTGCGAGTCGGCGAAACTCATCAGGATCGACAAACTTTCGGGTGTCGTCACGAGCGCTTGTGGGGGTGAGGTTCGCTGCTTCTTGCGCAGCGTGCTGCTCGTGTCGCCGGTGCGCAGGCCAATTTCCCAGCCAACGCCCAGTGCACTTGCGACGGCGGCCAAATTCCGCTGAATGTCATTGGCCAGCGCGCGAAGCGGCGTGATCCACAGCACGCGCAACCCATTGTGCGAGTTCGGAGCATCGAGTGCTTCGGCGAGAGGACCCAACCAAGCTGCAAGCGTCTTGCCGGTGCCGGTCGGAGAATGAATCAGTCCGGATTCACCGCGTAGATAGGCTTCGAGTGCTTGCGCCTGAAATGGCGCGAGCGACCAGCCGCGCTCCGCGAACCATTGCTCGATCCTTTCGCGCGCGGTTCGATGCTCGCGGACTGCGGCGTGCATCAGGTGCGCGTCTCGGCGCGAGTCGGCTCGCAATGCACTTGCAGCAAGGCGCGCAGCGTGTCGATCGTGTCGGCTTCGGTCGCAGGTTTGTCGGTTCGCCAGCGAGCGATTCGCGGAAAGCGGACTGCGATACCCGACTTGTGGCGACTCGACTCATTGATGGCATCGAATGCGATTTCGAACACCAACTCGGGTTTTACGGATCTCACCGGACCGAATCGCTCGACCGTGTTCTGCCGAATCCAGCGATCGACACTGACGATTTCCCGATCGGTGAGCCCCGAATACGCTTTGGCGACCGCGACCAGATTCTCGCCATCGCGAACCGCAAACGTATAGTCAGTCAGCAGATTCGCCCGCCGTCCGTGCCCGGGTTGCGCGTAAACCAACACGCCATCGAAGCTGTACGGCTCGATCTTCCACTTCCACCACACACTACGCTGCCGGCCTGAGCCATATGCGGAATCCCAGCGTTTGAGCATCAATCCTTCGACCGAGCGAGAACGCGAGGATGCTCGTAGTTCATTCAATTCGTCCCAACCCCTCGCCTCTACGCGAGCGGACACCTCTGCCCAAGGCCTATCGGCCAGCAGCCGCTCGAGCCGCGTGCGCCGTTCGCTCAATGGCAGCGCGCGAATATCCTCGCCGTGTTCTTCGAGCAAGTCGTACGCAATCAAGTGCGCCGGCGTGTCGCTCAGAATCTTCGGACTCAATTTTTTTCGACCGATTCGCTGCTGCAATTCGCCGAACGGGCGCACCTGCCCATCGCGCCACGCCACGATTTCACCGTCGATGACGGTATCCATCGGGAGCCGTTGCGCGTACTGGACGATTTCGGGAAAACGCTCGGTAATCAACTCTTCGCCTCGCGACCAAATGTGAACACCGCCCGGTCGGCGCAAGACCTGCGCGCGAATGCCATCCCACTTCCACTCGACCAGCCACTGATCCGACGAGCCGAGAGACTCGGGCACGTTCTCGAGCGGCGAGGCCAAACAGAATGGATACGGTCGACTGCGATCCCCGGCATCATCTGAATTGCCAATAAGGAAACTCCAAAATTCGGCAGTCGGTTGCCAACTACCCATGAGTCGATGCGCGATCACCGAGCGCGTATGGCCGGTGAACTCAGCGAGCGAGCGCTCCACCAGTCCCGAGGAGACACCGACGCGCAACTCGCCCGTCAGCAACTTGTTGAGCAAGAAGCAACCGCGCGCATCGAGCGTTCGCCACCAATTTGCGACCTGCTCACGCCGCTGTGAATCGGTGAGATCCTTGAGAGCCAGCAGGCGGTCGATCCAATCCGCAAGCGGCAGGTCAACGTCAGGTCCGCTGTTCGCATTGTCGACCAGCAGCGCGATCGTCTCGGCGAGATCTCCAACCTGGGAGTACGTCTCTTCAAGCAGCCATTCGGGCAATCCGGTTTCGACTAAGAGCCACTGACGCAGTGTGGCCCCACCGATGAGCCGTTTCAGTCTGCGACCCGATAAGAAGTACACCGCCCATGCGGCGTCGGCTGGCGGAGCGATGCGGAAATAACGAATGAGCGCGGCGAGCTTCTCGTTCGTCGACGTGGTGGTGTCGAGACTCTCGAACAATTCGCCGAACGCACGCATCGCTATGCTTCATCTCCGAACGATGTGCGTAGCGATGCCGCATCTGTTCCGCGTTCGCGCAAGTAGCGAACGAGCGCGTCGCTGTAGCCGTGCGTGAGCAAGATCTTTTTGGCGCGACTCTCTTCGATCGTTTTAATGAGTGCGGGCCAGTCCGCGTGATCCGATAGCACGAAGCCGCGATCGTATCCGCGACGTCGGCGCGCTCCGCGTATGCGCATCCAACCCGAGCAAAATCCAGTCGATGCGTTACCGAATCGGCGCATCCACGGAGTGCCCGACGCACTGGGTGGCGCGATCACCAGAGCACCGCGATATTCCGCCTTCTTGTCGCGAATCACCGGCTCGGTCGGCAGCATCTGCACGCCCGCGTTGCGGTATTGCTCGATGAGCGGAAGGACGGCGCCGTGCGCATAGACCGCCTCGTCGGTGTGCATCATCAGTTCTGACAACACACGCTGCGCCTTGCCGAACGCGTAGCAAAACAGCACTGAGGCACGACCCAGTTCGCGATTACCTTGCCACCATCGCCAGATGTCGCGAACGACGCTTTGCGTGTCGGGCCATCGGTAACACGGCAAGGCAAACGTGGCTTCGCTGATCAGCACGTCGCATGTGATCGGCTCGAATGGCATGCACGTCGGATCGGCAGCGCGCTTGTAGTCCCCTGTTACGACCCACACTTCGCTCTCGCCCTCAATGCGGATCTGTGCCGATCCAAGCACGTGACCTGCCGAGTGCAATGAGATCCTCGTCGAGCCGAGTTGAAATCGCTCTCCGTAACGCACCGCCGTGAGCGGCAAGTCCGTACCCAATCGCTGACGCAACACACCCTCGCTGCTCGCTTCGGCAAAGTAGTGTGCGCTGCCCGCTCGCGCGTGATCTCCATGCGCGTGAGTCAGCACCGCCTTCGGCACCGTGCGCCAAGGATCGATGTAGAAATCTCCCGCCGGGCAGTACAGACCGTTCTCGGTAGTGATGATCAACGTGAACTCTTCAAAGACGGCATCGTGCGGAAATTTCCTATGCGCTCGCGCGCGTTCGTGCGAGATATGTGCGGCTTGATAAATGAAGAACAAGACAGCTGCTGGCAGCAATGGACGGAAGCTCGCAGAAGACCCACGACGGATTGCTGTGAATGTCAGTTCGCACCCGGGGCGGCAGGTGGTGTATCCGGGTTAATCAATTCGAGGGTTAATCGATTCGTGATGTAAAGAATGTTTGACATCCCGTCGACTATTCTTTACCTTTCAAACTCGCACCGAAGGAGCTGCCATGTCGTTCAAAGAAAAAAGCGCTTGGATCATCTTCATCACGACGCTCGTTACTTTCGCCGTCTACTTCTCGGCACTCGGACTTTCGTTCGCCGGACGCATGCAGTACGCGCATGTGTTGCAATTGTTCGCGGCGTTGATGGCGGGACTGGTCATCGTGCAAGTTGTGGCACACATTGTGGTCGCCGCACTGGCTCCAGCGGATGCCCGCACTCCCACTGACGAGCGCGAGCGAGTCATCGGCTGGAAAGCCGATCGAGTTGGGTTCTACACGTTGATGGCCGGCGCCTTGATCGGCATTTTCACGATTCATCTGGGTGCGAGCGCCCCAGACCTCGCACACGCCGTGTTGCTGGCATTTGTGCTCTCGCAGCTCGCAAAGTACGGCACGGTGCTGCTATTGCATCGCCGAGACATGGCATGAGCGAGTGTCCAATCACCAACGGCATCCGCCGGCTGCGATTCGAGCACGACGAAATGACGCAACAAGAGTTGGCACAGATCGTCGGCGTCACTAGGCAGACGCTCAATGCGATCGAATTGGGGAAATATTCCCCGTCGTTGGAAGTTGCCTTTCGCATTGCCGCGGCATTCGGCGTGTCTGTGGAAGACGTGTTTCAATTCCAGGGCAAGGTAAAACGGCGGCGCTGATTGCACCTTGGATGCATGGCTGATTGGATCTTTGTGTGCATGAATATCATTCCCTGAGGCCGCAGATAGAAGGCCGGTGAAGGACTAAGATCCACCACACGTTTTGACTTGGAGTTGGGAATGGCTGCCGAATTATTCGAAGGGTTGAACGTAGGTCCTATCAAGTTGGCGAACCGCATCGTGGTCGCGCCGATGTGTCAGTACAGCGCGAGCGATGGATCCGCAACGGACTGGCACCTGCAGCATCTTTCTCAGCTCGCCTATTCGGGCGCTGCACTCGTCATGGTCGAAGCGACCGCGGTCGAACGGCGCGGACGCATCACTCACGGCGATCTGGGTCTGTACAGCGACGAAAACGAGGCCAGGTTGAAGCGCGTCATCGATGCCGCGCGGCGCCTCGGCGGCCCTGCCAAGTTTGGCAGTCAACTCGCTCACGCCGGACGCAAAGCATCCACGCGCGCACCTTGGGATGGCGGTGTGCCGCTTACCGAGCAGGAAGATGCTTGGCAAACTGTTTCATCGAGCGCGAGGCCGTTCGGCGAGAACTGGCATGTGCCGAAAGCGCTCTCAAAAGCGGACATCGAAGCGACCATCGCCGCATTCGTGCAAGCCGCTCAACGCGCAGTTCGCATCGGCTTCGATGTCATCGAGGTTCATGGCGCTCACGGTTATCTGATTCATCAGTTCCTGTCTCCACTCGTCAACGATCGCACCGATGAATACGGCGGATCGCTCGAGAATCGAATGCGCCTTCCGCTCGAAATCATTCGCGCCGTCCGCGAAGCGGTACCGCCTTCGATCGCAGTGGGCCTGCGTGTCTCAGCAACCGACTGGGTTGACGGCGGCTGGGATGTGTCGCAAAGCATTGAACTCGTTAAGCGCGCCAAAGAACTGGGCATCGCCTATGTCTGCGCATCGAGCGGCGGCATACGCGCCAATGTTTCGGTGCCGACGAAACCGAACTATCAAGTTCCTTTTGCACAGGAGATTCGCAAAGCGACCGGCGTGATCACCCGTGCGGTCGGCTTGATCACAGATGCGCATCAAGCGAATGAAATCATCCGCAGCGGTCAAGCAGATCTCATCGCACTCGCCCGCGCGTTCTTAGACGATCCTCGTTGGGGCTGGCATGCGGCCGACGAACTCGGTGCGAAAGTGCATTCTCCACCTCAGTACGCGATGGCTCGCGGCGAGCATTGGCGGCACTTCCGCAACGAAAGCGAGTCTCGCACTTAGGAGAAGGATATTTCCCGGAGGACACAGAGGCCACGGAGATGCAGAGAGGATCGGCAGCAGGGAACGCAAATAGATCGATAAAAAATCGGATGAAAGTAGCTGTGGAAGGCCGCGACCTCGGATTTTTGATCCCAACTCCGTGTCCTCCGTGCTCTCCGTGGAGACATTCTCCTATTAGGAGTGGTCGGTATCACACAGGATCGACACCCACGCATACACGCACGGGCTCCCCGCGTGCTTCTGCCTTGAGCTGTCCACAGCTACAACTCGCTCTATGCAACACGTCCGTCATCTCGCGTAGCTCACGATTGTGAATCGGGTTGAAACGCGCGAACTTCCACAGCGAGACCGGTTGCGGCCGAAAACTTGCCCGCCCATTTCAACGCCTCCTCTTCTTGCTTCACATCGACGATCGTGAAGCCACCCACATATTCCTTCGCCTCGGCGTAGGGCCCATCGGTGATACGCACCTTAGTGCCTTCCGCACGCACGACGCGCGCGGAGTGAGCCGGCTGCAACCCGCCCGCATAAACCCACACCCCTGCCGCCTGCATCTCGTTTTGCAATGTCCGCACGTTTTTCATGATCTCACCCAGCACCTCGGGGGGCGGCGGCGGACCATCTGCGTAGTGCAAGCTCAATAAATACTGGGTCACCAAGATCTCCTTCGATACACGTGCAAGTGACGGAACGACGAACCGGACGAGAGCAAATCGACGCCTAGCATGTGCGAACCGCCGTTTTGCCGAGATATTTCCATTTTTGCGAGTTTTGCGCGCGTCCGGCTTGGTTTGTCGCGGCGAATAGCATTGCCGGGGCGACGCCTATCCGCCAAACGTCGGGGAACTTTTTACAACGCCCCGCGTATAGCCACTTCGGGGCTGAGTCCGAGAACACCAATAAAGGACTCATTCAACAGAGTGCGTAGACGGGGGCGGCGTGAACAAAGATGGAGCAATCAGCTCGCTCGCACGGCCGATGACAGCACGGTTGGGGCTGGATGCGGACACCCTGCGTCTGCTGATCGACAGCACGACGGACTACGCCATTTTCCTGTTGGACCCCCAAGGCAATGTCCAGAGCTGGAATGCGGGCGCGCAGCGCATGCAGGGATACGAACCGCACGAGATCATCGGCAAGCACTTCTCGACTTTTTACCCGGACGAGGCCAAAGCCCGAAACTGGCCTGCGCAGGAACTCGAATTCGCCGCCCGAGACGGCCGCTTCGAAGATGAAGGGTGGCGCGTCCGCAAGGACGGCACGCTGTTTTGGGCGAATGTCGTCATCACCGCCCTGCGCGACCAGACCGGTAAGCTGGTTGGATTCGGCAAAGTCTCGCGCGATCTGAGCGAACGCCGCCGCGCCGAACAGCAGATGAGAGAGAGCGAGGAGCGCTTTCGTCTCATGGTCGAAAATACACTGGACTACGCGATCTTCATGCTGGATCCGGATGGCAACGTGGCGAGCTGGAACGCCGGAGCCCAACGCATCAAGGGCTACAAGGCCGACGAAATCATCGGCAAGCACTTCTCCACCTTCTATCCCCAAGAGGCGGTCGATCGAGGTTGGCCGCAAGAAGAGCTGCGCCGAGCAATCAAGGGCGGCCGTTTCGAGGACGAGGGCTGGCGCGTCCGCAAAGACGGTTCGATGTTCTGGGCGAACGTCGTGATTACCGCTCTGTTCCTCCCGGATGGCACGTTGCGGGGCTTCGCCAAAGTCACGCGCGATATGAGTCAGCGCCGCGCTCATGAGCAACGCATCGTCAATCTTTCGCACGAGCTGGAGCAACGCGTTGCGGAGTTGGGAAAAGCTAATCGCGAGCTTGCTCAGCAGAGCTCCGAAAACGAAAGTTTCGTGTACAGCGTATCGCACGATCTGCGCGCGCCGTTGGTAAATCTTCAGGGTTTCAGCCACGAGCTGCTGCTCACCAGTCAGGCACTGGAGAAGGTGCTCGCCGACACTCGCCTGCCTGACGACATTCAGCAACACGCGAAGGAATTGCTCAGCGGCGAGCTCCATGAGTCCATCTCGTTCATTCAGAACGCCGTCAGACATCTCGGCAACATCATCGACGGATTGCTACGGCTTTCGCGCGTCGGACGCGTTGAATACAAGTCCGAGCCGATCGACCTAAACAAACTGCTGAACGACATCCTTGCGTCTCTGCACTCGCAGATCGTGCAGTCGGGCGGCCAAGTGAATGTCCATCCGCTTCCAGTGCTCAGCGGCGATCGCAACGCCGTCGGGCAGATCTTCGCGAACATCGTGGGTAATGCACTGAAGAGCTTTGCACGCGAACGGCCCGGCGTCATCGACATTTCGGCAACGGATGATGAGGTGCCGGTGATCTCGATTCGCGACAACGGAGTCGGCATTCCGGCCGACTACCACAACAAGATTTTTCGCGTGTTTCAGCACGTGCACTCGGCGCGCAATCGCGGCGAAGGCATGGGCTTAGCAATCGTTCGTCGCATCGTCGATCGGCATGGAGGCCGGATTTGGTTCGAGTCGAATCCGGATATGGGTACGACGTTCTACTTTACGCTCGGCCCTCGGCTGCAATCCCATCATTCCTCCACGTCAGAGTGATTTCATGAGCGCATCGCCCAACATCCTATTGGCAGAAGACGATGAAGGTCACGCGACCTTGATTCGTCGCAACTTGCGCCGCGCCGGGCTCCACGAGGCGCCAGTCCATTTAAAGGATGGACAGGAATTGCTCGACTACGTGTATCGCCGCGAGCCCTGGAAGGACCGAACCGTTCACGATTCGCTGGCGATCATTGCGGACCTCAACATGCCGCGGCTGGGCGGATTCGAGGTTCTGCAGCGTTTGAAGCAAGACGAACGCCTATCGCGCATTCCGGTGTTTGTATTGACGACCACCGACAACCCCGCCGAGTTGGATCGCTGCTATGCGTTAGGCGCAGCCGGATACTTTGTGAAACCCGTCGACTATGGCGTTTTCGCCGAGTTGGTGAGGCATCTGGCGGACTTCCTAACCTCGGTGCGATTGCCTAGCGAAGCTCCCTCTTTATCCCATGGTTCCTGAACGCCGCCCAGCGATCCTGGTCGTCGAAGACGACGCCGGCACTGCACTGCTGCAACGTCGACGCCTGGAACGCGCGGGCTTCGACGTCCAAGCGGTCGATACGATCGAGGCCGCGATGCGCAGATTGGCGCATTGCCGCTTCGACTTGGTGCTGGTCGATTATCGGCTAGGCGCATCGAGCGGCTTAGACCTGCATCGCCAGATGAAGCTCGCCGGTGCCGACGTGCCGGTGATCATGGTGAGCGGCGCAATCGATAACGCCACTGTCATCGAAGCAATTCGCGCGGGCGTGCGCGACGTGGTCGTCAAGGACGTCAACTATTTGGACTATCTGCCGGATGCGGTTCGAACGGTCCTCAACCAAGCTGCTGTCAGCTTCGAACTGCAATCGCAACCGCTCTCCGGCGGCTGCGTTCTTATCGTGGAGGACGACGCTGGAATTGCAGCGTTACAACGCCGCCAGTTAGAACGTGCCGGCTACTCAGTCAAAGTGGCCAGCAGCGCCAAGCAAGCCTTCGAAATTGCGCGATCGAGCACCATTCATCTAGCGCTGCTCGATTTGATGTTGGACGAGAAGGACTCCGGCTTGGACGTGTATGAGCAAATGAAGGCGGCCGGGTTGGTGATCCCTGCCATTCTCGTCACTGCCCATCCGGATCAGGACATTGCAATTCGCGCGCTGCGTGCAGGCATTCGGGACTTCGTGCCAAAGACCGGCGACTACCTCGAGTACCTACCCAGTGCAGTCGAACGCGTCATTGCCCAAGTGAGAGTCGAACGCAAGCTGCTCGAATCGGAATCTAAGTTCGCTTCAATCGTCGGTTCCACGACGGACGCGATCGTCATGTGCGATGAGACCGGTCGCATCACGCTGTTCAACAAGTCTGCGGAAGCGATGTTCGGATGCGATGCGGATGAAGCCTTCGGTACCGCAATCAGCCGGTTCCTTCCGGATCTCGATCTGCACACTCACTTCCAGGCGAAGACACCCGACTCGCAAATCAAGAAACGCATCGAAATAGATGGTGTGAAAACGTCGAGCCAGCGGGTTCCGCTCGAAGTCAGCATGAGCGAGGTACTCATCAGCAAGCGTCGGTTCATCACCGTGATTGCTCGCGACATTTCCGAGCGTCGTCGGATCGAGGCGGAACTTCGCCATGCCGATCGTCGCAAAGATGAGTTTCTCGGCATGCTCGCTCACGAACTGCGCAACCCCGTCGCGGCGATCATGAATGCCGGCGAAGTGCTGAATCGAACCCAGCGCGATGAGTCTGCGCAAAAACTGATCGGCGTGGTCAAGAGACAGACCAACGCCTTGGCTCGCATGGTCGACGACCTGTTGGACGTCTCGCGTGTCACGCTCGGCAAAATCCAACTCGCACGCGAGCCGGTGCTGCTGAATCAGATCGTCACTCGCGCAGTCGAAAGCGTTCGCGACGCAGCGGCGCGGCTGAATCTACAGATTACCGTGTCAGTCGAAGAGGCGCCGATCTGGATTTCAGCCGATCCGACGCGATTGGAGCAGGTGCTCGTCAACCTCCTCAACAATGCTGTGAAGTTCACGCCGAGCGGCGGCCACATTTCGGTTCGCGCAGCCAGGGAATCCGCACAAGCAGTGATCGGCGTCAGGGACACCGGCGCGGGCATCGACCCGCAGCTGCTGCCGAATATTTTCGAGTTGTTCGTACAAGGCGATACCTCCTTAGATCGCGCCAAAAGCGGACTTGGCATCGGACTCGCGCTCGTCAAACAGCTGGTCACGTTGCACGGCGGTTCGGTCGAAGCGCGCAGCGATGGCCATCGCCGCGGCAGCGAATTCATCGTGCGCTTACCGATCGGAGCGGAATCGCATCCAGCGCACCAGGGCGATTCGATGCAGGAGTTTTCCAGCACCCGCGAACTCCACGTCATGGTGGTTGACGATCAACCCGATATCGCCAATTCCGTTGCCTCGCTGCTGCAAATTGCCGGTCACGCCGTTCGCACCTACTACGATGGACCGTCCGCTCTGCACGCAAGCCACGCGGAACGCCCCGATGTGATGATCGTCGACGTTGGCATGCCGGGAATGACCGGCTACGAACTCGCACAATTGGTACGAGGCGATCCGCAGCTGGCGTCAGTCAGACTCGTTGCACTCACTGGATATGGCCGCGAACAAGATCGGGCTCGTGCCATGGAAGCCGGGTTCGATGTGCATCTCACGAAACCGGTGACGTTCACGAATCTCGAACATGCGATCGCGGGTGCGGAGGCTTAGAAGAGAGAAGACGCGAGAAGAAAGCGCACAAGAGCTCGTCTGGCGCAACGACGGACGACTGCGTCGTCAAGTAGGACTAACGTCAAGAAGGATCGCTGTGCAATCAGGTAGGACGTTCGTCAGGTCAGATCAAGATGGACGGGCGATTGGATCGTCGAGAAGGCAAAGGTAAGAAGAAGAAGAAGAAGAAGAGGCAAGCCGACTTCGTCGGCAAGGTAGCCTAATGGCAGGCAAGCCCTACGGGCAGGGGAGTCTAACGGCAGGCCAGAAAGATCCGGCGGCTATCGAGTGCGAACGCGTGTGTTCTGTCAGCTGCCCCAGTCACGAGTCAGTAGTCAGTAGTCACTCAAGAGATCTGGCTTGCGCGAAGCGCTCCCTTGCCAATGGCTTCCCTGCCGACGGCTTCCTTGCGCAACGCGCTTCTCTTCATTGATGAGAGAAAGACGGTCTCACACGGAGACCACGCAGATATAGATGACGAAATCGTCGTCTGGCGCAACGACGGACGAGTGCGTCGTCAAGTAGGCCTTCGGCATGAGGGATCCTTTCGGATCAGGAAGGTCTCACGGCACGACAGAAATGGATGTTAGCCCCTGGTCACTAGTCAGTAGTCAGTTGTCACTCAAGAGATCCGGCCTGCGCGAAGCGCTTGCCTGCCAGCGGCTCGCTTGCCGTTAGGCTTGCCTGCCGACAAAGTCGGCTTGCGGCTTTTTCTCTTCTTCTGACCTGACGCCAGTCCTTCCTGACGTGCAAGCGTCCTACCTGACGAATGTCCTTCCTGATCGCAAAGCGATCCGCCGTGCACCTCCGATTCTGTCCCGACGTCAGTCCTACTCGATCGCGCAGCGATCCTTCCCGACGCTAGTCCTTCTCGACGCGAAGCGTCGGTCGCACTCCGTTCTGACCTGACGCCAGTCCTTCCTGA
>JAEWBG010000016.1 GCA_023391335.1 Pseudomonadota bacterium | reverse complement strand
GGAATGGCGGCCTTCTTGCTGTGGCTTTGGTCAGCGAATCGGCGCAGTCGTATGCGACGTGCATCGGTCGGTTTGGGTGGGGTCGTGGCAGTGCTTTGGCGGATGCGCTGGTAGATGGAGGTGAATTCAGAGTCTTCGGGTGTCTTGGCAATACCAGCACGGATCGGATTGAGATCCACGTAAGCCATGGCCGTGAGGATGCCTGCGTCATCCAGCAGTGCCTGGGATTTGAATCGTCCTTCCCAGAAGCGGCCGGTGCAGTCGTCCTCGGCATTGGCGCGCCGAGCTAAATATTCATTCAGATGGCGCATGAACCAGCTGATGTCGAACAGACGCTCGCGCCAGGTGGCGATGAGCGTCTCAGCGGCTTCACGCTCGGCGGGCGACACGTCGGGCGAGAGGTAGCGTTGAATCAGATGTGGCTGCAGATGCAGTTGGCTCCATCGATGAATGACTTCCTCGGCCGTCCAGGCTTTGGCCTTGTCGCGATCGACGTACAGAACGAGGTGGTAGTGGTTGGACATCACGGCATAGGCGCAGATCTCGATCGCAAAGATGCTCGATAACTCTGCTATTCGATCGATGACCCATTGCTTCCGGTGAGAGTAATCGCGGCCAGCGAATTCATCCTGTCCCCACAGCCATGCGCGCCGCACGCATCGAGAGACGACATGGTAGTACGGCGTGTCTTGAAGAGAGATCAGGTGCTTGCGTGCGTAGCCCATGGAGGGAGCGTACGCACCGTGAATGTTTGCGAATCGCGATTATCTCGACGTTTGTGGACTAATTCGGTGGGTGTCCGGGAAGAAGGAGCTCTGGACAACGGTGGCTGATTTGTTGGGTGTCCAGGGGCACGGGGGCAGGAGTTCTTAGAAGGAAGCAATCGGCGTTCGTGGTCCACACGATGGATGTCCAGAGAGAAAAAGAATCTCGCGCTCGGTCGTTGGGCGCGCTGCACGAGAGATCGTTGGGTGTCCAAGGGGAGAGGAATCCGGTAGCGCACGCATTCGTCATACGAAGCCCTGTCGGCACTGGGGCGTCGATCTCTGCTCTCTGATCAGAAGAGCCAATGACTCCTAGACGAACCGATCCAAGATCAGCACGCCGATAATGCCCACGACACCAACGATGCCTTCCATCAGAGACCACGAGGCGAGTGTCTGTTTGATGCTCAAGTTGAAATACTCTTTGAACATCCAGAAGCCCGAATCGTTGACGTGAGAAAACATCAGGCTGCCGGCGCCGATGGCGAGCACCATGAGGTTGGGATTCACACTCGGATTTGCGGCAACGACGGGTCCCATGATGCCGGCGGCGGTGAGTCCTGCGACCGTTGCAGAGCCGAGGCTCACGCGGATGAGGAGCGCCATGAGCCAGCCAAGGATCAGCGGATTGATCGGCAACCCTTGCAGCAGAGTCGAGATGCTCTTGCTGACGCCGCTTGCATCAAAGACTTCTTTGAGCGCACCCGCACCGGCGACGATGAGGAGGATCACGGCAATTTCTTTCACCGCGGCGCTGTATTGATCCATCAACGCCTGGATCCTCGCCCCGCGCGACAGCCCCAGCGTGACAGTCGCAATCGCCAACGATAAAAGCATCACCACCAACGGTTGACTTAGAAATCGCAGCAAGCCGTAGTAGCTCGGTTCAGCGGCATTTGGCGCGGGCAACAACGCAGCACTCGCAATCAGCACCACGGGCAGGAGCGAAGTTGCAAAGCAATTGAATGCGCTCGGCAGTTGCTCATCGGGAATGGGATCGGCCACGAACAACGCCAGCGGCTGCGAACGCGAGTGACGAAAAAACCGCGCAAACACCGGGCCCGCAATCACCATCGCCGGCACGGCAACCATGAATCCATATATCAAGGTGGTGCTCATGCTTGCGTTGAACATCGGAATCATCGCAGTCGGCGATGGATGGGGCGGCAAGAACCCGTGCGTGACCGAAAGCGATGAGAGCAGCGCAACGCCCAAATACACCGGCGGCAGGCCAGACTGAATCGCAACCGAGAAGATCAACGGGACGAGCAGCACGAAGCCGACGTTGTAGAAGAGCGGGATACCGACGATGAATCCCGTCAGCATCATTGCCCACGTGACATAGCGCACGCCGAAGAGATTGACCAACACCGATGCGATTTTTTGGGCAGCACCGCTCTGCGCGACGAGCTTGCCGAACATCGCACCCAAACAGATGATCCCGAGTAGCGAATTGAGCGTGTTACCGATGCCGCGCTCGAGCACGCTCGGTATTTGGATCAACGGAATCGAGAGCACGACACCCGCGAACATCGAAGCAATGAGAAAGGCCAAGAACGGATGAATCTTCGCCCACGTGATCAGCACGATGAGCAGCAGAATCGAAGCCAGCACATAAACCATTTCCACAGCCGAATCTCTCTTGAGTGGCGCCGCGATCATCGCTCGCGGGTGACAGACAGCGCCCTCATCCGCTCATCGGATGACTGCCACGACGCACATGAAAATTGAAAACGTCCCGAAAGGACGCGATAGAAAAAGAGCTGCGACCCTTGCGGGCCGCAGCTCTCTGCGCTCTTAGAAGTTCAGGCGGAATCCCAATCGATACATACGACCGAGAATGTCGTAGAGGAAAGGATTCGTGCCTTGTCCCGTACCAGTCTGCGGCGCCGGTTCCGGTCCCTTGTCAAACAGGTTGTCGACCTTGAAGTAGACGCCAAGGCTATCGTTCACCTTGTACGCACCGCCAACGTCCACATAGAACGCACCCTTCATGTCGTTCTTGTCGACCGTCGGGTGAATCGCCGTCGAGACTGGGCAGTTCGTTTGACACTCGATGAACTCGTTGCTGTACACGCCATCGCTGAACCAACGCTCACTGAGCGTGAAGTTGAACGAATCGGTGTCCCAAGCCTGGATCGCAAGCGCCTTCCAATCCGGAGTGGATCCTAGATTGACGCCTGCGCTTTCGGTTGGAATCGTGCCGAGCACGCCCGAGTCGGTGAGGAAGCTGATCGTATGTGTCGCGAGCAGTCGCGCCGTGATCGTGCCCGGGCCGATCGGTCGCGTCACATATGAAAGCTCGATGTCGAATCCCTTGTTGCGCATCGATGCGAGATTGAACGCCTGCAATCGCACGAAGTTCGTGTTCGGCACCGTGCTCGTCAACAACATCGCACCGCAGAGTTCTTGATTGCCCGCGTTACACAGATCCACTTCCTGCTGTGCGCCCAGGGTCGAAATCACGTCATCCACTTTGATGTCGTAATAGTCGAACGATGCGTTGAATCCCGGCAGCCACGACGGTTCCGACAACACGATGCCAAACGTTTTGTTGCGAGCGACTTCAGGACGCAGGTCGGTATTACCGACTGACTGCTGCAGGATGGTGACCGTGCTGCCGTTGTTGTTGACGGTGTTGTTGGTCACGGTGGGCGCCGCGAACAATTCGCTCAAGTTCGGCGCACGAACGTCGCGCGATATCACCGCGCGGAACATCAGGCCATCGAAGCCGGTCTTCCAGTTGCCGCCGATCTTCCACGTGTTGACCTTACCTGCAGTGCTGTAATCCGTGGCACGGCCGGCGAGGTTCAAGTTACCCGAACCCAACGAATCCGATTCGAACAGCGGAATGTTGGTTTCTAGATAGCCTTCCTTCACGTTATAGGAGCCTTCGCCATCGTGGTAGTTGCCGGCGTACCAGTTGTTACCTGCCGGATTTACCACAGGATCCGCCGGATATTCAGTGGTATTCGGATTGTTGGCAGTCACGCCATTGCCATACGGATCCGCTTTCACGCGGTACCACTCGCGGCGTCCTTCAACGCCCGCTGCGATGCCGATGGGACCTGCCCAAGACGAGAACGGCTCGCCGGAAACGTTGAAGCTCAACACTTCCTGAGTCGAGTGCGTCAACTGGTAAGGACCGTTTTCAGGCAGCACATACGCGATCGAAGAATGGCTTGGCGTCACGTCGCCGATGACATTCAACGGCGAGCAACCAGCAGCTCGCGCCGCGGCATTGCGGCAAACGATATTGCCGTTGGCATCCAACGTCGCATCGATTGCCGCGTTGAAGCGCGGCGTGAGCGAGATGTTCTCGACGTGAAGGTCCGTCGTGTTCTTGCCGTACTCGTAGTACGAGTTGTACGACCACGTCTTCCCAGCGATGTCGAACTTGCCATTCAGGCCTAGAACCGCGCGCTGTTGTTCGCGCTTCGGTTTGACTTGGATGAACTCCGGGAATTCAGCATTGGACGTGCCGAACTGAAAGCTCGTGATGTTGTTGTCGATACAAGCTTGCTGAATCGACGCGGGCAAATACGGATTCGAACACTGAATGGTCAGGTTGGCGTTTTTCGGGGCACCTGGATTCGGAGAATTCTGCGAGTCCACGCGCGCTGCATTGTAAGTAACGTAGACCTCGTGATTGTCCGCGATATCGAATCCGATGCGGGCGTACCCCACGTTGCGTTCGAGCTTCGAAGCCAGGCTGGTGCCGTTGCTCATAACGCCGCTCAGATCGCCGCCGACGCAGAACGGAGTGATGCACCCCGTGACGCCGCCGTTGCCATCGGGCACGCCGTTAGAGCCGTATTGAAACTGGTAGGGAGCGCCGTTGAATCCAAAAGCCGTGCCTTGCAGCGGACCCTTGGTGATCAGGCCGTACTTCGCATACTGAAATTGCTGTGCGTTCTCGATGTAGAACAGCTGCGGGCGTCCATCGGTCGTCTGACTGATGGGCCGCGATTGAAACGCGGAATCCGCAAACCAGTCACGACCGTTCGGACCGTTGTCGACGCCGAAGCCCGGATTGGGAACGCCGTCCTCCGCGCTGTGTTCGATGCTGAGCTGCGTGTGCAATCGATCGTCGAAGAACTTGGCGCCCCACGCGGCTTGCACAGTGACATTCTGGTCGTCGTGATAGGTCGTTTCGCCGACTTCGACGTTGCTCTTAAATCCAGTGAAGTCGGTATCGGTGACGAAGTTCACCACGCCGCCGACTGCATCTGAGCCGTAAGAGGCGGACGCACCGCCGGTGACGACATCGACGCGCTTGATGAGCAGTTGCGGAAATTGACTCACATCGGTGACGCCAGTGACGTTGGCGCCCACGACTCGCTGACCATCGAGCAGGGTCAACGTTCGAATCGCACCCAACCCGCGCAAACTGAACGAGCTCAAACCCTGCAAACCGCTGCTGGTGCTGAACGTGTTAACGCTGCGGCCGCTGCTGCCTTGCAAGGAAGGCAACTGCACGATCGCGGTAAAGATGTTCGGTTGTGCGGTTTTCTCGATGTCCTCAGTCGTCACGACGGACGTCGGTGTTGGCTGAACGAAGTTGCGTGACGTCAGGCGCGAGCCGGTGACCACCACTTCTTCAGGTCCGCTCGTGTCGCCCGTGGATGCCGGCGCAGTCTGCGCCACCGCGTACGGTGCAAACGCCAGCGCCGAGGCTGACAGGAACAGTCGTCTTCTTATCTTCGACATATCGACCCCCAATTATTTGATTGCGGATGCCAGCGCTAACATTTCGCCACGCTGCACGGAGAGGCACTAATCCACGCAGGCGAACGCCAGGTAATGCAAACCAGCCTATAAATGGCGGCCGACACGACCCGGACCGCCAACCCGGTTTCCCTCTACATCCTTGGCCCGGGTTGTCAGTTGATGACAGCGCTAGCATCCGAGCCAACATTAACGGGCAGGTAAGCCGCTTGTCAAACCCGCGACCCACCCCTCCCGCCGAAGGCATCGAGGTTCGACACCAAACCGATACAGCTTTCAAAGCTAGGTTCGAAAAGGAGTGTGATATGGTAGCGCTGTCACGGTCGTGGCCCCCTTTCGCTTCCCAACACGCTGCGGTTCTACGCCTCGACATGACGAATCACTCAGGCCCGACGAAGGTGAAAACGATGACCGACTTGGCGAAGCTGATTGTTAAGCGCGTTTCGATGCATGTAGGTCGCGCAGCATTGATTTCGATGGTGGCTGCCAGTTCCGTCAGCATGGCGGCCACTGGAAAATCGGTTTACACCGCTGCCCCACCTGACCCAACCGCGATTCGCGTCACACGCGATGGTGCCCGTGACGATGCACAAGCAATTCAAAGTGCAATCGATCAGGCGCGCAACAATGGCGCTGGCGGGGTGGTGTTCTTGCCGTCGGGTCGTTACAAAATCACCAGGACGTTATTCGTCTGGCCGGCGGTTCGCATTTTCGGTGTCGGCGCAACGCGTCCTGTCTTAGAGCTACCGGATCGCACGCCGGGCTTCGATAAGGGCGTCGCCGCCATGGTCGTCTTCACCGGCGCGGGCCCGAAGTCTGAGCGGCAACCAGTCTTCCCGGTGGCGAACAGTGTGCCCTTCGATGCATCGATTCAGGATGCCAATTCCGCCACATTCCTCTCCGCGCTGAGCAACGTCGATATTCGCATCGGCGACGGCAATTCGGGTGCCGTGGGTGTGCGCTTTCACGTGGCGCAGCACGCATTTCTCAGTCACATGAATTTCAACCTTGGCTCCGGCCTTGCCGGCGTGTATCAAGTGGGGAACGAGGCTGAAGATCTGCATTTCGTCGGTGGGCGCTATGGAATCCTCACCGAGAAGACCTCTCCTGCGTGGCAATTCACGCTCGTCGATTCGACGTTTACCGGTCAACGCGAAGCCGCCATTCGCGAACACGAAGCAGGCCTCACGCTGGCCAACGTCCAATTCTCGAACACGCCCATTGCGATCGACATCGATCGCGGTTACGGCGACTGGCTATGGGGCAAGAACGTTCACTTCCAGAACGTCTCGCGTGCCGCGGTCCTGATCAGCAACGAAGACTCTGCGTACACGCAAATCGGTTTCGAAAACGCCACGGCTGCGAACGTGCCCGTGTTCGCTCGCTTCAGAGATAGCGGCAAGACCGTCGCGGGACGCGGCGCGAACTACACGGTGAAGTCCTTCTCGCATGGATTGGTGATTCCAGCGCTTGGCCAAATGGGTCATTTCGAAACCCAAATGGACGCGACCGCCTCGTCCGCGAAACCGCAATCGGAGCGAGCAATTCGACAGCTACCCAGCGTCAACCAATGGACCAGCGTGAAAACGCTCGGCGCCAAAGGCGATGGCACCACGGACGACACGCAAGCATTGCAGCAAGCCATTGCAAGTCATCGCGTTCTATATTTCCCATCGGGCCGCTATCTCGTCAGCGACACGCTCTTGTTGAAGCCCGATACCGTGCTGATCGGCCTGCATCCGAGCCAGACACAAATCGTGTTGGCTGAAAACACCGAGCGTTTTTCGGGCGTCGGCGCTCCCATGGCGCTCATTGAAGCACCGCGCGGCGGGGACAACATCGTCTTCGGTTTGGGCGTTTTCACCGGAGGAGTGAATCCTCGCGCCACTGCAGTGATGTGGCATGCCGGCGCGAACTCGCTGATGTCGGACGTCAAAATCCAAGGCGGGCATGGAACCGCACTCGCCACCGGCGTGCGATTGGATCCCTACAACGCCAATCACAGCGCAGATGGCGATCCGCGCAATCGCTGGAACGGTCAATACCCCAGCATTTGGGTGAAAGATGGCGGCGGCGGGACCTTCTTCGCGTGCTGGACCCCGAACACGTATGCGCACTCGGGCTTCTACGTTTCGGACACCAGCACGCCGGGCCACGTTTACGAAATCTCCGCCGAGCACCACGTGCGCAACGAACTGGTGCTCGAGCGTGTATCGAATTGGGAATTCCTCGCGTTCCAAACCGAAGAGGAATACGGCGAGAGTCCCGCGTCCGTTTCGCTCGACATTCGCAACTCTTCCAATA
Organism: Pseudomonadota bacterium; assembly: GCA_023391335.1. Lineage (GTDB taxonomy): Bacteria > Pseudomonadota > Gammaproteobacteria > Steroidobacterales > Steroidobacteraceae > Steroidobacter. The sequence continues at coordinate 34,954 of JAEWBG010000016.1, read as the reverse complement.
TCTTGTTCGCGAACTATCACGGGTACCGCGTCACACGCAGCATCGCACCCGCACCTGCCGCAGTAAAAATCCAGAATTCATCCAACATCCGCTTTCGTAACGTGCACGTAAACGCCGAGAGCGGCATCCCGATTTGCGATGCGAACGGATGCGTCAACTTCCTGCGCGTGAGCCGCTATCCGTACGAGAACGCAATCGTCGATGCGACGAGTGGAGTCCAGGAACGCGAACGCGAATTCGCCGTGCTGGACGTCACGAGTCCGTCTGCGAGCGTCGCGCCCTCGACCTTCGATGGCATGCGCGTGCAGCTCTTGAACGATGACTTCCACGCACTGGTGAGCCCTGCGGTCGATGCGCAAGGCCGGCTGTACTTCATCGACCGCGATGATCCGCGCATCTATCGCTGGTCACCGCAACGCAAGCTCGAAGTCGTGCGCGAGTTCCCTTTGGATCCGACTCAAATCGCGTTCGATCGCTCGGGTCATTTGCTGGTGCTCTCTACAGCAGGAGCGCAAGGTACGGTCTATAGCTTCAACCCCGAGGCACCGCCGGCTGAACTCACGGTGATTCAACCGACGCCAGTCAGCGATCACGCGAATGCACTCGTGGCGCTGCCCGAGAACTGGTGGGTGAATGGTGAGTTCAAGGATCAACTCGACGTAGACACTTATGAGTTCAAAACGCTGGCGGAAATGTTCGTCGAATTTGCGGGCGAGCCTAAGGCACGAGAGTACGTGTCTCCTGACGGCAGCCTAGTCCTGCCGGCGTTTCGCGTATTCAATCAGGGCCCGTTGGATTTCAATGGATGGCGTTGGTCCGCTGCGATGCAATCTCATGGACTGGTCACGGCAAAGCTTGGCGATCGCATTTACGTCACGAACGAGTCCGAAGACATGACGTATTCGGGCAAGGTGGGTCCCGCCGGTACTTTGATCGATCTGAAGCCTTTTGCGAATCGCGGCGGTGAAGCTGTCGTCGCCGATCCGGACGGACGCGTCTATGTCGCGAATGGGCAGATCTTTGTGTACGACTCGAAGGGCCAAGCGATTGGACGCATCGATGTACCCGAGCGGCCGATCGGCTTGGTGTTCGGCGGCGAAGACCGGCGTACGTTGTATGTGCTGTCTCAGCATGCGATCTACAGCGTCTCGAAGTAGTTGATCTCGCAAGCGGTGAACGGAGCCAATCGCTGCTAGGATGTAACCCCAAGGACGGCAGAACCTATCTCAAGGGGTGGGATAGGTTCCAAAACAACACGCAACTTTGAATGCGGCTGGCTTGAATGCGGGTGAGAAACTAGTGACTGCGAAGCAGAGCAAACGACGGACGCGGTCCTCTAGCAGCGGACGGGTAACCTTAGAGGATGTCGCTCGCAGCGCGGGTGTCTCGACCATTACCGTCTCGCGCGCGTTTCGCCGGCCGAACAAGGTCGCTCCTCAAGTTCGCGAGCGGATCCTCAGCATCGCGATCGACATGGGTTACGTGAGCAACCGTGCGGCAAGTTCGCTTGCGTCGGCCCATTCGATGATCGTTTCGGTGTTGGTGCCAACCCTGGGCAACAATGTTTTCGTCGACACGCTGAACGGCATCGAACAAGTGCTGCGGCCGCGCGGATATCAGATGCTGCTCGGTATCACCAACTACTCGCACGAGGAAGAAGAAGAACTCGTGCGTGCACATTTGGCATTCGATCCCGATGGAGTGTTGCTCACGGGGTTGAACATTCGCGAGACCACGCGCCGCTTCATCGAGAAAACCAAAATCCCGGTCGTCCACATGATGGAGCTTGCCGATTGGGAAGGTGCCTACAGCGTGGGCTTCTCGCAAGAAGCTGCTGGACGAGCCATGACGGAACATTTGGTTCAGCGCGGCAAGCGACGTATCGCCTTCGTCGCCTCGCAACTCGACTCGCGCACCCTCGCACGTGCGCGAGGGTATCGCGACGCATTGATCCAAGTCGGGTTGTACGAATCGCGACGCGAGCTTCTGGTGCCGGATCCATCGTCCATCGCACTCGGCGGCATCTTGTTGGAGCGGCTACTCAGGCAGGCACCTGACGTGGACGCTGTGTTCTTCTGCAACGACGACCTTGCACAAGGCGGCTTGTTCGAATGCCTTAGACGCGGCATCAAAGTGCCCGACCAACTCGCGATCAGCGGCTTCAACGACTTGCCCGCTTCCGCATCCACGGTACCGGCGCTCACCACGATTGCAACGCCGCGTTTTCAGATCGGAGTGCAGTCAGCACACATGGTGCTGGACCTCATCGAGGGGCGCACAGTGGAACAGCACCGGGTGGAACTCGGCTTCGAACTGAAGCAGCGACAAAGCACCTGATTGACGCCGCTGGTTCGCGTTCAGTGCAATACCTCCTACGGTCTTTTCCCGATGCCGCGGACAGAAAGCAATCTCACATGGAGTTCATAGAGCACACAGAGTCCAATCCGGAAGACATTGGACAGGATGAACGGGATTGACAGGATAGGCGGCGTGGGGACTGATTGAGCTGTGCATTCGTTCGTACATCCTGTTTACTTGTCCATGTTGGTCAACAGAGACTTGGAACATCTCAGCGGCGCGTGAATTTTTAGGTTGGTGCTCTCTTGGAGATCCCATCATGAGGACAAGCGCATCGCAGAACCCTGCTCAGCCTGCACGTCTGCGTCATCACAAGAAATTTCGCAGATCTCGGTTCGATGACTCGAATGACTCGCTCGGGCCGCAAGCACGGCGCGAAGAGCTTCACACCCTAGGCACTCACGAGATATCGCGGCTGCTGCGCGAGTGGCGGCGCATCCGCATCCTAATGCACTAGGCCGATCTCAACATTCTCGTCTCGCGGCGAGGTGCCGAGCCCACGTTCCGGTCGTTGGGCGGTGTTCGCCTCCCAGCGACTGCACGCGTATAGGCAGTCCTTCCGTGAAAGTCCTGAACGGACTCGTTCCACTTGCAGCACTGACACGAAGACAGGTTGATAGAAGCAGAATGAGCTGCCCGATCTCGGCTTGACTCAGGGTGCAGAACCCTTCGAGGCGAAACTTGACTTGATCGACGAAACTTTGACGAACTGACGCTGGGCCGCTGCGGTTCGCACGCTCATACGAGACCGCGAGCCCCCCAAACTCCAATTGGATGTGGGCGATGACGTCGAGGTTCGCAGCGAAGATTTTCGCCACACCGTGCGGAGTAATGGCGTGCGTAAGACCCGACGACATTTCCACGTCGCCAGCGATGAACAACTTCTCCGCAGTTAATTGTTGCCGCCACTGCCGAGCGATGGACTGACCGATAGATCGCCTGGTCCGTCGGTGCGGATATCAGCAGCGTGCAATGCTCGACCGCAAAAGTCGCCGGGAGCTGGTCAAGCACGGTATTGCCACCCTCAGTGTGCCCAGGCAAGTAAATTTCCAATAGGCAGCCTGAGTTCCCCAAAATTCTTTCGCTCGCCTCTTACGGCGTTTCGGACGGCACGTGCAACGCAACCTTACTCAGTAAAATCGTCCCTGAACGTCAGTGCGGGCCCAGCACCGTATCCATTTCTTCGGGCTGGGGCATGCCCGCTGCGGTTTGCACTACGCCAGCTTGATCGAGATACAGAATGCCGGGCGTGCCCTGAATACCCAGCTCGGTCATGAGCTGCTCGTTCGCATCGAGCCGCGCCTTCACATCCTGCGGAATGACGGCAAGCGCCTTGATGCCGCCTTGCGCCTGTTGTTGCTCATGCAACGCGAACGCCTGAGCCGGAGATGCTGCCGTCATGATGGCTGCTGCTTTATTCGCACTGTCTTCGCGAATCACCCCGACGAGAATGTGGCGCAGTTGGACCTTGCCCGACTGCACCCAACGTCGGGCCGCCTGCCAGAACCGATGGCAATAGGGGCAATTCGGGTCCATGAACGTGTACACGATGCGAGCCGCCTTCGGATCGCCATCCGCAACCCAGGTGGACTTCTCGAGCTTCGCCCAGACCCGCTGCGACATGGGCTTGAGCACCATGTTCTGCACCACGGTTGCATTCACGTCTGCACCTTGCGCATCGATGAGTGTACCCACGACCGCATGCTCGCCATCCGGGGTGAGATAGATCGCCAGTGGATGCTGACCCGCGGCGCCGGCAAATCCACGCAACCCACCGGGTGCATCGAACTCGCCGAAGATCTCGACCCCTTGCTTCTCGATATTCTTGATCACCGCAGGTTTATCTGTAGCTTTCGATGGCGCCGGCTCCGCGCCGCTCGCGGCTCTGATGCCGAACATTGCGGCGAGCACGAGCATGAATGGGATGCGAATCTGCATTGAGTGCGTTCCTGTGAAACTTGAGGATTGTCGACGTGGATTGACCTTTGTTCCGATTTCCCCGTCGCTAGTTCCCTGAAACCGAATCGGCGGAGATGCTGCAGACAAGCCGAAAGACGGGCACCTCGTTCCCGAAAAGAAGGAGTCGGATGAACCACAACAGCCCTTTTCGCGTAGAGCTATTCACCTCACTTCGGACTCTAACGCACCGGCACGCCAAGCTCCCTCAAGTCGCGGCGTGCTTGATCCGCACTCTTGAAATGCAGTGCTCGCAATCCGACCTGCTGGGCGCCAACGATGTTGCGGTGATTGTCGTCGATGAAAACGGCGCGCCTGGGATCGACCTGGTAACGCGAAATCAACAAGCGAAAAATCGCCGGATCCGGTTTGATGAGCTTTTCCTGGCCCGACACCAAAATGCCTTCAAACCAATGCAGGAACTCGAACCTTTGTAGCGCGACCGGAAAGGTTTCGTGAGACCAGTTCGTCAACGCCAAGATCCGCAAACCGGCGCGACGCACTTCGTCCAGTAGTGCAACCGACTCCTTGATCGGATCGCCGAGCGTCTCTTCCCAGCGCTCGTGGTACGCACGAATCATTTCCTCGTGATCCGGATGACGCGCAATGGCCTCTGCCACGCCTTCGTGCCAAGGCCGCCCGGCGTCCTGGCATTCGTTCCATTCGGAAGTGCAGACCTCCGTGAGGAAGTGCTCCATTTTCTCGACATCCTTGCCGTACAACTTGCGAAACAGATAGCGAGGGTTCCAATCGATCAGCACGTTACCGAGATCGAATACAACGGTGTCGATTGCATCAGCGCTCAAAGCTAGCCTCGAAGGGACGTGAGTGAGTGAAAGCGAGCATCGCTGGCGTGAGGACGTCGCGTCAGCGGCTCGGTTTTGCTGTCGATGGCCCGGGTGTCGGTTCTGTGCGGCAGCATCTTCTCTTCTCCGACCGAACTCCTTTGCGCGCTTTGTGTTGCGTCTGTTGTTCCAGTCGGACTTCGCAGAGCACGCGACGGCCGATTACCGACATCCCTGAGCATCGGCCCCACCTATGCATCAGGAGATGCCTCAGAGGCATCCGCGCCGTCGAACTCATTTGTTGCGACACAAACGGCGAGTATCTTCAATCGCCTCGGACTGCGCGCGAGCCACCCCGCTCACGTGCAATCACATGAATCTCAAAGAGTTGCACGCGTCACAAAACGCCGCGGGCCTCCATCTGACACAGAAGTTCCGCCATGTTGTTCAAGATCTTCCGCAAGTCGCCCCCTTCAGAAGCCCGTCCTCGCTTCGAACAAGATCCCTCCCTCGCCGACGCGCTCGCCCGCCGAGTCAGCGAGATCGACTTCCAACCGAGCAAAGGATTCTTGAAAGATCGCCCGCAGCCTAAGCGCGCACACGCAACGCCGAGCTGGTCACGGAAGTAACTGCTCCGATCGAGCAGCAATTTGCGACACGAGCACGATTGCCGCGCTCGAGCCGTACTGAGTCTTAGCGCCCCTGCCGAACTATGCAACAGCCTGCACTGGCTGCATTCCTTCAACACTCGCGCGCACCCGCGGCAGACTCTCTGGATAGTTCTGCTGCACGAAGGCGATGAGCTTCTCGCGAATCTCGCAACGTAGATCCCAAGACTTCGATGCGTCCGCGGAGCTCGCGAGAGCACGAAGCTCAACCGTCTGTTGCTTCGCATCCGTGATCTGCAGCCAATAGAACCAAATGCGCCGCGTCTTGGTCCCCTGCGGCGCATTCATCCAACCCTATTGCTTGGAGAAGTTCCAAGTCTCGGAGCTCGCTCCGCAGTACTGGCGTACAAAATCGGCATGCGGCGGCAATGCGTTCACCACTTCGGCCACCTTGGTGCGGTGATTGCGCAGGAAGTCTTTGAGCTCTTTGCCTGACAGATCCGCGACGTGATGATAGGTCTGCGGCTCGATTCCTTGGCCCATCAATACCGAGAACCACGAAGCGATCGTCATCAGCTCGTCGTTCTTCGTATAGAGCTGAGCGCCTTGGCGGAAGAGCTCGACGCGTTCGCGCAATGTGTCCGGCACTTCCATCTCTCGACATTCCTTCCAGAACGGCGAATCGTCGCGCTCGTTGTACTTGTAGTGGAAGCACACAAAATCGCGAATGCGCTCGACTTCGTACTGCGCCATCTCGTTGTAGAAATTCGCAACGGGCTCGGTGACGCCGTCGAACGGAAACATCTTCAGCAGCCGCGCGACCGACGTGGTGATGACGTGAATGCTGGTGGATTCCAGCGGCTCGATGAATCCCGCGGCAAGTCCGATCGCCAATACATTCTTATTCCAGGCCTTGCGACGCCGACCCGCCTTGATGCGGACGATCCAAGGATCTTTCACGATGCGCTCACCACCGGACTCCGAGACCAAGATGTGACGCGCTTCATCCGCCGACATGAAGCGGCTGCAGAACACGACGCCGCTGCCGGTTCGATGCTGCACAGGAATGACCCAGCGCCACCCGGCCGTGTGCGCGTAGCAAGCGGTATAGGGCTGCGGATCTTTGTTGACGATGGTTTGGAACGCGACGGCCGTGTCGCACGGCAAGTAATTCGACCAGTCCTCGTAGCCGGTCTTAAGTGCGCCCTCGATGAGTAGTGCGCGGAAGCCGGTGCAGTCGATAAAGAAGTCGCCCGCAATCTCGCGACCGTCTTCCAGCTCGATCGATTCGACAAAGCCGTCTTCAGCGCGCGTGCGCACGTTCTTGATCTTGCCTTCTACGCGCTTGACGCCCTTGGCTTCGGCCTTCTTGCGCATATAGCGAGCGTACAGCGCAGCGTCGAAGTGATACGCATAGTTGATGCGAGGATCTTCGCGAAGTGCGAAGCGGCCTTTCACCGCGGCCAGCCACTCGTAACAATATTCCCCGATCGGCACCTTGCTGCCCTGAGCGCGTGCGTGCAGCCAGTAGTGATAGAACTCGGCAATCCAGCTCGACTGACCGTAACGCCCGAAGGGATGCAGGTACCAATTGCCGATCTTGCCCCAGTGCTCAAACCAGATTGCGACCTTGAAGGTGGCGGCGCATTCGCGCATGAACTCGCGCTCGTCGATCCCCAGGATGTTGTGGAATGCGACGATCGGCGGAACGGTCGATTCACCCACGCCCACCGTGCCGATCTCTTCGGATTCGACCAACGTGATGTCGAGCAACTCACCGAATTGCTTCGACAACGCCATTGCCGCGACCCAGCCAGCCGTGCCACCGCCTGCTATGACGACTTTTTTGACGCGAGCGCGCTCGTTCGTATTCGAATTCTGCATTTCATCCCCCGGGAATAGTCGGGTGGATTCTACGAGGAAGCTCGGGTGGCAGTCACGCTATAAGAGGCGAGCTAGGGTGACGAGTGACGAGCAAGAACATCGGACGCAACACAAAGGGCGCATAGAAAGAAATAGTGAGGTGCGCGGCAGACGCATTAGCATCCTTCCTGCCGATGGCCTCCCTCATCGAGAGGCACTCGGTCGTTTCGTTCTGGATGGTAAGAGTTGATGGGTTTTGCGCCCCACGTTTCATCCCGTTCATCTTGTTAATCTTGTCTACTCCGAAGCACGGACAAAGAAGTTTCGACAGGATGAACAGGATTGACAGGATGTCAGAGCATGCCCTTCGACCCGTGCCCCCGTGACTTGTGACTTGTGACTTATGACTTGTGACTTGTGACTTGTGACGCTACCCATCGCCAACCAGCATCGTCACACATCACGTATCACACTCTATTCACACTTCACACACATTTCTTCAGAGCTTCTCGACAAGCCACTTACGAACTTCTTCGCGCATCATCGGATTTTCGAAATGTTTGCCGTCGTAACGCAGGAGCTTCCAGTTTTCGGGATGTCCGGCGGCGGCGTACACGCGCTTCAATTCGGTATCGACTTTCTCGAGTCCGGCAACAGGAGTGAGCGGATCTTGATTGCCAGCGAGCGCCAAATGTGCGCGCGGTGCGGCGAGTGCATTCATCTGCGCTGTGGTGAAGTGATTCAGCAGATCCGGCACGTAGTAGTAGATGCCGTGCTCTTTGAGTCCATTCACTTCGAGCAAAGTCTGCCAATCCGTCAGGCAGCAAATATCGACGATCACTTTGATGCGCCGGTCGAGTGCCCCGACCCACTGCGCCATGGAACTGCCCATCGACATGCCGAGAGTTGCGAGCCGGCTGGAGTCCACGTCCGATCTGCTCACCAGATAGTCCACTGCCTTGAGCGAGTCGTAGACCATCATTCCCCACATGACCCGCCCATGCCACAGCATGTCTTTGAAGGTATCCATTTCGGTTCGTGTTGCGCGCTCGCCGAAGACCCACGTGTCGAAGCAGAGTGCGTTGTAGCCGAGCGAGGTGAGCACGTCGGCGTATGGAGGCGAACTCATGTATTCGCGCCCGTTGACGAACTCGTTCTTGCCGATGTGGTAGCCGCCTCCGTGAGAGTGATTGAACAAGACGGTCGGCAACCGACCGGACTTTCCTTTGGGCTTGGCGAAAAACGCAGGTGCGAGTTCGATGCCGTTCAAGTCGAGCGAGAGCTTTTCGAGAATGTAACCGTCGCGCTCTTCTGTGGAGATCAACTGCGCAGTGACCTTGCGATCTCGCGGCGGCAACTTCCCCATGAGCCGATAGAGTTCCGCACGCCGAGCGGAATCGCTCGCGCCCGCTTCATTCGGATTCGCAGCCGCCTCGAGTTGACGTGCTCCCAACGGAGCGATCGCCGCAGCACTTGCGCCCAGCCGCAATAGCGTTCGTCGATTCATGTCTGCTCGCCCTTTCACCACCGCGATACCGTCATTCGCTTTCAGTCGCGCCGCTAAGTGACTTCGATCACGATGGGCGGACCCTCGACCTGCCGATCCGGCTCGCACTTAACGTTGATTTTTGGACGTAGTCGAATCGTTCCGCGCGTATCCATCGTGATCACGCGTTTGTGATCCAACCGAAATTCAGGCCTGAAGGCGACGGCCCCGTCGGGTGCGACTTCCCATTCGACACTATCCGCCACTTCGGGCTCGACCTCAGCCGGCGGGTGATACACCCAGCACTGCCCGCGAGTGACCTGATCCATCGGGATCTGTTTCCAGTTGCCGTTCGCACGAAGCTCGGCGTGCAGCTGAACCGACTCGCCTTGCCTTACCTTCTGAGCAGATGCCGATGTAGTCAGGGTGACTTGCTGCGGCCCATCGAGCACGTACACCATTTTGGTCTGCTTTTCGCAGCCGGCGAGCGCGCCGATTAGCATCACGAATGCAAAGGATCTAAGGATCATCGTTGCGGTTGTCCTGTGAAGCGCTGGCGACTGCAAACTGTACACGTGAGCAGCGCGCCGAAGAGGGAATTTTTGGATCGTGCTCAACAGCCAAGGAATGTTGCCGACGGGCGCAGGGTTCCTTTGATAGTTCTCCACACTGTTTTGTCAGCGGGCCACGTATTCTCATGACCGCTGCGCCAACCAACGAGAACACTATGCGTCGCCCTCCTCTGCGTTTCGCGGTTGCATTCGGTTTTGGCGCACTTTGCGCGTGTACAGCACCGGCGCCACAAGGCACCGCTACGCAAACCCAAGCATACGATCCGTGTGCCGCAGCTTTTTTCTGCGACGACTTCGAGAACGACGCAGCAAATAAAGTGCCGCCTCCACCTTGGAAGGAAGAGATGTATGGCAGTGGCGCCGCCATCTCGGTGGATGGAGATCACGCGTTCAGCGGGCAGCAGGCCATGCATATCTCAGCGCCGAAAGGCGCGCCGAGGCGCGGCTATATCGCGATCCACACACCGCCGGTTTTCCCGGCAGCACGTCGCAAGATGTTTGGGCGCATCATGGTGTGGCTTGATTCCGCGCCCATTCCTCTCGAAGGAAAGCCGGACGTGCATTGGACGCTGCTGCAAGGCGAAGGCCGATCAGCAGACGATCGCTACAACTCGATTTATCGCTTAGGTGCAGAACGTCAGGGCGGGCTGGGATTGAAAGCCAACTTCGAGACGACCCCTCCCGTGCGAACCGACTGCCGCAAACATTCGGCGCGCAAATTGCCCGTTGCGAAGTGGACGTGCGTCGAGTGGCATTTCGATGGCGACAAGAACGAGATGGAGTACTGGCTGGATGGCCAACCGCTCGATGATATTCATGTCAGCGAACGCACCGATTCCCCAGACTCCAACTGTGCTCATCAAGAAGACTTGCACGGAGTGTGGCTTGCTCCACCGGCCTTCCAAAGTCTGTACCTTGGACTCGAACGCTACGACGCAACACAGAACGATCAGAACCTTTGGATCGATGATGTGGTTGTATCGGCGTCGCGCGTAGGCTGTCCCGTCAGTCGTCGTTGACCTACTCAGAAGCGTTACGAGCACCGCAATGGATTCGCAGCGACAGCGTGCTATCGTCGCGCTTTCGCTGTAACGCTCGTATAGCCAATGAAATTCGCCGCCATTACCGGCTGGGGCAAATGCATGCCGCCGGCCGTTCTCAATAACGCCGATCTCGCCACGTTCTTGGAAACGAACGACGAGTGGATCACCACCCGCACCGGCATCAAGGAACGGCGTATTTCGCACGTGCCGATGACCTTGCTCTCGCATATCGCGGCTGCCCGGGCACTCGCGTGTGCCGGCCTCGATGCGAAAGACGTGGACTTGATCGTGCTCGGCACGTGCTCCGCGGATGAAACGGTTCCGAACACCGCGTCCGGTGTGCAATTCATGCTTGGAGCAAACAATGCTGCAGCAATGGATGTGAATACCGCGTGCACCAGCTTCCTTTACGGACTGTCCTCCGCCACAGCAATGGTGAGAACCGGCGTTGTTCGTAACGCACTCGTCATCGGCGTAGAAGTGATCAGCCCCTACATGGATTGGTCAAATCGCAACGTTGCTGTGCTATTCGGTGACGGTGCTGCAGCCGTCGTGATCGAAGCATCTGACGAACCAACAGGCGTCCTCGCCGAGAAGCTTGGATGTGATGCGGATGCTCGCAACACTTTGCGCGTGCGCGGCATGGGCACGATTTACGGCAACAACGGGCTGCAGCTCGGCGACACTCGTTGGGACTTCGACGGCCAGGAAATTTTCAAACGCGCTGTACATGGGATGAGCGAAGCATCCGCAGATGCTTTGGCACGCGCGGGCTTGAGCAACGACGACGTCGATCTGGTGATTCCGCATCAAGCGAACCTTCGCATCATCGAAGCGGTTGCGAAGCGCGTGGGCGCGCCGATGGATCGCGTGTATCTCACTGTCCAGCGATACGGCAACATGTCATCAGCAACTGTTCCGGTCGCGCTCGTCGATGCGCTCGAGGAAGGCAGAGTGAAACCCGGTGCGACGTTGTTGATGCCTGCGTTTGGCGGCGGCTTGACCTGGTGCTCACACGTGATTCGCTGGGGCCAGCGTGTCACTCCGATCGCAACGAGCAACCTTGAGCTTCCGCCGACAGAGAAGAGTGGGCTCGAACTCGTGCGTGAGATCATGAAGCGCAAGAACGCAAATTCAAATTTCGAAGCGCCGCTGCCGACGAGGTGAGACAGAGGTTGGCTGTTGACGGTTGGCAGCCAGAACGGCGGGCGCGTTCGTTTCACGGTTGACGGTTGGCAGTTGGCAGCCAATCAAGCTTCGCGGTTGGCAGTTGTGTGTTGACGGTTGACGGCCAGAATGGCGGACACGTTCGCTTCGCCGTGGAAGTTAACCGTTTTGAGGCAATCTCGCGGTCCGCGATCCCGGATTCCCGATCCCCGATCCACGATCCACGATCCACGATCCCCGATCCACGATGCCCGCAGGAACCCCTCCCTCTCCTCCATAGTTGCGTTCGACATCCACTCGTAAAGGGTGCCCTCATGCATCTCGAAGGGTCTTGTCACTGCGGAGCGGTGCGCTTCAGCCTGGAATCCAAGCATCCCTATCCGTTTAATCTCTGCTACTGCTCGATTTGTAGAAAGACTGCAGGTGGCGGCGGATTTGCGATTAACTTGGGAGGCGACGCGAATTCATTTCACGTGAACGGCCGTGAACACCTTCGTATCTATCACGCTCGCATGCACGACGACGAAGGCACGCATCGCAGTCCTGCCGAACGTAACTTTTGCGGGGATTGCGGCAGCGCATTGTGGTTGTGGGACCCGCGCTGGCCAGAACTCATTCATCCGTTCGCATCTGCGATCGACACACCTCTTCCGAAACCGCCCGAGCGCACACACATGATGCTCGGCTCGAAAGCACCTTGGGTCGAGGTGCGCGCCGATCCGCAAGACAAACAATTTGAGGAGTACCCCAAAGAGTCGCTCGCGCAATGGCATGAGCGGTTAGGCCTGACCTGTTAAACCAACGACGATCTCGCACAGCGCCCGCACGATGCAAAGAGCTCCGAACTCCAAATGGTCGTTCCGTGCAGATGCGAACACGTGGTGGCTGCCAATCTGGCCTGCCGATCGGCCTTCCTGACGCATCCGCGTCCTTCCTGACGTGAGTCCTCCCTGACGACAGAGTCGTCCGTCCCGGAGATGCCCCTGAGCTATGATCGCGAACACCATCTCAAACGTCGCCAGCCGATGAAATACCTTCACACCATGGTCCGCGTCACCAATCTCGACGCATCCCTGCGCTTCTACTGCGATGCACTCGGCCTTCGCGAAGTGCGCCGCACCGATCATGAAAAAGGACGCTTCACGTTGGTGTTTCTCGCCGCCCCCGGAGATGAGCAAGCGCAAGTGGAGTTGACGTACAACTGGGACCCAGAGGAGTACGGAATTGGACGCGCATTCGGGCACCTCGCCTATCAAGTTGACGACATCTATGCCGCGTGCGAGCGCCTGCAGAAGCATGGAGTCACGATCAATCGCCCCCCACGCGACGGTCGCATGGCATTCGTGAGATCGCCCGACAAGATCTCGATCGAATTACTGCAGAAAGGAGACGCCCTGCCGCCTCGCGAACCTTGGTCTTCGATGCCGAATAGTGGGGAATGGTAAGGCGGTTAGCGGTTAGCGGTTTGCGGTTAGCAGCCAATCGCGGTTGACGGTTGTGTGTTGACAGTTGACGGCCAGAACGACGGCAGTTCCGGCTTCCCGTTCCCCGAACCCCCAACCACGAACCACGAACCACGATCTCCGCCCGAAGGATTTCCCCCGACTCACCCCACCAACAGGGCGGCACTTCTCGCCGCTCTGGATGGCTTTATGGTTCATATGCCGTGGCTTAGCTTCGACTTGCAGATGCGTTGCGTCTACGCACTCGCATCGCTCATCTGGGTCCCGCTGATGCTCAGCGGATGTAACGGCAGCGAGAATCACCCGCACAACAATTCAAGGCCGCAGACAGCACAGGACTTAACGATCGGATTGCCCTCCATGGTCACCATCGCGCCAGAAGACAGGGGCGATGGATGGTCCGTTTCAAAGCCTGACGACGAAGGCGTGAATGGGACCCTGTTACTCGCGACACTGCAAGACACTCAACACGGGGCGTATCCCGGAACCGATTCCGTGGTTGTCGTGAAGAACGGCCGCTTGATCGCCGAAGGCTACTTCAACGGTTTCGGGCGCGAGATCCTTCACGACTTCCGTTCTGCGTCGAAGAGCATGACCTCGGCATTGGTCGGCATCGCTGTCTCGCAAGGCTCCCTTGCAGTCGATGAACCGATCACGAATTTCTATCGACTTGAATCGCATGCCAATCCCGATCCGCGCAAAGCGAACATTCGCGTCATCAACTTGCTCAACATGAGTTCTGGATTGACATGCGACGACTGGTCGCCCGGATCCATTGGCAACGAAAGCCGCATGTACGCGAGTCTTGATTGGATTGCGTTCGCGCTCGATTTGCCGATGTCGGCAAACCCGGGCGAACGCAGCTCGTATTGTTCTGCGGGGGCTGTTCTGCTGGGCGATATGCTTTCGCTACGCACCGGCATGGCGCTGGATGACTACGCAAATATGTATCTGCTGCAACCGCTTGGAATCGAGCAAGCGTTGTGGCGCCGTTCTCCAGACGGCCACGCAACGGGTGGCGGCGGCATGCGCTTGCGACCGCGCGATGCCGCGAAATTCGGTCAACTCTATTTGGATGGCGGAGTCTGGCAGGGCCAACAAATCGTGCCTAAGGATTGGGTCGACGAATCCCAACGCACGTTTACCACTTTGAACAACGATGGGTACGGACTGCTGTGGTGGAAGCACAGCTTGCAAGCACATGGAAATGTCGAAGAGGCCTTCTCGGCCGACGGCAATGGCGGCAACTTCATCTTCGTATTCCCGCAGGAAGCATTGGTCGTCGTCTTCACGGCATCGAATTACGACACGGATCTAACGCGCCAACCATTGGACATTCTCACCAAGGGGATCTTGCCAGCGGTGCAGTGATTCGGTGGGTTGGCTCCTGATCTGCAAACCATCTAAGTTATTGGATCTTCGATGCGACGGCAGGCCACATCATCCAATGAGCCCATGGCTTTGTTGTGACCGCGTCTACTCCTGAACCCAAGTCCATCGAACCTGGCGGTCTCCGTCGCGGCCACAAAGGATTCTCAGAGAGGTTCTTGTAAAGTACCGGCTTCCGAAACTCATCGCGCATGTATGGACACGTTGAGCATCTTGGTCGCGGGCTTCTCGATCGTCACGGCAGCGCTGCTGCTGTTCACATATATATGGCTGATCGACTTTCCGAATAAATCGCTCTATTCGATTCTCACCTGTTTGGTACTGCTGAGCGCGCTCGCCTGCATTCAGGCGTTCCAACTCTTGTATTTCATGGGCGGTACTGAGCCGCTCGAGATTCCGCTCTATCGTCTCGCCTTGTTTGTGGTGCCGCCGACTTTCTATTTATTCGGCCGCTGGGTCCTGCTGCCAACTGAACGCTTACGCCCGGCGATGCTGCTTCATCTCTTACCCATCACGCTGTTATTCGTCGCGCGCCTGGAGATCGCACTGCCGATTCTCTTCATGTTTGGCGCCGGCTATTCCCTGTGGCTCGGCAATCTGGTCTATGGACTGAAAGCCCAGCGCAAGCAGTTCCGGTTCGAGTTCTTCTACTTCGGGCTGATGTCGGCGACCGCGCTGATCGTATTGATCCTTGGGTTCTCTATTCCCTATATCGACCATGCGTACTTCTATCACTTCTACTGTCACGCCATCGGCGTCGCGTTTGCCGTCATCGTCGTGGCGATGATCGCCAAGCCCGATCTCATCATCGACATGACGGAAGCAGCCCGGATTCGGTACGGCGCATCGACGTTGCGCGATGTCGATACGGACGCCCTCGTCAAGAAATTAGAGACGCTGATGCTCGAGTCCAAGCTTTACCAAAATGAAGAGCTGAGCTTGCGGACCGTCGCCGACGAGATGGGCCTGACGACCCATCAGCTTTCGGAACTGGTAAACACTCGGCTTGGCGTGGGCTTTTCGCGTTATGTCCGGGAGCGGCGCGTGGCTGCGGCCAAAGAAATCCTAATCGCCGCCCCCTCGCAGTCGATCCTGTCGATCAGCATGGACACGGGCTTTAAGTCGCAGTCGAGTTTCTACGCGGCATTCAAAGAAGTGACCGGCTTGTCGCCCGGCGACTATCGCAAACTCAATCAAAAGAAGGCCGGCGCCGGTGCACTCAAGTCCTAAATGATCTTTCTGGAGGACTCTAACTGCCTGAATTTTAAGCTGCTGCGAACATTCTGATCCGATTCGATCAATCCGGAAGCTGACTGCTCGCGCCCACGCCCAGCATCCGACTCATACGAGGTCAGAGACGCCTCAAGAGTCGAACGATGCAGCAAGCGAGCCTCTACACAGCCGATGACGGGATCAAGGCCTACTCGAAGGTCGGCCTTTCGTTCTACGACCCGTTCGTGATTCGTGGCTTGGCACCTTGCGTGTGGAACTGCTCGCCGGCGGACATCCTGGGCCACTATCGCGAACACGTTACCGCCAACCACGCAGACATCGGTGTCGGGACCGGCTACTTCTTGGATCGATGCGACTTCGGCCAACGCGAGCCCAGGATCGCGCTGATCGATCTACAACCGGCATCGCTGGCACATGCGACACGCCGTCTCGCACGCTACCGCCCTGAGATCTACGTTCGCGATGCGCGCACGCCCTTAGTTGGCATCCCTGCTTTCGATTCGATTTGTTTGGGCGGCATCTTACATTGCCTGCCCGGCTACGGACTTCAACAGAAGAGCGCGGCGTTGCGCGCACTCAAGCCCATCGCTCATCCCGGCACCAAAGTCTTCGGCTACACCCTGGTTAGCGACCACGTTCGTGAAAACTGGCGCAGAACCCTGACGCACTGCTGCTTGCGTCGAATGCGTGTCGTGAACTTCGCGAACGATCGAATCGACGACCTCGCATACATCCTTCGCGCTCAATTTATCGACAGCAAGGTCGAGCCAGTCGGCTGCTTCGCATTCTTCTCAGCCGTCGTTCCAGACACATTTCCTGATCACTCACCCACACAGAGGTTGCACGTATGACCGTCACGACTGGAATCGTCAAAACCACCGGCCAACTCTCCTGCAACGCCAAGCGTGCGTGGGATCTCGTTTGCTTCTATGAACACATTCAAACCAAGCCTTCGTGGTTCCTGCGCACGGTCCTTCCTGTGCCGATGCGAACGACAGGGTGTTACGGCAAAATTGGCGATGAGTCGCGATGCATGTACAGCGATGGCGGTTACCTGGCGAAGAAGATCACGAACATCGTCGAGGGCGGTCGCATCGACTTCGACATCATCGAGCAAAGCATTCGCTATTGCCGCAGCATCGCCTTACGAGGCGGGACGATCCAAGTCGTCGCAACCGCAGAGGAAACCTGCGAAGTGCACATGATCACGCACTACGAGTTCCTGACCCCATTCATTGCCACCGCTCGCTACTTCGTCGAGACGACGATTTCGTCCATGCACCGGATTGTGATGCGCGATATGGAGTTTCGTTTAGCGCCGCAACCAGCGGACACGGCGCGAGCTATCGCGACTTCAGCAGCGTACGCGTCTTCCGCCATCCGAACCGTTGGATGAAGGCTGAGAACAGAGCGTTCGCCTGAGCTTGCGAGCGCTCGAGATGCTCGACCGTCTGCGCTTCCACAAGCTGCGCGTGCTTGCGACCACCCAGCGGCTCTAGCTCATGCTGCAACTCCGAGTGCTGGAGCCAGCGTTTGATCAAGGCGGCATTCACTTCGAGATGGAACTGCAATCCATACGCAAAGTCGCGATACCGAAACGCTTGGTTCGCGCAACTCGCGGTGCTTGCCAAGTGCGTTGTTCCGGTAGGTTCAGTAAATGTATAGGCATGCCACTGGAAGACCGGTATCGACGAATCCAAGTGCTGAAACAGCGCATCCGAGTCGGCATCAGCCGACAGCTTGAGTGGATACCAACCGATTTCGCGCACTGGGTTCGGATGAACGTGCGCTCCGAGCGCAGCGGCCAACAACTGCGCGCCAAGGCATATTCCGAGCGTTGGAATCTCGCGAGCCAGCGCAGCGCGAATCACATCGATCTCGTGCATGAGGTGCGGATAGCTCGCCGCTTGGTCGACGTTCATCGGACCGCCGAGCACCACGAGTCCGTCGTAGCGGCTCACATCGACTTGTGCAAACGGATCGCGCGCGAAATTCACGTAGCGGATTCGAAACCCAGCCGCCCGCAAGAGCGGATCTAGAACACCGAGCGGTTCGCTTTGGACGTGCTGGAGGACGAGGAGTTTACGCATGACCGTCGCTCAACGCCCCTTCCAAGGACGGACGACAGCGTGAAGCGGCGTTGCGGTGCGATGCGACTGTGTGCTGCGAATCAGCTGCCGACGCCGCAAGTGCGAAAGCGCAGTCTGCACCGCACGTTTGGAAAGACCTGTGCGATCTGCGATGTCGGCCAAGCTCAATTCCACCCTCCCCGATCGGACCTGACTGCATTGCGCAGTTAAGAATAGATAGACCAAAAATGCAGCCGGAGACCGGTCGTGGCCCACCAGATCGCGCAGTAGCACGTCCACGACATACCGGTCGATTCGAAAGGAGGTTTTCATGCTATGGCAGCAGATGCCATAGCAAACGCTACGGCCCTTGTACTCGTCATAAGCGTCTCGTAAGTTGACGGCGAAGCACATTCGAAGGACACGGCAATGATCACACGCGTCAAGTTCATCGGCATCCCGGTTCGCAACCAAGAAGCACAATTGAAGTTCTACACCGAAAAATTGGGCTTTCAGATCCTCACCGATCAACCGATGGGCAACCAGCGCTGGATCGAACTGAAGATTCCGCGTGCCGAGACGCGGGTCGTGTTGTTCACTCCAGAAGGGCACGAGGACCGGGTGGGCACCTTCGTTAACTGCTCGCTGGAATGCGACGACGTCCAGCAGACTTACGACGAGCTGAAGGCGCGAGGGGTCGAATTCGTGAAACCGCCGACCAAGCAACCATGGGGCACATTCGCCCTGTTCAAGGACGCCGACGGCAATCAATTCGTACTAAGCAGTCGATAGAAAGCGAGCCCAGCACCTCATTCGGCAGCGAGGACGGCTTCAAAGCTGGTTGCCCAGCCCCTCCAAACTTTTTTGAGCCGTTTTGCCGACGTCCTGCGCGTTACTCCCCTATAGGTCAATCACATTGGGGAGATTCACATGAGCTCGAGTATCGAAGCAGGTCCGTGCCGTTTATCCAATCGAATCGCACTGGGCGCGGCGGCCACGGCAATGACGGCGTTTGTCATCATCAGCGTCGGACTTCTTTTTGCTGCACCGCCAGCGGCAGCGGATCCGGCAACGAAGAAGGCGGCGCCGCCTGCGACAACCCACGCTGATTCCAAGATCGCGCGCGGTCAGTACCTCGTTCAGATCGGCGGCTGCAATGACTGCCATACCCCCGGATATGCGCAAAACGGCGGCCAGATCGCAAAGGCCGATTGGCTAGTGGGCGCACCGGTCGGATTCCGGGGCCCCTGGGGTACGTCATATCCGGCGAACCTGCGTCTCACGATCGCCAGCATGACCGAAGACCAGTGGGTGCAGTTCGCACGAGCACCGCGTTTGCCGCCGATGCCCTGGTTCAACCTGCGCGATATGAGCGATGAGGATCTGCGTTCCATCTATACGTTCGTCCGCGAGCTTGGACCGAAAGGCGAACGCGCTCCGCTGGCAGCAGGCCCAGGTCAGCCCGTCGCAACTCCGTTCATTGTGTTCGAGCCGCGCGTAGAGCAGACCTTGTCGAGTGCGACCGCCAGCAAGTAGTGACTAGCGGATAGCGGATCGTGACTCACTAGTGACTAGCGGATAGCGGATCGTGACTAGTTCGGAAGAAGAAAGGGTGACGCGAAGCGCGTCACCCTTCGATGAGTGTCATTCGCTAGGCGCGGTATACGTGGTCACGGTGGACGGCAACACATCGAACCTATAGGGAACGAAGAGAGCCAGCTCCAACAACCCGATCCGCACCCACTTCACTGGTCGATCGATCCCCGTAGTGACGACTTTGTAGTCGCCGCCCAGTACCGAGGTAATCCTTTTGACATCACCCGCGTAGAGCACAATGATTTCATCTCGGTAGCGATTAGGCCCGACGATACTGATATCGACATCTCCATCCGGATCCAACTTCGTTCTTCCTTCGACTTTGATATTACCGACGAAGTCCTTGAGCTTGCTTATGAGTGCTTGGCCGTTTGCATTTTGCGAAGGGATTTTAGTCTTCACGCTAATTCGGGTTGCGCTCGTATCGGCGCGATCCCCCTTCTGGAGCACGACAGTTGCGGAATCCACTTTGAGCGGAATCACAAGCCCGTTCTCGTCTATGACGCTCAATTCGACGGTGCCATCCTTCTTCGCCGCCGCCAAAGCGGCCCGCAACGTCGCATAGATCTCATCCTTCCTTCCCTTCTCCTCACGCGTGTCATTCGTCACTTCCACCTCGAGCAATATGTAGTCGCCCGTTTTGCGGAGAAAGGTGCCGGGCATGGCCGCTCCGTCCCCGCCACGCATACCCGTGACGACAATTTCCTCCATCGTCTCCTGAGCTACCGCTGAGGATGCAACCAGGCAGAGCATTAAGGCTCCCATCCAACATCTCGCATTCATGCTGACTCCTGTTTCTTGCGTACACAGTCGCTACGAACCGTTTTCACTCAGCTCTCTGCACGATCAGCTCGCTCAAGCCTTGCGGCAGTAACGATCGCAGAGCCCGACCGATCGAATCTTCATGGCGCTGCCACCAGACGCCCGCGCCGATCACGGCGAAACCGATGGCCGTGAGTGCGACTGGAAACAATAAGCTGTCTTTGAACACCGAATATGAAAGGTGCCCCAAGTAGAACGCCACCCCGAGTCCGCCAAATACCGCGAACACTCGGCGGGAGAGCGCAGCACCCACCGCGATCATCAACACGTTCAAGCAGCAATACAGGAATTTGTTGAACTCGCTATCCGAGTCGAGGCTAGTCAAACCTCCCCAGAAAGTCAGAACGCCGAATATGTAGAGCCAAAATGCGAAGTCCTTCGATTGCACCGTTCGCATATCGATCCAGAACGCGAGCAGTGTCATCACCAGGCCGAAGTACATCGAAATGTGCTTGCCCGTGTCGGAGAAGAATTCGTACGAATCGCCGCCAAGCAAGAAGGGCACGAGATCCATACTCATGTACCAAAGCGTCACTGCGATGGGCATGACCATGAACGGCAACCGATAACGCCAGAGCGCAACGGCTCCTGCGGCGAGCGTTATGAGCTCCATCTCAATCCACCGCCAATCGATATAGACGTGATAGTCGCGATAACCGTAGCGCCCATCGTCCGGCCACATGCCCAGTAAATGCTGAATTGCGTAGGTAGCCAACGGCACCATGCAAATCGCTAACGTCGCGGTAATTCCAGCCGGTATGGCCAGATGCTTCTTCTGCAGGAAGAATTCAGTGAGGGCGATCGCAAGGACACAGTAGCAAGCGGAAATCCAGAGCAGCCCAACACTGCCGAACTGTTCCCACCCCAACGTCATGAAAAGTGTCATCGCTCCGATGGCGATGAGACCGCCGAGGTAGTAGAGGATGTGAGAAGGTTTAAATCGTGGCGTTTCAGCGTCGCTTTCGGCAAGGAACGACCACAATGCATCGCTCTGCCCTGCATCCAAAATCCCCGCCTGTACCGCTCGGTCGAGCGTTGCGCGTGTCATTCGCATGAATTTTCCCCTGGGCCTTCGCCGCATCACGCGGCTCGATTCTTTGTTCTGGCACCCACGGCGAAACTAGCTCCACATCAGTTGGCTCGCAAGTCCGGGCGG
Source organism: Pseudomonadota bacterium (assembly GCA_023391335.1). Lineage (GTDB taxonomy): Bacteria > Pseudomonadota > Gammaproteobacteria > Steroidobacterales > Steroidobacteraceae > Steroidobacter. The sequence continues at coordinate 13,388 of JAEWBG010000016.1, read as the reverse complement.
CAACCTCTGTGCGAATGGCTTGATAGTTCGTTGCGCACGCGTCCATGATGCAGCCATGAAGAATACATACTGCGTTCAGCTGGCCGCGGCAGCTTTATTGACCAGCCTTTTTGCAATCAGCGCGAACGCGGCCGAAGCCCCGGCCACGCCGCCTGGACCTGCTGTCCAGTCGCAAGCTCGTCCCACCCCGCCAACAAGATCGTTCGACGGACCCGGCGCGCCGACATTCACGGTCATCTCGGGAGTCGGCAAGAATCCACCCGCGAATCAAGACGGCAACTTTGTGATTGGGCCTGACTATGTCACTCCTCCCGAAGCGAACGTCGCAGCAGGCGTGCCACAGGGTCGGGTTCAGCAATTCACGATGGATTCGAAGGACAGTCGCTTCTATCCGGGTATCGCGCGCGATGTCTTCGGTACCGTCGATCCGAAAAATGCGAAGACACTTATCGTCGAAACGCATCCGCAGCCGTATCAACGCACGATCACTGTCTATGTCCCACATCAATACCAACCCGGCACACACGCGCCATTCATCGTGGTCCACGACGGACCGAAGCTCAACGAACCGGACATGACGTTGCCGCACATACTGGACAACCTCATCGCTCAGCAACGGGTGCCCGTCATGATCGCGATCATGATTCAGAACGGTGGCGGCGATGCTCAAGGAAGCGAGCGGGGTCTGGAGTACGACACGCTTTCCGGCAAGTTCGCGGAATTCATCGAAGCCGAAGTACTGCCGGCAGTCGAACAGCATGCGGACGTGAAGCTCACCCGCAACGCGAAAGGCCGGGCCGCGATGGGATGCAGTTCGGGCGCTGCCGCGGCGTTCACGATGGCTTGGTTCCATCCCGAGTGGTACCACCGCGTGATCAGTTACTCCGGCACGTACGTGAATCAACAATGGCCATTTGATCCAAACACGCCGGGCGGCGCATGGGACTATCACACGAACCTCATCCCGCAGAATGCGCTCAAGCCGATTCGCATTTGGATGGATGTTGGCGATCGCGATCTACTCAATCCCAACGTCATGCGCGACGACATGCACGACTGGGTGAAAGCCAACCATCAAATGGCGAACGCCCTCAAAGAGAAGGGCTATCACTATCAATACGTATTCGCGCTCAACTCAGGCCATTGCGATCGCAATGTGAGGACACAGACGCTGCCGGAAGCGCTCGAGTGGGTTTGGCAGGGATATCGAGCCGATCATCAATGAGTGCACGCTCGCCCAACGCGAACGTGCACTCCAATTCCATCAAAACTTACTGACTAGAGTAAGCCCTAGGCTGCTCGCATCCACCGTGCCGCCGAACTCGCTCGTGTAGTCGAGCTTGGTGTAGGACAGCGCAATCCAGCGCCAACCAAGTTCAAATGTCGGGCCGGTAGAATCATCGAAATCGATGTTCGGTCCGAACCCGTCACCTTTGAAATGAATGTTGGTGTGGTGTGTGACTCCGGCACCGACCCACCATCCATTTTCCCAAGCGTAGTTACCAAGGACCTCAAAGACGACTCGGCTCAGATTGATGTCGGCATTCGATGCGGCAGTGGTGACATATTTGTAGCCCACGGTGCCGCGAATCGAGAATGGCGAATCGCCGCGATAGTGCGCACCCACCGCCAACGAAAGCCCCTGGCCGGCCCGCACATCTTGGGTTGATCCGTCCTCGTAACTCACGGTCGCCACTCGATCCCCACCGTATTCGAGGTCACCTTCGAAAACGAAACCGAGCCCACGATCCTGGGCTGTACAGCCGTTCGCAAGCAACATCATTGCTGGAAAGACGAAAGAGAAGATTCCAAACCTAATTCCGCGAGAGTGAGAGTTCATACAGGTTCCTGTTGTTGATGTTTCCGTGTTCGCACTGAGGACGTTATTTACTAGCGCCCGCTTTCGCGGTCATCGCCGCTTTGCTGTCGGCGCGACCGAATGCGACTCCATTCGCGCCGGGCGCCATGAAATTCTTCGGTTCGGAAGACAGCGCTCCAGCAAACAGCCCCGTGTTGTAGCGAACGACCACCCGATCGCCTCGCTCTTCCACAACCGTCTTGTACGGCTGTTGCTTCTTCGGATCTACGACGCTCGGATCGGCGAAGTCGCGCTTCCACAGTTCCAGGACGATGCTCGTTCCTTTGCGGATCTCAGATTGCAGCAGAGCGTAGTGATCGGCTGTCCAGCGTTGCACGACTTCGTCAGCAAGCTCTGCCGGTGACACTTCGCGAGCTCTGGCAAGCTCACGTTTCATTTGAATTGTTTGTTGCTGGGTGAGCTTGCCCTTCTTCTTGAACTTCTCTTTGAACTCTGCAACGCGAGCGTTGATCTCCTCCTGACTCGGTCCCATGGGCTTCGGCAATAGGCCGGAGTGATATTCGAATCGGTTGCGATAAACCAAGCCCGTATTTTTGTCGGCACCCTTCAACCCTTTGGCATAGGCTTCACCGACAGCGGTAACTTGCAAGCTGCGTAAGTCTGTCGCGAGCGAATAGGAGACTTCCAACGTGATCAAGGGGTGCGCAAGCGCTCGACGCCGCTTGTTCTCTTTAGGCAGCACGCTCACTTTGACGGAACCGAAGTCCGGCGATTGCGTGAACTCTTGTGCCAAATCCAGTTCCAATTCCGACTGCAGATCCGCCGCGCTCATCGCGGGTTTCACCTTGTCAGCGGCGTCTTGTGCGATACCGAGCGGTGTTGCATTTGCAACGGCATCGATGGTCGCAGTCACAAGGGCCCCAATGAGCCCGTATCCAGCGCCTGCGGCGCTGCTGTCCTGCGCTAGGTATTGGACGCCCACTCCATTCTCGTCCGCCCGAGCATAAACACCCACATCGTGGAAACTGGCTCGAGCCGCTTCTGGAATCGGCTTCTTATAGGGTTGAATGGCGCATCCGGTCAGCAGCAGACACACGCCAATGGACTTGACTGTCGTTCGCACAGATCTCTCCTTGCAAGCACGTTCCGCGCTTACGCGCGGGTGTTTTTGATTGTTTGCAGCGCTTTGCGGTTGCTCTGAACGGCCGAATTGCAATCTCCGTGGCGGCAACAGCGAGGGGAATCTATGCGCGAGGACTCTCGACCATCCGAGATCGATGTCTCATTCTGAACGCATTTTGCTTACCGAGCTCTGGACGGAGGCGGTGCCTGATCACAAATCGTGAGCAGGTTGGCACCAGTCAGAAAGCGACAAAGAGCTATTGGAGTAGATCTAAAGTGGCAAGTGAGCCTTGTGGCCCGATCGCGATCGCTAAAACGGATTAGCCGCCCACCGCTTGATCGCATCGTGATAGGTGCGACTCGACTGCACGCGAGTTCCGTTGCGTAGCACGAACACGAACTCCCCGTGAGTGGCGGTCTCGAGCTCTTTGACCTGACGCACGTTCACGATAAGGGAGCGGTGAATGCGCAGGAACTGCTGTGGATCGAGCACCTCCTGCAGAGTTTGAACCGTGGCGTGAACCAGATGCTTCGATGAAGACGTATGGAGCTGCACGTAGTTTTCCGCCGCTTGAATCCAATCGACGTCCTGCAAATCGACGAAATACGTTTTGCCGGCCGAGCGCACCGCGATCCGTTCCAAATGTTTTGACGGCGAGGCCAAGGTCTCCAGCAGAGCAACCATTCTGCGGTTGTCCTCATTGCGTGCTGCAACGCGCGACCTTGCGCGATGTAGCGCTTGTTCGAACCGCTCGCGTGCGACCGGTTTGAGCAAATAGTCGATCGCGTTGATCTCGAATGCTTGGATCGCGTAACGATCATGTGCCGTGACGAAGACCACTGCGGGGATGTTGTCGGCACCCACTTCCTTCAGAACATCGAACCCATCCATCTCCGGCATCTGCACGTCGAGAAATACGATGTTCGGCTGCTCGTTACGAATAACGTCAACCGCTTCGCGCCCATTCTTCGCCTCGAATACGTGTGAGACCTTGGCATCCTCTCGTAGCAGCATCCGCAAACCATCCCGGGCGAGCGGCTCATCATCGACGATCAATGCATTCATGGACGCGAGCTTCATGATTAAATTGTCCGATCAGTGGCGCTTGTTCTTCGGCATCGGGATGCGCTCTATAGGGCAGCAGAATGGCGGCAGAAGTTCCTTTTCGATCTTCCGTGACGATCAGCCGCGCACGGCCCGAGTAGAGCTGCTCCAAACGACTTCGCAAATTATTAAGTCCAAGGCCGTTTCCGTTCGTGCTCTTCGATTCGGAAAAGCCGACGCCGTCATCTTTGATTGCAAGGCGCAAGGTCTCGCCTTCTAAAGTCGCTTCGATGGTAATCGTGCCTCCTTGCGCACGCGGCGCAATGCCGTGACGTACTGCGTTCTCCACGAGCGGCTGCAATCCCATGTGGGGCACAGCGGCATCGAGAATCGACGAGTCCACATCCAGCTGCACTCTCAGTCGATCGGAAAAGCGCATCTGCTCGATAGACAAATAGAGCTGCACGTACTCGAGTTCTCGATACAGCGGCACCTCCTGCGCCTTGATGTCTACTAGAACCGCCCGCAGCAAATCGCTGAAGCGACTGAGCGCGTCCTCAGCCTGCCTGCCCTTGTGTTGCCTCACGAGCACGACGATGGCATTGAGCGTGTTGAATAGAAAATGCGGCTGAAGCTGCATCTTCAGCGCGCCGAGTTGCGCCTGTGCAACCTGTGCCCGCAGTTCGGAAGCATGGAGTTGAAGCTGCGCCGCATCGCGCGCACGCTTGCGAAATTTCTCGTAGTAGCGTCGCGTGGCCTCGATGCTAAGAATGGCCCAGTACGCGACGATGCCGTTCACCGTCGTGTACAAACTCAAGACGATAAAGATGCCGAGCACCGTATGCGCCCAAGGGGGACGCGGACCCATCACCTCGTGAGTATGGAGCGGTAGGATGAGTGTGGATTCGATGGCGGCACGAATGAGTCCAAACGCGATGCTGAATGAGAGATGCAGGCCCACACGCCTCATCCAATTGTTCCTTTCGATGATCCACAGCCGTGCACCCCAGATAATGAATGGCGTCAGCAACGCGGAGATGGAACACCGCACGAGCCAGTACAGCCCTTCTCGGAACGGATGCTCGCCGTTCCAATAGAGTGTGCGAGCAATGTCCTGGCCGTACATGATCAAGCCCACCAACGTCCACGCGAGGAGCGCCTTGCGCAGCAGGCGACCGTAGCTTTCCATGTCGGTCGCTTGAGGTTCATTCGAACCGTGAGAACTGCTCATAGCGCCTCGCCCGCGCGACCCACGCTCAGGCGTGCCAGCATATTTGCACTGCTGGAGCTCAGATGAGTTTTGCCGGTGAATGTGCCGATAGAGGCAGTCTCCTCTGCATCCGGATGCACTCGATAAGGCACCGTGACGCAGACCGATGTGCCAGCCTCACTCTCATCGACAGTGAGCTCGCCTTCGGCCGAATAGAGCTGCTCGAGACGGCTTCTTAAATTAGCGAGCCCTAAACCGTGCCCATTGGTCGCGCGAGCCCGCGAAAATCCGGCCCCGTCGTCTTGGATAGCGAGGCGCACGCGCTTGCCTGCCCTTTTCGCTTCGATGGTAATAGTTCCGCCCGAAGCTCGGGGCGCGATCCCATGGCGTACCGCATTCTCGACCAGCGGTTGCAGCGCCATGTGCGGCACAGATGCGTGCAGAATGGTTGGATCCACGTCGAAGCGCACTTGCAGGCGATCCGGAAACCGCATTTGTTCGATAGCGAGATACAACTGCAAGTAAGCGAGCTCGCGATGCAGAGGCACTTCTTGCGCCTCCATATCCACCAACACTGCACGCAACAGATCGCTCAACCGCGTCAACGCTTGTTCCGCCTGTGCTTCCTTATCTTGGCGCACCAGCACGACGATCGCATTGAGCGTGTTGAATAGAAAATGCGGCTGCAACTGCATCTTCAGCGCACTGAGCTGCGCCTGAGCCACTTGCGCCCTTAGTTCGGAGGCATGCACTTCAAGCCGCATCGCTTCTCGTTCGCGGTCTTGAAAGCGCTCGTGATACAGCTTGGTTGCCTGGATGCTCACGATGATCCAGTAAGCCACTGCGCCGCTCACCAGATCGAAAAGAGACAGCACTGCAAAGATATTCGCGGTCGACGTGGCCCAGTCAGGACGCGGGCCGAAAATTTCCGGCACCTGCAATGGCATCAATACGAACGACTCCACTCCCGCACGTGCGAGCCCGAAGGCAACGCTGAACAGCACGTGACGGCCGACGTACTTGAATGAATTCTTGAACTCGACGGGCCAGCGCTCAATCGCGCGGATGATGAAGGGTGTGAGCAACGCGGAAATGATGCCGCCTAGGGCCCAATGTGCACCCTCGCGGAACGGATACGGATCGTTCCAGTACATCGCACGCGCGATGTCCTGCGCATACATGATCGCTGCGATGAGCATCCATGCAAGAGTGCTCTTGCGGAGTAGCGTCCAATAGCTTTGCGCGCGACGCGGCTGATCGTCTTCCAATCGACTGTTCACATCTGCCCGAGAAATTATGGTGAATACCCCGTGCCGATCGGACCCACTTATTAGAAGGAGTTAAATAGGCGGCCTGGAGTTCGGCAACAATCTTCTCACGTCATGCCCTGATTTGAAGAAAAAAAAGGCCGCTGTTTCCAGCGGCCTCAAGGGGTGTCGCAGCGCTAGCGATGGCCGTCACTGCAGACCGGGTCAGGTTTCATCATTTGTTTGGGGTAGCGCGGATTAGAACTTGTAGCGTGCCCCCAATGCGTAGCGAGCACCGTCGTCCTCGAGACGCCACATCTGCTTCTCAGAGCGGCCGTACCAGCGCACGTCTTCGCCCGTGACGTTGACGGCCTCGAGCGACACGGAGATGTGCTCGTTGACGTCATAGCCCAAGCTCAGATCGAACTGGTCGTGCGGCGCAACCCAGATCGGATTGTTGAACGCGCCTTGGTTCGCGCTCTGCAGGAACTTGTCGCGCCAGTTGTATGCGAGACGTGCCGAGAAGCCGAACTTCTCGTACATCAGCACGGCGTTGGCGGAGTCGCTCAAGCCGAGCAACGCGAACTGGTTGGTTCCGACCGGGGCGTTGTTGTCGAAGCCCACGTCGCCGCGGACGATCGTGTAGTTCGCCAGCACACCGAAGCCGGTCTCGCCGAAGAAGTACTGACCGCCGAACTCGAAGCCGTGGATGCGAGCCTGACGATTGTTAATCGGCTTAGCGACACGGAAGATGTAGTCCGGGTCGTCGGCCTGAGGATACAAGTCGTACTGAGTCGCAAACGCAACGTGCTGTGCGTCGGAACCATCGTAGTTCGACGCGCCGCCCGTCCACGTGCCGTTCTTATCCGTGAACGTGCCGGTGTTCTCGATCATCGCCATCATCGTGAACAAGGACGAGTCGTTGACGGCATAAGGCTGATTGCCGTTGTTCGCATTGCCCGCAAGCAACGCGGCGCGTGCCGCCTGCGCACGAGGACCACCCGTTTGATCCTTGATATTGACGCCGCCGAGACCGACGATCGGCTCATTGAAGCTCGCGGTGCCGATAAAGTTGTTGACGCGCTTGTCCCAGAAGCCCACCGACACATAGCCGGTGTCGGAGAAGTAGTACTCCAAGCTCAGGTCGAAGTTATCTGACTCGAGCGGCAGCAGGTCCGGGTTGTTGTCGTTGCCGGTTGCCTGTGCGCCCAACAGCGTGGATCCGTTCGGGCCGTTCGGTGTCGCACCGACCGTCAGGTTGCCGTAGTTCGCGCGAGCGATAGTCTTGCTGTACGAGAATCGGCCTTTCAGGTTGTCCGTGATCGACACATCGAAGTCCAAGCTCGGCAGCAAGTTGTTGTAGTGACCTTTGCCCTTCAGCGTCACCGCCTGGCTGGGATCGCCCGTGCGCGGAACCTGGAAGTCATTGTCGTCCTGCCATTGCAGGTACTGAACCGGCAACTGCACGTTGATCGCATCGACATCGGTCGTTTCGTAACGCGCCCCCAACAACAAGTGAACAGGCATCTCGCCGAGTTCGCCGCCAAGACCGAATTGGAAATAGACGGCTTTGGTGGTTTCTTCGATCTTGTTATTCGTCTGGAAGCCCGGGTTGTAGCGGAACTCGCCATCCGTCATGGCTTGCTCGTTCCAATTGCCGTATTGCTGAGTGGCCCAGAGACCGAGCGTATCCGCATTGCCTTTCCAGCCACCTGTCGGCGCACCGTTCGGATTCCAGTCGTCGAATGCACCAGTCAAGCTAAACGGAGAGAGCAGATCGACCATGCCCTGCTCTTGACCGACTTTGCCGACGCCCCAGTCGCCCAGGGCCATATAGCCGCCTGAGTTTCTCTGGGTCATTTCCATCTTGCGAGTTTCGACGCCGAATTGCAGACGGCCGTCGTTGCTGAACTCCAGCGTGCCGTCGATACGGCCCTGCTTGATTTCAGTTTCTTGCGACTGATAGTTCAGACGCATGACCTGCGAACCCAGCGAGCTGGCATCGAAGCTGAAGTCCGAATTGCCATTTGATCCAGCGAGCGCGTCGGTGTTCGTGTTGTACAGCGTGCGTCCGGCGACCGGCAGGCCGTTGTTGAACGTAAACTCCTGAGTCCAGAAGTTCGTGCAGACGCCGGTTTGGCAGTTGCCGGTAGAAGGAACCTTGCCTGCCAAGCTGAACAGCGTTTCGCCGCCGCCCGTGATCGGATCGTCCGGCAAGCTGCGCGCCTTGGAGTCGTGGCCGTCGAAGCCCAGCGTGAATGCGTCAGTTACTTTCCAATCGACATTCAAGCCGATCGAGTTCAGATCGTTCTTCTGTTCGCGATGCTGCTGCTCGTAGCCGTAGTCCTTGCCCGAACCCGTCATTTCTTGCAGGAAAACCGGAGTGGCGACCGTCTCGTTGGTGTCGAACACAACGTGCGTGAAGCCGTTACGCTGCATCCACACCGTCTGCTCGCCGCGATCTTCTGTGATTTCGTTCTGTGCGAACGTGTAATCCGCAGTCAAGGTCAGCGCATCTGTCGGCGCGAACTGCGCGACGAGTTGCGCATTGACGCGCTCACGTTGCTGATCGGAGAAGGCGTATCGAATGTCATCCGGAATACCGTAGAGCTGCCCGGCTTTCGGCGCATTCTCGATCGTGGCGGTCGGAGAAATCGGCCCTTTGCTCAGGTCGCCGTACGGTTGAATGTGCCAATCGTTGACAGTCGACTGCATCGAGCCGCTGCGGCGCTTGGAGTAGCTGGCGTTCAGGCCGACACCCCAGGTCTTCGTGTCGTTGGCATAGCTGAAGATGCCGTTCACTTCGGGCGTGATGTCGCTGCCAACACGATTGCTCGTGTCGTCCAGCGCCTTGGCGCCGACGTTCAAAACCAGTCCGTCATTGTCGAACGGGCGTGCCGTCTTGATGTTGACCGTCGCGCCGATGCCGCCGGTTGGGATATCCGCACGGCCGGTCTTGTAAACCTCGACGCCGCTGATCGCTTCCGCAGAGAGGTTCGCGAAGTTGAAAGAGCGGCTCCCGCTCGCGGTTCCGCCCGTAATCACCGCACCGCCGCCGAACGCATCAGCCGCAGGCATCTGTCGCCCGTTGAGCGTCACCAAGTTGAAGTTGGGGCCGAAGCCGCGCGCGGTGACCAATGCGCCCTCGCCGTTCCGGCGATCGATCGAAACGCCGGTGATACGTTGCAGCGCTTCGCTCAAGTTGGTGTCTGGAAATTTGCCGATGTCTTCTGCGTTGATCGCGTCAACGACACCGACGGCATCGCGCTTGATCTCCATGGAAGCCTTGAGACTGCCGCGCAAGCCGGTGACGACAATTTCTTCCAGCTCGTCGCCCGCCGATGCCTGCTGTTGTGCGAATGCCGGATTGATCAGTACCGCACCCCCAACGATCGTGAATAGAGCTTTCGCATGTGATCTTTTAGCTCTCATCGTCATCGAATTCTCCTGTGGCCCGCGAGCACGTGGCGAACGGGCGCGATTGCACTTAGTGGTTGCCAGGTTGTTCTTCGCGCCAGGGACCCTGGCGTCGGCGCGCAGTGTGGTAACGGCGCATCGGGCGGAGAAGCGATGATTTATGAGCTGGTTCGGATCTGGGGTGAGTTGGCCGATTTCTTTGACGAGCCGTGTGGCGCAAATGCGAACCGGTGCGCGATTGCGCTAAATCCGCGTTGATCGTTCATTCACCGGACGGGTTAGAATTCGCCCACCATTTGCCGGCCACATCGAGGGATGCGCGATCATGAGCTATGAGAATCGCCTTTATCAGATCCTCTATCCGCATCAGGCGCTGGTGGCCTCGCAACTCTCGCCCGACGCATTCGCACGGCACTATCTGATCGGATCCATCCGGCACTACACCGGCAAGCTCGTGTTTGCAGAAGTCGACGTCAACTTCCGCAATCCCTATTTCCAAATCGACCAAGGGCTCAACGGACTCGTGCCCCACCAAGATGGATCGCCGAAGCGAACCAAGTTCATCGCTTCGTATCGAGTGATGGAACACATGGACTTCGACTACATCAAGAGCCTGTACCTATCCACTGCTGAGGCTCACACGCTGGAACTGAAACCCCAACCTTACGACAAGGTTCACAAGACTGGGTTCTTGCGCACGTTCGCGGAAATCGCGCCGCTCTCGATGCTCGTCATGAGTCCGATGGATATGCGTGAGTTCGGCGAATACATCACTCAGCCCGGCAATGCGAAGGGCTGCCCGAAACTGTTCTATACGCAGATCGAACTCAACATCGAGGAGTTCCTGCAGAACTTCGAAAGCAATCCGTTCATGAACGCGCCGTTCCCGTTCTTGCATCCGTCCAAGCTTCGCGATGCGATCCAACAGATGAGCGTGGATAAGACCAAGAAGACCAAGGGGCTTGCACTCTCCTGCCCGCTCGATCAGATCTCGTTCAAGATGATCCGCCACGGGTTCATGTTCGCATCGCAGGAGAAGACGAAGTTCTTCCCCATGCCGACGCTGCAAGAGATGGAAGCGAAGCACTTTCAGTTTTGGCGTGACCTGTAATCAACTGCGGAGACCAGAGCGATTTAGCCACAGAGAACGCAGAAAAGAATTTCATCCGCAGGAGAGCCCAATAGATCGCCCGCTCGCTTGGCGCTTTCGTAGCCAGATCAAGTTAGTACTTAGATCATCTTTTTTGCGTTCTCTGCGGCCAATTCTTCTTTGTCCACTCTTCAGAGGCGAGTGCCATGTGCCGCAACATCAAAACGCTTTTCAACTTCGACCCGCCGGCAACCGAAGACGAAATTCGCGCGGCATCCATACAGTTCGTTCGTAAGTTGAGCGGCTTCAACAAACCTTCGCAGGCGAATCAAGAAGCATTCGATCGTGCTGTCGCCGAGGTCACTAGCGCCGCGCGTTCGTTGTTGAATTCACTGCACACGAGTGCGTCGCCGCGATATCGCGAGGTGGAGGCAGCGAAGGCGAAAGAGCGCTCCATGCTACGGTTCGGCCGGTAGCCCTCTCATATATATAGGTGCGCTTACGGAGACTTAGGCTCAATTCTCTCCGGCAACGGTCCTGGCTGCGTTCCTGGCTTCAATTCAGGCAGCGGACGATCTTTCTTCAAATGCTTCAACAAATCGGCGTCCGGCTCGGGCGTACCGACGGGAGAAGCGCATCGCGGCAAGTTGACCTTAGAACTCGGCGGGCCGGTGCCGGGAAGCGCTCCCGGATCGAGAGTCCGGAATTCCAACTCAGTAAAGCAATGCTCGCTGTGATACACGCGAGTGACGCCGCTGAGTGAATCGCTTTCAACGTCGCCGGCCTTATGTTTCGGCTCCTTGAATATGGACGGCGCAATAGGTTCGCCGGGCTCTCTCTTTGGAGGGCCGAAGTTTCGATAGGCCTCTTCTTTGAGTTGCTTCTCAACCGAACTGCTTGCAGCGGCCGCCCCACTGGCGCGCCAATCGATCGAAGGTGTTGCAGCTTGCGGCTGCTCAATCGGGGCCGACTCACTCTGACCGGATCGAACTTCTTCGCTTCGTTGTGAGCGCAACGGCTCTGGCTCGGGCAAGGGCTTCGCCTCTTCCAATGTCCGCCGCTCAGGTATCAGCACCACTAGCTGCATCGATGATTCATGTTCACCACCGCGCCGCTGTCGGTACGCAAACAGAACCAGCAACGCAATGTGCGCAACGACGATGATCAGCACTATGCCCGCGCGCATCCAGACGGCGACCATCGCGACCCCATGTTCTTTCCTTCGTTACATGCCTCTGACTGCGGTCCTCGATATCGTTCGATTGCTCACGAAGAGTTAATTGATGGGGGAAGGGTGAGGTGTGGGCGTGTGAGGGATGCGACGGGTCATGGGTCACGGGTCACGGGTCACGGGTCAGAAGAGGACAAAGAGGGAAGCGCTTGCCGCGCAGGGTAGCCATTAGCAGGGAAGCCATTGGCAAGGAAGCGCTATGCGCAGGCCAGATCAGAAGGTCACGTCCGGCTTTTACCCATGTTCCGCATGCACCCCGTGGAGTTTTCTTGTCCGAGGACGAAGCCCCCACGCGAGCAAGGCTCGCCCTCACCTACTCGCTTACTCACTGCTTATATGCACGCTTTGTGTTGCGACAAATAGGTCCTCTTTATGGGCTCCTGAGAGGGAGTCCGGAATGGAACTGCCATGAGCGATCTTTGCAAAACACGCCCAGGGAGTTAGCCTCTCGCAGCGATAAAGGGATTAGGCTGATGCCGCCTAAACCGATTATTTTTGCATCCGTCTAGTTAACTGTTAGGTTTGGAAGACGACAATGGCAATTCACGGAACGGTGTCCGAGTCAGATTACCTCGCAGCGCAGCGCCTACACATGAAGTCAAAGTATGTAGTACGTGGTGTGGCAATCGTTCTTTTGGCTGCAGCCCTTGTCGCCGCATTGACAGGTGAGTCGTGGTGGCTGATTGGCGCGCTCTGTTATTTCGTCGGAATATTCTTCGTCTACCTGCCTATTAAGCACAGGCGCACTTACCGGCAATACAAGGCGTTATCGGAGCCTGTAACGGTTGAGATCAGAGAGGATGGGCTGTTCTTCAAGCGTGCACACGGCGAGGCGCTAGTGCCTTGGGGCCATATTGCAAAATGGCGAAGCAACGGAAAGCTGCTATTACTTTATCCAGCGGGCACTTTGTTTTATTTGGTGCCGGCCAGATTCTTTCCAAATCAGGAGTCATTTGCTGAGCTCGTGAAGCTCGTCGAGGTTAAGGTTGGAAAGGCAACCTAATCGGGTAAGAGCCGGTATCTCTCCGGCTCTCCCCACACCACCTAGCATGCGGGTCCGCACTAGGCGGTTGAAGCAGAGTAATGAAAACGGGACCAATGATCCTTGATCGAGACCAAGCCTTGTTGCTTGAGCCACTGATTAGACATAGCCATTTGCGTCACCTTCGTGCGCGACATTCGGTACGGCCCTTTGGAGCTCATACCT
>JAEWBG010000081.1 GCA_023391335.1 Pseudomonadota bacterium | reverse complement strand
TGATCTGACAGTCGTCTTGAAAGAGACGGGGTTATCCGGTTCGATGTTTGTTACCAGGCAAGCATCAAACTTAAGAGGAATAACCCCGCATGAGTGTTGTAAGTCAGAGCATCATCAAGCACAAGCTCGGTCTGTTGAATCTCGCTGAGGAGCTGGAGAACGTCTCCCAAGCTTGTCGGCTGATGGGCGTGTCGAGAGATACGTTCTATCGAGTCAAAGAAGCGAAGGAGACGGGTGGCTTAGAGGCGCTGCTGCACAAGGACCGACGCAGCCCGAATCTGAAGAACCGCGTCGATGAAGCGATCGAGAAAGCGGTCGTGGAGTTCGCCTTCGAAAATCCGGCTGCCGGTCAGCATCGAGTGGCCAATGAGCTGCGCCAGCGCAATCTGTTCATCTCTTCGGGTGGCGTGCGCTCGGTGTGGCTGCGGCACGGGCTGCAGACCTTCAAGCTGCGCCTAGCCGCGCTTGAGAAGCGGATTGCGGCAGAAGGCGGGCCACTCACCGAGAAGCAGCTGCAAGCGCTGGAGCGCAAGAAAGAAGACGATGCGGCGTGCGGGGAGATTGAAACGGCACACCCCGGCTATCTCGGCTCGCAGGACACCTTCTACGTCGGCAACATGAAAGGGGTCGGGCGCATCTACCAGCAAACCTTCGTGGACACTTACGCGAAGGTCGCCTTTGCCAAGCTCTACACGACTAAGACGCCGATCGCTGCGGCCGATCTGCTCAACGATCGCGTCCTGCCCTTCTACGAAAGCCACGGCGTGCAGTTACTGCGCATCCTCACCGACCGAGGCACTGAGTACTGCGGCAAGGCCGAACAGCATGCGTATCAGCTGTACTTGGCCATCAATGATATCGAGCACACCAAGACCCAAGCACAATCTCCGCAGACTAACGGCATCTGCGAGCGCTTCCACAAGACAGTGCTCAATGAGTTTTATCAGGTCGCCTTCCGCAAGAAGCTCTACAGCAGCATCGAGCAGCTACAGAGTGATCTTGATCAATGGATGCACTCGTATAACTATGAGCGCACGCATCAAGGCAAAATGTGCTGCGGTCGAACGCCGATCGCAACCTTCGATGAGGGCAAGCGTATCTGTCAGGAGAAGCTCATTGCCTAACTTCTTCTGACACCCCAAAGGCATCGAGCCGGGTAACTGTCAGATCTTGTTCTGACTAGTACATAACAACTGAGGAGAAACACCGTCCTCCTGGAATCCTGTGACGAGCACCGTCCTATTCTTTGGCTCATGCAGCAAGTCTTGTGATCTCTGTGTCTCTTTGTGCTCTTTGTGTGCGTCCGGCTCTCGTTCTTGCTTCTCCGAGTGAAATTCTTCTTTGCTGAACTGCGGCGTTGTATCCTCCACGCAGCCGCGAACGTTCACCGCGGCATCCAGTTGAGGATCGTCGATGGCGAAGAAAGTCGCCAAAAAAAGTACTCGCCGCACGCCCACGCCGCCCACCGCGGCGGACTTTGCTCCCCAACTCGGAAAGGATAAGCACACGATCAACGACATCGCGCGGCTCGCGAATGTCTCCAAGAAAACCGTCTCGCGAGTCATCAACGAGTCGCCATACGTTCACGAAGAGACGCGCAAGCGCGTCAACGAGATCATCAAGAAGGTCGGGTTTCGTCCGGACCCTCAAGCGCGTGGCCTGGCGTTCCGACGCTCGTATCTAATGGGCTTGATCTACGACAACCCGAACGCGCCGTACATCATCAACATTCAAGAAGGCGCCTTGGCCGCGTTGCGACGGCAAGGGTACGAATTGGTCGTGCATCCCTGCGATCGCAACAGTCCAGAGTTCTTGACCGACATCCGCGAATTGATCGGCCGGCAAAAATTGGACGGCGTCATTCTGGTGCCGCCGATCTCGGAGAACCCAGCGCTCGCGACGATGCTGAAGGAGATCAAGTGCCCTTACGTGCGTGTGCTCTCTGCAGCATTGGATTCACCTGACAACGTGGTGGTCTCAATGGACCGCCAGTCGGCTGCCGAAGTCGCGGAGCACCTGGCGAAGTTGGGTCACACGCGAATCGGCATGATCATGGGGCCGCCCGCATGGCGTTCTGCCATGGAGCGTCTGGAAGGATTCACGAATGCACTTGCCGATCGAGGTCTGACGCTTTCGTCTGACTATCTTGCCGAAGGCGCTTACACCTTCGAGTCGGGCGCGGCTTGCGCCGAGCTGTTGCTCTCGCTGAACCCGCGACCGACCGCAATCTTTGCCGGTAACGATGAGACTGCTGCCGGCGTCTATCGGACGGCCTATTTGCGTGGGCTCAAGATTCCGGACGATCTGACCGTCATCGGATTTGACGATAGCCCCCTCGCATCACGCTTATGTCCGTCGCTGACCACCATGCGGCAGCCGATTCGGGATATGGGCCGAATCGCCGCCGAAAAGCTCATCGCCAAGGCTTCACGAAGCGAAGGTCCCTCAGTCGCCGCATCCACCGTGTTCCCGCATCTCGTCGTGCGCGAGTCGTCAGGGAGGCCAAGGCAGTAGCGCGAAGCGCGTGAGAAGGTGAGTAAGGTGAAGATCGCAGGTAAGCCATAAATTCACTTCCTCACTTTACTCACTCCTCACTGCGTTTCTAACGCCCCCCTTGGCTCCGTCTCTGACACCGGTTACCATGGCTGCCATTGCAGAGATTGAGGCGAGATAGCGGTGTTCAAAAAGGTCTACCACGCGACGCACCCGGACATGATGGCCGGGGCGAGTAACGAGCAGCTTCGGCAGCGCTATCTGATCGAAGGGCTGTTCAATCCCGATTCCGTCACGCTGAACTACGCGCACTACGAGCGCTTCGTGATCGGCGGCGCGATGCCGACTTCTAAGCCCGTAACGCTGCCGGCTCAAACCGAACCGCAGTCAGCGGCGGGCCAGCCTTTTCTACAACGCCGAGAACTCGGCATCGTGAACGTGGGTGCCGGCAAAGGTCGTGTCACGGTCGATGGCCGCACGGTGGAGTTAGTGCCCAAAGACGGCCTCTACGTGCCGATGGGCAGCACGGACGTGCGCTTCGAATCGGTTGATAGTGCAACGCCGGCGAAGTTTTATCTTGCCTCGACGCCCGCCCACGCGCGCTTCGAACTCGTCCACATTTCCATCGACAAAGCGGTGCCGCTGCAGCGTGGCGCGTTGGAAACCTCGAACGAACGCACGATTTATCAATACATCGTGCCCGCGACCTGCAAATCTGCGCAGTTGTTATTGGGGCTGACGATTCTCAAGCCGGGAAGTGTATGGAACACGATGCCGCCGCATCTGCACGATCGGCGCTCCGAGGTTTATTTCTATTTCGACTTGGACGCCGATCAGCGTGTCATGCACTTCATGGGCGAGCCGCAGGAAATGCGCAGTCTCGTCATGCGAAACGATGAAGCTGTGATGTCGCCGTCGTGGTCGATTCACATGGGCGCAGGGACACGCAATTACAGCTTTATCTGGGCGATGGGCGGTGAAAATCTCGATTACACCGACATGAACGTGCTCGACATCTGCCAGCTCCAATAAGCGCGATGCAAGCCACGCAACTGTTTTCGCTGCAGAACAAAGTAGCACTGGTGACCGGCGCCAACACCGGACTAGGCCAGGCAATAGCGGTTGCGCTCGCCAATGCCGGTGCGGATATCGCCGGTGTCGCGCGCTCGGATATTCGCGAGACACGCGAACACGTCACGGCTGCAGGGCGCCGCTTCCATGCAATCGAAGCGGATCTCGCGGTGAGCAGCGGGGCGAAACGCATCGTGGACGAAACGGTGCGCGTCCTCGGGCGCATCGATGTGTTGGTGAACAACGCAGGCGTGATTCGCCGAAACGACGCACTCAGCTTCACAGAAGAAGAGTGGGATTCTGCGTTGGATGTGAATCTGAAGACGCCGTTTTTTCTCGCTCAAGCGGCAGCCAAAGCGATGATCGATGCCGGGCGCGGCGGCAAGATCATCAACATCGTCTCGATGCTGTCATTTCAAGGCGGCATTCGCACGGCCTCGTACACCGCAAGTAAAAGCGGCTTGGCGGGCATCACGCGACTGCTCGCGAACGAGTGGGCCGCGAGCGGGATCAATGTGAACGCCATCGCGCCGGGCTATTTCGAAACCAACAACACGCAAGCGCTGCGGGCGGACGAGTCTCGCAATCGAGACATTCTTGGCCGCATTCCTGCGGCTCGCTGGGGCAAGCCGTCCGATCTTGCGGGGGCGGCGATCTTTCTCGCTTCGGCCGCATCCGACTACGTGCACGGCTCCATCCTTCCCGTCGACGGTGGATGGCTGGCGCGTTGATTTGCTGACCGGCAGTTCCTCGAACGCTGCTACGACTTCTCCCTAATCCCGCAATCGCGGGCGCCGCAACACATTTTTTCTCGCGGGTGTTGCGGCAAGCTTGCCTCGCGCGTACGCGCAGCCAAGCTTTATGTCATTCATCCATTCTCGCAACTAACGCGCATGTACGCCGAAGGGCAATCCTCTGCACCGTGCGTCTCGTACGAGGCGTACGACTCGTTACCGATCGCCGTGTGCGTGGTCGCGAGTGGTGACGCATTGGGGACCATTCGTTACTGCAACGCCGCGTTCGCTCATCTGACCGGCTGCAGCCCTGAAGATCTCGACCGCAAGACGCTGTTCTCGCTGCATGACCCCAGCGGTGATGGGTCAGTCCTCCAGCAACTTCGCACCTCGCTACATCAGGGCAAACCGTTCACGACCGATTGGGGCATTCGCTGCTCGGACGAATCGGAGCGATCGGTGCGAATCTCATTCGGCCCACGCGCCAAAAAATCCGCGGACGTGGTCGTCACACTGCAGGAGATCAGCGAGCACAAACGCATGCGTGAGTCGCTTCGCGCCAGCGAAGCGCGGCTGGAAATCGCTACCGAAGCGTCGGGCCTTGCGATGTGGGACTGGAACGTCGCACGCGATGAGGTTTACTACAACGATCATTGGCGCAGCACGCTCGGCATTCATCCCGAGCGCTTGCTCGCACACACCGAACTGGCAGACCGCCTGGCATTGCCGGCGGATCAGCCAAAAATTCTGGAACACTTCGAACAGCACTATCGAGGTCACGTTTCGGCATTCCGTGCCGAGTATCCGCTTAGCGTGGGCGATGCGGAGCAACGCTGGGTCAGCGCATACGCACGAGTGGTGCGCAGAGATGCGGCCGGCGCGCCCTTGAGAATGATCGGCGTGGTGCGTGACATTTCCGAGCAGATGGCGACTGCGCACGATGCAGCGAGCGTCGAGCAGCGCTGGGCACGCGCGGTTCATGGCACGTCCGATGGTCTATACGACTGGAATCTGCTGACGGGGCATGTTTGGTACGCGACTCGTTTTAGAGACATCGTCGGTTACGCGGAACAAGATTTCCCGGATACGTTTCAAGCGTTTCAAAACGTGTTGCACGCGCAGGATCGCGCCACGGTCATGGCGAAGATTCGAGCGCATCTGGAGCACCAAGAACGGTTGGATGTGCGTTGCCGAGTGATGTCGCGGGGTGGCGAGATCTTGTGGTGTCGCTTGCGCGGGCACGCAGAGCGCGATGCAGCCGGCCGGCCGTTGCGCATTGCCGGCGCATTGAGCGACATCAGTGCTCAAGTCGAAGCGGAGGAAGCGCTGCGACACAGCCAGGCCTTCTACGGCACCATCCTGGATTCGCTGCCGCTGTTTATCGCTTACGCAGACCGCGATCGTCGCTTGGTCTATGCGAATCGTCCGTTCCAAGAATTCTTTAACGTGCCGCTCGCGAGCAGTCGCGGCCGAGTGGTCAATGACGTGATCGGCGATCGACGCTACGGCGCGATTGGACCCTACGTCGAGCGTGCGCTGAGCGGCAGTGCGATCGAAGGTCAGGGGCGCTTCCGGGACGCACAGGGGCGCGTCCTCGATCTTGATGCGGCATTCCTGCCCCATCGCGATGAAAGCGGTGAAGTGCAGGGCTGCATTGTCGCGGCACGCGACATGACGGAAAAGCGGCAACTGGAAGCCGAGCTGCGGCAGAGTCAAAAAATGGAAGCGATCGGACGACTCACCGGCGGCATCGCTCACGACTTCAACAATCTATTGTCCGTCATCGTCGGCAACATGCAGTTGTTGATGCGATCGCTGCAACAGAGTCCGCGCCTGCTGCGTCAAAGCGAGACGGCATTGAGTGCGGCGCTGCGCGGCGCCGATCTCACGCGCCGCCTGCTGGCATTCGCGCGTCAGCAAGTGCTCGAGCCGAGGACACTCGATTTGAACGCGCTCATCGGCGGCATGTATGAGCTGCTGCGGCGTACGTTGACCGGCGATATCGACATTCGTCAGCAGCTCGATCCCGATGTCTGGCCGACCAAAGCGGATCCGGGACAGCTCGAGAACGCAGTGTTGAATTTGGTGATCAATGCCCGAGATGCGATGCCCAACGGCGGCACCATCACGCTCGCCACTCGCAACGTGTGCGTGACGGCCGATCGCACACCGCGCGAAGACGGCTTGGCCAACGGCGAGTACTCCGTGCTTGAAGTGACTGACACCGGATCCGGCATGACGGCGCAGACATTGAAGCGCGTCTTCGAACCGTTCTTCACCACGAAAGACGTCGGCAAGGGCAGCGGTTTGGGACTGTCGATGGTGTATGGATTTGTGAAGCAGTCCGGCGGACACATTCACATCACCAGCGCGCCCAACCAAGGCACGAGCGTGCATCTGTACTTCCCGAGGACGCATGCACGCAGCGAAGCGCTGCCGATTGCATCTCATGCGGACCCTGAATTGCCGCGCGGCGAAGAAACTGTGTTGGTGGTTGAAGACAACGCTGAAGTTCGCGCCACCACGGTCGACATCCTGACGAGTTTGGGATATCGCGTGCTACAGGCGTGTAACGGGCATCAAGCCTTGGAACGCTTCATGGAGTACCCGGAAATCGCATTGGTTTTTTCCGATGTGATGCTGCCGGGCGGACTGTTGGGCACGCAGCTTGTGCAAAAGCTCTCGGAGCGGCGACCTGGGTTGAAAATCCTGATGACATCGGGATTTAGCGAGAGCGGAATTATGGACCGTCAGTTGCTCGACGGACGGATTGAACTGTTACAGAAGCCTTATCGGCTCGAGGACTTGGCACGGCGCATTCGTGCGAAGTTGGATGGAATAGAGGAGAACGACCGTGTTCCGGCGTGAGCGCAACTTAGTTTTGGCAGTGGACGATGAGGCGGATTTCTTAGAGCTGATTCAGCAGATCGGCGAAGGTGTCGGCTGCGATGTGATCACCGCGGATTCGGCCGCCGCATTCCGCGAACAACTCGGCAAACGGCAGCCGGCTCTAATTCTGCTCGACTTGCAGATGCCGGGCATGGATGGCATTGAGGCATTGCGTTACTTGGCGCGGCAACAAGTGCAGTCCGGCATTCTCTTGGCGAGCGGCATGGATCAGCGTGTACTTGCGAGCGCGCGCCAGCTTGGCGATTCGCTGGGATTGAAAATGCTGGGCACCTTGCAAAAGCCCGCGATGCTGGAAGACATCGAGAACCTTCTATCAAAACATCTCGAGCCAGGAGCACGTATCTCAATTGAAGAGCTGCGTCGAGGGATCGAGGAGCACGAGTTAGTCGTTCACTACCAGCCGAAGGTCGTGCGTGCTTCGGGCGATTGGCATGTGCAAACGGCCGAAGCGTTGGTGCGATGGCGCCACCCGCGTTTGGGCCTGTTATATCCCGCGGAATTTTTGCCGCTAGCAGAGCAATCGGGCTTGATCGTCGATGTCACGGATTTCGTGCTCACCGACGCGATTCGACAGATCGGTCACTGGCGGCAGCGCGGCCTGCATTTAGGCGCCGCCGTGAATCTCTCGCCGCGACTGGTGCAAGACCTGGAGTTTCCCGATCGACTGGGTCGCATCTTCCGTGAGTTCGATGCCACGCCGGAGCAGCTCACGCTCGAAGTCACCGAAGCCGCGTCCTTGCACGATCCCGAACTCGTGATGGACATCTTCACCCGTCTGCGTGTGCGAGGCGTCGGCCTGTCGCTGGATGATTTCGGTACCGGTACGTCGTCGCTGACGCAGCTCTACAAGATGCCGTTTAGCGAAGTGAAGATCGATGGCGCGTTGGTCGCCGAGATCTCCACCTCTCGTGCGGCGGCAACCGTGGTGCGTGCGATCGTCGATCTTGCACATGCGTTGTCACTCACTGCTTGCGCCGAAGGCGTCGAGACCGCGGCCGCGTTCGAATTTCTAGACAGCGCTGGATGCGATGCCTTGCAGGGCGACTTCATCGCGTCCGCGATGCCTGCCGCCGAAATGGAATCGTTCGTCGATGTGTGGAATGGGGCGGATCACACGATCGTGCCGGTGGTACGAAGATAGTGACTAGCGGATAGCGGATAGCGGATAGCGGATAGCAGAAAAGAACGCGCGCAGCGCTCTGGCCGATTCACTATCCGCTAGTCACGAGTCACTACTCAGATTGCTTTGCGCAATTTGTCCTTGCTTTGACGCAGCAGATGCAGCGGCGCTGAAAGTACGATCTTCGTGCCTGCGCCGGGCTCTTCGAATGCGATCGTGCCGCCCAGCATGCGGGCGCGGTATTCCATGATCTTCAAGCCCATGCCGGGGCGGCCTTGCGCGAGGCCCGCCGACAAACCGATGCCGTCATCGGCAATCGACAACTGCAGTCGGCGGCCGGTCGATTTCAATTCGATCGCAATCGAGGTTGCACGGGCATAACGCGCGGCATTCGTCGTGGCTTCTTGTGCGATTCGATACAAGTGAGTTGCGGCGCCTTCTTCCAAGTCCGGCAATTTCTGCCCGACGTTCTCGAACGTGCATTTCAAGCTGTACATATCGGAGCAGCGCGCGACGAGGTGCTTCAACGCTTCGGGTAATCCGCCACGTTCCAAATTCACGGGCGCAAGCCCGCGGGCGAGCGACCGTGTGCTCTGAATGGCACGCGCGAGCAGATCGCTGATCTTGGTGAGCTGAGATGAGTATTGCGGCGCCTCGCGCGAAAGCTGCACTTCCAACCCCTTCAATAAGAGCGACAGACCCGTCAACTCTTGGCCGAGTCCATCGTGCAAGTCGCTGCCGAGCCGGCGCTGCTCGCGATTACTGATTTCCAAGATTTCCTGTTCGAGCTCTTTGCGGGCGGTGACTTCGCGCACGGTGCACACCAACCCAGTAATCGTGCCGTGATCCCGCAGCGGCACATGCGTGAACGTAAACCACCGCACGCTGCCATCGGCTGCAATCCATGCACGCTCCTGATCGGTGAGCGAACGGCCCGTGCGCATCGTCGTGGCCGCCTGGGTTTCGATGTCGATGACGTTCTCATCGGTCCAGACTTCCGAGAGCCTTTTTCCCAAGATCTCGTCGCGCTTCTTTCCGAGCGCCTCGAGCAGTGCGCGGTTAACGACCGTGAGGCAGTTGTTGGTGTCCACCGCGTAGACGATTTCGGGGAGGCTGTTGATGAGTGTGCCGAGCAGCAGGCGCTGCACTTCGAGCGCCGTTTCGGCTTGACGACGCTCGCGCCGTTCGCGGGCTTCGGTGAGCGCGCGATTCACGACCGCCGGCAATCGTTGCAGACGATCTTTCAATACGTAATCGGTGGCACCGCTTTTCAATGCCTCGATGGCACGTTCTTCGCCAAGCGAGCCGGATACGAAGATGAACGGCACGTCCGGGCAGCGTTCCAGCACGATGCGCAGGGCAGCGAGGCCATCAAAACCGGGCAGGGTGTAGTCGGCAAGCACTAGGTCGGGTGCACCGCGCTCGAGCGCGGCTCGAAAGTCGGGCTCGGACATGACGTGTTCCCACGCTACGGAGACGCCGTTACGCGCGAGTTGAAGTTGGATCAATTCGACGTCGTTGATGTCGTCTTCGAGCAGGACAAACCGAAGTGCCGGCATTGGACCTCTCTGCAGTGAGTGCAGGCGTGCACGCTATCACTCTCTGCGTACTGTGGAAAATGGGGATTGCCGCGCTGCAGGTTGCTCCGGTAAATGCATGCGAGGGGACAACACCGCGTGTAGCGGAACAAGTGAGACACTATGGCAGAGCAAACACGGATCGTTATCGTCGACGATCATCCATTCGTGCGCGAGGGGCTCAAGCAGCTACTTGCCGGGCAAAGCGACTTCTCGCTGGTAGGCGAAGCGTCATCGATTCCTGACGCGCGCACGACGATTTCCAACCAGAAGCCCGATGTTGCAGTCGTCGACCTCGCATTGGGACCCGATGACGGCGTCGAACTCGTCCGATGGATCCGTACCGATCACCCTGACGTGCGCGTGTTGGTGCTTTCGATGCAAGACGAAGCGCTGTACGCAGAACGACTACTTCGCTTGGGCGTGAGCGGCTACGTCATGAAAAATGTTGCAGGCACAGACTTTCTCGGTGCGCTGCGCAAAGTGGCACGCGGCCAACGGCATGTAAGTTCTGCGATGGGCGAGCGCCTGCTCACTCAGGTCGCCCGTGGTCGCGCACCGGGCAACGATGAAGATCCAGTCTCGTCGCTCACCGATCGCGAACTCGAGGTGTTCAGGCTCATCGGCGAAGGCATCAGCACGCGAGAAATTTCGCAGCGGTTGTCGCTCTCGATGAAGACAGTCGATGCGCACCGGCGCCATATGCGCGAGAAGCTCAACCTGCGTTCGACGAGCGAACTCATCCGTTATGCGACGCAATGGGTGTCCGATCGGGGCGAAGCCTCGGCCTAAGGACGCCTTTGCTCACGCCATGGCCATGGATGCGCGGTCACCCAAGTCGTTCAGTGGCTTAGATTTTTTAACTTATTTCTTAGGCACTCGCCCGGCGCCGAAGGCGTGCGCGCCGCGTGCGACATTAGGGGATCGGCTGATATCCCCTACACCGTCCCTGAAACACCATGCCCGGGCAGCCCAGTCGCCCTGCAGCCGGGCTGTTTTTTGCGCTTCCGAATTACGGCGCTTCAACATCAAAGAGACCCGACGCTGCGTGAGTGCTGCGACCCAAACCCTCGATCTGAACGTCGCGGCCGATTCCGGCTCCGGCGTGGACGCAGCCATGCTGCATCAGATCGTCGGTGCGCTGCCTGAGTTCGTCTTCTTGTTCGACCGTAGTCTTCGCCTGCTCTACGCCAATCGCGGCCTTGCAGGGCGCACCGCTGACGCGTTGCGCGGCATGCACCTCACCGAACTCTTCCCACAACATCTGCACGCGGTTGCGCTCGCAACCGTTCACCGTGTGCTCGCGACCGGAAAGATCGACGGCTACTTGGCCGAGATCGAAAGCGAGGACGGCCAGGCACAGCATTTCGATGTGCGTGTGAGCCCGGTGTTGCGCGAAGGCGAGGTCGATGCGCTCACACTCATCGCCACCGAAACGACCGGCCAAGTGCGCGCCGAGCGGGCGATCGCCACGCAGGCGCAGATGATCGAATCGATGCTCGAGGGCGTTGCGGTCATCAATGAGCGCGGTGTGATCGAGATCACAAACCCAGCCTTCGACAGCATGTTCGCCTATCGACGCGGCGAATTGATCGGCCGCGAGATGGTCAGTTTAGCGGGCTGGCCATTCGAGCAGCGCGAGCGTTGGGAATCCACCGACAATCAAAGTGCCGATTCGGTGCGCGTGGAATTCGATGGCCGCCGTTCGGACGGTACGCACTTCTCCGCAGCCGGTGTGCTCTCAAGGTTCGGAGTCGCAGGTCGAAATCACAGTTTGGTGGTCTTGCAAGACGTGAGCGAGCGCAAGCAGTTGGAACGCGCCATCTTGCAAGCGGTCAATCGCGAGCAGTACCGCATCGGCAATGACTTGCACGACGGCCTGGGTCAGGAGTTGACCGGCATTGCGCTCATGCTGCGTGGAGTCGCGGGACGTCTCGCGAGCGAGTACCCGCCGATCTTCCCGGAGATCGAAGGCATCACGCGGCTGGTCAATAACGCGATTGAGAGCACGCGCGCTCTGGCGCGCGGCTTATCGCCCGTCAATTTGGAACGGGGCGGATTACAGGACGCCCTGGAAGGTTTGGCCATGCACGCAAGCGAGCTATACAGCGTGCAGGTGACATGCACCCATCGTGTGAAGACCTCCAAACCACTTGGTGCAGAGCTGGCGAATCATCTGTATCGAATTGCTCAAGAGGCTGTCAGCAATGCGGTACGCCACGGGCAGGCGCGGTCTATACGACTGCACTTGCACGGAGCGCGCGCTAAGGTGCGGTTGACGATCACCGATGACGGCAACGGCATGCCAGACGACGCCATGGATGCGTCGGGCATGGGATTGAAGACGATGCAATATCGCGCCCGCATGTTGGGCGGCGAAGTTCGATTCGAAGCGGCCGCCCCTCAAGGCGTTCGCATCATTTGCGAATGTCCTCTGGAAGCGCCAGGGGACACCGCGAGGGCGCCCGCCAAGGCGCGCAGGAAGAAGAGTTCAAGTACAGCGGCGACACAAAGATCGGCGCGATAGAGATTGATTTAAGGAGTGCTTAGACCATGAGTATCGGGACATCATCACTGTTCAAACCTGCACACAAACCGCCCACCAGCGTGCCGAAAGATCGTAAACGTCGCGTGCTGATCGTCGACGACCATCCGATCGTGCGTCAGGGTTTGCGCCGTCTGATCGAAGCGGAAGCGGACTTGGAAGTCTGCGGCGAAGCGGAGACCGCGCGCGAAGCGAAATCGCTGATCCGCGAATTAGAGCCCGATGCGGTGATCGTGGATGTGTCGCTGAAGCAGGGCGATGGCCTCGAACTCGTCAAGGACGCTCGCGCACACTATCCGTCGCTGCCGCTCTTGGTGCTCTCGATGCACGATGAAGCCATCTATGCGGAGCGCATGCTCTCCGCAGGTGCCAACGGCTACATCATGAAGCAAGCCGCGTCGGATCAATTCCTGGTGGCGCTACGCCGCGTGCTCGAAGGCGGCATCTATGTGAGCGAAGCCGTCGGCAACAGCATGATCGAGAAGTTCGCTTCGGGCGGCTCCTACATCTCATCTAACCCGGTCGATAGCCTGACCAATCGAGAGCTGCAGGTGCTGCACATGATCGGCAAAGGCTTGTCCACGCGCCAAACGGCCGAAGCGTTGAATCTCAGCGTGAAGACCGTCGAGTCGCATCGCCAACGCATCAAGCGCAAGCTGTCTCTACGCACCTCCGCTCAGCTCATGCAGTACGCCGTGAATTGGTACGCGGGCCGCGAACCCGGCACGAGGGCATAGCCACGGGCACCATCCTTTTATGGACACGTTGCTCAGAGGGCTCGAGCAGTTCGGGCCGACGGCGATGGCTGTCGGCGGTCTGCTGGCCTTTATCGCAGCGTTGGGGTGTTTGCTCTACTCGCGACGCAAGGGCGACGCGACTCAAGCTCGCTTCGCCGTTCTAGCGGCGACCAATCGTCGCAACCAAGCCATCGTCGAAGGTGCCGGCGAAGGCGTTCTCGAATTGGACAACGTCGGCACGGTTCGCTACGCGAACCCTGCTGCCGCGAAGTTGCTCGGATACGACTTAGAAGAACTCGCCGGGATCGATTACCGCGTCCTGATTAACGATGACGGCGGCAAAGCCGATCCGGTCCGCCGCGTTCGCTACACCACCGACATCATGCGTGGCGTCGGTGCGCTCCTGCGCCGCAAAGACGGCCAGCTTCGCCCTGTTGAATATCGCATCGTGCCGGTCACCGAGCAGGGCCGCTCGATCGGCACCGTGCTGGTATTCCAAGACGTAACCGAACGCGTGCGTGTCGACAATCTGCTCAAGGACATGCAGGCCACCGCAAAAATCGGCGGGTGGGAATACGACGTTGTCACCGGCAGAGCGCGTTGGACCGAAGCGGTTTATGCGCTTCACCAGTTGCCGGTGAATCATCCGATCGATCTCGAGAGCACCAAGCGATTTTGCCGCCCAGAAGATCAGCCAAAGCTCACCGAACTATTCTCGCGTGCGATCGAAGACGGAACGCCTGGCGAGTTGCAAGTGCTGATGACGAACGCACGCGGCCACGACATTTGGGTGCGATTGATCGTCAAAGTAGAACGGCGCAGCGACAAGACGGTGCGCTTGCATGGCACCTATCAAGACGTGACGGATCGAGTGGTGGCCGAGCGGCAGCTGCGCGAAACGCGCGATTTCTTCGAGCTCACGCTCAATGCGGTGCCGACGCCCGTCATCTTCGTCAATAAACAATCCATCGTGACGTACGCCAACCGAGCTCTGGAAGAGTGGTTGGGACGCTCGCAAAACGAGCTCATCGGTAAGAGCATTCGCGAAGTGATGCCGCGCGACGCAGACGAGGATGTGCTGCGCCACATGGCGGCAGCGCTGCGTGGCGAACCTGGCCTCGTGATGCAAACGGGAATGCGCAATGGTCGGCCGCGCGAATGGCAAAACCATTTCGTGCCGCAGTTCGGACCGAACCGCGAAGTGCTTGGCTACTTCTCCATTCTCTACGATCTCACCGAGCTCAAGCGGCTCGAATCGCGGTTGATGGAAGCGCAAAAGATGGAAGCCATCGGTCAGTTGACCGGCGGTATCGCACACGACTTCAACAACTTGCTAGGCGTTGTGATCGGCAATTTGCAGTTGATCGAGCGCAGCGTTGCGGAAACCCCGAGTCTCGCTCGCAAAGTGCACACCGCGATGCGCGCAGCGGTGCGCGGTGCAGACCTCACTCGCAGACTGCTCACATTCGCACGACGTCAGATCCTGGCACCGACCGTGATCGATTTGAACAAGCAGCTATCCGGTCTCACCGAACTCATGCAGCGCACGCTGGGCGAGTCGATTGAAGTGAGAATGCTGCAGGCTCACGACTTGTGGCGCACGCGCGTCGATGCCGGCCAATTCGAAAATGCGATTCTGAATCTCGCGATCAATGCGCGCGATGCGATGACGCAGGGCGGTCGCCTGACGGTTCGCACTCAGAACGTCACGCTCGACGACGCGTTCTGCCGCGACCATCCGCAAATCGAGCCGGGCGAGTATGTGTCGATTTCGGTCACCGATTCGGGTTGCGGCATTCCTCCCGATGTTTTGAAGCGCGTGTTCGAGCCCTTCTTCACGACGAAGGAATCCGGCAAAGGTAGCGGCTTGGGGCTCGCCATGGTGCATGGCTTTGCCGAACAATCCGGCGGCGTGGCGACCATCGAAAGCACGGTTGGACGCGGCACCACGGTGCGATTGCTCCTGCCACGCTGCGATCAGCAGGAATCGGAGCGCGAAGACACCATCGTGACCAAGGCGGCGCCGGGCGGCCACGAGACCATCCTGGTGGTCGAAGACGATGCCGACTTGCGGGAAACCGTTGTCACCGCGCTGGTGCAATTGGGATATCGTGCGCTGGCGGCGGCAAATGCCGCTGCGGCACTGAAGATTTTGTGCGGGCCTGAGCGAGTCGACCTTCTGTTTACGGATGTGATGATGCCGGGCGGAGTCCTCGGACCCGCACTGGCCAAGCGTGCGCGCGAGTTGCGTCCGAATATCGAAGTGCTGTTCACGACCGGCTATGCCGAGAACACGGTCCTCGCGAGTACCGTCGGTCTTGCATCCGCCGAAGTGATCAGTAAGCCCTATCGCAACGAAGACTTGGCGCTGCGCATCCGTTATGTGTTGGACAAGGAGGCTCGCGTTGCCTGAATTGAGCAATAAGCTGCTGGTGATCGACGATCAGCCGGACCTCTGCGAGTTCATCTCCGAAGCGGCCATGACCATGGGCTTCGAAGCTTGTGCGGTCACTGACCCCGTCGCATTCCGTCGCGCAGTCGAAGATTTCCAGCCCAGCGTCGTAGTGCTGGATTTGCAGATGCCGGGCGCGGATGGCATCGAACTGCTGCGTTATCTCGGCGAACACGGCAGTAAGGCGCAAATTCTGGTTGCGAGCGGCATGGATCAACGCGTGCTGGCCACGGCCCAACAAATCGGTAAAGCCCAAGGGCTGAACATGCTCGGTGCGCTCCAAAAACCGATTCTGCTGGCCGACCTCGAAGCGACGTTGAAGCAATGTTTGCGCAGCGACTCGCCGATCAACCTGGAGTCACTGACCGAAGCACTCGATCGGCGCCAGCTCGAGGTGCACTACCAGCCTAAAGCGACGCGCGTTGCACAGGGGAAGTGGATCATCGAAGGCGTGGAAGCGCTTGCCCGCTGGAAACATTCCACGCTCGGGTACGTGTCGCCGCCGCGGTTTATCGCAATCGCAGAAAAACATGGCCTGATTCGCCGTCTCACTGAGCAGGTGCTCGAAATGGCGCTTTCGCAGTGTCGCGCATGGGACGCGGCGGGCTTGCCGCTCACGGTGGCTGTGAATCTATCGCCGCAGTTATTGAACGATTTGGCATTCCCCGATCAGGTCGCGCGCATGGCTTCGCAAATGGGGGCCGATGCACGCCGCATCGTCTTCGAAGTGACGGAGACTGCGGCGATGTTCGATCCGGGTACGACCATGGACGTGCTCACACGGATGCGCGTCAAGAACTTCGGCTTGTCCATCGATGACTTCGGTACGGGCTATTCGTCACTGAAGCAGCTGTATCTGATGCCATTCAGCGAATTGAAAATCGACACCTCCTTCGTGCGCGACATTTTTGCGCACGAGGACGCCAGAACGATGGTGGAAACCATGGTGCTGTTAGCCCACAAGTTGCGTCTAACGGCGTGTGCAGAGGGCGTAGAGACTCAGGAGATCCTGGATTTCCTCGATGGCGTCGGCTGCGATCGCGCCCAGGGCTACTTCATCGGCAAGCCGATGCCCGGCACGGTTCTGGAAGGCGCGGTTCGCGAGTGGAATGCGAAGCAGACGTAAAAGCTGAAACGACGGCCGATCGCCTCGTTCGACTGATCGGCAGGAAGGCCTTCGGCAAGTAGGACGCTTGCACGTCAGGAGGGCCTAGCGGCGGGTCAGAGCCCCGCGGGATGCGAGCGCAGCTTCCTTCATGGATTGGCCTGACGCAGTCCTTCCTGATGCGCAGCATCCTTCCTGACGACGGTCCCTCCTGACGAGAATGCGTCCGTCATGTCCGGTCGTCATTCAAACCTTTCCCTCCCACCTCGCATCCAAGCATCATCAAGAATGCGTTGGTGACGGTGTGCTTTCCCTTGTGAGCTCAGAGTCAGAACTTTCCCGGCGGACTAGCACTGCGGAAGCCGAGGTGACCTCGCTCACCGATGAGGGCTTGGTTGCAGCCGCGCGTCGCGGGGATATGCGGGCCTTCGAGCGGCTCTACCGCCGCCACAGCGCTCGGGTGATGGGCCTGTGTCTGCGGATGTGTAGACGCCGCGATCTTGCGGAGGACTGCACGCAGGCGACGTTCGTGCGGGCGTGGCGCAATCTCAAATTGTTCGAGGGGCGCAGTGCCTTCAGCACGTGGTTACACCGAATAGCGGTCAACGAAGTGCTCGGACATCTGCGCAACCATGGGACGCGTTCTGAATCCGACTCCGACGCGGTAGAGGCGGCCACCGATGTCGATGCTTCGCGACCCGTCGAGGCGGATCTCGGTGAAGTCATGGATGTGGAGGGAGCACTGGCGAGACTGCCTGAAGGTGCGCGTCACGTGGTCGTGCTGCAAGCCGTGTATGGCTATAGCCACGAGGAAGTTGCGGACATGTTGGGCATCGCAGTAGGCACGTGCAAAGCGCAATTGCATCGCGCACGAGCGCTACTGCGAGAACGATTAGGGTTGGCGGAGAATGCGTCATGAGCGAGTCGCCTCGTGATCGATTGGACGAATTGCTGGCAAGCGTGCCGCGCGAAGTGAAACCGCAGCGCGATCTGTGGGCAGGCATCCAAGCCGAAATTACTGCGGATGGATCCACTAGGCGCGGCGGCGGAAGTTTTCATCGCGTATGGCAAATCGCAGCGGGCGTGTTGTTGATCGTGGGTTCCTCCGCAACCACGTACTTTCTCATGCGTGAACATGCACCTCAGCCTACGCAGGCACAGGTTGAGATGCCGGCACCGGCTTTAACGGCGATGCCTGCTAAGTTCGGCGTGCAAGAGTTGGGCGCTGATTACCAGAAGACCCATGCCGCTCTCGAAGCGCAATTCGAACGGCGCATCGCGAACTTGCCACCGCTCACGCAAGCGAAGCTGCGGCGCAATTTGGCCGACCTGCGCAAAGCAGCGCATGAGATCGGTCAGACGCTCGCGCAGCAGCCATCGAATGCATTACTGCAGGAATTGTTGATGTCGACCTATCAAAGCGAGTTGCAGTTGCTCACTCAAGTCAACGAGATGCCGACGGCTGCGTCGGCCAAGGCGGATCTATGAAGATGCAGTCGATCGCGCTGCTCGCGATGCTGTGTGCATCGTTGGTACATGCAGACCCCGTACAGCGCAGTTTGGAAGCCGATCCCAAAGGCGAGGTGCAAATCACCAACGTCGCCGGTCAAGTGCACGTGCTCGGATGGGATCGAAACGAGGTGCAGGTGCAGGCGGACCTCGGGCCGCAAGTCGAGCGTCTCGACTTTCGTCGCGACGGGCGTTTGACCATCGTTCGGGTGGTGCTGAATGAAGGGCGTCATCACGGTGCCGATACCGATTTGCAAGTCCGAATCCCGCGTGCGAGCGCAGTCAGCGT
The DNA here is from genome assembly GCA_023391335.1 of Pseudomonadota bacterium. Taxonomy (GTDB): domain Bacteria; phylum Pseudomonadota; class Gammaproteobacteria; order Steroidobacterales; family Steroidobacteraceae; genus Steroidobacter. The sequence continues at coordinate 1,811 of JAEWBG010000081.1, read as the reverse complement.
CAATTCGGTCAGTGCCGATCAAACCATCGAGCAAGTTCGCGGCGATCAAAGATTGCAGGCGGTGAGCGGCTCAATCCAGACGCAGATCTGGTCCGGAGAATGCGAAGCGACCACGGTGAGCGGTGAGGTCACAGTGAAGGCCAATGATGCCGGGGCACCTTTGCGCATCAACACGGTGAGCGGTGATGTGACGTTGATCGGCGGCAGCCGGGAACTCGATCTATCCACGGTTTCAGGCGATCTCGAGGTGCGCGTGGCTGAATTGGGCCGCGCCCGCATCAAGACGACCAACGGCTCACTGGATCTCGTGTCCAAGCTGGCTCGCGATGCGCGGGTCGACGCTGAAGCGATCAATGGCGAGATGCGCATGATGTTCGAAGGCGCGGTCGATGCCGAATTCAACATCGAAACGTTCAACGGGGAAATCGACAACTGCTTCGGTCCGAAGGAGCAGCGCAGTCACGAATATGGGCCGGGCCATGAACTGCGTTTCCGTGAAGGCCAGGGCTCGGCGAACGTGCGGATCAAAACGCTCAATGGCGAAGTGCAGCTGTGCAAGCGCTGAAGACACTCGGAAAATTCCGCCGAAAATATGCGACGTAGTGCACGTACCGGGCAGACGGTGTCGGCGTTTGGCGAACGCCTGAAAAATCGACACAGATGAGGTGCTGATTTCCTTTACGCCTCAGACCGTGAGCGGGTACGATCCCCCGGGCATGACTGAAGCTGTTCTCTCACCCCCTGAGGCACAAACACGCTGGCGCATTTTGCTGGTCGATGACGAGCCGACGCAGCGTCTGATCATGGCTCGGCTTCTAAAGCGAGCAGGCTACGATGTCGATACGGCGAGCAACGGCAAGGAAGCACTCGCGAAAATCGACTCCGACGATTTCCAGTTGATGATCACCGATTGGGAAATGCCGGAGATGGACGGCATTGCCCTCTGTAGTGCCCTACGAGCATTGAAGCGCACCGGTTACATCTACACCATCCTGCTCACCGCTCGCGATGCCGTCGAACACGTTGTGACAGGTCTTCAGGCCGGTGCAGACGATTACCTCACCAAACCTGTCATCGAACCCGAACTCATCGCCCGCTTGAATACCGGCAAGCGCATCGTCACGTTGGAACGCTCATTGCGGACCGCAAACGAAGAGAACCGCCGTCTTTCGATCACCGATCCTTTAACCGGCGCGTACAACCGTCGCTATCTGATGGAGCAGCTGCCGCGAGAGATCGATCGCGCCGTTCGGTACGGGCGCCCGCTCAGCTTGATCATGTGCGATGTGGATCATTTCAAGAAGATCAATGACACGTACGGTCATCTCGTCGGTGACGAAGTGCTGAAATGGTTCGTGGCCAAACTACAGCACGGTGTGCGTGGATCCGACTGGGTCGCGCGCTACGGCGGTGAGGAATTCGTGATTGTCTTGACGGAAACCACGGTCGCGAATGGAACAACCGCGGCCGAGCATCTGCGCGAACAAGTTCAAGCCGTCGACTTCGCAAGCGAGGGCGCCACGTTCAAGGTGACCGCGAGCTTCGGTGTCGCAGGATGGAAGAGCGTGGTTCCGTCCGGCTCGACGTTAGACAATCTGATGGCACGCTGCGATGCCGGCGTGTATGCCAGCAAAGCGGCGGGGCGCAATAAGGTGAGTGTTGAGAGGATGGATTGAGCGTCGAGTGACGCGTGACCAGTGACGGGTCAGAAAAGAGAACAAGAGTCCGGACGCAACACAAGGAACACAAAGGAATGCTGGTAAAGATTCAAGAGCGGACGGACACAAAGAGCACAAGGATCAAGCCAGAAC
>JAEWBG010000079.1 GCA_023391335.1 Pseudomonadota bacterium | reverse complement strand
TGATCTGACAGTCGTCTTGAAAGAGACGGGGTTATCCGGTTCGATGTTTGTTACCAGGCAAGCATCAAACTTAAGAGGAATAACCCCGCATGAGTGTTGTAAGTCAGAGCATCATCAAGCACAAGCTTGGTCTGTTGAATCTCGCCGAGGAGTTGGAGAACGTCTCCCAAGCCTGTCGATTGATGGGTGTATCGAGAGATACGTTCTATCGGGTCAAGGAGGCTAAAGAGACCGGTGGCCTGGAGGCCTTGCTGCACAAGGATCGACGTGCGCCGAATCTGAAGAATCGAGTCGATGAAGCGATCGAGAAAGCAGTCGTCGAATTCGCCTTTGAGAATCCAGCTGCCGGTCAGCATCGAGTGGCCAATGAGCTGCGCAAGCAGAATCTGTTCATCTCCTCCGGTGGCGTGCGCTCGGTGTGGCTGCGGCACGGGCTGCAAACCTTCAAGCTGCGCCTAGCGGCATTGGAGAAGCGTATCGCTGAGCAAGGCGGGGTTCTCACCGAGAAGCAGCTGCAGGCCCGGCCCTAGAGCGCAAGAAAGAGGACGATGTCGCTTGCGGTGAGATCGAAACGGCTCACCCTGGATATCTCGGCTCTCAGGACACCTTTTACGTCGGCAACATGAAAGGCGTGGGGCGGATTTATCAGCAAACCTTCGTGGACACTTACGCGAAGGTGGCCTTCGCCAAGCTCTACACGACTAAGACACCGATCGCTGCAGCTGATCTTCTCAACGATCGGGTGCTGCCCTTCTATGACAGCCAGGGCGTGCAGTTACTGCGCATCCTCACCGATCGTGGCACCGAGTACTGCGGCAAAGCCGAACAGCATGCATATCAACTGTACTTGGCCATCAACGAGATCGAGCACACCAAGACCCAAGCACAATCGCCGCAGACCAACGGCATCTGCGAGCGCTTCCACAAGACAGTGCTCAACGAGTTTTATCAGGTCGCCTTCCGCAAGAAGCTCTACAGCACCATCGAGCAGCTACAGAGTGATCTTGATCATTGGATGCACTCGTATAACTATGAGCGCACGCATCAAGGCAAGATGTGCTGCGGACGAACTCCGATTGCAACCTTCGATGAAGGCAAACGCATCTGTCAGGAGAAGCTCATTGCTTAACTTCTTCTGACAACCAGAGGCATCGAGCCGGGTATCTGTCAGATCTTGTTCTGACTAGTACAGATAAGAGGAAGCGCCCGCGCGCAGTGCCTCCTCTTCATTCCCAATTCTGGCCTGCCGAGTCTTCTCGGCTTCCCTGCCAATGGCCCACCTTGCCCGAAGGGCTGCCCTCTTCATTCCGCATCTGGCCTGCCGCGTCTTCTCGGCTTCCCTGCCGACGCTTTGGCCGGCTGCCCTGCCAATGGCTACCCTGCCCGAAGGGCTACCCTCTTCATTCCGCATCTGGCCTGCCGAGTCTTCTCGGCTTCCCTGCCGACGCTTTGGTCGGCTGCCCTGCCAATGGCTACCCTGCCCAACGGGCTTCCCTCTTACTCCCCCCTCTCCGGCACCGCGAGCACATCGCACCTGACGTCGCGAAGAATCCGACTCGCGGTGCTGCGTCCGAATAGTCGTTTCAGGGCAAAGCGGCGAGGCATACTCATCACCATCAGTTCGGTGCCCAGCTCGCCGAGCATCATCGCAATGCCCTCTTCGGGTTCGGTCGCAAGTCGTGAGTGAACTTTCGTTCGATACTTTTTCAACCCCGCAAGGCCGATATCAGCATTGAGTTGCTGTTCGATGAGTCGGCCGGTCTTCTGGCGATACGTTTCGAGTTGCTCCGAAGCACGCGGATCGCCCAAGTTGATGCCCTCGTACGGCGGACGGAACGCGTGAATGAACGTGACATCCGAATCATCGAAGAAGCCCAGTTCACTCGCCTTTCGTGCCGCTTGCATCGAGGCAGGCAGCAAATCGGTCGCGACGGCCACGTTTCGATACGTCTGCGGCGCCGCGCCGCGAACGATCAACACGGGAATATTCACCGAAGCAAGCAACCGCTCTTCAGTCGTGCCGAATAGACGGCCGATAGAACTGGGTTGTGGCGCTGCAATGACCAGCAACTCCGCATTCCATTCGCGCGCAGTGTTTCGGATGACCTGATGCGGCTTGCCGCGGCGAATCTGCACCGCTGCGGGTTGCTCGTCTTCCGGAATTGCACGCTCAGTCGGCACGCACAAACGTAGACGCGCGCGATCGGCGCTCGAGAGCACCACCTGTTCAGAGTGCTTCTCGCTGAGCACATGCAGCACCAGCAACTCTGCCTCGCTCGTGCGAGCGAGGCTCGAAGCACGCTGCAATGCGTGCTCCGATTGCGACCCCAAGTCGCTCACGCACAAGATGCGCGTGCGCCGCTGGGTGCTTGCGTGTTGCGCCGGCATTTCGAACAACGGAATGTCTTTGGCAACGGTGCTCATGATGTCCTCCGATCGATTGCGTTAGGCCGCTATAGGTTCGCGCGGCGGCGGTTCTCCCGATTCATTCGGTTGCTTGACTCCTTCGATGAGCACTCGCCTAGTGCCATTGGGTGTACCCCATACGACTGTGTCACCGGTGCGATAGCCGACCAGCGCAGTCCCAAGCGGCGCGAGCACCGACAACTCCCCCATTGATAAATCGGCACGCGTGCGGCACACGAGCGTGTACACGCTGCACTCGGATGTATCGAGATCCCGAATCAGCACACGCGATTCAAGGGTGACTGCATCGTCGGGCAAGTCTTCAGGCGCGACGACATAGGCGCGGTCTAGTTCATCCTGCAGACGATCCAGGGCGGTTTCCTCGGTCAGCGAGAACGACTGCTCGTTACGAATCAGCACCCGTAGGCGCAGGACGTCGGATTTAGATAGCGTGATGCGGTTCTCCATGGCCTTCTCCATCGATGTCGCGTTGGTCGCGGTCGCGACTGACCGCTGCCGGCAAGTTGCCGCAGAGCCCCCTTTTTAGCCCCGGATCATGGTTAGATCCATTAGAATTATTCGACGCCTTAGTGAGAGGAAGTCGAAGCATGAAAACCCTGCCGCCGCGCGTGAACTATCAACACCTCATGTACTTCTGGTCCGTGGTGCGCAACGGCAGCCTCTACAAGGCATGCGAGGAACTTCATCTCGCCGCACCAACCGTGAGCGCACAACTACGCACGTTGGAGGAACGGCTCGGCGTGAAGCTGCTAGACAAGAGCGGTCGGCGCTTGGTCCCGACCGAAATGGGGAAGCTAGTATTCACCTACGCTGACGAGATCTTCTCATTGGGAGCAGACATGCTCAGCGCTCTGGCGCAGAAGCCGACGCGCAAGCCGATGCGCGTTGCGATCGGAGTCGATGATGTGGTCCCAAAGGCCATAGCTCATCGATTGATTGGCGTCGCGATGACATTGCCGCAACCCGTTCGACTGGTGTGCAAGGAAGGCACGTTCGAGCACTTGCTGAATGCGCTGCAGATGCGCGAGCTCGATGTGATCCTCACTGACGTTCCAGTGACGCCGAGCCTTAACCTTCGCGCATACAACCATCACCTCGGCGACTGCGATGCAGTGTGGATGGCGACCGGCAGTCTTACGAAGACGTTGCGGGCAGGCTTTCCGAAATCGCTCAATGGCGCGCCGATCCTGCTGCCGACCGCGGATACCGCAATTCGCCGTTCGCTCGATCAATGGCTCGATCGCAACGACATCCAGCCGGTGATCGTCGGTGAGTTCGAGGACTACGCGCTGCTGTGGGAGTTCGCGCGATCGGGACGCGGCGTGGCCCCCGTTCCGGTCGTGCTTGCGCGCGAGTTCACGAAGAACTCAGCACTGAAGAGCTTAGGTGTCGCGAAGAATGTGCGCGCGCAGTTCTATGCGATCTCGATGGAACGCAAGATTGTGCATCCTGTCGTCAGTGCGATTTACGAGCAAGCTAAGAAGGTGTTTGGTGGATGAGCCCGTCAGGGCTCAGGTGCTCCACGAGCTTCGCGCTATTAAGTCATCAGTCACAAGTCAGGGGCAAGAGTCGGCATTCCGCTTCTGGCTCGTGACCCGTGACCTTTGACCTTTGACATCGCTTCACGACGATGCACGTGCACGAAGTTGAGATGCCACTGCTGCTGCGGACGGCCCGACAACGACGTGCCATAGCGAATCGCTGACCTGCACCGCCGTTCGTGCGCCGGCGCTTTTGATTGCAGCTAAATCGATTCCCGCTCCTTCGCGGACACGCACGCCGAGGCGCGTCGAATGCACGTCGATGCTTGCAAGATTACTTGATCCGCCGAGTGCTGCTGCAAGCGCTTCCACATTGACTTCAGTCGAATGTGCATGAGACACGTCATCCGAACGCGCCGCTTTTCGAATGTCGCCAGCCAATTGATCTGCAATCGGTCCGACGACGACTTGCAGCGTATCGCTCGATGGACGCACGAACCCGCGAGCGCCGAGACGTCGAAGCTCGGATTCGTTGACGCGCGACTGATCCGCGATCATCAAGCGTAACCGCGTCGTGCATGCATCGATTTGCACGAGATTGCCTGCGCCGCCCAGAGCATGAACCCACGCCTGCGCAGGTGAAGTAAAAGAGGTTTCATTCGCGACGGTGACGTCATCCGCCTCTCGGCCAGGCGTCTTCAGATCGAAGCGTGCGATGACATAGCGGAATAGTCCGTAATATAGGCCGAAATACAGCATGCCAATGGGAACGAGCCACAGCGGCCGCGTTGAGCGCGAATAGTTCAACACATAGTCGAACAGTCCAGCCGAAAATCCGAACCCGAGCCGCACTGAGAACACGTTCATGACGACCATCGCGACGCCGGTCAGCAGCGCGTGAATTGCGTAGAGCACGGGCGCCAAGAACATGAACGAGAATTCGATCGGTTCGGTCACCCCAGTGAGAAAGGAAGTCAGCGCCATCGACATCAACAATCCGCCGACCGCCTTGCGCTTCTCGATGCGAGCAGTTCGATACATTGCAAGACATGCTGCCGGAAGACCAAACATCATCACCGGGAAGAATCCGCTCATGAATGCGCCGGCAGTCGGATCACCGGCGAAGAATCGCTTGAGATCGCCCGTCACACCGTTGTAGTCGCCAAGAATGAACCACGCGATGTTGTTCAAGATGTGATGCAGACCGGTGATGATCAGCGCGCGATTGAGCACCCCGTACGCAAACAATCCTATGGACTGCGATCCGAGCACGGCCTGACTCATTGCGTCCATGCCGCGTTCTAGAACGGGCCAGCCATATCCAAAGCAGACTGCAAGGACGAGACCTGCACAGCCGCTGGCGATCGGCACAAAGCGGCGGCCACCGAAGAACGCAAGATAAGCGGGCAAGCGAATATCGCTGTAGCGGTTGTACAAGGCACCTGCGATCAACCCGGATAGGATTCCAACTGGCACGCTGAGCTTGCCGAGTTCCTTCGCACGATAAGCCGCATCAGCAAGCGCAACCGCCGCGTCGTGAAAGTTCGCGAGTGCATCGGCAGGCACGGGAATCAATACTTCAGCGCCTTTCGTCGCAACCAGATAGCCGACCACGCTCGCGAGGCCAGCGGCGCCATGATTTTCGCGCGCCAATCCGACCGCGACGCCAATCGCGAAGAGCAATCCGAGATTTGAGAAGATGGCGTTGCCAGCTGCGGCCATCGCAGCGATATTCAACAGATCCGGCTGACCCAGTCGCAACAAGAGTGCAGCGACCGGCAGCACCGCGATCGGCAGCATAAGTGCGCGGCCAACCCTCTGCAAAGATGAGAGGACCGTTTTCATACGTTCATCCCCATTTCGCTTTCGTGTCGTGGGAGATCGATCTTGAAGAATGTCTGGAATGCTCGGCCACGGCGGTACGCACGGCCTCGGCGGAATCGAGCTGCAGCACGCGTTTGGCGAGTGCACGACACTCGTCGATGGTTAATTCCGCGACGAGTTGTTTGATTTGCGGAATCATCGCCGGCACGACGGATAGCTCCCCTACTCCAAGACCTAACAGCACGGAAACCGCTGCAGGGTCCGAAGCCAATCCACCGCATACTGCAACCAGACGTTGATGCTTGGATGCCGTCTCGCAGGTCATGGCGATCAATCGCAGCACAGCGGGATGCAATCCATCGATTCGCGGCGCAAGTTCTGCATGGCCGCGATCCATGGCCAAGGCGTATTGAGTGAGGTCGTTGGTGCCGATCGACAGAAAATCGACTTCGCGAACGAGCTGATCCGCAAGCAGTGCGGATGCGGGCGTTTCGATCATGATGCCGATCTGCGGCCTATTTGCGATGCGCAACTCGGCTCGCACTTCATCGATCAGCTTGACGACCGTACGTATCTCCGCGAGCTCCGTGATCATCGGCAGCAAGATGCGACACTGCCCTTGCGGCTGGACTTGCAAAATCGCACGCAGCTGAGCTCGCAGCAGATCCGGACGCCAGAGACTCGTCCTCACGCCGCGCAACCCTAACGAAGGATTTTCTTCTCGCGGCAACGGCAAGTACGGAATCGGTTTGTCGCCCCCGATATCCAGCGTGCGAATGACAAGCGGTCGCGGCTCTAACGCCTTTGCTATCTGCTGATAGCAGTTGAATTGCTCGGCTTCATCGGGCGCGCGTTCGCGATCGAGGAATAGGAACTCGGTGCGCAGCAATCCACATCCTTCAGCACCTTGGCTGACTGCGAACGCGGCATCCGCGAGCGATCCGAGATTCACGAACACTTCGATGCGTACCCCGTCGGCGGTGCGGCATTCGCGTTGAGCTGCCAGACGAGCGCGTTCCGTGTCTTCGCGACGCGCCGCCAGGAAGGCCGACGTACTCGCGAGCTGCTCGTTATCGGGTTTCAGATGCACGATTCCTGCGTCCGCATCCACGATGATCGATTGCCGATCGCGCGCCTCGTGAATGCGTTCGCCGAGCGCGACAACCATGGGCACGCCGGTCGCAGCGGCCAGAATCGCGACGTGTGAGGTCGGTCCGCCGTTTGCAAGGCAGATGGCCACGAGTTTGGATTTGTCCAGCGCAATGAATTGCGAGGGCTGCAGATCGGCAGCAATCAGGATCGACTGATCGGGTATCTCAATTGCTTGCGTCGCTTCTTCACCCAATAGGGCCGCGAGCACTTGATGTTCAAGGTCCAATAAATCGTCGATTCGCTCAGCCATCCGCGCATCGTCCAGCGATTTGAGTTCGTTGGCGCTAGTACGAATGGCGCTACGCCAGCCAAATCCCGCACTTCTGCCCGCTTCGATGTGTCCGTTGGCGGTGGTTACGAGTTTGGGATCATCGACGAGTTCCAAATGCGCTTCGATGACTTGTCTAGCCTGATGATGCGAAGAGGCTGCCAGCGCTTGCAGCCGTGCCTTCACGGCATTGCGCGCACGCTCGAATTCCGAGCGCTCGCTCGCGACACTAGTGCCATGTTCCGGGACTGTCAGCTCGCGGCGACGCAGATGGAACGCACTGCCGATAGCAACACCGCGGCTTGCGATCACACCACGCAATCGATTCGGATCTTCGGTAGGTACAGGCTTCGCGGGAGCCGCGAAGCGCGTTGGCTCGCCGTGCGTTTCCAGGCCGCGAATGATGCCCTTTATGGCGTCCACTGCGTCGCGCGCCTTCTCACCTGTGGCAGTGATCACGACTTCATCGCCCGCGTGCACTCCAAGCGACATCAGCGCGACGGCGCTGGCCGCATTAACTGTCTTCCCTCGAGCGCTGATTTCCACCTTCGCTGACAGCTTTTTCGCCGCGTTTGCGATCAATGCGGCGGGCCGTGCATGAATGCCGTGCTCGTGATCGACGCGAACGGTTTCGCTGCATCGTTCCCCTGTCCCTTTGGCTTCGTTCTGGGCCAAGCTTTTGACTCGAAGTTCGATGAGCGCATCGCCCACCGCCAGCTCACGATCGACCTGAGCACTGATAAATTCGAAGCGCTCGGCGTTGGTGACGATGATCGGCGTGACGAGACTCTTGGCGCTACGCGCGAGGAAATCCAGATCGAATGTGAGGAGCTTCGTTCCGGCTGACACCCTCTCCCCGGCAGCGACATGTACGTCGAAACCGGCTCCGCCGAGCGCCACCGTATCGATGCCCACATGCATCAACACTTCAACGCCTTCCGTGCTTCTGATCGAGATCGCATGCTTCGACGGCGCGACGGAGATAATCTCGCCATCGCAGGGAGCGAACAGTTCATGTCCCGTCGGATCGACCAACAGTCCATCACCCAACATGCGGCCGGCGAACACCGGATCCGGCGCCTCGTCGAGCGAACTGCTCCAGCCGGCCAATGGACAACGCAGAATCACGCGTTCACCTCGTGATGAGTTCGACGCTATCGATCACCCATGTGGGATCGACAGTCTTGCGGGCGAAGATAAAGCACAGATCGTGATTCCCAGTCGTCGGCTTCACTGTGGCAGCGGGAAGCGCGGTGATCTGCGGATTTGAAACAGCTGGCGCGAGCGGCAACTCGGCAATCACTGGGCCATCGCATTTATCTAAATGAACCTGCAGCTCGCCGTCTGCCGTCTTCGGTGTCGGCAGTGGAATCTCGTTCACAGCTTTGCCGATCTGAAAGTTAAAGGGCACTTGACCGACACTCGCCTTGATCGCCGACACATTCGAAAGATCGGCGGCAGGATAAATCCAACACGGGTCCATGATGTCCACCCAGAAGGTCGCACGCGGACCCTGAAGCGGTGCATCGTCTTCCAACGACAACACGAGTTTGTCGGTGCACAGCTGCAGTTGATGACTGGTGCGGCGGTTGGGCTCAAGAGGCGCCTCCTTCGAAGGCGTCGCGTAATGGATTCCCAGCGAATCGTAGCGCTTGAGCTGTGCGGGCAGTCGTCGTTCGAAATCCTCCCAATTGATTTTGCTCTCGGGCGACCACGCTACTTCCGCCAATGCAGCCGCACGCGGAAAGGCCATGTATTCGACGCGATCCACCGTACGCATGTGTTCGGTCCAGAGATTCGCTTGTACGCCGAGAATGTGCTCGCGTTGTTCCGAGCCCATCGACTCGGGTGCGGGATTGAATGCGTACACGTCTTTGACAGTGATCATCGTGCCGCGGCCCGGTTGCGTGTCATTCGCTTGGCGATTGTCGAAGTACAACGTGGGCCAGGGTGACAACACCGCGTCATGGCCTGCCTTGGCAGCAGCGATTGCGCCATCGATACCGCGCCATGACATCACGGTGGCATTCGGCGCCAAACCGCCTTCGAGAATTTCGTCCCAGCCGATCAACTTGCGACCGTGCGCGTTCAAGAACTTCTCGAGGCGCTGAATGAAATAGCTTTGTAGCGCATGTTCGTCCTTGATGCCGAGCTTGCGCATTTGCGCCTGAATCTTCGGCGAGGCCTGCCATTGATCTTTCACCGCCTCATCGCCACCGACGTGGATGTATTCGCTTGGGAACAGCTCCATCACTTCGGCGAGCACGTTTTCCAAAAACGTAAAAGTCGCATCGTTCACGTTGTACAGATTCGGATAGATACCCCAATCGGCGGGAACGCTCATCTTCTTACCGAGCACGCCGAGTTCGGGATACGCAGCAATGGCCGCGCTTGCATGACCCGGCGTTTCGATTTCCGGGACGATGGTGATGTGCCGCCGGGCCGCGTACGCAACGATGCTCCGAATCTCATCCTGCGAATAGAACCCGCCGTACAACCGCGGTTTTCCCGTGGCGGGATCGATATCCGCCGCAGCTGCTGCGCCCGCGGGCACTCGCCACGCGCCGACATCCGTGAGCTTCGGATATTTCTTGATCTCAATGCGCCAAGCTTGGTCGTCTGTCAGATGCCAATGCAGCACATTGAGTTTGTGCAGGGCCATCCAATCGATGAACTGCTTGATGAACTCAGGCGATTGGAAGTGGCGCGCTGAGTCGAGCATCAACCCGCGCCAACGAAATCGCGGCGAGTCTTCGATCCTCATCGCCGGGATTGCGTAGGTGCCGTTGCTAGGCTCAACGCTCGTCATCAACTGCCACAGCGTGACTGCGCCGTAGAACAGGCCGCGAGAGTCGGCGGCGGAGATGACGATTCGTTGGGGAGACACATTCAACGAATAGTCTTCTTCTCCGCCGCTGCTCCCTGCGGGGGCCAGGTCGAAGCGAATGACGTTCTCTTTGGCTAGTTCCGATGCTTCAGCGCGTAAGGTCAGACCGCGGGTGCGTTGCATCTCGTCAATGAAGTAGTCGGCTGCCGCTTGTGCTGCGGATCCGTCCGGGAACGAAACGAGCGTGCCTGGCGTAACGATGAACTGCCCGCTCTGTACGGTCATCGATTTAGGCGCAGGAATCATGGCGACCGGTGCCGCCGACGCAGGCGCTACGGGTTCAGCGCCCTTGCAACCGCCGAGACCCACCAAGACGGCGACATATATAAGGATGGATAGCTTGAATTGGTGATGCATTATTCAGGGTCGGGCAAGATCGATGCGACATCCTTTCACGCATCCGATCCTGCCGCACTCGAGGTTTTCCTGAAAAGGCCCGCAGCCCAGATAGGGCCGCGGGCCGGCGTGCCTTAGAACTTGGCCCGGACGTTGAAGTAGTACTGGCGTCCGTTGTTGTAGAACGCACTCGGGATGTATTGGCTCTGGTAGTACGTCAACGAGGGGTTGTTGAGATTCAACGCATCCAAGCTGAGGTTCAGCCACGGCGTGGGCTTGTAGCTCACCGTCATCGACAGCGTGCCGAAATCATCCTGGTAGTACGGATTTGCGCCCGACAGGCCGATCAAGAACGACGTCCGATACGTGTAGTTCGCGCGCACGCCGAACGTGTCGTTCTCGAAGTAGGCACCCAAGTTGTAGGTGTCCTTCGATGTGCCCACCAGGTTGTTGCTGCCGTCCGCCCAAGTGTGCGCAGTCTTGCCGTCCGCATAGGTGTAGTTCGCGCTGAAGCCGAGCCACTTGCCGATCGGTTGCTCGTACACCAATTCGAGGCCCGTCACCTGACCGTTGGAGTTGATCGGAACCGAGACGTTGTACGCCTCGAGTTGATTGCTCAACTCGCTGTACAGCATGCGCGTTTCGGTGCCGAAGGCCACGTAGTCCTTCAAATCCATCGCATATGCGCCGACGGACACCAAGCCCCGCGGCATGAAGTACCACTCCAGGTTGCCGTCGAAGTTAGTGGAAATCACCGGTTTCAGATTCGGATTGCCGCCGCCGCCCGTCTTGTTCAGATCGGAACCATAGCTCGATGCACCCAATGCGGAGTAATCGGGCAAGGTCATCGTCTGCGACGCCGCAAAGCGGAACACGACATCGCTGCTCATGTTGAACTTCAAGTTCGCGCTCGGCAGTACGCGGCTGCGCTTGTTGGTGGTGTTCTGATAGATCCAGTTGCCGAACAAGCTGCTCACGTCTGCATTCGCTGCAGAAGAGACGGCTTGATACGAGTTGATGTCCTGGTCGATGTTGACGTAGCGCAAGCCGACGTTGCCGCTCCATTCGCTACCCGCCACGTTTGCTTGGACGTACGCGGCGAGATTCTTCTCCGCTACTTTCCATTCGCCACCGTAGTTGTGACGACCGGTCGGGCCGTCGTTGTCGGACAGCCACGTGGAGTTGTTGATGATCGACTCTTTCAGAGCGCCAGTCGTGAAGTACCACAGGTCGCGCGGGAAGCTGCCGCCGATGGAATCGCCGAAGTCGCTCGGATACGCGCTGGTGGCGCCGGTTTGCAGGCTGGCCCAGATGTTCCCAGGCGATGCGCCTTCAGGCGAGCGAGTTTGCCGTTCGTGATCGGCGTATCGCGCTCCGAAGTCGAGTGAAGTCAGAACGCCAACATCGAGGTTCTGACTGAAATCCAGGTTAATCCAGTTTTCCTTGTCGGTTGCGATGACTTCCTGATTGCCCCAGGTGCCGAACCCGGTCACGCCGGCTGGCGTCAAATCGCCTCCGACATTCCAATCCAACGGCGAGCCGATGCCGTGAGTCGTGAAGCTCGCGCCGCCGCCGGCAGCAGTAGTCACCTCAGCGATGAATTGGCGTTCGGTCGTGCCCTCGCCTTTCGTCGTGCCCACTTGGACTTTGGAGCTCAAGTCGTCGTTGATCTGCCAGTCTGCGTCAAAGGTGACGTAGTTGCTCTTCGCTGTCGCCTCGCGGTAGATCATGTCGTAGACGGCGTAATTGGTGCCGGGAACGCCTGCGTATGTTGCGTTCGTCAACACGCCATTCTCGATTGTGTAGCCGGCTTGCGGCGCCTGACTACGCGCAAAGTTGCCGCCCCACATCATGAAGTTGCGGTTGTAGTTGTCCGCATCCATATCGGAAAGGAAGCCGCTCAAGCCGAGCGTCAGGTTGTCCGATGGCTTGAACTGCAGTTCGAGTAATCCACCGGTGCGATCCCGAACCTGTTCGAACAACGTGGAGCCCACGAGGCCCGGGACATAGACGCCCACGAGATCGGGATTCGTCGCAGCGACCGGATCGGTATCGGCGATCTTGAAGAAACCGCCGGGAATTTCCTGCGCATCACGACGCAGCGAGCGCTTTTGTTTGAAGACCTGCAACAGCACACCGAAGGTGCTGTCCTCGTTCTTATAGTTGAACAGACCCGATACTTGCGGATCGTAGGCATCGGCTTGATCGGAATACACGCTGCCGATCGACGCCTCGGTCGTGAGCGAGTCAGTGAATTGCAACGGCTTGCGGGTGATGATGTTGACGGTGCCGGTCGTGCCGCCTTCCTGCAGCTTCGCATTCGAGGACTTGTTCACTTCCACCGAGTTCACCAGTTCGGAAGGCAACAGTGTGTAGCTAACGCTGCGGCCGACATTGTTGCCTTGGCTAAGCACGAACCAATCGGCGGAGCCAACGCTATGCCCGTTGATCAACGTCTGAGTGAGGCTGGGACTCGTACCGCGAAGACTCACACGATCGGCTTCATCGAAGCCGCCTTCATCCGCACTCGATGAACTGATGTTCACACCTGGCAATCCGCGCAGTGCGTCTGCCACGTTGTGAGCGGGAAGTTTGCCGACCTCTTCGGCGGTCACGACTTCCAAACGCGCGTTGGCGTCACGCTTGGTCTCGAGGGATTTTTCGACGCTGGCGCGAATGCCGGTGACGATCACTTCTTCGACATCGCCGCTAGCAGTGGCGGTGGTCTGCGCGGCCATTGCCGAGGATTGACCGAACAACGCCAAGGCGACTGCGCTGCCGATGAGTGTGGAACGTTTGGTGTTCATCTTAAGTGCCCTTCCCCTTACGTTTGTGTGTGCAGACCAATTGAGGTCCAATATAGTACCAGTGATACCAATCTGCCAAGTGGTATTGCACTTAAAACATATCAACACGATCGTTTTGCCTTGTTTCCTAGGTTCTGGTGCAGCTGACAGGTTATCAGAATGGATATATTGGTCTTGCATTGGTCTTATGTCAGTGGCATTGTTCACGCCATGCCCTGGAACGGGCGTTCACTGGAGTAGCGAGTGGCGAACCTTGCGCGGTTTCTATCCAAGCTCGACGAAAGCAATAGCCTGCCGCTGTATCAGCAGCTGCAACGGGCATTGCGCGATGCGATCGAGAAGCGCTTGCTCGCCCCCGACGATGCGCTGCCGCCGGAGCGCGACCTTGCCGATGACTTGTCGGTCTCACGCATCACCGTGCGCAAAGCGATCGACGGTCTGGTCGATGAGGGACTACTCGTGCGACGCCAAGGCGCCGGCACGTTTGTGTGTGCGAAAGTCGAAAAGAACTTCGCCAAACTCACTTCATTCTCCGAAGACATGCGAGCGCGCGGACGCAAACCGCGCAGCGTATGGCTCAATCGCGCAGCAGGCACCGTGACGCCCGAAGAAGCACTGACTCTGCGATCGAGTCCTGGAACGCCGGTGTTTCGCTTTCACCGCATTCGCTTTGCAGACGAAGCACCGATGGCGCTCGAATACGCAACGGTTCTTGCTTCTTGCTTGCCCTCCCTGGATGCGGTCGAAACATCCTTGTATGAGGCGCTGGAAAAGAACGGCGCTCGTCCGGTTCGCGCATTGCAACGCTTGCGCGCGGTCTTGTTAACGCAAGAACAAGCGAAGCTCCTCAAGGCTCAAGAGAAGGATGCGGGATTGTTGGTGGAGCGGCTCGGCTTCTTGAAAGACGGCCGTGCGGTCGAGTTCTCGCAGTCCTACTACCGAGGCGATATCTACGACTTCGTCGCTGAGCTCACGGCCCAATCGTAATCATGCAATCACAGATGTTTCTGGAGGCGGCGCAGTCAGCAAACGTCGTTCGGCGTCAACTGCAGGCCAATGCCACTTTGATGCGCGATGTCGGCGCAGCGATTCGAAAGCTGTCTCCACGAGCCATCGTCACCTGCGCCCGCGGCAGTTCCGATCACGCAGCAACGTATGCGAAATATCTGATCGAAGCCCATACACGGGTACTCACTGCATCCGCCGCGCCGTCGCTGAGTTCCGTGTACGCCGCGAGCATGGATATGCGAGGGGCCATGTTCCTTGCGATTTCACAGTCGGGAAAGAGTCCGGACCTGCTCGCAGCCGTCGAGAAAGCGCGCACCTCGGGTGCGATGGTCGTTGCGATCTGCAACACGCCGCGCTCCCCTCTCGCTCAAATGGCTCACTATGCAATCGATATTGCGGCAGGTCCTGAAACCAGCGTCGCGGCCACCAAGTCCTATGTCGGATCGCTGAGCGCGATCGTGCACATGCTGGCAAGCTGGACCGAGAACATCGATTTGATGCGCGCACTCGAAGGCGCTCCAGAGCAGTTGGACGAAGCGTGGCGCGCAGATTGGGGCGCCGCGACGAATACGTTGCGGTCCGCGACGAATCTGTTCGTCGTGGGCCGAGGATACGGACTCGGCATCGCACAGGAAGCGGCGCTCAAGTTGAAAGAAACCTGCGGACTGCACGCGGAAGCCTTTAGCGCCGCAGAAGTACAGCACGGCCCGATGGCATTGGTGCGCGATGGATTTCCAGTGCTCGCGTTCTCGCAGAACGATGACACGCGCAGCAGCGTCGAAACGATCGCAGGCGAGTTCTCTAGACGCGGCGCGCGCGTCTTGTTGGCGGGCGGAACTGCATCGGGCGCGATTCAGTTGCCCGTGATCGCAGCGCATCCCGTCATCGAGCCGATGCTCATGATCCTAAGTTTCTATCGAATGGCGGAATCGCTGGCGCGCGCACGTGGATTCGATCCCGATGTGCCGCCGCATTTGCGAAAGGTGACTGAGACGCTCTAATGCGCAGTGCTTTAATTAACGGCCGAGTGCTCCTTCCCGGCGGCTTCGACGACAACGCGACGGTGCTGCTCGAACGCGAGCGGATTCTGGATGTCGTGTCGAAGAAGACGCTCTCGTCAGAGTACGCGACTTACGACTTACGCGGCTCGCTGCTCCTTCCCGGCTTTATCGATGTGCAAGTCAACGGCGGCGGCGGCGTGCTCTTCAATGACAATCCCAGCGCCGAGAACATCCGCGTGATCGGCGAGGCGCATCGGCGCTTCGGCACGACCGGATTTTTGCCCACACTCATCAGCGATGATTTGCACGTGGTCGAAAACGCGATCGGTGCGGCTCGAACCGCCCTCGAACAGCGCATTCCGGGCGTGCTGGGGATCCACATCGAAGGCCCGTTTCTGAATGCCGATCGCAAAGGCGTTCACGATGAATCGAAGCTGCGTGAGCTCGATGCGTCCGCACTCAAGCTGTTAACGTCACTGCGCACTGGCACGACGCTCATCACACTCGCGCCGGAGATGACCACGCCCGATCTCATTCGCCAACTCGCCAATCAAGGCATGATTGTCTCCGCCGGCCACAGCGATGCGACGTATGCGGAGATCAAAGCGGCGCTGGCGAATGGGTTGCGTGGATTCACCCACCTATTCAATGCGATGTCGCAGCTCACCGGACGAGAGCCGGGCGTCGTCGGTGCGGCATTGGACAGCCAAGACAGTTGGGCCGGCATCATTCTCGATGGACTGCATGTCGATCCGGTTGTATTGCGAATCGCGATGCGCAGCAAACCACGGAATCGCTTCATCTTGGTGACCGATGCAATGCCCAGCGTCGGCATCGACGGAGATGAATTCATGCTGCAAGGCCGGCGGATCGTCGTACGCGACGGTAAGTGTCTCGATGAAAGCGGCACGCTAGCCGGTTCGCACTTGAACATGGCGGAAGCCGTTCGCAATGCCACGACCCTGCTCGGCATCGAACTGAAAGAAGCCGCGCGGATGGCGAGCGAATATCCGTCGGAGTTCCTGCGCCTCGATCATGAGCTTGGCAAAATTCTGCCGGGCTACCGAGCAAGCCTGGTTCAGTGCGATGAGAACGTGAACGTCACCGCTACGTGGATCGACGGGCAGCGGCTCGGTACGAATCCGCAGGGGTGATTTCCCGTTTGCCAGAATTTGACTTGCGCAGGAATTTCGGCCTGCCGTGGCATCTTAGGTTAACCCAAACTCGTAGGATTCTGTTGTAACTGGTTGATTCTACGCTACGCTGGTGCTGAGATCGGCAGTCGCGGTAGCGCCGCGGTAGCGCTCTTCTTATATGGCACTTAGCATTCACGCCCCCGCTGCGCCGCGCGTGATTCTCTGGAGGGCATATGGCTGAGTTGCGAAACAACGCTGCTGATCCCACCCGCCTACAACAGATCATCGAGACTCTCGCACACGAAAACGACGCCCCCGTAGATCACGTGCGCCGGTTGTTCGAAAACGAACACGCCCACCTCTCCGCAGAAGCACGCATCAAGACATACGTCTCCGTCATCGCGACTCGACTCGTTCGCAACACGCTCATCGCCGAAAAAGGCAACAAGCCGAGCTGAGCGCGGCTTCTATTCCGGACCCTAGTCCCGCCCCGTCCTTCGCGCCGGCTTCGTTGCGCCTCGCGCAGCATGCTTCACGCGCCGCTTTAGTTGCCGACACCAAGCCTTCGGACTTTCCTCCAACAAACCCACAGCCGATGCGAACGCCTTCGACTGCAACTTGGCGCGACGACGATCGATAAACGCCTTCAACGCGTCTTCTGATTTCTTCTCGAGTAATTTGCGCGACCCGAAGATCGATGAGCGCAACACAGCAAGGTCATGGTCGTCGCCCAGATGGTCCGACAGTCGATGCATCGCGTCTGCGTATTCATGCATTTCCCGAGATGATGGCGGTGCGAGCAACTGCACCTGATGCCACAGGTACTTCGTTCGCTTCCGCCATTCGTGCAGGCTTTCTGTGGACGCCTCTTTCCGGGCGATACGATGCGCTTTTCGAACTCGCGAGTACGAGTGCCGTAGCGCATCGAATACCACCGACGAGTTGGTAGCGCGAAGCCTCCAGTTAGACGTTTGTGCTTGAGCTGCTCTCAGTGGACTTCGCAAAGTGTCCACTCGTTTCGCGGTCAATCCACGTTCCGCTCTGCCTCGCTGCTGCGCGAGATACCGCTCAACGTTGCTGATGTCCACATGTCGGCCAGGCTCGCCGAATTTCCGCAGGATTTTCTGCAAAGACGTGATGAGAACGTCGGCGTCTCGCACGTTGGAGAGAGGCTGCGCGGCATCTCGCAAGACGGCGTTCATGTGCCGGTATTGTCCGCCAGTCAAAGCCGGCCGCATCAGACGTAGTGTCGCTCTCGCCTGTTTGAGTGCTTTGCGGGCATCGTGGACCTGAGTGGAACCTGTATGTTCACCGAGTTGGTCCACTGCTGCTCGAATCTGGTTGATCAAGATGTCGCGGCACTGTTCGAGAACAGGTACTTTGCTGCCAACATTGATGTGTTCACTCATGGTGCATACAGCAGTTAGTTAAGCAGTCGACCCTGATTCCAGCATATGCGAGGTGCGTCGCAGCGATGGCTGTCGCTCTCGGACCGGCGTGAAGACTGTCGGCAACTGCCGACCGACGCTTGCAGCAGCCAAGAGGTTGTGGCGCACCGCACGCAAACCAGGTACAAATCACGCCGGTTTGTCACACATCCTTTGCGCATGGCTAAGAGAAAGACGAGCAACCCTCACCACGAGCGCGCCATGGGCGTACTCAAGCAGTTCCGCATCATCTACGGCGCCGTTCGACAGCACTTCTTGCAGATCGAACGAATCTGCGGCGTTTCCGGCTCGCAACTGTGGATTCTTCAGGAGGCGCAAAAGACCCCTGGGGTTGGCGTTTCCGAAGTTGCGATTCGCTTGTCGATCCATCAGTCGACCTGCAGCCAATTGGTCGACAAGCTGGTGAAGCGCCGGATGATCAGGAAAACGCCTTCCACAGAGGATCAACGGCGGGTCGGTCTTCACGTAACTAAAGCGGGAGAAAAGGCCATCGCCTGCGCACCGGGGCCCGCTCAAGGACTGCTGCCCGAGGCGCTGGGCTCGCTCTCACCGAAAGAACTCAGCGCCCTTTCGAAAAATTTGTCGCATCTGATCGGCGTCATGGAAATCGAGGATGCCGATGCTGTCGCCAAACCGCT